>NZ_JAUSOO010000028.1 GCF_030656115.1 Hydrogenophaga sp.
TTTTCCAGCTCGTCGATGATGCGGCCGTTGCCGCGCACCGGGCCGTCCAGCCGCTGCAGGTTGCAGTTGACCACCCAGACAAGGTTGTCCAGCTTCTCGCGCGCGGCCAGCGTGAGCGCGCTCATGCTCTCGGGCTCGTCCATCTCGCCGTCGCCAAACACGCCCCAGACTTTGCGGCCTTCGCAGTTCAACAACTGCCGGTGCGTGAGGTAGCGCATGAAGCGCGCGTGGTAGATCGAGCTGATGGGGCCGATGCCCATGGAGCCGGTGGGGAACTGCCAGAAATCGGGCATCAGCCATGGGTGCGGGTAGCTGGAGAGGCCGCGCGCGCCGCTGGCCGGGGCGGTGATCTCCTGGCGGTAGTGCAGCAGGTCTGCCTCGCTCAGGCGGCCTTCAAGGAAGGCGCGGGCGTAGACGCCGGGCGCGCTGTGCGGCTGGAAGAACACCAGATCGCCCTGGCGGCCGGCTTTGAAGAAGTGGTTGAACCCGGTCTCGAACAGATCGGCCGCACTCGCATAGCTGGCGATGTGCCCGCCCAGTTCGCCATACGCCTGGTTGGCCCGCACCACCATGGCCAGCGCGTTCCAGCGCATCAGCGAGGCCAGGCGCTCTTCCACCGCCAGGTCGCCAGGGAACGCGGGCTGGTCTTCGACCGCGATGGTGTTGATGTAGGGCGTGTTCAGCTCGGGCTGCCAGCCGATGCGCTGGCCCCGTGCCAGGCGAGAGAGATCGTCCAGTATGAAACGGACCCGGTCGGGGCCGGCGTTTTCCAGCACCGACAGGAAGGCTTCTCGCCACTCCGTGGTCTCCTGAATGTCGGTATCTTTCTGGGCCGACGAAGATGGCTCATGCATGGTTGTCTGTCTCTATCAGTTGAAGGTTGGTCCGTGCAGACTGAAGGCTGTGAAGTGCATCGATGGCTTTCCACCTCAGCACCTGGCCAGCTGGCGTCAGCCTTGTAGGATGGGTCGAGCGGTCCACCAAATCAGTTCCGGCCCAGTGTTCCAGTGACTTGATGTGCCTGGACAGGGTGGGCTGGGAGACATGGCGGAGTTCTGCCGCACGACTGAAACTCCGTGTCTCTGCTAGGGTGATCAGATCTTCAAGCAATTTTGTTTCCATACGGATCCCTTGGATCAAGCATCAGGGAGGAAGAGAGAGTCCGCTCTTGTACTGGCCTTGTGATCAATCCAGGGCCTGGGCAATGTCGTCCGTGATGTCCTTCAAGTCTTCCAGCCCGATGGACAGTCGCACCAACCCATCTTCAATACCGTGAAGGCGCCGCTGCTCGGGGGTATACGAAGAATGGGTCATGCTGGCCGGGTGCTGGGCCAGGGTCTCGGCATCACCCAGGCTGACCGCGCGTGTCACCAGTTCCAGTGCATCCATGAAACGCTGCCCAGCCTGCAAGCCGCCCTTCAACTCGAAAGCGACCATGCCACCGAACTGCCGCATCTGACGGCAGGCCAGTTCGTGCTGGGGAAACGTGGGCAACCCGGGGAAGTGAACCACGGCCGTCTTTGGGTGCTCCTGCAGCAGCTTCGCGACCTGCATAGCACTTTGACAGTGGCGGTCCATGCGCAAGGTCAGGGTCTTGAGACCCCGCATCACCAGGTGCGCATCTTGCGCCGACATGACGGCGCCGGTCATGTCCTTGAGGCCCTGCAGACGCACGCGCTGCGCCAGCTCCGCATCGGCAAACACCGCCGCGCCTGCCGTCAGGTCACCATGTCCACCCAGGTACTTGGTCATGGAATGCAGCGAAACGTCGGCACCCAGGGTCAGGGGCTGCTGGAGATAGGGCGTGCAATAAGTGTTGTCCACCACCACGCGCGCCTGAACCGCATGGGCCAGCTTCGCCACTGCGGCGATGTCGGCCATGCGCATGTTGGGGTTGGCCGGTGTTTCAAAGTACACCACCCGGGTCTTCGCGTGGATCGCCTGGGCGACCTGCTCCAGATCGCTCATGTTCACATGCCGAACCGTGACGCCAAAGCGCGCCAGGCCGTGCTGCAGGAAGGCAAAGGTGCAACCGTAGAGCGTCAGATCGGCCAGTATCTCGTCGCCGGGCTCCAGCAGGGTCCACAGCGTGGAAGTCACCGCGCCCATGCCCGATCCGAACACGACCGCAGCTGCGCCCTCTTCCAGACTGGCCAGACGGGACTCCAGCAAAGCCAGCGTGGGGTTGCTGATGCGGGTGTAGAAGTAACCCGGCTCCTCGCCGGCAAAGCAACGGCCACCATAGGCCGTGTCCGGAAAGGAGAACGTGGAGGAGGTGTAGATCGGGGGCACCAGGGCGCCGTGGTTCTCCGCCGGGTTGTATCCGAAGTGGATCGCTCGCGTGCTGAAACCGCTCATGCCAGCTCCAGCGTTCCGGACACCGGCACAGCCGTGGCCAAGGACATCGCATTGGGGCTGTGGGCCTGGGCGGCCTGGCGCAGTTGTTCGAACTGCTCGGGCGTGCCATCGCCCGCCACACGGACCACATAACGAATGCCCTGGAGCGGCACCGGGGCGCCATCGCGCGCCGAGAGGAAGCCCGCCAGATCAATCCCGCTGCGCACCTCGATCTCCAACTGTGACAGTTGCAGGCCCATGATGGTCGCCCCCACCAGGTAGGCCACCATCAGGCAGGAGCCAAAGCCGCTGAGCAGATACTCCTGCGGATTGGGGGCGTGGTTGCTGCCGCCGAGTTGTTTGGGCTCGTCAATCAACCATGAAAAATCGCGGTTGACCGACTGGTCGCCCACCTTCATGGGCAGGGCGCTGGCCTGTGAACGGGTGCCGGACAGCCAGCGCACCTGCACGCCGTAGGTGGCGATGCCTTGTGCGGGGTTTTGTTGGATTTCATGGGCCAGTTCGGACAGGCCGGCCGCGGGAATGCCGTTGCGCATAGGGAACTCCTTGGGAATGGAAAAACAGGAAAGAGGTTGAGGCGGTGAAGCCGCTGTGATCAGAGGGCGGCCAACGCCTGCTCGAGGTCGGCGATCAGGTCTTGCGGGTCTTCAATGCCGACCGACAGACGCACACAGCCGGCCGGGATGCCCAGGCGCGTGCGCTGGTCGGACGTGTAGGCGGCGTGCGAGGTGTTGTAGGGCAGGCTGACCAGCGTTTCGACGCCACCCAGACTGGTCGCCTGGCGCATGAGTTGCAAGCGATCGAGCAGCTTGAGGGCCATGGCGTCGCTTTCGACGGCAAAAGCGATCATGCCCCCCATGTTGCTCAGCAGCTTCTTGGCCAGTGCGTGGTCGGGGTGGCTGGGCAACCCCGGGTAGTGAACCTCACGAATCTTGGGGTGCTGTTGCAGGAACGTGGCGACCGCGTGTGCCCCCTCGGCGTGTGCCCGCATGCGCAGCGGCAGCGTCTTGAGGCTGCGCTCCAGGAGGAAACACGCGTGTGGATCCAGGCAGCCGCCAAACGCCAGCAGGCGCGGCCAGATCGCGTCCATGTGTTTGCGCGCTCCCATGGCCACGCCGGCCACCAGGTCGCTGTGCCCATTGAGGTACTTGGTGCAGGAATGCACGACCACGTGGGCACCGTGTTCCAGCGGGTGCATGCCCAGCGGGGTGGTGAACGTGGCATCGACCACCAGGCGAAGACTGTGCCGCCGGGCGAGTTCGCCGATGGCCGGCATGTCGACCACCTTGACCAAGGGGTTGGTCATGGTCTCGAAGTACAGCACCATGGTGTTGGGCTGGATCGCCGCCTCGATCGCCGACATGTCGCGAGGATTCACATAGCTCACGGTGAAGCCCAGCGAAGGCAGCTCGTGATGGAAGAAGTTGTAGGTGCCACCATACAGCTCGTTCGACGCCACCACGTGTGCGCCCTTGTCGAGCATGGACAGCACCGTCGCGGAAATGGCCGCCATGCCACTGGAGAATACGATCGCCGACTCGGCCCCCTCCAGCGCCGCCAGCTTCTCTTGCACCGCCCACTGGCTGGGATTGCCGTAACGGGTGTAGATGAAGCGGTCACGGGCGTAGCCTTCTTCGACGGCTCGGTATTGATCCTCGCCCAGGATGAAGGTGCTGGTCTGGTAAATCGGTGTGCCCACCGCCCCGGTGACCGGGTCGTCGTGCGTTCCCGCATGAACCGCTGTGGTGGCAGGGCGCCAGGTCGTCGAGCCGCTGCCATGCCCGCTCAAGCGCTGCGAAGGGCCGCTTTGCCGCTTGCGCCCCATTTCGTTGACCCACTTCACCGTGCCCACGCCCGGCAGCGCCGCAGCGGGGTCACCCTTCACCAATTGCTCCATGCTCTGACTCCTGTGTTGACGATGTCTGGACAGAAGTTTCGGTCCTTTGATGAGGCAAATAGTTGCCTTTTGATCCTATAAAAGACATTAAATGAGGCAATATATGCCTTGAATTGTGATTTTTGAGGAAAGGATCAGAAGTGGAAACCGTGAAGCTCGATGCGACCGACCGGGCGCTCCTCTGGGCCCTGCAAAAAGACAGCCGCGTCACCATCGGTGAGCTGGCGGAAAAGGTGAACCTGTCGACCTCGCCGTGCTGGCGGCGCGTCAAGCGGCTGGAAGAAGCTGGCTTGATCGAGGGATACACGGTGCAACTGTCCCGGCACAAACTCGGCCTGGGCGTCACGGGTTTCGTCCAGCTTCAGATGGAAAACCACACGCCGGAAGCCGCAGCCTCGTTCGAACGCGAGGTGATCGCGTTGCCGCAGGTACTGGCTTGCCACAACCTGTCCGGTCGCTTCGACTACCAACTCGAAGTCGTGGGTCAGGATCTGGAGAGCTTCTCGGAGTTCGTGCGCACGCGGATCCGTGCACTGCCGGGTGTTCGAGAAATCTCGACGAGCTTTTCGCTCAAAGAACTAAAGCGCTCAACCAGTCTGCCCCTATAACGTGTTCAATCTGCTGTTCATGCAGCGCCGTCGTGAAGGGTTGAGGTTGCGCGGTTTCGCCTGTCGTCGAAAGAATCGTTTGGAGGCATTTCCTCAGTACCGATTCCCTGCCGTCACGGTGAGAACGCTGACCGAACATTGAATGCCTGGAAACGCAGGCGCAGCGGTTGTTCGCATCCTCCGTTCTCGAATGACGGGTGACCACGACGAGCGACCTTCAGGCGTGCTAGGTCACCGACAGCAACCAGCCTCAAGCGCCTGTTGCTATTTTTTGGGATGTAGTCGTTCAGTTCGATCACGTCCCTGTCAGCGTTTGTGGCTCAAATCGGGACCGGCGCCCAAACTCACATGAACCACCAGGCGGTCGCAGCAGGTGGTGGGCAGCACACAGCGGGCCTGTCAGTCGGCCTCTGCCATTGCCAACTACGCTGGCGTGCCCCGTCGTTAAGCATGAGAAGCGCCCCAAGCTGCGAGTAGTCCATCGAAATCCGGTGGATTCCCAACGTACTGCAGTTGTGTGTCCGATATGCAAACCCAAGCCTGTTTGCTGGAGGTCCAGATATGCCCCACAGGTACCAGCGCCCGGGCATTGTTGAGCGTGCCGGGTTTGATGCTTAAAAGCGCTGATTGACCGAGCACCCTATGGAACAAGCGCGTACCGCAGGTGGGGCAGAAGCTGCAAACCATGCTGCGTCCAGAGGGCATGAGGCGTGTCCACTCGTTCAGTGCGCCACAAACCAGATCAACCTCTGCTTGACGCAGCCAGAGCGCCATGCCGAAGGCGCTCGCTGACTGACGCTGGCACTCTGTGCAATGGCACACAAACACCGTGGCAGCCGTGCCCTTCACACGGTATTTCACACCGCCACATTGACACTGTCCTTCAAAGGTTTCGCTCATGAGAAATGCCATTTTGAACTCTCGGACACCGATACCGTTTCACGAGGTTCCCGGGGACCCTCAAACGCACCTCAAGCGGCGCCGAAGTTTGGTTTTTTTGAAAGAACCACACGCCGAATGCTTATGGAGTGTCACACATCAGAACGTACTTTTCGCATGAGTAAAGCGCATGTTTTTGAGCCAAATATGTCGCGTGAAAATTTCTATGGATTAGATAGATTTCACACGTATCACATGCACCATGAGAATGCGAAATGCCTCACAACAACACTGGTCCAGAGTTGGTAGAAATCACCGCTTCCGATGGGTACACCCTGAAGGGGGTCTGTTGGCGGCACGAACGTCCTGATCCCAGGCGACCTGTGGTGGTGGTCAACCCCGCCACCTCGGTGTGCTGTCGCTACTACGTCCGGTTTGCCGAGTTTTTACATCACCATGGTTTGGATGTGTTGATCTACGACTACAGGGGCATTGGCGAGTCGCGCCCAGAAACATTGCGAGGGTTCAATGTCGGCTGGATCGACTGGGGACGCTTGGACTTCGAGGCAGCACTCCAATGGGTGAGCCACTCGATGCCTGGTCAGCCTATCCATGTGGTGGCCCACAGTGTTGGAGGTTTTCTGGTGGGACTTGCGGAGTCCAGTCACCGGATATCACGGGTTTTCACCGTGGGTGCGCAGTACGCCCATTGGCGGGACTATGCCCGCGGTCATCGCTTGCGCATGCTCTTGAAGTGGCACGTGGCCATGCCCGCCCTCACTTCGGTGTTTGGCTATTTTCCGGGCAAACGCTTGGGCTGGCTGGAAGACACGCCGAAAGGGGTGGTGCGTGACTGGACGTCCCGCACCCCTCGGTTCGAAGACACCTGGCGCAAGGGCTCACGGGCGCTGAGCACCGATGAACGCCGAGCTTTGGTCAGAAGGTTTTCAGATATGCAGGCCGAAATACTGGCGCTGAGCCTCAGTGACGACGAGTTTGGAACCGTGGCGGCGGTACGGCGCTTGTTGGCCTACTTCTGCGGCAGCCGTCGCACCCATCTGCATCTGCACCCTCAGGAAGTGGGTGAGACCAGAATCGGTCATTTCGCTTTTTTTCACAGCCGCTTTCAACACAGCTTGTGGCCTGTGGCGCTGGAGTGGTTGCGCCATGGACTCGTTCACCCGAATGTTCAAGGCGAGGTGAGCAGGCAATGTCCAGTTCCAGCACCTCGCTAACTGGTAGGTCGGCGGCCTCACACTACGAAGCGCCCAGAGCGGCTTGAGCACGAATCCACTCCACCACCCTGAACACTTCAGGGCTGGGGTTGGCATTGGCTTGAATCAACCAGGAGGAAGGGCCATCTTCCGGAGCTGCTCGATGTGCTTCCAGAGCAACCAGGCGGCCATCCGCCAACAAGGTATCTACCAAGGGCTTCCGTCCCAGGGCAATTCCCTGTCCAGCCATTGCGGCATGAATGGTCTGGTCATACTGATTGAACCGGAGCATGCCCTTCGGCCGGATGGCTGACCAGCCATGACCAGCCAGCCAGTCAGCCCACTGGAGCCAAGGGCGATACGGCCCGTCAAATTCCAGCAACACCTGTCGCTCCAACTCCGCCGGGTTGTTCAGCACAGATATCCCCAGCGATGGATGGGCCACTGGCACCACGGTTTCGCCAAACAGCAGCTCTGCCCCTGCGGGCATGGACTCGCGTTTGCCGTACCGGATGGCCAAATGGACGCCTTCAGCCTTCAGGTCAACCAGGCGATCGCTTGCCGACAAGCGGACTTCGATGTCAGGGTGTGCATCGATGAATCCCCCCAGCCGGGGCATCAGCCACAACCCCGCAAACCCGATGGGAGTGGTCAGCGTCACCACCCGTTGGTCATTGCTTCTCTTGAGCTCTCCCACCACATCCTGCAGCTGTTGAACCGCACGGTCGGCGCTGCGAAACAGCCGTTCACCTTCCGGGGTGAATGCGATGCTCCTGTGCCCCCGAACCAACAGCTTCATGCCCAGGGCTTCCTCCAAAACATGAATTTGCCGACTGACGGCCGACTGCGTCAGGCACAGATCCTGAGCGGCCAAGGTGATGCTCATGCGCCGACCCACGGCCACAAACCCTTTGACAGCATCGAGTGAAGGCAAGCGCGTCAAAGATATTGACATTCTTTTTTTGCATCCAAGTTGTTCATAAAAGTCGTTTGAAAGACGCTTGGACAGCCAGTGTAATGGGCTCTCTTTGTCAGCTCAACACATTCACAAATCGAATGCTAAAAAGTCCTTCAAAAACCTGGATGCAAAACCCCTGGACCCTCGTGTTGGCCGCAGGTTTGATCATGGGGTTGTCGCTGGGGGTGCGTCACTCGCAGGGCATCTTTCTGTTACCAATTACCCTGGATCGGGGTTGGTCGCGTGAAGATTTTGGGTTTGCCATCGCCTTGCAAAACCTGCTGTGGGGGGTAGCCCAGCCCATCACGGGCATGTGGGCAGATCGGTACGGCTCGCGCTTTGTCATGGCGGGTGGTCTGGTGATGTACGGCATGGGCTTGATCGGAATGTCCATGTCCACCACACCCTTGGGCTTCACGCTCTCAGCAGGCCTGTACGTGGGACTGGCACTGTCGGGCACCGCGTTTGGCGTGGTGTACGGTGCACTCAGCCGAATGCTGCCCGCGGACCGTCGCAGTTGGGGTTTGGGCGTGGCGGGTGCCATTGGCGGTTTGGGGCAATTTTTCCTGGTACCCCTATCTCAGGGCTTGATCGGGGCAGCGGGCTGGGCCGGCGCCTTGGTGATACTGGCCATCCTGTGCGCGGTGGCGCTGCCCTGTGTATTGCCCATTCAGGATCGGCCACAGGTGCCGTCCCATGCTGAACAGAGCCTGAAGGATGCGCTGACCGAGGCGTTTTCGCACCGCGGGTTCTGGCTGCTCAATCTGGGCTTTCTGGCTTGCGGTTTTCAACTGGCCTTCATCGCATCCCATCTGCCTGCGTACCTGATGGACCAGGGCCTGCGTGCTTCTGATGCGGTGGCGGGCCTGGCCATCATTGCCTTGACCAACGTCGCTGGAACCTATTTTTGCGGCTGGCTGGGTGGGCATCGGCGGCGAAAGTACCTGCTCAGCGCCATCTACTTGGTCCGATCGGCAGCCATGGCGCTGTTTGTCCTACTCCCTGTCAACGTGTGGAGCCTTTACGCGTTCTGCGCCGTGATGGGCTTTGTCTGGCTGGGCACTGTGCCGCTGACCAACGGGTTGGTGTCTCAGATGTTTGGCGTGCGCTACATCACCACCCTGTTTGGCTTTGTGTTCCTGGGCCACCAAATCGGAGCGTTTTTCGGGGTTTGGCTGGGGGGTTATGTGTTTGACACAACGCAGTCGTATCAGCCTCTTTGGGCCATCAGCATTGCATTGGGGGTCATCGCAGCGTTGCTGCATTACCCCATCGATGACAGGGAGCTTGTCCGATCGGCGGCGGTTCCGGCATGACCCGCATCCCCACCTTCACCCGCTGGGCACTTGCCTGTGTGCTTGGTCTGGCGCTGGTTTGGGCCTTTGAGGCCTGGACTCGGCCTGAACTGGTGTTCAACGTCACATCCTTCATGTCCTTCTGCCCATGAAAACCCAATACCAGAAAGCCCAAGCATTCCGGGCTCTACATGAACGCCCCGGACTTTTCGTCACACCCAACCCGTGGGATCGGGGCTCCGCCATCCTCTTGGAACAAATGGGCTTTCAAGCCCTGGCCACCACGGGAGCAGGCTTTGCCTTTTCCTGTGGGGCGCCGGACAACAGTGTGGGTCTGGATCGCATGCTGATGCACCTGCGCGAAGTGTCCTCCGCGACGCAGCTTCCCGTCAGTGCTGATCTGGAAAACGGGTATGCCCACACCCCGCAGGCCGTGGCACGAACCATCTCACGGGCTGCAGAAGCCGGGGTGGTGGGCGGGTCCATAGAGGACTCGACAGGAAACCCCCAAACGCCGCTCTACCCGTTTTCACAGGCTGTCGAGCGTGTCCATGCTGCCGTGGAGGCAGCGCTGGCTTTGCCCTTCCCATTCACCTTGACGGCGCGGGCCGAGAACTACTTTTGCAGCCCCAACCCTGATCTGGACGATGTCCTGCGGCGGCTGCAAGCGTATGAGGCTGTCGGGGCTGACGTTCTGTTTGCTCCCGGCATCAGACGCTTGTCGGACTTGGCTACGTTGGTACAAGCTGTTCACCGCCCTGTGAATGTGATGATGGGATTTCCGTCGGCGGACTTTGGATTGAAAGAATTGGCCGATCTGGGTGTAAAGCGGGTCAGTCTGGGCGGGTCTCTGGCCCGAACAGCACTGGGGGCGGTGCTCCGGGCCGGGGAAGAAGTCCTGAAGCTGGGCACGTTCAGTTTCGCAGACCAAGCCATCCCCAACGGAGAAATGAACGCACGCTTCGCCAACCGCGCGCAGCAGCAAGGCGAGGGCGGATGCCATGGGTATACACCCTACCGGACAAGGTCGTTGTTGGCCCGCTTGTTGGACCTGCTGGCGCGCCACCCACCCCCCCTGGGTGATCAACGTGTGACGCACGCGATGCTGAAGGACCTGGGTCTAAGCCGAAACGACATCCCAGCGATTCGAACCGGTCGCTTCGTCCAAGACGAAACCAGGCGGCAACGCTGAGTGAGGATTGCAAGCTGTGGTTTTGTTCAGCAACCACCGGTCGGCCGCATGAGCCAACTGCCAAGTCTGACTGGCTGCTTAAGCCATGTTGGCGTTTGATGAGAGGCCGGTAACTGAGGAGCAGCGATCGTTCGACCCTTCCATTCTCGAAGTACAGGTGACCACGGCGGCCGACATTCAGTCGTGCTTGGTCAGCGGCAGCAACCAGCCTTGATGTAGAGCTCTACATCAAGGCTGTTATGCGCAGTCCACGGTTATGAACAGTTGCCGAGGTTGATTGAGCTGAGTGCTTGGATTCGTCTATGCCACTGACAGTGGCAGTCTTCGTGAACTGGACATAAGCCCGGCGCTGCCGCAAGACTTGTGATCCCATAAAAGAAGAGGGCGCTGTCCCGGCTGCAGAATCCCTGCGTCGTCGCACGCCGCTTTCGGGCAGATGACTCGCTATTGGACTTCCTCACGACCTTGTGACTATGTTCAGCCCATGGCTGCGATGGCTCTTCTCGTTCGAGGGAGCGCCCCTGCCGTGCAGGGCCGAACTGCTCATAACTGAACCCTGTGCATAACAGCCTGGCGCCGTCGTTCGTTCGAGAACCACGTGTGGAACTTCCTCGCCGTGAGCCACCAATGACCTTGGGCAAGCAAGAAGCTCGACACCTTATCCCTGCCTCCGCCCCCGTTCCTGCACCGCCGCCCGCCGCCTCTCCAGTGCCTCCGGTGTCTGCGCGGCTGCCCATTCCTTCGACCGCTGCGCTTCCAGCGCCATCGCCTCACCCAGCGGCAGGCCGAACCCTTCGTCGATCAAGCGTTTGTAGGCGCGCAGCATGCCGGGCTCGGCGCTGGTCTGCGATGTGCGTCAGGTCACGCCTGACGCCCGCATGAATGCCAGCTTCATCCGCATCGGGCGGACCGGTTGCGACATGACCGCTTGAATTTACTTTTCAGCCCGCTGCATTTCGGAGGGGATTACCCACCATCCTGCCCGGCATCTTCAACACCCCGCTGCTGCAAGGCGCCCCCGAACATGTGAAAGCCGCACTCGCCGCCTCGGTGCCGTTCCCCAAGCGCCTGGGCGAGCCCGACGAATACGTCCACGTGGTCGAAACCATGCTCACCAACGGCAATTTCAACGGGGAAAGCTTGCGGCTGGACGGGGCGATCCGGATGGCGCCACGTTGAGGGGGCATGGCTGAGCGCTTTTGGCACTGAGCGATGGGCGGCTGATGGGTTGTTGGCGAGGTCCGTTTTGTCAGCGGTGGCTACAGGTCAACCGCTGGTCGTTCTGTTGGCGCCAAGGTCAGCTATGGGCCAGCAGCCGCCATTGCTGAAGGGCTGCTTCCTGGAAGCTCATCTATCAACTTACTTCGGAATCCACGCGAGGCGTTCGCCAATTTGAGCACGGTAGTTGTTTGACTCGGTCTCGGGACGCCGCCTTGAGGAAATATGAGGTCACCCAAGGACTGAGCCCTCGGAGTCTGATGCTCAATACCATTGACGTTTTCCCTTCTCAGCATTCGTAATTCCCAGATGCAGACTATCCGCAAAATCTTGTTGGTATTCACGTGCGGCCTCGCGTTGTTGCAGCTACAGGCAGCACACGCGGTGTTCATTTATCACCCAGCACCTTTGGCCGATCCTGTGGCGGTCGGCCACGACGAGATGGTCTTCTTGTTCGACGTTGGTTGGGAGTTGCGAGTCGAGCGTCGCCATTGGGCGAGCGGCAAGGTCACTACGCACCCGCTGCCTTTGCCGCCGCGCGATGGGAAAGGACTCCTGCCGCGGCACGTGCTTGCTGTGAACGGCAGTGGCATCTGGGTCGTAAGCCACAAGGTGACTCATGTGCGCAGCGACGGCAAGCTTGCGCAGGTGGATTTCCCGATCCCGGCCACGTCGCGTGGACTGTCGACGTACGAAGAGGGTTCGCAGGACATCGCGATTGGCCTGGCCGACGGCGACCTGTTGCTGCTGCGTAAGGTGCGTGGCGAAACACGAGGGGCGGCGTTCCGCATCCGCAGGCAAGGGCTCGACCGCCTGGCCATCCAACGCGTCGACGGTACGCCGCAGTTCAATCACGGTGCTGCGGCAACGCGGCTGCGTGACGGCCGCGTGTTGCTCTTGGCTGGCTATGGGACAACGGACCAGGCATGGCTGTTCGACCCGTCCAGTGACCGCTGGGTGCAGACAGGGTCGCTGCGTTTGGGGCGGATGCATGGTGCATTGGCTGCTACCCCCGATGGCGGCGCCTTTGTCGCCGGCAACGGATGGCCGGTGCAGAGGGACAAGGTGGGTGCACGCGAGCAAGCCTCTCACGGGGCGGAGATCTGGAACCCAACCAACGGCAACTGGTCACCCCTGCCGCCACTGCCGCTCTCGTTGAGAGTCAGCACCTTTCTTTCT
Organism: Hydrogenophaga sp.; assembly: GCF_030656115.1. Lineage (GTDB taxonomy): Bacteria > Pseudomonadota > Gammaproteobacteria > Burkholderiales > Burkholderiaceae_C > Hydrogenophaga. The sequence goes on from NZ_JAUSOO010000028.1 coordinate 12,799, forward strand.
GAACGGCCTTCCGCTACGGCGCTACCGGACGGATCGCTACTGGTGGCAGGAGGCATGCACCCGCACGTGCAGTTGCTGCGCGCCCGCAACGGCACCTACGCGCCGGACTGGCAAGCCGTTGCAAGTCTGTCGGAGTCTCGTATGGGTGGCGTCGTGCAGGCTCTGAGCAACCAGGAAGTGCTCGTGTCGAGCGGTATGCAGCCCAACCGGTGCTGCCGGTATGAGTTCGGCACGGAGCGAGTTGCCTGGCAGGGCGATGGCGAGCGAAGGGCCTCGAGCGTGGGCCTTACGAGGCGCGAGGCCGCTGTGGCCCAGCGGGCTGACCGCGTGTTCGTGGCTGGCGGCTGGGAGTCGTTCCATTTCTTTACAGGCACCATTCAAGCCAGTGCGGTGGCAGAACTGGTTGACTTGCCAGCTGGCACCGTGCGGGCTTTGCCGCCATTGCCGCATCCCATGTTCACCGGAAAGGCGCAGTGGCTGGATGACGATCATGTCGTCGTGAAGGCCATCGCGAACGGCGCGGTGTACGACCAACCGTTTCAGGGCTTAGATGGCCGCTCGCTGGAGTTTGATTCCCGCGGTTTCCTTGCCGTACTTGACCTGAAGCGCAACACCTGGACAACGCTGAACGACAACAGACTTGCCCGGGCTGAGCTCGCTGGTGTGCTGAGGGGCGAGGCTGTTCTGCTCAACCCTGACGGCGCTGGCTGGCTCGTGGAGCCGATCAGCGGGCAGGTACGCAATTTGCCACCTGCAATTTTCGCGCGACGCGGCGGCACCTTCCGTGTGCTGCCTGATGACCGCGTCGTTGTCGCTGGAGGCGCGGCGCAGTCGGAGTCCATCCAGGCCGTCGATGCCGATTGCCAGGGCGCCGCGTGCAAGGAGCGCTCTTACGGCACTGGGCCGCTGACGCCGGCGCACCGTTTTGAAGTTCTGCGCGAAGGCCATTGGGCTGCGAGCGCCCCGAGCCGCGCCGGCAGCACCAGTGCCATCGTGCGGAACGATGGCCGGGTGATGACGTTGGGTTGGTACGAGCCGGCAGCGAAATCCGCAGCATCAGAGGTCGGTCGCTGGCTGATCGAGCAGTCGACCGTGTCGGGCGGTCAATGGCGCACGATACCGTTACCTGAGGGTGTGTCCCCTGCGGAAGGTGCACCAGGTACCTCCTGTGGCCACAGCGCAGACGAAGCGATGTGCAGACTTGTGTTTGTGGAGCATCCGGCGCTGGCGCCGAGCTCGATCTTCCTTTTGCGCACCGGCACGGGCGGTTTTCTGGAGGACGTGTGGCGTTGGGTGGATGATGCGAGCGCCTGGAGCCCGGCGCCGCGCACGTCTCGCACCAGGTCAGCCATCCCGTTCGCTGAAAATCGCGTGCCGATGCAGATATTGGGCGGCAAGACCTTGTATGGTGCCGATATTCTGTCGGCGGGTGCACGCTACTGGTTGGAATGAAACTGACGGAGCATTGGATGAATCGAAGTGTTTTGGCGGCTACGGCGGTGGCGATTGCGCTTTCCATCGGTCACGCGCGAGCGGCCGAAATACTGTGGATACAGGGCTCATGGGTCAATCTGCGCGCGGAGGCTGCTGCAAACAGCACCATCGTCGATCGGCTGATCGTCAACACGGAAGTGGCGCTGCTGTCGAAGCAGGGCAACTGGTGTGAGGTGACGGCGAAAACGCCCGAAGTGCGAGGCTTTGTGGCCTGCGCCCTGCTCGGCACGCAAGCTGTTTCGCTGGCGGAGGTGGGGTCGCCGACGATGGCTGAGGATAAGGCCAACCCACATTATTCGGCGCAACGTTCGTTCTGGCTTGCGCCTTCCATGAGGCGGCTGCTGGAGGCTGGCGAAAACTTCTGGAGCGCCATGCTCACGCAAGAGCAACAGGAGAAGGAGCGGCCTGGCTGGTTTTCAGTCGCATATTCGGGCAATCAGCCCGCGCCTGTGCGCTATGCCATCCCTGAATTTGAGGCCATGAAAAATGTGATGAAGGTGGGCATCGTTGCGGCGCCTGAGCGCCGTCCGATGCTCACCCGTTGGAGCGAACTGAAGCAGAGGGTGGACGCGAGTGTCGATGTGCAATACGCGTCAATCCAGCTATCGGGCGGGCAATGGGTGCCGGATGAGGTGGCGTCGATGGTTCGCATTGCGCGGCTAAATCCTGCGAGGCCCTCATTCTTCAAGCACCAGGGCGAATTGGCGCCTGCGGTCAGTGACGTCGAAGCACTCAGTGCGCAGTTCGGCATCGTTGAAAGATTGAAGGTGCTGAGTGGTCCGAAGTGGGTGCATCCGCGCCACAACGACCCATTTGTGGAAGGCAGCTGGGATGTTGGCTCGTTCGAGGTCACTCTGGACAAGCCCGTGCTCGAGTATGCGATTGGCCGCAGGGGGCTTGCGGAGCTGCGCGAAGCGGTCATTTCGTGGAAGTTTGACGTGAACGCGGAGGAATCGTGCAGCGAAGGGTTCAACCTCAAGCCGCGCGCGATGGCGCGATCCCTGTCAGGCTATCCGCGGGTCAAGCATCCACTCGCTTGGCTACACGTTGCCGAGCCGATACCTTTCAAAAAAGTACAAATCACAACGGCAGCTCGAAAGCTGGTCACTCAGCCAAACGAACAGCATGGGCGTAACGCTTTCACGACAATTTTCATGCACGACGTGGACGTCGAAGGCGACGGTGTGCCGGACCTCGCCGTATGGGAAGGCATGCTGCGCGAAGGAAGCGGGGGCGACATGCTCGGTGTCCGCGTCGTTTTCGCGAACATCGGCGGCGAGTGGTTCCTTTTGGACTCCGATTACTTCGCCGAGTGCTCTTGATCGGTGATGGGTACGCCCCTGCGCCAACCGAGCAAGGTACCGGCGAAAAGCGCTTCCGCCACCACTTCGAGCGCCTCTTCCAAGCGCGCCAGGTTCGGCGGCCAGCCAGTGAGGTCCACCAGGATCGCGAGGCTGGCCACCGTAAGTGATGACCAGAGCCACAGGCGGCAGCCCCGATCACGAAGCAGGCAATGCAAGTGCGCGACCGTCGCCGCGCCCGCAATGGCCACGGCCAGGATGGGCGCTTCGGTCATCCAATGGTGGTTGCGACAGGCATCGAACCATTGGTGGCAACCATACTTCCAATGCTCGTGGAACATGAACTGTTCGTCGCATGCCAAAAGCATCATGGCGACGGCCATCCATGCGGAGGTGAGAACGGGCAGAGAACGGTCGGCGCCGAGGCGCAGTGACAAGAGGGCGATGGTCCACAGCTGCGCGCTGGACAGCCACGAGACGGGCGAGTTGTCGGATAGGAACGCAAGTTCCGGGGTGGGCCAATGCCACGCGGCGGCGAGCGCCATGAAAAGGACTGCTCCGGCCACAGTGAAGCCGGCGACCCAAGGGGTGAAAGCGCCTTCAGCCTTGCGTTCTCGTGTGTTCTGCATTCGCGGGGATCATAGTCTCGCGCAATCTGACCTTCTGGCTGGCACGCTCATATTGTTTCGCTTGGCAACCACAGGTGAATTGATGAGGTTCAGCGCAAATCGAGTGCATGCGCCTCTCTGGCAACGGGCGGCTTCCCGGCAATGAGCCCGTGTCGGGATAAATCCGCTCCGGGTCGTCAGCAGTCAGACAGATGAGCCAATGCGGCGGCCCGGCGTTAGCCTTGCCCCGCCTGCCCCCGCCCCCGCCCCCGCCCCCGTTCCTGCACCGCTGCCCGCCGCCTCTCCAGTGCCTCCGGTGTCTGCGCGGCCGCCCATTCCTTCGACCGCTGCGCTTCCAGCACCATTGCCTCACCCAGCGGCAGGCCGAACCCTTCGTCGATCAAGCGTTTGTAGGCGCGCAGCATGCCGGGCTCGGCACTGGCCATGTCGGCGGCCAGGGCGAGGGCGGCGGGCAGCAGTTCGTCGGGGCTGAGCACGCGGTTGGCGATGCCCCAGCGTTCGGCGGTGGCGGCGTTGATGAAGTTGCCGCTGAAGGCCATTTCTTTGGCGCGGGGCAGGCCGATCAGGCGGCTGAGTTTTTGTGACAAGCCCCAGCCCGGGATTACGCCGATGCGGGCGTGCGTGTCGGCAAAGCGCGCGCTGGTGGAGGCCAGCAGCACGTCGCAGGCCAGCGCCAGTTCAAAGCCGCCGGTGACGGCCGCGCCGTTGACGGCGGCGATCAGCGGTTTGCTGAAGGCGGTGATGGCGCGCACCGGGTCGTTGGCGCCGCCCAGGGTGGGCACGCCCTCGGTGCCGAGTTCGCGCAGGTCCAGCCCGGCGCAGAAGGCTTTGCCCGCGCCGGTGAGCACCACGGCGCGCACCGTGTCGTCGCGGTCCAGCGCCTGCAGCGCCGCCACCAACTCGGCGCGCAAGGCGGCGCTGAGCGCGTTGAGTGCGTGGGGGCGGTGCAGCGTGAGCACGGCGCAACCGGGTTGGGGGCGGCTCTGGAGCAGGGGCGATTCGGTCATGGTGGGGGCCTTTCAAAACGGGTGGGTTCAGTGTGCGCGTTACCGGGCTTTTGAAAATCGTCTGTTCCGACGAAGCCCCTGCCGCAGGCGCCCCACAGAATGGCCGCAACCCTTTCACCTTCCACCCAATCCACGAAGCGTCTCTTATGTCTGAAGCCTATATTGTCTGTGCCGTCCGTACCGCAGGGGGGCGCCGAGGTGGCCGCCTGGCTGGCTGGCACCCTGTTGAACTCGCCGCCCAGGTGCTCAATGCGCTGGTGGACCGCACCGGGGTCGACCCGGCGCTGGTCGAAGACGTGATCATGGGCTGCGTGAGCCAGGTGGGCGAGCAGTCCACCAACGTGGCGCGCAACGCGGTGATGGCCTCCCGGCTGCCCGATTCGGTGCCCGGCACCTCGCTGGACCGCCAGTGCGGCTCCTCGCAGCAGGCGGTGCACTTTGCGGCGCAGGCGGTCATGTCGGGCACCATGGACGTGGTGATTGCGGCGGGCGTGGAGTCGATGACGCGCGTGCCCATGTTCAGTCCCTCGTCGCTGGCGCAGAAGGCGGGCATGGGCTTTTACCAAAGCCCGGCGATCGACCGCCGCTACAACGGGGTGGCGTTCAGCCAGTTCGTGGGCGCCGAGATGATGGCGAGCAAATACGGCCTGAGCCGCGAAGACCTGGACCGCTTCGCCTTGCTGAGCCACCAGCGCGCCATCGCCGCCACACGGGCCGGCGCGTTTGACGCCGAAATCCTGCCGCTGCCGGTGCGCGATGCCCAGGGCCTGGACACGGCCGAGATCCACAGGACGGACGAAGGCATCCGCTACGAGGCCACGTTCGAGTCCATCCAGGGCGTGAAGCTGCTGCAAGAAGGCGGCGTGATCAGCGCGGCCAACGCCAGCCAGATTTGCGACGGGGCCACCGGCGTGATGGTGGTGAACGAACGCGGTCTGAAAGCGCTGGGTGTGCAGCCGCTGGCGCGCATCCACCACATGACGGTGATGGGCCACGACCCGGTGATCATGCTGGAGGCACCGATTCCCGCCACCGAGCGCGCGCTGAAGAAGGCGGGCATGCACATCGGCGACATCGACCTGTACGAGGTGAACGAGGCCTTTGCCTCGGTGCCGCTGGCGTGGCTGAAGGCGCTGGGCGCCGATGCCGACCGCCTCAATGTGAACGGTGGCGCGATCGCGCTGGGCCACCCGCTGGGCGGTTCGGGCACCAAGCTCATGACCACGCTGGTGCACGCACTGGGCGCGCGCGGCCAGCGCTATGGCCTGCAAACCATGTGCGAGGGCGGCGGCATGGCCAACGTCACCGTCATCGAACGGCTGTAAACCGGCTCCGCCGCTGGCGCACGGCGCCAACAGACCCCGACAACCGCTTGAACAACCGCTTGAACAACCCCTTGAACAACCCAGGGATCGAAGCATGACCCATGACAACGATCACGGCGACCCGAAAACCCGTCCCCTGCTGCAGGTGCAGGGTGTCACCGTGCGCTTTGGCGGCATCGTCGCGCTCGACGGGGTGTCGTTCGACATCCACCGTGGCGAAATCTGCGCCCTGATCGGGCCCAACGGCGCGGGCAAGAGCACGCTGTTCAACTGCCTCTCGCGCCTGTACGACTGCAACGCCGGCAGCATTGCGTTCAACGGCCAGACCATTTCTCGCCTGCCGCGCCACCGCATGGCCGGTATCGGCATGGGCCGCACGTTTCAAAACCTGGCGCTGTTCCACTCCATGACGGTGCGCGACAACGTGCGCGTGGGCTGCCACAGCAAGCACCACGCGGGCATGCTGCGCAACGCTTTTCGGCTCCCGGGGGCGGCGCGCATCGAGGCCGAGGCGCAGGCCCGCGCCGAGACGCTGCTGGACTTTCTGCAGCTCTCGGCGGTGGCCGAGCGCACCGTGGCCGACCTGCCGTTTGGCACGCAAAAGCGCGTGGAGCTGGCGCGCGCCCTGGCTTGCGAGCCGCAGCTGCTGCTGCTCGACGAACCGGCCTGCGGCCTCAACCACGAAGAGCTGGAAGGCCTGGGCCAGCTGATCTGCGAGATCCGCGACCGCCTGGGCGTGACCGTGCTGCTGGTGGAGCACCACATGGGCCTGGTGATGAAGATTTCCGACCGGGTGGTGGCGCTGAATTTCGGCAAAAAGATCGCACAGGGCACCCCGGCCGAGGTGCGCGCCCACCCCGAGGTGATCCGCGCCTACCTGGGTGCGGACGAAGCCGAAGAAGCACAAGCACAAGCACAAGCACAAGAGGCACTGCCATGACCCATTTGCTCGAAGTGCGCGGCCTGCACGCCCGCTACGGTGCCACCCAGGTGCTGCAGGGCCTGGACCTGGATGTGGCCGAAGGCCAGGTGACCGCGCTGCTGGGCGCCAACGGCGCCGGCAAGACCACCACGCTGCGCGCCCTGTGCCGCTTCATGGTGCAGGCCAGCGGCTCGGTGACGCTGGCCGGCGAACGCATCGACGGCCGCTCCACCGAACAGATTGCCCAGCTCGGCGTGGGCCATGTGCCCGACGGGCGCGGCACCTTCATGGGCCTGAGCACCGAAGAAAACCTGCACCTGGGCGCGTATTCGCGGCGCACGCGCAGCGGCGTGGCCGACGACATGGAGCGCATCTACGGCTACTTTCCCCGGCTGCGCGAGCGCGCCACGCAGCAGGCCGGCACGCTGTCGGGCGGCGAGCAGCAGATGCTGGCGATTGGCCGCGCGCTCATGGGCCGCCCGCGCCTGTTGCTGCTGGACGAGCCTTCCTTTGGCCTGGCGCCGCTGATCGTGAAAGACATTTTTTCGATCATGAAGCGCATCAACCGGGAAGAAAAGGTGTCGATCCTGCTGGTGGAGCAAAACGCCAAACTCGCGCTCGACCTGGCCGACACCGCCTACCTGCTGGAGACCGGGCGCGTGGTGCTCAGCGGCCCCTCGGCCGACATGCGCCGCAACGACGCGGTGCGCCGCGCCTACCTCGGTGAATAAGAGACCACGCCCATGAACGAATTTCTGCACCAACTGCTGGCCGGCCTGGCCACCGGCGGCATCTACGCCAGCGTGGCGCTCGCGCTGGTGATGATTTACCAGGCCACGCACCACATCAATTTTGCCCAGGGCGAAATGGCGATGTTTTCCACCTTCATCGCCTGGTCGCTGATCCAGGCCGGCTTCCCGTACTGGGGCGCCTTCGCCATCACGGTGGTGCTGTCGTTCGTGCTGGCCGCGGTGATCGAGTTCGCGGTCATCCGGCCCATGCACAACGCGCCGGTGCTCTCGGTGGTGGTGGTCTTCATCGGCCTGCTGGTGATCTTTCACAGCCTGGCGGGCTTTTTGTTTGGCTACACCATCAAGCCGTTTCCCAGCCCGTTCCCGGCCGACGCCTGGTACGGCGGCAGCCTGATGTCGGCGCACGAGGTGGGCGCCATCGTGGTGGCGCTGGGCATGGTGTCGCTGCTGTTCGTGTTTCTGCGGTTCACGCCGCTGGGCCTGGCCATGCGCGCTGCGGCGCAAAACGCGGCCTCGTCGCGGCTGGTGGGCATCAACGTGGGGCGCATGCTCATGCTGGGCTGGGGCCTGGCCGGCGCCATCGGGGCGGTGGCCGGCATGATGGTTGCGCCGGTGGTGTTTCTGGACCCGAACATGATGACCGGCGTGCTGCTCTACGCCTTTGCCGGCGCCCTCATTGGCGGCATCGACAACCCCATTGGCGCCGTGCTCGGCGGCTTCATCGTCGGTGTGCTGGAGAACCTGCTGGGCACCTACGTGGTGGGCACGGAACTCAAGCTGTCCGTGGCGCTGGTGCTGATCATCGTTGTGCTCATCGTGAAACCGTCCGGTCTGCTGGGCAAGACCATCGTCACCCGGGTTTGAACCATGCCATCCAGCCACTCGTCTCCCATGCCCAACGTTGCCCACGCGCTGTCGGCGCGCACGCCCAAGGCCCCGTCCATCCCCACGTCGCGCGGCCGCTGGCCCTGGGTCGTGCTGCTGGTGCTGCTGCTGGCCGCACTCACCGGGGTGCTCAAGGGCTACCAGCTGTTCCAGGGCACCATGGTGCTGTGTTACGCCATTGCGCTGCTGGGCCTGAACATGCTCACCGGTTACAACGGCCAGATTTCGCTGGGCCACGGCGCGTTCTTCGCGCTGGGCGCCTACGCCGCCGCCATTGCCATGGAGCACGGCGGCCTGCCGTACTGGCTGGCGGTGCCCGCAGCCGGGGTGGCTTGCCTGGTGGTGGGCTACCTCTTTGGCCGGCCCGCGCTCAAGCTCGAAGGCCTGTACCTGGCGCTGGCCACCTTCGCGCTGGCCGTGGCCATGCCGCAGCTGCTGAAATACAAACACCTGGAGGCCTGGACCGGTGGCGTGGGCGGCATCGTGCTCATGAAGCCCGACGCACCGTTTGGCCTGCCGCTGTCGCAAGACCAGTGGCTGTTCCTGTACGCGCTGGCGGTCACGGTGGTGATGTTCGTGATCGGGCACAACCTGCTCTCCAGCGGCAGTGGCCGGGCCATGCGCGCCATCCGCGACCACGCCATGGCCGCCGAGGCCATGGGGGTGGACAACCCGCACTACAAGTCCATGACCTTCGGCATCTCGGCCGCGTTCACCGGTGTGGGCGGTGCGCTGTCGGCGATTGCGGTGCAGTTTGTGTCGCCCGACTCGTTCACCCTGTTTCTCTCCATCTCGCTGCTGGTGGGCGTGGTGGTGGGCGGCCTGGGCACGCTGTGGGGTGCGGTCTTCGGCGCGCTGTTCATCATGTTCGTGCCCAGTTTTGCCGAGAGCATTTCCAAGGCCGCGCCGTGGGCGGTGTATGGCGTGGTGCTGATCGCCATCATGTTCGCCATGCCCGGTGGTGTGGTGGGCTTGCTGCGCAGCACCGCCGCACGCTGGCAGCGGCGCAGGGCGGCGCCATGAGCGCCGAGCCGGTGCTGCTGCGCGAGCGCCACGGCGCGGTGGCGCTGCTGCGGCTGAACCTGCCCGCGCGGCTGAACCCGCTCACCCTGCCGTTGCAGCAGGCGCTGCGCGACGCCCTGGCCGAACTGCGCGAAGACCGCACGGTGCGCGCGCTGCTGCTCACCGGCAGCGGCAAGGCCTTTTGTGTCGGGGCCGATCTGGCGTCCATGTCGCCGCCCGAACACGGCAGCCTGGGCCAGCAGACGGCCGACACCATGCACGCCCTGTCGAACCGCCTGATTGAAGACCTGCGCAGCCTGCCGTTTCCGGTGCTCAGTGCCGTCAACGGCGCCTGCGCGGGCGCCGGTGTGGGCCTGGCGCTGGCGGGCGACGTGGTGCTGGCCGCGCGTTCGGCCTACTTTTACCTGCCTTTCATGCCGCGGCTGGGTATCGTGCCCGACCTGGGCACCACCTGGTTTCTGGAGCGCAGCGTGGGCCGTGCGCGGGCGGTGGCCCTGTCGCTGCTGGGCGAGCGCCTGGGGGCCGAGCAGGCCGCGCAGTGGGGTCTGGTGTGGCGGTGTGTGGACGACGCCGATCTGCCAGCGCAGGCCCTCGCGCTGGCGCAGCGGCTGGCCGCCTTGCCGGCCCACGCGGCGCCCGAGGTTCGCGTGGTCTTTGAGCAGGCCGGGCGGCAAACGCTGCCCGAGCAGCTGCGCAGCGAAGCCGAACGCCAGCGCGAGCTGATCGACCGGCCCGCCTTTGCCGAGGGCGTGCGGGCGTTTCTGGGCAAGCGCGAGCCGGTGTTTGCGCCGCGCTGACGGCGCCCGGCCAATATCGTCAGTTCCGACGATGCCCCGGGTGGAGGGCCTTCATACGATGGAACCCGAGCCGAAGCCACTGCCGTGAACACAAACGCAGGGCACGGCTCGTTTGGCCACCCCCCTTATGGAGACTCTCATGCCCCAGACTCACAACGCCGGCTTGCGCCGGTCCCTCCAGCTCGGTGCCGGCCTCGTGCTGGCCGCGTTGCTGCCTTTCTCGGTCCACGCGCAGAAGCAGTACGACCCGGGCGCCAGCGACAAAGAGATCAAGCTCGGCAACCTGGTGCCGTATTCCGGCCCGGCCTCGGCCTACGGCACCATCGGCAAGGCCATGACGGCCTACTTCGAGAAGGTCAACGCCGACGGCGGTGTCAACGGTCGGCGCATCCACTTCATCACCGCCGACGACGCCTACAACCCGGCCAAATCGGTTGAGCAGACGCGCAAGCTGGTCGAGCAGGATGAGGTGCTGGCCATGGTCGGCTCGCTGGGCACCTCGCACGGCATCGCGGTGCAGCGCTACATGAACGCCAAGAAGGTGCCGCAGCTGTTTGTGGCCACCGGTGCCACCCGCTTTGGCGACCCCAAGGCCTTCCCCTGGACCATGGGCTGGCAGCCCACCTACCAGGCCGAGGGCAAGGTCTACGCGCAGCACATTCTGCAAAACAACCCCGGCGCCAGGATCGCCGTGCTGATGCAGAACGACGACTTCGGCAAAGACTTCCACAAAGGCTTCATGGACGCGCTGGGTGACAAGGCCAAGACCATGGTCGTCTCGTTCCAGACCTACGAAGTGACCGACCCCACCATCGACAGCCAGATGGTGTCGTTCAAGGCCTCGGGTGCCGACACCTTCTTCAACATCTCCACGCCCAAGTTCGCGGCGCAGGCCATCCGCAAGGCGGCCGAGATCGGCTGGAAGCCCACGCACTACGTTTCCAGCGTGTCGCAGTCGATGAACTCGGTGCTCAAGCCCGCCGGCTTCGAGAACGCGGTGGGCATCATCACCTCGACCTACCTGCTGGGTGCCGACGACCCGGCCGGCAAGGGCAACAAGGCGGTGGACGAGTACCTCGCGGTGATGAAACAGTACTACCCCGCAGGCGACCCGTACGACACGCTCAACGTGATCGGCTACGTCACCGCGGCCACCATCGTGCAAACGCTCAAGCAGGCCGGTGACAACCTGACCCGCGAGAACGTGATGAAGCAGGCCGCCAACCTGAACTTCACGCCGCCCATGCTGTACCCCGGCATCGACATCAAGACCTCGCCCACGGACTACTATCCGATCGAGAAGAAGACGCTGCAGCGTTTCAACGGCAAAACCTACGAGGCGTTTGGCCCCATCTTTGGCGGCTGAAACCCCCACACACACCCGCACGGCGGCTCTGGGGGACCCACCAGAACGGCTTGTGCGGGTGATCCGTTTGATTTCTGGAGACACCCCATGCATGGCCTGATGCAAGACCGCCCGCTGCTGATTTCCTCGCTCATCGAGCACGCAGCCACCTTCCACCCCCACACCGACATCGTCTCGCGCCTGCCCGAAGGCACGGTGCACCGCACCAACTGGCACGGCGTGTGCCTGCGCTCGCGCCAGGTGGCCAACGCGCTGCAGGGCCTGGGCATTCAGCAGGGCGAGCGCGTGGGCACGCTGGCCTGGAACTCGTACCGCCACCTCGCGCTGTACTACGGCGTCTCGGGCAGCGGCGCGGTGCTGCACACCGTGAACCCGCGCCTGTTCCCGGAGCAGATCGACTACATCGTCAACCACGCCGAAGACCGCGTGCTATTTTTCGACATCACGTTTGCGCCGCTGGTGGAGCAGCTCGCGCCCCGGCTCAAGTCGGTGCAGGCCTTCATCGCCATGACCGACCGCGCCCACATGCCGGCCATCAACGTGCCCAACCTGCTGTGTTTTGACGAGCTGCTGGACGCGCAGAGCACCGACTACACCTGGCCCGAGTTCGACGAGAAAAGCGCGTCGTCGCTGTGCTACACCTCGGGCACCACCGGCAACCCCAAGGGCGTGCTGTATTCGCACCGCTCCACGCTGCTGCACACGCTGATGGAGCTGGCGCCCGACACCTTCGGCATCAGCTCGGCCGAGACGCTGATGCTGATCGTGCCCATGTTCCATGCCAACGCCTGGGGCGCGCCCTACGCGGCGGCCATGGTGGGCGCCAAGCTGGTGCTGCCCGGCCCGCACCTGGACGGCGAGAGCGTCTACAACCTCATGCGCGACGAAAAAGTGACCTTCTCGCAGGGCGTGCCCACGGTCTGGATGATGCTGTTCCAGCACCTGGACAAGCACCCGCAGCTCGACCCGCGCTCGCTGGGCGTCAAGCGCATCGGCATTGGCGGGGCGGCCGTGTCGCGCGCCGTGCTGGAGCGCTTTGAGAACCAGTTCGGCGCCGAGGTGGTGCAGGGCTGGGGCATGACCGAAACCAGCCCGATCGGCGTCATCAGCAAGCTGCTGCCCAAGCACGCCGGGATGGACCCGGAGAAGCTGGTCAAGGTCAAGCTCAAGCAGGGCCGGGGCGTGTGGGGCGTGGACCTGAAGATCGTGGACGCCGACGGCCGGGCGCTGCCCTGGGACGGCGTGGCCTTTGGCAACCTGTATGTGCGCGGCCCGTGGATCGCCAGCGGTTATTACCAGGGCGAGGGCGGCTTGGTGCTGGACGAAGAAGGGTTCTTCCCCACCGGCGACGTGGCCACCATCGACCCCGATGGGTATTTGCAACTGGTGGACCGCGCCAAAGACGTGATCAAGTCCGGCGGCGAGTGGATCTCGTCGATCGATGTGGAAAACGCCGCCGCTTCACACCCGGGTGTGGCCGAGTCGGCGGTGATCGGGGTGTCGCACCCCAAGTGGCAAGAGCGCCCGCTGCTGCTCGTGGTGCGCCGGCCGGGTGCCAGCGTCCAGCCCCAGGAGCTGATCGACCACCTGGGCGCGCGCATCGCCAAGTGGTGGCTGCCCGACGAGGTGCTGTTCGTCGATGCCTTGCCCCACACCGCCACCGGCAAGTTGCTCAAGACGAAATTGCGTGAGCAGTACCGCGACCACAGGTTGCCCACGGCCTGAGCACGTGGGCCCGGGTGGTTGGCGCTCAGAGGCTGAGCGAAAGACGCGCAGCCTCTCAGATGCCCACCACCGCCGAAGCCCCGCCATCCACCGGCAGCAGCACGCCGGTGATGTGCTTGCCCGCGTCGGAAGCCAGCAACAACACCGCACCCTTCAAACCCTCGTCGTCGCCGATGCGGCGCAGCGGCACGTTCGCCACGATGGGCGCCAGCACGCTGGGCGCCAGCATGTGCTGCGCCATCTTGCTCGGGAACACGCCCGGCAGAATCGCATTGACCGTGATGCCGTGCGGCCCCCATTCGCAGGCCAGGGCACGCGTGAGGCTGGCCACCGCACCCTTGCTCGCGTGGTAGGCCGCGGCCTGCATGGAATGCGCGGTGCCGCCCAGCGCCGCCACCGACGCGATGTTGACGATGCGGCCCTGGCCGCGCGGCAACATGCTGCGCCGAACCACCTCGCGCGTGAGCAAGAACACACTGCGCGCGTTCAGGTCCATCACCTTGTCCCAGGCGTCCATCGGGTGCTCGGCAGCCGGGGCACCCCAGGTGGCCCCGGCGTTGTTCACCAGAATGTCGATGTGGCCCAGCGTGGCCAGTGCGTGCTCCACCAGCGCCATCACCTGCGCATCGTCGCGCCCGTCGGCGGCGAACACGTCCACCGTGTGGCCGGCGGCGCGCAGCTCGGCGGCGGCTTCGGCCAGCTCGGGCGCCTTGCGCGAACTGATCAGCAGGCGCGCACCGGCTTCGCCCAGCGCGTGCGCCAGCTGCAGGCCCAGGCCGCGCGAGCCGCCGGTGATGAGCGCGCTGCGCCCGCGCAGGTTGTGAAGTTGTTGAACGGTGCGGTGCGTGCCCATGGCGTCTCCTGTGAGGGGGTCAAAACGCCAGCCTACGGCCAGGCGCGGCGCGGCACCATCGTCGTTTTGGACGAAAGGCGCTCGCAGCCGACCGCGTGAACCCTGTCTGAGTACCCATTGAACATGGCCCATGAACCCGCTTGAAACCCCCACGACCCTGCCCCGGCTGGAGCCGGGCAGCATCGAACGCACGCGGCTGCTGGCGCGCCTGGCCGAGGCGCGCCACAAGACCTGTGTGCTGATCCTCGGCCCGGCCGGCTGCGGCAAGACCACGCTGGCGCTGCAGTGGCGCGCGCAGGCGCTGGGCTTTGGCCACGAGGTCGCCTGGATGACGGTGATGCCCGGCGACGACACGCAGGCCCTGCTGGACGCGCTGTTCACCGCCCTCGACCGGGTCGACCCGGACATCGCGCGCGAAGCGCGCTTCATCTACAACCGCGACGGCGAGCTGCGTTCGCCCGACCCGATCGCCATTGCCGTGCTGCGCAGCCTGATGCAGCGCCCGCGCCCGCTGGTGCTGCTGATCGACGACTACCAGAACATCGGCGACGCGCGTGCCCACGCGCTGCTGCAGATCTGGCTCGACGTGGCGCCCGCCAACTTCCACCTGGTGCTGGTGTCGCGCAGCGTGCCCCCGCTGTCGCTCTCGCGCCTGCGCGACCGCGACGCCGTGATGCAGCTGGACTTTGCCGACCTGCGCTTTGCGCTGGACGAGGTGCGCGCCTTTGTGCGCAGCCGCCACCCCGACCACCCCGAGCGCGATGCGCGGCGCCTGCACGACATCACCGACGGCTGGATCGCCGGGCTGCAACTGGTGTCGCTGGACATCCGGCGCCAGCCCGATCGGCTGGGCCGCGCCGCGCCGGTGCAAAACCCGCACGACTTCACCGCCTACTTCAACCGCGAGGTGCTCTCGCAACTCGACCTGCCCGAACTCGACGCCATGACGCGGCTGGCGGCGGCGCGCGGTTTCAATCAGGCCCTGGTGGACGGTTTGCTCGGCGACGCCATGGGCCCGGCGCTGCTGGAGCGCATGCGCCGCGAGCACCTGTTTCTGATGCCGCTGGACGGCATGGAGCGCGAGGGCTGGTTCCGCTTCCACCCGCTGTTTCGCGACCTGCTGTTTGAGCGCTTCGAGCGCTGGCCCGAGGCCGAGCGCCGCCGCACCCACGCCACGCTGAGCCAGTGGTTTGGCCGGCGCAAGCGCCTGCGCGAAGCGGTGCACCACGCGGTGGCCGGCGGCGACCTGGCGCAGGCCGCCGACTGGCTCGACCGCTGGGCGCGCGAGCTGTTCCTCAACGGCGAGCTGCAGCGCCTGGTGCGCGCGGTGGCCGAGCTGCCGCGCGCCGTGTTGCGCGAGCGCGGTTCGCTGCTGCTGTGGCTGGGCTGGGCGCAGCTGTGCTACCGCCAGTTCCCGGCCTGCCACGAAAGCCTGGCCGCGCTGCGTGCGCAGATGCGCCCGCACGACACCGAAGCGCAGGCCCACTGGTGCCTGCTGGCGTTTTCACTGGCGCTGCAGGAAGACGACATTCCCACCGCCCAGGCCCTGCTGCCCGCCCTGCAGACCCTGCGCCAGGGCGGGGACGCGGTGCTCACGGGCGGGCGGCGCAACCTGCTGGGCTGGCTCTGCATCCACCTGGGCGACTTTGAGCAGGCGCACGCCGTGCTGCAAGGCCCGGTGCCCAGCCGCGAAGACGGCTCGGCGCTGCTGGATTCGCCCTTTGGTGCGCTCATGAGCCAGGCCCTGCACGGCTTCGCGCATTTGCACGCCTGCGACATGCGGCGCGCCGAACCGGCCCTGCGCGACGCGCTGGCCGAGGCCGAGCGCGCGCTCGGCCCCTACTGCGAACCCGCCTGCAACGCGGCCGCGTTCCTCAGCGCGGTGCTCTACGAAACGAACGACTTCCCCGGACTGCACCAGCTGCTGGAGCCGCGCTTTGACGCCATTGAGCGCGTGGCGCTGCCCGACGCGGTGATCACCGCCGCCGTGGTGCGCAGCCGGTTGCGCCGGCTGGAAGGCAACCCGATGGAGGCGCTCGAAGGCCTGGAGCGGCTGGAAGACCTGGCCCAGCGGCGCGGTGTGGACCGGGCGCTGGGTTTCGCGCTGATCGAGCGCGTGCGCACCCAGCTGCACATGGGCGACGCGGCCGCGGCCCACCACACCCTGCACGCGCTGCAGGCGCTGGCGCGGCGGCACGCGGGCGATCCGCGCGCCACGAGCGTGCGCATTGTGGGGCTGTCGGCGCTGGCCACGGCCCAGGTGTTGGCGGCCGGGCACGACGACCGGGGCGCACTGGCCGCGCTGGAGCCGCTGTGCGGGCCGGACGACCCGAGCATGCTGCGGCGCGACCGCAGCAGCGCGCACGGCCTGCGTGCCCTGCTGTGGGCGCGGGTGGGCCAGCGCGACCAGGCCATGGCCTTGCTCGCGCAGTTGCTGCCACAAGCGCAGCGCCAGGGCCTGGTGCGCAGCCTGCTGGACCTGGGCGACGACTTCATGGCGCTGGTGCAGCAAGCGCTGCGCGAGACGCCCCACCCAGACCCCATGCTGGTCTTTTATGTGGAGCAGTTGCAGGCGCAGGCCGGGCTGCACCGGCCGCAGGCGCCGCGCCCGGCGGTGCCGCTCAAGGACGTGCTGAGCGAGCGCGAGCAGGAGATCCTGCGCGCCCTGGCCCATGCGATGTCGAACAAACGCATTGCGCAGGCGCTGGGCGTGTCGCCCGAGACGGTGAAGTGGCACCTGAAAAACGTCTACGGCAAGCTCGGCGTGACCGGCCGCGACGAGGCGGTGGCGCGGGCGCGCGACCTGGGCCTGGTGGGCTCGGTGTGAGATCGTTCAAGCTTCGCCGCCGGGGCTTCAGGCTTCCAGCAAGCGGGCACACAGGCGATCGCGTTCCTGCGGCCCCAGGCCCATGGGGCCTTCCAGGTAACGCGCCAGGCCACCGAAATCGGTGTCGATGGTGTCGAGCGCGGCGTTCAGAAACGCGGGCTGCACCTGCCACAGCACGTCCATCACATGCGCCGGGCCGTGCGCCTGCACCAGCGGGCTGCGCCGGTAGAGCTGGTTGGTGAGCAGGTAGTCGGCCATCACCGCCTCGCGCGGCACGCCCAGCGCGCCCAGCAGCAAGGCGGCGGCGAAACCGGTGCGGTCTTTGCCGGCGGTGCAGTGGAACACCAGCGGCGTGGGGTGCGCCAGCAGGTGCTGGAAAAAACGCGCGTAGGTGGGCGCGGCGGCGTGGGCAAAGGCGCGGTAGGTGCGGCACATCAGCGCCACCGTTTCGGCCTCGGTGGGCACCTGGCCGCGCGCGAGCAGGGCCTGCACCTGCACCACCACAGTGGGTTCGATGGCCAGCGACACGGCGGTGGCGCCGGGCAGGGCAGAGGGCAGGGCGCTGCGTTCGGCCACGCCCCGAAAGTCGATGCTGTGCGTGATGCCCAGCGGCTGCAAGGTGCGGTGGTCGTCGGCGCTCAGGGCGCCGAGGTGGTCGGAGCGAAACACCTGGCCGGTGCGCACGCGCCGCCCGTCCAGGCCAGTGAGGCCGCCGAGGTCGCGGAAGTTGGACGCGCCGCTGAGCGCGGGCCGTGGTGCAGGGGTGGTGGTGGACATGGGTGGGCATTGTCTGCGCTGCGTGGGCGCTTGCGGGTGGGTGGCCGGGAATACCCTAGCCACCCGATTCGGGGGGGCCGTGGCGGGGCGGGCGTGCCGGACCATGGCGGTGCGTTCGGGGCTCACCGAACCCGGCGCACACGAACCCTCAAAAGACAGGAGACAGACATGTTCAACCGCACCGCGCGCCGCACCCTTGTGGCTTCCCTCGCCCTGAGCGCCCTTGGCGCCGCCGTGGCCGCCGACCTCACCATCTCGGCCGGCATTCCCAAGGCCCACTTCTGGGTCGGCCAGCACATGGACCCGTTTGCCAACGCCATTGAGGCCAGCACCGCCACCAAGTTCAAGCGCTTCTACGCGGGCGAACTGGTGGCCGTGGGCCGCGAACTCGACGCGCTCAAGGGCGGCACCATCGACGTGGCCGCGCCGCTGCTCGCGCCCTACCACGAAGGCCGTTTTGCGCTGTCGGACGTGACCCAGCTGCCCACCTACAACACCAGCGCGGTGTCGGTCACCCGGGCGTTCCAGAAGCTGATGGATTCGCCGGCCAAGATCAAGGGCGACAAGTCGTTCTACCAGTACGAAATTGCCGACAAGGGCATTCGCGCCTGGCCGCTGGGCGCCACCGCCCCCTACGCCATTTCCACCACCGGCAAGGTGCTGCAGTCGCCGGCCGACCTCAAGGGCCTGCCGCTGCGCGCCGGCTCGGCCATGCACACCATCGTGCTGCAGCAGCTGGGCGCCACGCCGGTCACCATGCCGGCCTCGCAGGCCTACGAAGCGCTGTCGCGCGGCACGGTCAACGGCCTGGTGCTGTCGGTGGGCGACTGGAAGTCGTATTCCTTCCAGGACCTGATCAAGTACACCGTGACCGGCGTGTCCATTGGCCACTGGGAAAGTTACCTTGCCACCACCGAAGACCTGTGGAACAAGCTGCCGGCCAGCGAGCGCCAGACCTGGGACCGCATCGCGCGCGAAACCGCCATGAAGAACGCGGAAGGCATCGACAGGCAAGACGTGGAGGTGCGCGACACCTCCGAGAAAAAAGGCGGCAAGTTCGTGGCCATCACCGCGCTGCCGGCCGACATGCAGGCCCACATCGCCAAGGCCTCGGCCAACACCTGGATCCAGTGGATCGAGCAGACCGAGAAGAAGGGCCACCCGGCCAAGGCCACGGCCCGGCTGTGGGCTTCGCTGGTGCAGGCCGAAGGTGGCAAGGTGCCCGACGGCGTGGCCGAGTACCTGGCGAAGTGACATGTCTCAATCCCTGATCCTGTGGGCCGTTGGCGCCTGGTTCACGATCTTTTTGCTGCTGGGCCAAAACGTTTCCACCGTGCTGCTGGGTTCGGGCGTGGTCGGTGTGGCGCTCTGGATCGGCCCACGCGTGTTCGACGGCATCATCGGCCCCGACATTTTTTATACCGCGTCGATCTACTCGCTCTCCATCATCCCGCTGTACCTGGTGATGGCGCAGCTGCTGTTGCGCGGCGGCGTGATCGTGGACCTGTTCCGCGTGGCGCACCGGCTCTCGGGCTACAAGCGCTTCCCGCTGGGCGTGGCGACCATCCTCACCGGGGGGCTGCTGGGCGCGGTGTGTGGTTCGGGCTCGGCCAGTGCGGCGGCGCTGGCCACGCTGGCCGGCCCGGAGCTGGAGCGGGTGGGCTACACGCGCCGTTTCGCGGTGGGCCTGGCGGCGGTGTCGGGCTCGCTGTCGGCGGTGATTCCGCCGAGCCTGATCGTCATCATCTACGGCTCCATCACCATGGTGCCCATTGGCCATCTGTTCATCGGCCTGGTCGGGCCGGGCCTGCTGTGCATGGTGGTCTATGTGGTGTGCATCCGTTGCTTTGCCGAGGTCAAGCCCGGTGCGGTGGACGGCGTGAAACTCGACGAGCACGAAGACCCGCGCCTGTTTCGCCGCAGCCTCCACGCCTTTGCGTTCGTGTTGCTGCTGATGGCGGTGGTGTTTGGCGGTATCTACGGCGGCATCATCACCGTGGCCGAGGCCGGCGCCATCGGGGCCTTCACCGCGCTGGTGGGCATGGTGGCCATGCGCCGGGTGACGCTCAAGGACATCGCGATCTCCATGAGCGATTCGGCCAAGGTCACCGGCATGCTGATGATGCTGGTGATTGGCGCGCAGATCATGGCGCGCTTCCTGGCCTTCTCGCGCGTGCCGCGCGAGCTGGTGGCGCTGCTCGAACCCATTCTGGACCAGCCCTACCTGCTGCTGGCCCTGCTCATGGGCCTCTTCTTCCTGGCCGGGATGATCCTGGAATCGGCCGCGGTGATCGTGCTGCTGGTGCCCATGCTGTTGCCGCTGCTGCAGGCCGCGCAGATCGACCTGCTGTGGTTCGGCGTGATGGCCTCTTTCATGATCGCCCTGGGTTTGCTCACACCGCCGGTGGGGCTCTCTGTGTATGCGGCGGCGAGCGCCGCGCGCTTTCCCGTGGCCGAGGTGTTCCGCCCGGCCACGCTCTTTGCCGTGGCGGCGGGTGTGATCGTCACCACCGCCATGCTGGTTTTCCCCGGCCTGGTCACCTGGCTGCCCAGCCACATCCCATGAACGAGCACCCCATGAACTTCTACAAAACCCTGGGCCGCATCGAGGGCGGCATGGCCTCCGTCGGGGCCGGTGTGTGCCTGCTGGCCATGATCGTCATCACCGTCATCAGCGTGGTGGGTCGCTATGTGCTGCAGCAAGACATCTTGCCCGGCGCCTACAACCTGATCGAGCGCGTGGCCTTCCCGCTGATCGTTTTCTGGGCCGTGCCCATGGCGCACCGCGAAGCCACCTTTCCGCGCTTTGACACGGTGGTGCTGGCCTTGCCGCCGCGCCTGCGCCGCGCGGTGCAGGTGTTCGTGGGGCTGGTGGAACTGGCGGTGTACGCGGTGGTGATGTGGTACGTGTTGCGCTTCACCTGGAAAGGCATTCTGGACGACCGCACCATGCAGATCGGCGCCGACTTCTGGCCCATCTGGCCGGTGCTGGTGATGATGCCGCTGGCCTTCTTGTTGATGATGCTGGAGATGCTGCGCCTGGTCTGGTGCGGCCTGCGTGGCGAGCGCGGCGATCCGCCTTCATCGGGCAGCGACAACGTGTCGGCCGCATTCTGAGGCGCAACCCATGACCGTGAACACGCCCGAATTTGCCCCGCGTCTGGATCCTTTTCTGCGCGCGCAGCTGCCATCGCTGACCGGACCCATGCGCCTGCAGGCCATTGGCGGCGGCCAGTCCAACCCGACGTTTTTTGTGGACTTTGACAACCGCCGCCTGGTGTTGCGCAAGAAGCCCGAGGGCGATGTGCTGCCCTCGGCGCACGCGGTGGACCGCGAGTACCGCGTGATGCGGGCGCTGGCCCGCACCGCGCTGCCGGTGCCGCCCACCGTGCTGTACCACGCAGGGAGCGAGGTGGTCGGCACCCCTTTCTATGTGATGGACCGGGTGGAAGGCCGCGTGTTTGCCGACAACGCGTTGCCGGGCCTGGCGCCCACCGAGCGCCGCGCCATCTACCTCGCCATGGCCGAGACCCTGGCGCAGCTGCACCGGGTGGACTGGCGCGCCGCCGGTCTGGCCGACTTCGGCCGGGAAGGGCCGTTCTTCCAGCGCCAGCTGCGCCGCTGGACGCAGCAGTGGGCGCTCTCCAAAACGCGCGAGAACCCGGCCATCGACCAGCTCATCGCCTGGCTGGGCGCGCACATGCCCGACGACGACACCACCACGCTCGCGCACGGCGACTTCAAGCTCAACAACCTGATGTTCCACCCCACCGAGCCGCGCGTGGTGGCGGTGCTCGACTGGGAGCTGTCAACCCTGGGCCACCCGCTGGCCGACGTGGCCTTCAACACCGTGCCCTGGCGCACGCTGCCCACCGAGTTCGGCGGCATCCGCGGGCTGGACCTGCAAGCCCTGGGCATTCCCAGCGAGCAGGAGTACCTGGCGCACTACCAGTGCGCCATCGGCGGTGGCGCCTTGCCCGCGCCGTTTCACTGGGCCTTTGCGTTCATGCGCTGGGCCGTCATTTTTGAAGGCATCGCGGCGCGCGCCCAGCGCGGCAACGCCGTGGCCGACAACGCGGCCGAGGTCGGCGCGCTCAGCGTGGCCATGGCGCAGCGCGGCCTTGAGGCCCTTCACACCCCCGCCTTTCCCTCTTGATCAGGAGCACCCCTTGGACTTTCAGTTTTCCGAAGACAACCTGCAGATGCAGCGCACGATGCGCCAGTTCATGGACCGGCATGTGTTGCCGCAGAACCGCGAGTGGCAGCGTCTGGTGGACAGCGGCGTGTACCCCTCGGCGGTGATCGAGCCGCTCAAGGCGCTGGCCAAGGAAGCCGGCCTGTGGAACCTGTTCCTGCCCGGCTTGCGCGAGGGCGAGCCCGGCACCCGCCTGACCAACATGGAATACGCGCCGCTGGCCGAGATCATGGGCCGCATTCCCTGGGCGGCGGAGGTGTTCAACTGCAACGCGCCCGACACCGGCAACATGGAAATGCTGCACCTGTTCGCCACGCCCGAGCAGCACGAGCGCTGGCTCCAGCCGCTGCTGGCCGGCGAAATGCGTTCGTGTTTTTCGATGACCGAGCCCGATGTGGCCTCGTCCGACGCGACCAACATCCAGACCACGATCCGCCGCGAAGGCGGCGAGTACGTGATCAACGGCCGCAAGTGGTTCAGCACCGGTGCCCTGCACCCGCTGTGCCGCTTCACCATCGTGATGGGCGTGTCCGACGAGAGCCCCGATGCCAGCCCGCACAGCCGGCATTCCATGGTCATCGTGCCGCTGGGCACGCCCGGTTTCACCATCGTGCGCAACGTGGCCATCATGCACCACCACACCCCCGAAGGTCACTGCGAGGTCACGTTTGAGAACGTGCGCGTGCCGGTCTCGAACCTGTTGGGCCAGGAAGGGGCGGGCTTTGCGCTGGCGCAGGCCCGCCTGGGTCCGGGCCGGGTGCACCACTGCATGCGCTCCATTGGCCAGTGCGAGCTGGCGATGGAGCTGATGTGCGAACGCGCCCTCACGCGCAAGGCGTTTGGCAAGCACCTGAGCGATTTTGCCAACGTGCAGGACTGGATCGCCCACTCGCGGGTGGAGATCGACCAGGCCCGCCTGTTGGTGCTGCGCGCGGCGTGGCTGATGGACACGCAGGGCAACAAGGCCGCGCGCATCGACGTGTCCGCCATCAAGCTGGTGGCGGCGCTGTTGCAGACCCGTGTGCTCGACCGCGCCATGCAGGTGTTCGGCGCCATGGGCATCACACCCGACACGCCGCTGTCGTACCTGTGGACCTGGGGCCGCGCCATGCGCTTCTTTGACGGCCCGGACGAGGTGCACCTGCGCGCCATCGCGCGCCACGAGCTGGGCCGGGCGCGCGAGCACCTGGGCTCGACCGCCGCTTACTACAACGCCCCCTGAGGAGCACCCCATGACCTACCCCGACCGCAGCAGCGACCCGAGCGCGAGCGTGTTGTGCTGGCGCGAAGGCGCGGTGGCGCAACTGCGCTTCAACCGCCCCACCGCGCTCAACGCCATCGACGTGGCCATGGCGCAGGGCTTTCACGCCGCGTGCCAGGCCATCGCCGCCGACCCCTGGGTGCGCGCGGTGCACATTTCGGCCGAAGGCCCCGCCTTCATGGCCGGCGGCGACCTGTTGGCCATGCGCCATGACCCGGTGCCGGTGGCACGCGAACTCATCGCCGGCATGCACGGCGGCCTGCTGTTGCTGGCCGCGCTGCGCGCACCGGTGGTGGCCAGCGTGCAGGGCGCGGTGTTCGGCGGCGGGCTGGGCCTGGTGTTGGGTTGCGACCTGGTGGTGGCGGCCGAGGGCACGCGCTTCGGCATGGCCTACCCGCTGATCGGCGCCAGCAGCGACTGCTCAACCTCCTGGGGCCTGGTGCAGGTGCTGGGGCTGCGCAAGGCGATGGAGGTGGCGCTGCTGGCCGATGTGGTGGACGCCGCCGAGGCGCTGCGCCTGGGGCTGGTGAACCGCGTGGTGCCACCCGCAGCGCTGCACGCCGAGGGCGAGCGGCTGGCGCAGCGCCTGGCCGCCGGCCCGACGCAGGCCCTGGGTCAGCTCAAGCGCCTGCTGCGCGCCGCCGGGCAGAACGACCTGCCCACCCACCTCGACGCCGAGGCGGCGGCCTTCCTCGCCTGCGCCCAGACCGCCGACTTCACCGAAGGCGTGGGCGCTTTCCTGGCCAAACGCCAACCGATCTTCACCGGTGCCGAACGCGCACCGCTGCCCCCAACCCAGACCGAGAAACCATGAAAACCCGAATCACCGAACTGCTGGGCATCCGCTACCCCATCATCCAGGGCGGCATGCAATGGGTGGGCACCGCCGACCTGGCCGCCGCCGTGTCCAACGCTGGCGGCCTGGGCGTGCTCACCGCGCTCACGCAACCCACGCCCGAGGCGCTCGCGCGCGAGATTGACCGATGCCGCAGCATGACCGACCAGCCCTTCGGCGTGAACCTGACCATCCTGCCCTCGGTCAAGCCGCCGCCGTACGCCGAGTACCTCGACGTGGTGATCGAGCACGGCGTGAAGATGATCGAAACCGCGGGCAACAGCCCCAAGGACTTCATCGAAAAGCTCAAGCGCCACGGCGTGCGCATCGTGCACAAATGCACCAGCGTGCGCCACGCGCTCTCGGCCGAGCGCAACGGGGTGGACGCGGTGAGCATCGACGGCTTTGAATGCGCCGGCCACCCGGGCGAGGACGATGTGCCGGGCCTGGTGCTGATTCCGCTGGCCACGCGCGCGCTGCGCATCCCGGTGGTGGCCTCGGGCGGCATCGCCGACGGGCGCGGCATGGCCGCCGCCCTGGCGCTGGGCGCCGAGGGCGTGAACATGGGCACGCGCTTTTGCGCCACGGTGGAGGCGCCCATTCACGAGCAGATCAAGCAGGCGCTGGTGCGCGCCAGCGAGCGCGACACGCAGCTCATTTTCCGCAGCCTGCACAACACCGGGCGCGTGCTGAAAAACGCGGTCTCCGACGAGGTGGTGGCGACCGAGCGGCGCCCCGGTGGCTGTGTGTTCGCCGACATCCAGCCGCTGGTGGCCGGTGCGCGCGGGCGCGCGGCGCTGCTCAGCGGCGAGGTCGATGCCGGGCTGGTCTGGGCCGGCCAGGTGGTGGGCCTGATCGACGACATTCCCACCTGCGACGCGCTGCTGCAGCGCATGGTGGCGCAGTGCCGCGAGAGCCTGGGGCGTGCCGCCGCCTGGGCCGCGGCCGATGGGGCGCACGCGCACGAAAGCCAGGTGCCGCATGCCCACTGACGCCACCACCGGCATGGCGACCCGCCTGGAGCGCCACGGCCCAGACCGCGTGGTGCGCTGCTTCACCCAGCGCCCCGCCCATGTGAACCAGATGTGGCGCGAGGCCGCGCGCTGGCGCCCCGAGGCCGAAGCGCTGGTGTGCGGCGAGCGCCGCCTGAGCTGGGCCATGTTGGAAGACCAGGTGTTGCGCACCGCCGCCGGTTTGCAGGCGCTGGGTGTGGCGCCCGGCGACCGCGTGGCCCTGCTGCTGGGCAACAGCGTTGAGTTTGTGATCGCCTCGTTCGCAGTGCAGGCCGCGGGCGCGGTGCTGGTGCCGCTGAGCACCCGCGACCAGACGCCGGGGCTGGCCTACTGCCTGCAACACTGCGGTGCTTCGGTGCTGATCTCCGATGCCGCGCTGCAAGACCGCTGGCCCGCGCCGAGCGAGACACCGGCCCTGAAACACCGCGTGCGGGTGGGCGTGCCGCCGGAGCACGCGGGGTCGTTTCAGCGCCTGGTGCAACACGCCCCGCTGGCCGACTGTGTGGCGGTGGACGAAGACGGCGTGGCCGTGATCCTGTACACCTCGGGCACCACCGGTTTCCCCAAGGGCGCGATGCTCACGCACCTGAACATCGTCCACTCGGTGCTGCACTACGCACAGGCGCTGTCGCTGCCGCGCGGTGTGCGCGGCGCGGCGGTGGTGCCGCTGAGCCATGTCACCGGTCTGGTGGGCTTGATGATGGTCACCCTGGGCCTGGGCGGTACGCTGCTGGTGCAGCCGGCCTTCAAGGCGGCGGATTTCCTGCGCTTTGCGGCGCGCGAGCGCATGGGCTTTACCGTGATGGTGCCGGCCATGTACAAGCTGTGCCTGCTGCAAGACGACTTCGCGGCGCACGACCTGTCGGCCTGGCAGGTGGGCGGCTTTGGCGGTGCGCCCATGCCACCGGCCACCATCGACCAGCTGGCGCAGCAACTGCCGGCGCTGCGCCTGTCCAACTGCTACGGGGCCACCGAAACCGCCTCGCCCGCCACCATCATGCCGGCGCACCTCACGCGCGCGCACCTCGACAGCGTGGGGCTGGCGCTGCCCTGCGCCGAGGTGGCGGTGATGGACGAGCAGGGCGTGGAACTGCCGCGCGGCGGGGTGGGCGAGTTGTGGCTCAAGGGGCCGATGGTGGTGCAGGGCTACTGGAACAACCCGCAGGCCACGGCCGACAACTTCATCGGCGGCTTCTGGCGCAGCGGCGACGTGGGCAGCATGGACGCGGCGGGCTTCGTGCGCGTGCTCGACCGGCACAAGGACATGCTCAACCGCGGCGGCTACAAGATCTTCAGCGTCGAGGTGGAAAACGTGCTGTGCCAGCACCCCGACGTGCTCGAAGCCGCCGTGGTGGCCAAGCGCTGCCCGGTGCTGGGCGAGCGGGTGCACGTGTTCGTGGCCGCGCGCGAAGGCCGCACGCTGGACGCCGAGGATCTGCGCACCTTCTGTGCCGCGCGCCTGTCCGATTACAAGGTGCCCGAGAGCTACAGCCTGGGCCGCGAGCCGCTGCCGCGCAACGCCAACGGCAAGCTGATGAAGCGCGTGCTGCGCGAACGGCTGTTATCGGAAAACCACCCGCTGGCCTGAACCCCAAGGAAATGCCCATGGGCGGCGCAGCCCGCGCTGGGGTGCCTCGTGTTGGAACGCCAGTGCAGATCGCACCGGGCCCACGCCATGCGCTACACGTCCGAGAGCACCGAGCGGTTGCGTCCCGATTTTTTGGCGGCGTACAGCGCGGCATCGGCCTGCGCGACCAAGCCCAGGCCGTCCTGCATGTCGGTGGGCTGGCAACTCGCGGCACCCACGCTCACCGTGACCACAGGGGCTGCGTCCGACGCGCGGTGGGGAATGGCCTGGGCTGCAACCGCTGCCACCACGCGTTCTGCCACGGCCAGGGTTCCAGCGGCATCGGTGTCTGGCAAGATCACCACCAACTCTTCCCCGCCATAACGGGCGACCAGATCGGTTTCGCGCAACAAGGCCCCTTGCACCGCTTGGGCCACCGTTTGCAGGCAGGTATCGCCAGCTTGGTGGCCGTAGCTGTCGTTGTACCGCTTGAAAAAATCAACGTCGATCATGAGCAGGCCCAAAGGCTGCTGGCGGCGCAACGCGCTGGCCCAGGCTTCTTTCAGCCGGACATCGAAGTACTGTCGGTTGGCAATCTTCAACAGGCCATCGATGCGGGAGTAAGCCTCCAGCTGAACGTAGGCCTGTTGCAGTCTTTCATTGGCTGTTTCCAGCTGCACCGTGCGTTGCGCCACGCGCGCTTCGAGGGCCTGATTGGCTTGCACCAGCGCCATGTTCTGCTGCGAAAGCAAGCGGTACAGGTTGGCGATCAGCTTCAGAACCGCTTGCATGCCGTTGTCAAGCGCCTGGTCCTCCTGCTCAAAAGCTTCAGCCGGCCCCGCGCCGTTGTGGATCAGCTGGATCTGGCGCGCCAGCGATTGATCGATCCCCAGGATGTGCAGACCCAACCACGAGGTCAGAAAATTCACCAGGCTTTCCCCCGGTTGGGGCATGGTGTGTCTGCGTTCCCACATCGCCTGCAGTTGCTCGACGAAGTGTTCATGGGCCAGGTGGTGCATGTTCGCGTGCCGACTGTCCACGCCTTCTGTACGCATCAGGCTTTCTTCGTCTTGAAAGTGGTAGCGCGTGTAGTCCAGGATGCGTGCGAAGGTGTCGCTCAGCACCGCGTCCTGTTCCTGGTCCGTTCGGGTCGAAAACAGCGAGTTGTTGAACTCGTTGAACAGATCCACCAGTTTGTGGTGTTGTTCGTCCACCTCAGGCAGTCCGGTGACAAAGTTCTGGTCCCAAACAAACGCATCCATGGCACAACTCTCAAGGGTTGGTGGTATATAAGCAACAAACCATTCTATAGAACGGCGCAGCCACCGCCTGAAGGCACCGGCTGCGGTTGTGGTCGTCCCCACCGGTCGAGATGAAGGCCAGATTTCCGGTAGCCAGCCCCAGGTTGGCTGCACAAACCTGGGGCGTCTTGGGGAGGGGTGCCGTGACCCGTGGCTCTGAGAGGCTGAGACGGTGGGCGCTTGGTATGACGCGCGGTGAGATCCGACGTCAGATGTGCAGGCCCGGCTACAGGCACAACTTCGGAGCTTGTAAACCGGTCGGGCAAGGCGTATCCGAGACGCGGGTGGGTGTGGGGGACACAAAAGAAAAACGGGCCGAAAGGCCCGTTTTTTCTGGTGTTCTGGCGGAGAGGGAGGGATTCGAACCCTCGGTGATATTGCTACCACGCCTGATTTCGAGTCAGGTACATTCGACCACTCTGCCACCTCTCCGGGGTGTGATTCAGGTCAGAAGCCGCGTAGTCTACCAGACTTGCAGGGCCTGAATTTTGCGAATGCCTGTGTTTCGTGACCTCAACATGCTTGTCGATACCCAACCTGCGACCCATCAACACGTGCCAGCGTCCCCCGAGGCCCGCCGCCAATGGGTGGATTCGAAGCTGATTGATCTGTTGATGGCCAACGCCATGTCTTCGTTGATCTCGGCGGCGCTGGCGTTGCCCGTCATGCTCTACCTGATGGCGGGCGAGGTGCACACGCTGGCCTTGGTCGTGTGGACCTCGTTGTTGCTGGCCTTGCTGGCTTACCGCTACCGCATGATCGTGACCTACCGGTTGCGCTACGACAGCACCGAAGGCACCACGCGCATGGACTTCATCCGCCGCTATGGGTGGTCCTGGTCTGCGATTGGCGTGTTGTGGGGCGTCTCCATTGGGCTGACTTTTTTGCAAGCCAGCGTGCCGACCCAGTTGGTTTGCGGTTTGGTGGTGCTGGGCCATGGCTTGTTGTCGCTGACGGCGCTCAGTGCCTACCTGCCTGTGTTTCGCTGCTACACCCATGCCTTGGTGGTTTCGGTGTTGCTGGGGTTGACCGTGCCCATGCTGCTGGGCGTCGTGCCGGTCATGGGTTTGAAGTATGTGATCCCGCTGATTTTTTTGCTGTTGATTTTTTGGTGGTGGTTGCACACAGCGGGGCAGCGTTTGCACCAGGTCCAACGCGCCAGCCTGGAGTTGCAGTTTTTCAATCAGGAGCTGATTGACTCGCTGACGCAGCAAACCCGCGCCTCTTTGCGCGCGGTGGCCACCAAAAACCGTTTTTTGGCATCGGCCGCCCACGACCTGCGCCAACCGGTGCACGCCCTGAGTTTGTATGCCGATTGGTTGGCCACCGAGCCCGAAATGGCGCCCGATATTGCACCGCGCATTCTGCAGTCCACGCGCGCCATCAACGAGCTGTTTGACTCGTTGTTCGACCTGACACGCATTGACGCCGGGAACTACAAGCTGCGCTTGCAGCATGTGGATGTGCAGCAGCTGTTTGCGGACGTGGTGTTGCAGTTTCAGCCGGTGGCGGCGGGCAAGTCGCTCAAGCTGCGCACCCATGCCCGCCCGACCACCCTGTGGGCCGATCCCGTGGTGTTGCGGCGCATTCTGGGCAATCTGGTGTCCAACGCCTTGCGCCATACCCACCAAGGCGGTGTGTTGCTGGGGCTTCGCCACCGCTCAGACATGCTGGTGTTTGAGGTGTGGGACACGGGTGTGGGCATTGCCCGAGAGCACCAGCAAGCGATTTTCCAAGAGTTTTTTCGGGTCTCGCAGCACCAGGGCACCGAAGACAGTCTGGGGCTTGGGCTGACCATTGTGTCCAAACTGGCCACCCTGATGGGCTACCAGTTGGCGCTGCATTCGGTCGCCAACCGGGGCAGTGTTTTCCGGGTGATGTTGCCGGCTTACACACAGACCGGCAAGGAGGCTGCCGAAAACAGCCGCGGTGTGCTGGATCCCGCTGCCATGGGTGTGCGTTGAGCGCCTGCGATGGCGCCAATGCCTACAGGTCCAGCAGACCCGCAGAACGGGCCAGGTGGCTGGCCTGCGATCGGCTCTTGACGTTGAGCCGACGAAACAGCCGCCACAGGTGGACCTTGACGGTGTGTTCGCTGATCTGCAGCTGTTCTGCAATGTCCCGGTTGCTCAAACCCCGGTCGAGCATGCCCAGCAGTTGCTTTTGGCGTTTGGAGAGTTTGTTGGGGATGGTGGGCGCGTTTTCGTCTTCTACCTCGTCGGCCAGGAACTCGCGCAGCACTTTGGCAATCTGGGCCGGTCCCGTCGATTTTTCGACGTAGGCATCGGCGCCGGCTTCGCGGGCCAGGTCTCCGTAGTCGCAGGCCGGCGATGCCGACAGCACGATCAACGAGGTGTCGGGCAGCATCTGACGCACTTCGCGTACACCCGAAACGCCGTGGGTATCGGGCAATTTCAGATCGAGGCACACCAGTTCGGGTTCGCCGTGTTCGGCAATGGCTTTGCTGACGGCGGCCAGCCGTTCCAGTTCGATCACCTGGGTGGATGAACGCAGTCTGCGCAACAGCATCACAACGGCTTCGCGCATCAGTGGGTGGTCATCAATGACAAAAATACTCATGACAGGCGGTGTTGTGTTCAAGGGTTTCAAGGGGCGCAGCATATCGACAAGGGTGGGGTTTGGCGATGGTGCCTTGCGTTCACACAGATGAACGGTGGTCGGGCCGGGGGTGCCGTGGCCCGTTGTGCGGTGCTGGCTGCACCCGCCAGACGGCATCCGTCTGGAAAGTTCAGTTCGCGGCCTCGCTGAAGTGGCTCAGGGCCTGGGCCACGGCTTCGGTGTCGGCTTCCAGGCGCAGTTGGCTTGGGTATTCAGCCAAGGCATTCGGCCCATTTTTCTTCAGCCGTGCCATGGTCTGCGCGGCTTCTTTGGGTGAGGAAAAACCGGTGCTTTGCAACAGCAACTGGCCTTTGGCGTCCATGAGTTTGAAGTAGAACAGACCATCGGCTTCGCGGTACTGTTTGAAGCTGGGTGCGGCGAGTTTGACCGTTTTGGAGGTTTTGTGGGTATCGGCCAGGCTGTCCAAGGGGCGCAAGCCCACGGCATGGCGCAGACGGGCGGTGAACGGGGTGGCGACCGCGCGGGCTTTTTCGGCACCCATGCGCAAGGTTTTTTCGATTTGAGCGGGGTTCTGAATCAGTTCATCGTAGACCGTGCGCATGGGGGCAATTTCGGCATCGAGGCGTTCAAACAGCACCTGTTTGGCCTCACCCCAGGCGATGCCGCTGGCGTAAGCCTGGGCCAGGGCGGCGGTTTCTTCGGCTGTGGCAAAGGCCTGGTACAGCTGGAACAGGGCCGAGCCCTCGGTGTCTTTGGGTTCGCCGGGTGCTCGGGAGTCGGTGACGATGCCCATGATGAGCTTCTTCAGCTGTTCGCGTGGCGCAAACAGCGGAATGGTGTTGTCGTAGCTTTTGCTCATCTTGCGGCCATCCAGCCCCGGCAAGGTGGCCACATGGTCCTCAATGGCGGCCTCGGGCAGGGTGAAGTGCTCGCCGTACAGGTGGTTGAAGCTGGACGCCATGTCGCGTGCCATCTCGATGTGTTGGATCTGGTCGCGGCCCACGGGCACCTGGTGGGCGTTGAACATCAAAATGTCGGCGGCCATCAGCACCGGGTACATGAACAGGCCGGCGGTCACGCCGGCGTCGGGTTCTTCGCCGGCGGCGGTGTTTTTGTCCACCGAGGCTTTGTAGGCGTGGGCGCGGTTGAGCACGCCTTTGCCGGTGACGCAGGTCAGCAACCAGGTCAGTTCGGGAATTTCTGGGATGTCGGACTGGCGGTAGAAGGTGACCTGCTCCGGGTCCAGGCCGCAGGCCAGCCAAGTGGCGGCAATCTCCAGCGTGGAGCGCTGCACCCGGGCGGGGTCGCCCACTTTGATGAGAGCGTGGTAGTCGGCCAGAAAGTAAAAGCTTTCCACCTCAGACAGGCGGCTGGCGCGCACCGTGGGACGCACGGCACCCACGTAGTTGCCCAGATGGGGGGTGCCGGAGGTGGTGATGCCGGTGAGGACGCGCAGGGTTTTCATGAACGGGGGCGGTTAGAGGATCAACATGCGCAGGGGCGTGAGCAGCAGTTCAATGGCGCTGCTGGTGAACGACATGAGCGGGCGCAGCCAGAGGTTGCCCACCACGCCGGAGATCACAAGCGCCATGACGATGAAAAACCCCCAGGGCTCTACACGCGACACGAGTTCGGCTTGTTTCCAGGGCAGCAGGCCCACCAGAATGCGGCCGCCGTCCAGCGGGGGCAGAGGGAACAGGTTGAAGGCGAACATCACCAGATTCACCAGGATACCGGCCCGGCACATCTGCAAAAAGAAGCGCTCTTCGATGCCGATGGCCACCAGCACATAGAGCAGCACGGTCCAGAGGACCGCTTGGACGAGGTTGGCGCCTGGCCCGGCCAGCGCGACCCACACCATGTCTTTTTTGGGGTTGCGCAGACGGCTGAAATTGACGGGCACCGGCTTGGCGTAGCCAAACAGGAACGCACCCGAGGTGGCAAAGTACAGCAGCAGCGGCATGGCGATGGTGCCGATCGGGTCGATGTGTTTGACCGGATTCAGGGTGATGCGCCCCAGCAGGTAGGCGGTGTTGTCGCCGTAGTGGCGTGCCGCGTAGCCATGCGCTGCCTCGTGCACCGTGATGGCAAACAGCACGGGAATGGCGTAGATGGCAATGGTTTGAACGATCTGGGCGAAATCCATGGCGGCGGTGATGGGGCAAACCGTTATTGTCCCAGATGGCGCTGTGTGCCGTGCAGGCCGGGTGCTTGTCCCGACCTTTTTGTGCGTGCCCGGCAGGGCACGGTGTTCACATGCCCAGCCGGGCCAGCGAGCCTTGCCCCTGGCGCACCAGTTCGGGCTCACCGCCGGTGCCCATGGGGGCGAGGTCGATCACGGTGGTGGGCTCCAGGGCGCAGGCGCCCGCGTCGATCACGCCGGCCAGCTCGTGTTGGAAGCGTTCGCGAATGGCTTGCGCGTCGTTCAGCGGGTCGGTTTCGCCCGGTGGAATCAGTGTGGTGGCCAGCAGCGGTGCGTTGTGCAGGTCGAGCAGCGCCAGCAAGGTGGGGTGGCTGGGCACACGCAGGCCAATGGTCTTGCGCGAGGGGTGGCTCAGGCGCCGGGGCACCTCTTTGCTGGCTTCGAGGATGAAGGTGTAAGGCCCGGGTGTGGCCTGTTTGAGCAGGCGGTACTGTCGGTTATCCACCCGGGCGTAGCTGGCGAGTTCACTCAGGTCGCGGCACAGCAGCGTGAGGTGGTGTTTGTCGTCCACCTGGCGGATGCGGCGCATCCGGTCGGCGGCGGCTTTGTCGTCCAGGTGGCACACCAGCGCGTAGCTGGAGTCGGTGGGCACCGCCAGCACGCCACCGCGCGCCAGCAGTTGCACCGCTTGCTTGAGCAACCGGGGTTGGGGGTTGTCGGGATGAACGTCGAAAAACTGTGACATGCGGGTATTGTGCGACGGACCGGGCCAGCCCGATGGACCCGCAACCACCCATGCAACGGCGCTGGTGTGTGGCCGTGTGCAACGGGTCGCGCTCAGCCGCTCACTGGATACGCGATTGCAGCAGCGCCCACACCGGCGTGACGCTGCCCGGGAGGTCGGGCAGTTTGCCCAGGTCGGTGTGGCTTTCTTCGGGGCTGTGAAAGTCGCTGCCGCGCGAGGCGGCAAGGCCAAATTCTTGGCAGTATTCGGCGTATTTCACGTAGTCGGCCGGACCGTGCGCGCCGGTGACCACTTCAACGCCTTGACCGCCGTGCGCCTTGAATTCGGTGAACAAGGCATATTCTTCATTGGTCGTGAATTTGTAGCGCCCGGGGTGCGCAATCACCGCCAGGCCGCCGGAGCCGGTGATCCAGCCCACGGCGTCGCCCAGCGTGGCCCAGCGGTGTGGCACAAAGCCGGGTTTGCCGTCGTTGATGTATTTGCGGAACACCTCGTTGGTGTCGCGGCAAACACCGGCTTCCACCAGGTAGCGTGCAAAGTGGGTGCGCGAAATGAGTTCGGGGTTGTCCACGTATTTCAGGGCGCCCTCAAACACACCGGGAATGCCCACGCGCGCCAGGTCGTCGCTCATGGCGCGGGCACGCTGCTCGCGTCCGCCGCGCGTGGCGTGCAGCCCCTGCACCAGCGCGGGGTGGGTGGTGTCCATGCCCAGGCCCACGATGTGCACCGTGACACCGGCAAACGTGACGGAAATTTCGGTGCCCGTGAGGTAGGGCAGACCCACCGCCCGGGCGGCCTCCATGGCGCGTGCCTGGCCGCCAATTTCGTCGTGGTCGGTCAGGGCCCACAGTTGCACGCCGTTGGCTTTGGCGCGCTGCGCCAGCGCCTCGGGCGTGAGCGTGCCGTCGGACACGGTGGAATGGCAGTGGAGGTCGGCGTTGAGTAGGTGGGTCACGGTGTCATTTTAGGTTTGACTGAAAACCCTTACAGATACAACCCGTAGCCGGAGCTTCCAGCTCCGGTTTTCCTGGAGCTGGAAGCTCCGGCTACTTGCACCGGCCACTTAGCCCGTGTTGCGTAACCCCGCCGCAATGCCGTTGATGGAAATGTGAATACCCCGGCGCACTTTCTCGTCGCGGTCGGCCTGGTTTTCCCCGGCGCGGTAGCGGCGTACCAGCTCCACTTGCAGGTGGTGCAGCGGGTCGATGTAGGGGAAGCGGTGGCGAATGGAGCGCTGCAGCGCCGTGTTGTTCACCAGGCGCTGCGCTTCGCCGGTGATGAGTGCCAGGGCTTCGGAGGTGCGGTGCCATTCGGCTTCGATGGCGCTGAACACCTGGGTGCGCAGTTTTTTGTCCTGCACCAGTTCGGCGTAGCGCGAGGCCAATGCGAGGTCGCTCTTGGCCAGCACCATGTCCATGTTGGACAGCAAGGTGCTGAAGAAGGGCCACTGTTTCACCATCTTCTGCAGCAGAGCGGTTTGCTTGGCCACGCCGGCTTCGCCGTCGCGGTTCAAAAACGCGTGCACCGCCGAGCCAAAACCATACCAGCCGGGCAAGGTCAGGCGGCACTGGCCCCAGCTGAAGCCCCACGGAATGGCGCGCAGGTCTTCAATTTTTTGCGTGGCCTTGCGCGAGGCCGGGCGCGAGCCGATGTTGAGCTCGGCGATTTCGCGGATGGGGGTGGAGGCAAAGAAGTATTCGGCGAAGCGCGGGGTGTCGTACACCAGTGCCCTGTAAGAGGCCATGCTGTGCTCGGACAGTGCGTTGGCCGCCGCCAGAAACGCCGCTGGCGGGTTGCGCGTGGGCTGCAGCAGCGTGGCTTCCAGGGTGGCGGCCACCAGGGTTTCGAGGTTGCGTCGGCCAATTTCGGGGTTGGCGTATTTGGAGCCGATCACCTCGCCCTGTTCGGTCAGGCGGATCTGGCCGCGCACCGTGCCGGGCGGCTGGGCCAGGATGGCCTGGTAGCTGGGGCCACCACCCCGGCCCACGGTGCCGCCCCGGCCGTGGAACATGCGCAACTGGATATGGCCCCCACGCTCCCCCGCTGCGCGAGGTCCGCTGCCCCCCGGGGGGGTTGTTTCGCCTTGGGGCGGCCCGGCGGCGAAGCTGGGAGCCCCCACGCTCCCCACTGCGTGTGGTTCGCTGCCCCCCGGGGGGGTTGTTTCGCCTTGGGGCGGCCCGGCGGCGAAACGGTGGCCTTCACTGGCCTCGGCTTCTGCGTTCAGTGTGTCGAACAGTTCCACCAGCGCAATCTCGGCGCGGTACAGCTCCCAGTTGCTGGTGAAGATGCCACCGTCTTTGTTGCTGTCGGAGTAGCCGAGCATGATGTCTTGCTCGCTGTAGCCCGTGGCGTGCCCGCGCTGCACCATGGCGCGCACGCCGGGCAGGGCGTAGTAGTCGCGCATGATGGGCGCGGCGTTGCGCAGGTCTTCAATGGTTTCAAACAGCGGCACCACGATCAGGTCGCAGGTGGCGTCTTCTTGCAGCAGGCCGTGCACCAGGCCGGTTTCTTTTTGCAGCAGCAGCACCTCCAGCAGGTCGCTCACGGTTTCGGTGTGGCTGATGATGGCGTGGCGGATGGCATGCGCGCCAAAGCGCTCGCGTCCGCTGCGGGCGTTGTCAAAGATGGCCAGCTCGTCTTGCGTGTGTGCCGAATAGGCAGCACCGGGCACGCGCAGGGGCCGCGCGTCGTTGAGCTGGCGCAGCAGCACGGCGCGCTTGCCCATTTCGTCCAGCGCGCTGTAGTGGGGCTCAATGCGGGCGGTGGCCAGCAACTCGGCCACCACCTCTTCGTGTTTGTCCGAGCTTTGGCGCAGGTCGATGGTGGCCAGGTGAAAACCAAACACCTCGACCGCACGGATCAACGGATGCAGGCGCGCGCGCGCGAGCGCCGCGCCGTGGTGCGCCACCAGCGAGGCTTCGATGGTGCGCAGGTCCGCCAGCAGCTCGGTCGCGTCGGTGTAGGGATCTTGCGGCGCCACGGCATGGCGGGCCGCTTCGCCGCCGGTGAGGCTGTGCAGTGTGGCGGCCAGGCGGGCGTACATGCCGGTGAGCGCGCGGCGGTAAGGCTCGTCCTGGCGGTGGGCGTTGGTGTCGGGCGAGCGCTCGGCCAGCGCCTGCATGGCCGGGCTCACGCTGGCCAGCATGGCCGAGACCGACAGTTCGGCACCCAGCAGGTGCACCTGGCGCAGGTGGTGGCGCAGCACCATGTCGGCCTGGCTTTGCAGGGCGCGCTCCAGGGTTTGCGCGGTGACGTTGGGGTTGCCGTCGCGGTCGCCACCAATCCATTGGCCCATGCGCAAAAACGTGGCCACGGGTGCTGTGGCAGCACCGGGTTCGATCAGTCCTTCTTCCAGCTCGCGGTAGAGCTTGGGAATTTGCGTCAGGAAAGTGGCTTCGTAATAGCTCAGCGCGTTGTCAATTTCGTCGGCCACGGTGAGCTTGGTGAAGCGCAGCAGGCGGGTTTGCCAGAGTTGGGTAACGCGGGCGCGCAGTTGGGCTTCCAGTTCGGCCTGTTCGCGGGGCAGCGGTTGGGTCTGGGTGTCGAGCTCGACCAGCAGGTGGGCAATGGCGCGCTCGGCGTCCAGAATGCTCTTGCGTTGCACCTCGGTGGGGTGGGCGGTGAGCACCGGTGAGATGTGGCTGTTCGCCAGCGTTTGCAGCACGTCGGTGGGCGCAATGCCGGCCTTTTTCAGGCGCTGCAGCGTCATGGCCAGGCTGCCTTCTTGCACGTCGCCAGCGCGCTCGTGCACCGCGCGGCGGCGGATGTGGTGGCGGTCTTCGGCCAGGTTGGCCAAGTGGCTGAAATAGGTGAAGGCCCGGATGACGCTGACGGTTTGGTCGCCGCTGAGCCCTTTGAGCAGTTTTTTCAGGGCCTTGTCTGCCGACTGGTCGGCGTGCCGGCGAAACGCCACCGAGAGCTGGCGAATCTGCTCGATCAGATCAAATGCCGCCTGGCCTTCCTGCTCACGGATTACGTCCCCCAAAATGCGCCCGAGCAGCCGGATGTCGTCTATGAGCGGCTGTTCTTTGTCGGGGCGCACGGCGGGCTTGGCGGTGCTGCTGCGCGCGCGGGTCCGTGACGGGTTGGTGGACGGGGCGGGGCGGGCAGACGGTCGGCTCATGGCGTGCTCGGGTGGTGCTGGTTTTTCGGGCAGGGGGCATGCTAGCATCCAAAGTTGCTCTTTTTGTTACCAAGCAGGTACGAAAACCCCCCTTTGGCTTTGATCTTTTTTGATCTTTCAACGTGTCACTTTCAAATTCCCTCCCAGCGCTGTCCATCACCATCGCCACCCGCGAAAGCCGTTTGGCGCTTTGGCAGGCCGAACACGTTAAAGCTTTGCTGGAAGCGTTGGGCCACAGCGTTCAGTTGCTTGGCATGACGACCAAGGGCGACCAGATTTTGGACCGCAGCCTGTCCAAGGTGGGGGGCAAAGGCCTGTTCGTGAAAGAGCTGGAAATGGCGCTGGAAGAAGGTCGGGCCGACATCGCGGTCCATTCGCTCAAAGACGTGCCGATGGACCTGCCCGAAGGTTTTGCGCTGGCCTGCGTGATGGAGCGCGAAGACCCGCGCGACGCCTGGGTGTCGCCGGTGTGCGCCACGCTGGTTGAGTTGCCCGCAGGCGCCGTGGTGGGCACGTCCAGTTTGCGCCGCCTGGTGCTGCTGCGCGAGGCGCTGGACGCACTGGGCCGTACCGACGTGCGCATTGAACCCCTGCGCGGCAACCTGGACACCCGGCTGCGCAAGCTCGACGAAGGGCAATACCACGCCATCGTGCTGGCTGCTGCCGGGCTCAAGCGACTGGGGCTGGCCGAGCGCATTCGCCATATTTTTGAACCGGTCGCGTCGCTGCCTGCCGCAGGGCAGGGCGCGCTGGGCATTGAGGTGCGCTCCGACCGCACCGATCTGGTGGCCGCCTTGGCACCGCTGGTGCACCTGCCCACCTGGCACCGCGTGGCGGCTGAGCGCACCGTCTCGCGCGCCATGGGTGGCAGTTGCTCCATGCCGCTGGCAGCCTATGCGCATTGGGATGCGGTCGAAGGCAGCCGCTTGCAGCTTGACGCGGCCTGGGGCGACCCCGAAGGTCGGCTGCGCGTGGTGCGCGTGAGCCAGCAGGCGGTGGTGCAAGACCAGGCGCAGGCCGAAGCCCTGGGCCAACGCGTGGCCGATGCGCTGCGTGCCGCTGGCGCCCAGCCGCCTGTGGCATCGGTAGAGAGCTGAGCCTTGGTCGCAGATCCCGCGGTGCCGCCTGACCGACATTCGCTGGTGCCTCTGAAGCGCGTGATCGTCACGCGGCCCGAACCAGAAGCCGCCACCTGGGTGCATGCGTTGCGGGCAGAAGGCTGGCCGGTGCAGGCGCTGCCCTTGATCACCATTGACGAACCGACTGACGCGGAGGTGCGCGAGCGGCTTGAGCAGGCACGCGCGCATTGGCTCGACGCCGATGCCATCATGTTCGTCAGTGCGGCGGCGGTGCAGCATTTTTTTTCAGAGGCGGTGCAGGCACCGTGTGGGGCCAGCGTTCGCACCCGCTTCTGGGCACCGGGCCCTGGCACGGCGCGTGTGCTGGCGCAAGCCCTGGCTGTGCGCGGGCTCGGCTCGGAGCACATTGACGCACCCGCAGCCGACGCCGCCCAGTTCGACTCCGAGTCCTTGTGGCCGGTGGTGGCTCCCCAGCTGCGACCGGGCCAGCGCACCCTGATCGTGCGCGGCGCTTCGCAGGATGCCGTGGCCCCTTCTTCCCCAGAGCCGTCTGAACGGGTTCTGGCGGGCAACGGGCGCGACTGGCTGATTCAGCAATGCCAAGCCGCAGGCGCTCAGGTGCAAACCTGTGTGGCTTACGAGCGCCGTGCACCTGCCATCACGCCCGACCTGAAAGTTCTGATACAAACCGCAACCGGTGCCGGCAACGTGTGGTTGTTCAGCAGCTCCGAAGCTCTGTCGCACCTGCGCAACAGGGTGTTTCCATCCGATTGGACGCAGGCCAGCGCCTTGGTCACACACCCCCGCATTGCGGTCACGGCCCGATCGCTTGGTTTTGCTCAGGTGGTCGAAACCCGGCCCGCGTTGCCCGACGTGCTGCGCGCTCTAGAATCGAACTGGAGCCGTCCATGAGTCAAACCCCCGCTGATATTCCTCCCAACGCACCGCCGCTTGCCAGCGCAACCGCTGTCGCGCCTTTCGTGGCCGCGCAGCGTTCGGGCACTTGGTTGCTGTTGCTGGGCCTCGTGGTGGCCATGCTGGCACTCATCATGAGCGGCTTGCTGTGGCAAAAACTCAACCAGACCCAGCAGGAACTGGCTCGCCGCAGCCAAGATACCGCCGCCCAATCCTTGGCCGCGCGCACCCTTGCCGGGCAAGCTGAGGCCTTGTCGCAAGAATTGCAGGCCCGTTTGGCGGTGGCCGAGGTGCGGCTCTCGGAAGTGAGTCTGCAACGCAGCCAGCTTGAAGAGTTGATGCTCACGTTGTCCCGTTCCCGCGACGACAACTTGGTGCAAGACTTGGAGGCCGCTTTGCGACTGGCCTTGCAGCAGGCCCAACTCACGGGCAGTGCACAACCGCTGGTGTCGGCCTTGCAGGCAGCCGACCAGCGCATTGCGCGTGCTGCACAGCCCCGGCTGAACCCCGTTCAGCGTGCCATTGCGCGCGATATTGAGCGCATTCAATCGGCCTCGTTGGCCGACATTCCGGCCTTGGCCCTGCGGCTGGATGAACTTGCTCGCCAAGTGGACGAGTGGCCGGTGCTCAATGCTGTAGGGCCGGGCCGTACAAGCAGCGAAACCTTCAAAACACCGGCCGGCGCCAAGCCCGCTGGGGCGGCTGCGGGTGGCGAGGGGACAAAAGCCAGCCACCTGCTGGAGCCAGCGCCCAGCGTCGGCAGCGCGTCTTCCCGTTTGTCTGGCAGTGACGCCGATTCGCAGGCTGTAGCGACTGCACCCGCCGACAGTGGGTTGAGCCAAGGCTGGAACCGTGTGTCTGTCGGTTGGCAGGGTTTGTGGAGCCGAATTTGGGCCGACGTGACCCGCAGCGGGCGCGAATTGGTGCGGGTTAGCCGCATTGATCGCCCCGAGGCGGCCTTGCTGGCGCCCGAGCAGGCCTTTTTCCTGCGCGAAAACCTCAAGCTCAAACTGCTCAATGCCCGTCTGGGTCTGCTGGCACGCCACATGGTTTCCAGTCAGGCCGATGTGGCGGCGGTGGAGGTCGCTCTGGACCGTTACTTTGACACCGCGTCTCCCGCTGTGAGCGGTGCACGGCGGGTGCTGGCGGGCCTGCGCAAAGACTTGGTGGACAACAACCTGCCAAGGCCCGACGAAACCCTGGCCGCGCTGGCGGTGGCGGCGGGAGGTCGCTGATGCGCCATGTGCAGCGTGGCGCCATGCGCAGCGTGTTCTGGTTGCTGGGCTTGGCGACGCTGGCAGTGGCACTGGCGCTGCTGGTGGGGCACAACCCAGCCACGCTGACCCTGTTTTGGCCACCTTACCGGTTCGACGTCTCCTTCAACTTTGTGGTGTTCGCGCTGATCGCCGCGTTTGTGCTGCTGCACCTGGCCTTGCGAGCCATTGCTGCCTTGCGAGAGCTGCCGGCCCAGGCCCAGCGATGGCGTGCGCTGCAGGTGGAGCGTGCTGTCGTGGGGGCCGTGGTGGATGCGTTGTCGCACCAGTTGTCGGGCCGTTTTGTACGGGCCCAATCGGCTGCCCAAAAAGCGCTGGACCAACTGGATTCTTCGTCTTTGGCGCAGTGGCCGCGCCGCGATCAGCTCCAGTTGCTGGCCCATCTCTTGGTGGCGGAAAGCGCCCAGGCGCTGCAAAACCGCGAGCGACGCGACCAGCATCTGCAGGCGGCGTTGGCCACTCAGTTGGCCAAAGGCGCACCCGAAGCGCACGAGGGCGCTTTGTTGCGTGCCGTGCGCTGGGCGGTGGAAGATCGCAACATCCAAGCGGCCCGTAGTCGGTTGGCCGAATTGCCACAGGGCGCAGCCCGCCGCATTCAGACTTTGCGTTTGAAGCTGCGCATTGCGCGGTTGAGTGGCGCCACCGCTGAAGCCCTGGAAACCGCTCGCTTGCTGGCCAAACACCGCGCCTTTACGCCATCGGTTGCAGGCAGCATTGTGAGAGGACTGGCCTTGGATGCTTTGGCGCAGGCGCACGATCTCCAGCAGTTGCAAGCGGTCTGGCACAAGCTGGACGGCACCGAGCGCGT
This sequence comes from Hydrogenophaga sp., assembly GCF_030656115.1. GTDB lineage: Bacteria > Pseudomonadota > Gammaproteobacteria > Burkholderiales > Burkholderiaceae_C > Hydrogenophaga. The sequence goes on from NZ_JAUSOO010000028.1 coordinate 54,321, forward strand.
TATGCCCGAGTTGGCATTGGCTGCAGCACAACGTGCCAACGAACTGGTGGCACCGGGTGGCGCTTTCGGTGGTGCCGACGATGCCGATCGTGTGGCCGCGGCAGCGTTGGCTTGCCGCTGGCTGGAGCCACTGTGGCAGACGTTCGGTGCCCTGGACCCCGTACACCAACGCCAATGTGTGCAGGCGCTGGAGCCAGGTTTGCCCGAACTGGATGCCGGTTGGCTGGCTCGGTTGGAGCAGACACAGCAACAGCTGCCCAACAACTCTTACCTGCAATATTTGTCCGGCCAGGCCTGTATGCAGCGCCAGTTGTGGGGCAAAGCCACCCAGTTGCTGGGCCAGGCCAGCCACAGCCTCCAAGAACCTGTTTTGCTGCGCCAAACATGGTGTGCACTCGCCGAGCTGGCACAAGAGCGGGGTGACGAAACCGCCGCACAAGCCGCCTGGAAAAAAGCCGCTCAGATCGGCTGAATGCGGAGCGTCCGAGCCCCCTGGACTCTGGGTTTCAGGGTGTTGTTTATCGGTCCCACCCAGCGCAAACAGCCCATGACGTGGCTGCAGTTCGGTTTTGGGTTTGGGTGCTCGATTCGGTGGGGTCTCAACCTGAGCCGCCAGAGAAGGGATCAAACAAGCAGAACCAATGCTCTTGGGCCGCTGAGAAAAGTCTCGTAACCGTTGGAAATCGATTCCGACAGCACGGAAGTCTGCGCACAACCTGTTAAGACGCAATCCCTTGGGAGGCTAAAAACCGCAATTGCCGGCTTATTGCCCCGCTGGAGGTCTCGATGAACCCAGGCTTTTGTGGACACGACGTGGCGCACCCCTGGGCAGCTCACTCGGGCGAGCCCCACGGCCGGCGGTTTTTTTAGATGTGCGCCCAGCATGGGCGCACTCCTGCGGGTGCAAGTCCCGCCGCAAGTTGACCAAGACGAGCGAAGCGAAGCGCAACCGCATGAGGGCGACCGAGTGTGGGAAGGAAGCGTGGAGCGCAAATCATGAGCCGATGGAC
>NZ_JAUSOO010000034.1 GCF_030656115.1 Hydrogenophaga sp.
TTTTCCACCTACGCCACGTGGTGGATACGGCAGGCCATCACGCGCTCGATCGCCGACCAAGCGCGCACCATCCGCATCCCGGTGCACATGATCGAAACCATCAACAAGATGAACCGCATCAGCCGCCAGATCCTGCAGGAAACCGGCATCGAGCCCGATCCGGCCACGCTGGCACTGAAGATGGAAATGCCGGAAGACAAGATCCGCAAGATCATGAAGATCGCGAAAGAGCCGATCTCGATGGAAACCCCCATCGGCGACGACGACGATTCGCACCTGGGCGATTTCATCGAAGACCAGGCCAACACCGCGCCCATCGAGGCCGCCATGCAGGCCGGTCTGCGCGAGGTGGTCAAGGAAATTCTGGACAGTCTGACGCCGCGCGAAGCCAAGGTGTTGCGCATGCGTTTTGGCATCGAGATGTCGACCGACCACACGCTGGAAGAAGTGGGCAAGCAGTTCGACGTGACACGCGAGCGCATCCGTCAGATCGAGTCGAAGGCGGTGCGCAAGCTCAAGCACCCGAGCCGCTCAGACAAGCTGCGCAGCTTCATCGACACGATGTAAACGCCCCATCCTTGCGGGTGGGGACAAAGCGCACCGCTCAGTGTCTTGGTGGTTTGGAATCAGGGACACCATCCGATCTACTGTGAAGCTGCGGTGAAGTTGTTCGTGCAACAAGCCTTCACCACAGCCATTCACGGAAGCCGACGGCATTTGGCATAGTTTCTTCGCTTGAGCGGGCGCGATACGCAAGGGCCGTACGGGATTTTCAGCCCTGGTGCGGCCCGGTCCCCGCTGGAGCGACCGTACAGCCGGGTCCGCCACCCCAACAGACCTGACGCAGTGCCTTCAGGCGGGGTGGACGGCACCAAGCCCATACCCGCGGTGGCAGCGCCACAGGGTGGACGCGTCGGTACGCCAACCGACGTTTGCCACACAGCAATATCCGGCCCCACAAGCGGGCGCGGTGGCGCATTGTCACTTTTGTTGGCACGCTTTCTGTTAGTTTCCACGCATGGCTCTTTCCCTCGATTTCCTCACCCTGCCCCTGCTGGCTGCTGCTGCGCTCGTCTTCATCAGCGTGCTGGCGGGGGTGTTTTCAGCGCGCATCGGTTTTTCTTTTCTGCTGGTGTTTCTGGTGGTGGGCACGCTGGCTGGCGTGGACGGGCCTGGCGGCCTGGTGTTCAACGACTTTCGGCTGAGTTTCTGGGTGGGCAACGTGGCGCTGGCGGTGATCTTGCTGGACGGTGGCTTGCGCACCAACTTGAGCACGTTTCGCACCGGTTTGCGGCCTTCGCTGCTGCTGGCCACGGTGGGCGTGGTGCTGTGCACCGCCATCACGGGTGCGGCGGCGTACTGGTTGCTGGATTTGTCTTGGCCACTGGCCTTGCTGGTGGGCGCGATCGTGGGGTCAACCGATGCGGCGGCGGTGTTTTCGCTGCTCAAGTCGTCGGGCGTGCACCTGAACGAGCGGGTGGCGGCCACGCTGGAGATTGAGTCGGGCATGAACGACCCGATGGCGGTGTACCTGACGCTGACTTTTATTGGCATTGCCTTGGCTGTGGCCAGCGGCGGTGCGGGAGCGTTAAGTGCCTGGAATGTGTTGCTGTCGCTGCTGCAGCAGTTTGGCTGGGGCACCGTGCTGGGGCTCGGTTGCGGCTGGGCACTGGCCGAACTGCTCAAGCGGCTCGGCCGGGGGGAAGACGGTGGCGGTGGTATTCGGGCGCTGCTGGTGGTATCGGGCGGTCTGGCGGTGTTTGCGTTCACCACCTGGTTTGGTGGCTCGGGTTTTTTGGCGGTCTACATCATGGGCGTGGTGGTAGGCAACCGGGCGCGCCGACAAGTGCGGACCTCGCTGTCGGCCATGGATGGCTACGCCTGGCTGTCCCAGGCCGGTATGTTCTTGCTGCTCGGGCTGCTGGTGACACCCTCTGACCTGCTGCGCACGCTGTGGCCCGCGCTGGGCGTCTCGCTGGTGCTGATGCTGGTGGCACGGCCCCTGTCGGTGTGGCTGTGTCTGGCGCCGCTGCACTTCAAACCGCGTGAGATCACCTTCATTTCGTGGGTGGGACTGCGCGGTGCGGTGCCGATTGTGCTGGCGGTGTTTCCGGTCATGGCAGGCTTGCCGGGGGCGCAGACTTTCTTCAATGTGGCGTTTGTGGTGGTGATCACGTCGCTGCTGCTGCAGGGCTCCACCATCGCCTGGAGCGCCAACCGACTGGGCGTGACGATCCCAGACCCCGACGACACCGCGCACTCCCGGCTGGTGCTGGGCGACTTTGTCATGGACGCCAGCACACCCATGGAAGACATTTGCGGTTTTTATGGACTGCCTGTGCCCAACGAGCCAACCCAGGCCATAGGCGACTGGCTGCAAGCCGAGCTGAACCGCCCGCCGGTGCCAGGCGACAGCGTGCTGCTGGGCACGGCAGAGATCAGCGTGCGCGACATGAAAGGCAAGCGCATCGGGCATGTGGGGATCAAGCTGGGTTGAACGCCTCAAAAGGCGGTCGGACCGCTGAGCGGTATGGGGTATATTAATAACCCACCGGTCATTAAAATTCACCCACCTGTGTCCTCTGCTCCCGACAACGATCCCTTGGACGACGCTGCCACCGATGCCGCGCCGCCGCATCGCCGTGCGCGCCGCAAGGAAGCACGTCCCGGGGAGCTGGTGGATGCCGCGCTGGCCTTGTTTGTTGAAAAAGGGTTTGCAGCCACGCGGGTTGAAGAAGTCGCCGCGCGGGCGGGTGTCTCCAAAGGCACGCTGTTTCTGTACTTCCCCAGCAAAGAAGAGCTGTTCAAGGCGGTGGTGCGCGAGACCATTGCCGGGCGTTTCACCGAATGGAACGAAGAACTGGACCGCTTTGACGGCAGCAATGCCGAGTTGGTGCGCTATTGCATGCACAGCTGGTGGGAGCGCATCGGCATGACGGCGGCCTCGGGCATCACCAAGCTGGTGATGAGCGAAGCGGGCATGTTTCCTGAGATTGCCGCTTTTTACCAACAAGAGGTGGTGGGCCCCGGCTACAACCTGCTGCGCCGGGTGCTGCAACGCGGCATGGACAGCGGCGAATTTCGACCGCTGCAGCTGGAATACGCGGTGTACAGCCTGATCGCCCCCATGATTTTTCTGCTGATGTGGAAACATTCCATGGCACCGTGCTGCCCAGCGTCGCAGCAGATCGACCCCGTGAGTTTTATCGACAGCCAGGTCAGCCTGCTGCTCGGTGGCATGCTGGCCTCTGGTTGAGACCGAGCGCTCGCCCACCACGACCAAACCACCGTCCAAATCCTTAACTTTTTATTGCACCCATGAACACCCCACGTCGCCCCTGGATTCAATGGTTGTTGCTGGCTTTGCTGGTACTGGCCATTGCGCTGGGCTTGGTGCGCGCCCTGAACAAACGCACCGCACAACGCGAAGCCGCCAACCAGGCCGCCACCGCCCTGCAGCAGGCCCCGGTGTACGCGCTGACGGCACAAGACGTGGTGGCGGTGCTGCCGCTGACGCTGACGCAAACCGTGGGCATTTCGGGCTCGCTCAAGGCCTTGCAAACAGCGGTTATCAAGGCCCGCGTGGCCGGCGAGGTGCAAGGCCTTGGCAAGCGCGAAGGCGACACGGTGCGGGCCGGCGAAGTGGTGGCGCGCATCGACAGCACCGAGGCGCAAGCCCGGCTGCGCCAGGCCAGCCAACAAGCCGAGGCGGCCCTGGCACAGGTGAGCATTGCCCGGCGCACGCTGGAGAACAACCAGGCCCTGGTGCGCCAGGGCTTCATTTCGGCCACGGCGCTGGAAACCGCCAGCGCCAACCTGGCCGCCGCCGAGGCGAACCACCAGGCAGCGCTGGCCGCACGCGACATCGCCCGCAAAACGCTGGCCGACACCACCCTGCGCTCGCCCCTGAACGGCCAGGTGTCGGCCCGGCTGGTGCAAAACGGCGAGCGGGTGGCGCTGGACGCCCGCCTGCTGGAGGTGGTGGACCTGGCGGGCTTTGAGCTGGAAGCCGCGCTGGCCCCCACGGACGCGGTGGCTGTGCTGCCCGGCCAGCAGGTGAGCCTGGCGGTGGAGGGCCTGGCGCAACCGGTGCAGGCCACCGTGGCGCGCATCAACCCCAGCGTGCAAGCGGGCAGCCGCAGCGTGCTGGTGTACCTGCGGGTGCCGGCGGGTACGGGCATGCGCCAGGGGCTGTTTGCCCAGGGGCACATCGTGACCGGGCAGGTGAAAGCGCTGGCGGTGCCGCTCTCGGCGGTGCGCAACGACAAACCGCAGCCCTACGTGCAGCTGCTGCGCGATGGCCGTGTGCAACACCAAACCGTGGTGCCCGGCGCGCGCGGTCTGCTGGACGGCGAACCCATGGTGGCGCTGGAGGGTATACCCGCCGGTACCCAGCTGCTGCGGGCGCAGGCTGGGCTGATACGCGAAGGCACGGCGGTGCGCCTGCCAGCCGCTGAGCCCCACAGCACAGCACCCAGCGCCAACCCCGCCCCCGCCCCCGCCCCCGCCACCACCACCCACTGAGCACCGCACCATGTGGTTCACCCAAGTCTCGTTGCGCAACCCGGTGTTTGCCACGATGGTGATGGTCGCCTTTGTGGTGCTGGGACTGTTTTCATTCCAGCGGCTGCAGATCGACCAGTTCCCCAACATCGACTTTCCGGTGGTGGTGGTGACCACCGAATACCCCGGTGCGTCGCCCGAGATTGTCGAGTCGGAACTGACCAAAAAGGTCGAAGAAGCGGTGAACGCCATCGCGGGCGTGAACACCTTGAGCTCGCGCAGCTACGAGGGCCAATCGGTCGTCATCATTGAATTTCAGCTGACGGTGGACGGCCGCAAGGCGGCAGAAGACGTGCGCGAGAAGATCGCGATTCTGCGGCCCACCCTGCGCACCGAGGTGAAAGAGCCGCGCGTGCTGCGCTTTGACCCGGCGGCGCGCTCCATCTGGTCGCTGGCGGTCATTCCTGAGGGTACGGACGGCAACAAACCCTCGGCGGTCGAGGTCACCACCTGGGCCGAACAAACCCTGAAAAAGCGACTGGAAAACGTGCGCGGTGTGGGCTCGGTCACGCTCGTGGGCGGCACGCAGCGTGCGGTCAACATCGACCTGAACCCCAAGGCCATGGAGGCACTGGGCATCACGGCCGAGCAGATCACCAGCGCCGTGCGCAACGAAAACCAGGACCTGCCGGTGGGCACGCTCAAAACCGCTGAGCGCGAGCGCGTGGTGCAGGTGCTGTCCCGCCTGAAAAACCCGAAGGACTTTGAATCCATCATCGTGGCCCGGCGCGGCGGCTCGCCCGTCTATTTGTCGCAGGTGGCGCGGGTGAGTGACAGCACCGAAGAGGTGGAAAGCCTGGCGCTGTACAACGGCCAGCGCACGCTGCTGCTGCAGGTACAAAAAGCACAAGACGAAAACACCATCGCCGTCACCGACGGCCTGAAGGCGGCGGTGCAAGCGCTGCAGGCCGAGGTACCACCCGGCATGCGGCTGGAGCAGATCACCGACGGCTCTCGGCCGATTCGCGTGTCGGTGGACAACGTGCGCCGCACGCTGATTGAAGGCGCACTGCTCACGGTGCTGATCGTGTTTTTGTTTCTGAACTCGTGGCGCTCCACCGTCATCACCGGCCTGACGCTGCCCATTGCGCTCATCGGCACCTTCTTTTTCATGAACCTGTTTGGCTTCACCATCAACATGATCACGCTGATGGCGCTCACGCTGTCGGTGGGTTTGCTGATCGACGATGCCATCGTGGTGCGCGAGAACATCGTGCGCCATGTGCAGATGGGCAAAACGCCCTTCAACGCAGCGATGGACGGCACGCAAGAGATTGGGCTGGCGGTGCTGGCCACCACGCTGTCCATCGTGGCGGTGTTTCTGCCCATCGGTTTCATGGGCGGCATCATCGGCAAGTTTTTCCACGAATTCGGCATCACCATGGTGGCCGCCGTGCTCATTTCCATGTTCGTCAGCTTCACGCTCGACCCCATGCTCTCCAGCGTGTGGCACGACCCGGAAATTGAAAAACACGGGAAACACGAAGCCCCACGCACCCTTTACGACAAAACCATTGGCCGCGTCACCGGCTGGTTTGACCGCCTGCAGGACAGCATGACCGCGTCTTACCAGGGCGCGTTGCGCTGGTCGCTCGCACACAAGCTCGCCACACTGGGCCTGGCGCTGGCCACATTTGTGGGCAGCATTTTCATGGTGCCGCTGTTGGGTACCGAATTCGTACCCAAAGCCGACTTTTCTGAAACCTCGCTGAGCTTCCATACCCCGGTGGGCTCGTCGCTGGCCGCTACCGAAGCCAAAACCCGGCAGGTGGAAGCGGTGCTGCGCGAGTTCCCGGAAGTGAAATACACCCTGGCCACGCTGAACACCGGCAACGCGGTGGGCACCATGTACGCGAGCGTGTATGTGCGCCTGGTGGACCGCAAAGACCGCACGCTGAGCGCCGACGCCATGTCGGCCAAACTGCGCGAACGCTTGCGCAGCGTGCCCGGCATCACCGTGACGCATGCCGGCCTGCTCGACCCGGTGGGCGGCAACAAACAGGTGGAGTTTTCGCTGCAGGGCGACGACCTGGCCGAGCTGGAACGCCTGACCGCCCAGGTGATGGAGCGCATCCGCCCCATCGTGGGTCTGGTGGACCTGGACGCCAGCGTGAAACCCGACAAACCCACGGTGGACGTGGTGATGCGGCGCGAAATCGCTTCCGACGCCGGGCTGAGCGCGGCGGCTGTGGCCAGCAGCCTGCGCACCCTGGTGGCCGGGCAAACCGTGGGCAACTGGCGCGCGGTGGACGGCGAGAGCTACGACGTGAACGTGCGCCTGGCGCCCGAACTGCGCCAACGCACCAGCGACCTGGAGCAACTGCCCTTTGTGGTGGGCACCGGCGCCGACGGCGCCGCCCGCGTGGTGCGCCTGGGCCAGGTGGCACAGGTGGTCGAATCGACCGGGCCCAACCAGATCAACCGGCGCAACCTGAACCGCGAAGTGGCGATCAATGCCAACGTGTACGGCCGCTCGGCGGGCGATGTGTCGGCCGACATCCGGCGCGTGCTCGACAGCACACCCTTCCCGCCCGGCTACCGCTACGAGTTCGGCGGCTCCACGAAAAACATGCAGGAATCGTTTGGCTACGCGGTGTCGGCGCTCGCGCTGGCCGTTATCTTCATCTACATGATCCTGGCCAGCCAGTTCCAGAGCTTCTTGCAGCCGCTGGCACTCATGACCTCGCTGCCGCTCACGCTCATTGGCGTGGTGGTCACGCTGCTGCTGTTCGGTTCCACCATGAGCATGTTCTCGGTCATCGGCATCGTGCTTCTGATGGGCTTGGTGACCAAAAATGCCATTTTGCTGGTGGACTTTGCCATACGCGCCCGCCACGGGCTGGATGGCGCTGCGCCGCTGGACCGCGAAAGCGCCTTGCTGCTGGCGGCCCAGGTGCGGCTGCGCCCGATTCTCATGACCACGCTGGCCATGGTGTTTGGCATGGTGCCGCTGGCGTTTGCGCTCACCGAAGGTTCCGAACAGCGCGCACCCATGGGGCAAGCGGTCATTGGCGGCGTCATCACCTCGTCGCTGCTCACGCTGGTGGTGGTCCCCGTGGTGTACTGCTACATGGACGACCTGGCGCAGTGGCTGCGCCGCAAGTTTGGCGGGCCAGCCGCAGCCCTTGCCAGCACCGATGTCAGGGTCGCACCGGCCAGCGCTCAGTAAAATGAACCAACATCGGCTAACATACCCACCGGAGTATCAAACATGACCTCTCAGACCGCCACCACCGCCAAGCCCATGAGCCTCGACCAAGCCCGATTCAACATGATCGAACAGCAAATCCGGCCGTGGGAAGTGTTGGACGCCAACGTGCTGGAGCTGCTGAGCCGCGTGCACCGCGAGGCATTTGTGCCCGCAGCGCACCAGGCGCTCGCTTTTGCCGACATGGAACTGCCCCTGACCCACCCGGCCGTGGAAGGCCAGTGCCTGCTGGCGCCCAAGGTGGAAGCCCGTCAGCTGCAAGACCTGCAGCTCAAACCGACCGACAAGGTGCTGGAAGTGGGCACCGGCAGCGGCTACATGGCCGCACTGCTGGCCAGCCTGGCGCAACGCGTGGTGTCGATTGAAATCGATCCCAACCTGGCCCGCAACGCCCGGGAGAACCTGCAAAATGCCGGCATCACCAACGCCGACGTGCGCACCGCCGATGCCGCCGCCAACCAGTTTGCGGCCTGCACCGCCGAAGGCCCTTTTGACGCCATCGTGCTCAGCGGCTCGGTGGCCGAGGTCCCGCCAGCGCTGCTGGCCCTGCTGGCGCCCGGTGGCCGGCTGGTCGCCATCGTGGGCCAAGAACCCGTGATGCGCGCCACGGTGGTCACCCGCGTGGGCGACGCATCGTTCCAGACCGCTCAGCCCTGGGACACCGTGGCGCCTCGGCTGCAGAACTTCCCCGAACCCTCGCGCTTTCAGTTCTGAGTTGCACGCCATGATCTCGATCCACCCCGCCCAACTCCAGGACTGGCTGAAAGCCGCCGAGACCCAGACGCCACCAGGCGCCTTGCCCGTTGTGCTGGACGTGCGCGAGCCCTGGGAACTGCAAACCGCATCGGTCAAGGCCAATGGTTTCCAGCTGCTGCACATGCCCATGCGCAGCGTGCCCGCCCGCTACCTGGAGCTGGACCGCAACCAGCCGATTGCCTGCCTGTGCCACCATGGCGCCCGCAGCGCGCAGGTGGCCCACTTTCTGACAAACCAGGGCTTCGCCCACATCGTCAACATCCACGGCGGCATCCACGCCTGGTCTCACGAACTCGACCCCACGGTTCCGGTCTACTGAGCCCACCGCGCCTTGCTGCCCCACCGCTCCGTCTCAAAGGAAATTCCATGAACGCCCATTCCAACCGCCCGTCCCACACCCAGCGCCCCTTGGCGCTCAGCCGCTTGGCCATCGGCGCTTTGTTGGCGCTGGGCGGCGCCAGCGGTGCGCAGGCCCAAAGCCTGGTGGAACTCTACGAAGCGGCACGGGGCTTTGACGCCACCTACCTGTCGGCGCTCTCCCAGTTTGATGCCAGCCAAGCCAAAGCCGCCCAAGCCCGCGCTGGCTTGCTGCCGCAGGCGGGCCTGGCTGCCGCCGCCAACTGGGCCCGCCGCGACAGCTCGGCCGCCGCCCTGGAAGGCACCAGCAACAGCCAAAGCGTGGCGCTATCGGCCAGCCACCCGCTCTACCGTCCCGCCAACCAGTTGGTCAACGACCAGGCGCAGCTCAGCATCGACGTCGCCAAAGCCCAACTGGACACCGCCGAACAAGACCTGATCGTGCGCACCACGCAGGCCTACTTTGACGTGCTGGCCGCCGAAGACACGCTCACCTTCGTCAAGGCGCAAAAAACGGCTGTATCGGAGCAACTGGCCGCGGCCAAACGCAACTTTGAGGTGGGCACCACCACCGTGACCGACTCGCGCGAAGCGCAGGCCCGGTTTGACCTGGTGCTGGCGCAAGAAATTGCTGCTGAAAACGACTTGCGCGTCAAGAAACTGGCGCTCGACCAACTGGTGGGCAAGGCCGGCGTGGCGCCCAAGCCCCTGGCGGCTCCCGTGGCGCTGCCCGCCCTGACACCCGCCGACCCGCAAGCCTGGGTGGCCCAGGCCGAAACCCGCCACCCCGCCGTGCTGCAAGCCACCAAAGGCCTTGAAATGGCGCAGCTGGAAACCCGCAAAGCCGAAACCGGCCACCAGCCCACGCTGGACCTGGTGGGCCAATACCAGATTGCACGGGCGCCCACCACTGGATTCCCGAACAACGTGCGAACCAACACCGCCAGCGTGGGCCTGCAGTTCAACATGCCGCTGTACACCGGCGGCGCGGTGCAAAACCGCATCAAGGAAACCCTGGCGCTGGAAGACAAAGCCCGCACCGACCTGCAAGCCGCCCAGCGTGGCGTGAGCCAGGCCACCCGCGCTGCCTACTTCGGCGTGCTCTCAGGCCAAGGCCAGGTGAAAGCCCTGGAAGCCGCCGAAGCATCCAGCCAAAGCGCCCTGGACGCGAACAAATTGGGTTACCAGGTGGGTGTGCGCATCAACATCGACGTACTCAACGCCCAAAGCCAGCTGTTCCAGACCAAACGCGATCTGGCCGTGGCGCGCTACAACGTGTTGCTGGGTGGCCTGCGGTTGAAGCAGGCCAGTGGGCAGCTGGCGGCGCAGGATTTGTTGGTGGTGAATGGGTTGCTTCAGAAGTAAGGCCAACGGGCATCACATTGCTGGGGTGCAACGGCGCATATGTGAGTACCTGCGCTCAGCGCTTCCTAGCAGGCGCCTCTCCCCGACTCACAACAAAGTACTGATGTCCAGTGGGCCAATAGAGCGGCCTCATGGAAAATGTTTTCCAATCTCCCCGCTGCGGTCCCATGGAGTACATCGCACACAACATGAACTCGTTTCAAGACCGAATGCTGACCTTGGCACGATGGGGTGTGATTGGACTCTTGTTTTCCATCTCATTTTCGAAGGCGCTATTCAATATATCTTCCACTTTGATGATCGCAGGCTGGCTGCTGTCGGGCGACTTTCCCCACAAACTGAGCCTTATGCGGCGAAGCCCTGTGACAGCGGCCTCTATCGGACTGTTTTTGATCATCGCAATCAGCACTCTCTACAGCGAAGCCGATTTGCAGCGGATGCTGATCAGCGTCCAAGCCTACAGTAAATTGCTGTTCATTCCGATCATCGTGTCGCTGATAGACACACCACAATGGCGGTATCGCTGCTGGAATGGTTTTGCGGCGGGCATGATCGTCACGCTGGCCCACGCCTACGCAGACATCTGGTTCGACATGCCTTGGACGCGCACTTACCAGACTGATCTAAATGGCGACACCGGTGTATTTCAACACCACATCGCGCAGACGGTGGTGATGGCCTTCTTCGCTGCATTCTGCCTCCACCGCGCACGTCGCAGCCAATTGACAGGATACCGCGTGTTATGGATAGCTCTATCGACGCTTGCGGCACTCAGCATCACCCACCTCAGCATCGCACGCACCGGACAGGTGGCACTGATGGTGGCTCTGCTGACGCTGTTGATGGTGTCTGTGCCGCGAAGGTGGGTGCTCCCTTCCCTCGGAGGCTTCGTGCTGGTGGCACTGTTACTGGGTCTTTCGTCAAGCAGTCTGCAGAGCAGGTTCCAGCAAGCCTACGAGGAGGTGACCCAGTTCCAATTCAAGAACGACTATTCCTCGGTGGGTGCACGCCTGCAGATGTGGAACATCTCCCTTGGCCTGATCCGGGAAAAACCCCTCTTGGGTCACGGCGCGGGATCATACACCCCGTTAGTGGAAAAAGCCTTTGCGGACGAACATATGTGCAGCATCGGTTGCGCCCAGCCACACAACCAGTTCCTGCTGTTCGGCGTCGAGACCGGTTTGCTGGGTGTACTGGCCTTTTGCGCGTTGCTCGCCAGTGTGCTGGTGGCATGGCTGCAGATGCCTGATCGCAACCCGTTGTTGCCTGTCTATGTTGTCATCCTGGGCTTAACCTGTCTGTCGGACAGCGGCCTACTGATCCGTGCACAGGCCTATTTCTTCATACCGGTACTGGGCCTGCTGGCTTCAGGACCAATATGTACGGAAGAGACGGTCGCCTGAGAAAATCTACCGACATGACATCCGCGATCCGGAAGGAGGACGCAGCCGGTCAATAGGCACCGCGAGCCAACACCTTGATTGCCAGAAAAACCGCCGCCGCGTACCGCAACGGTGTCGGTGACAGGCCTCTGACAAAGATCCAAGCCCTCTCACGCTGGCCCTGTTTGGCCGCCCGCCGCAGGAAACGGGTGCACAGGAACCAGCGCTCCCGGCTATAAGCTGGAAAGCTGTTGGCATTTCGGTCGTGCGTGCGCCGGTAGCATTCCAATCCAATCAAGGACGCTGTCGAGACCGTGAGTTGTGCAGCCTTCTCACTGGTCGGCACATATCCCCGGTAGACGATGGTACCGGGCTCGACTTCGTACCATGGCTGTTGCCCACAGGCGATAAGTTGTAGGCAAAGGTCGGTGTCTTCATCGATAACTTGCTCCACCGTGAAGCCACCGAGCTGCACAAAGGTATCGCGTCGAATCCAGAGGCCATCGCTGACGGCCGCGATACGGTCCTTCAGCGGGCTGGTCTCTGGAACAATACCCCGCCGGAGACGGCGTCGCTGCCGAGAACGATCCATGCAAATATCGGATCCCGAACGTTCTACGGTGCTGGCAAAGCCCCATACCGCAGCACTGGATCTCAGCACCGTCTGAAGCACCCGGGTGCAATAGTCTGCAAGCATTTCATCATCATCGTCCAGAAAGAAGACGATCTCACCCGCCGCTTGTAACACACCCCAGTTTCGAGCACTGGAAGCCCCTGAAGGGCCGGGATTGACCGTCACCCTCAGTCGAGGATCGTCCAGTCGTCGGATAACCTGTGCAGCCGGTATGTCGGACTTGTCATCGACCACCAGCACCTCGCCGTCTACCGGGCAAGCGGTCAGGGCCGAGCGCACTGCGCGCTCCAGCAGCGTATCCCGGTTGTGGGTGGGAATGACGATGGTGCAGCAGCGCATCAGCCGCCCCAGATGTGGTGTGTGTCCCTGAAGTAATCCACACAGGCCTGGTTGGCTGCCACGCGGCCATGCCCTTCGTGCACCAGCTTACGCAGTGATGCTTCTTTCACCTCGTTGGTGTTACCCTGGGCGCGGTGATGTCCTTCGCCGTTGAGCCAGATCGGAACACCGTTCAGGGCGAGCTGACCCGAGAGCCAGATGTCGTCCACCATCCACAGGATCTCTGGAATGTCGAAGGCGGCATCGGTGAAGAACCGGGGCTTCACCAGCACACCACCCCATCCTTCAAGCATGTCGACATAGCCACTGCCCACATTCTTGCGGGGCTTCCAGGTGCCCAGCGAAAGCGCGCGCCGCAGCCGGTACGCCCAGTCCTTGGGACGCCGGGAAGAGCGCGGCTGGCACTCGCCCCGGAAGCTATGCGACGAGTAATCCGCCACATCGCCGCCTTCTTCCACGATGCAGCAATCCGGATGCGCACGGCTCGCGTCCAGAAAGCGTTGTGCCCAGCTGGGGTCGTACACCTTGTCGTCATCGCAAAACAGGATGGCAACATCCTGACTTTTGTACTGCTCCACAGCGGGCAATGCCTTGGTCGCAGGCCCGTAGTCCGTATCGACCAGACAGATGTTCACCCCGGCTGGCACAGTGGGCAGCTGGGCCGGGTCGAACTCGAACCGGCGGTACTTTCTGGGCAAGTACAGGTTGACCGCATGGACCGACGCGCTCTGGGCGAGCAGCGAGCGAAGGGTTTCACCCAGATAGGGGAAGCGCGGCGGAATGGCCGTGAGAGAAAGAACCAGTTTCATACCTGCCCGCCGTTGTCTTTCCAGTAGGACTGCATCCAGTCCACGGCACCCGAGCCGTGGTGAGGAAAACGGTCCCAGTTGCCCGGTGGCGGGCGCACCAGATCCACCGGGCGTGGCTTGCCGTGGAACACCAGCACCCGGGCCAGTTCAGCGGGGCGCTGCGGCTTGCGGAAGCGGTCGATCAACAGGGGCTGGCGCACGTGGTACTTGAAGCTGACGATCCAGTCTTGCGGCCAGTAGGCGATGCCGGGAACCACGCCATGCAGGTAGTCTTGTTCGATCTTGTAGGTGGCCACCATGGCATCGCGCTCGGCCTTGATACGGTCGACCACGAAGCCCAGCGAACCGAGGTCGAACGCGAAGATGGATGACATGGTGCGGGGAGCGCCAGTCTTGTGTCGCCAGGGCCGGGAGTCGATAGCCACCAACGGACCCTGGGCCTCGAAGAACGCATCAATCTTACCCAGCAGCACGGTATCTAGGTCAATGAACAAGGCGCGGCCCGTCAGACCGTACAGATCGGACAGGAAAACCGCCAGCTTGGGCCAGGCCCCGTTGTAGTAGTGCCATTCGTCCAGACCGATGTCGGGGATTGGGAACACTTCCACACCCGTTTCGATGCCATCAGCCTCGTTGGTCAGACAGACGAAACGGAAGTTTCCAGTGATAGCCCTCCGGCAGGCCTGATGCAACACATTGACGTATTCGGCGGGGTACAACGTGCCCCACTTCATGCAGAGCACGACGCGCGGTGGTTTCATGTGGTTCATTCCAGTGGCAGGGCTGCGTGGCGGGGCTGGAGCCGGCCTTTTCGGGCCAGATAGGCGACACGCGCCATAAGGTGGGTTGTTTGTTCGGCGTATTTGGTCCAGCGCCGGCTCAGGGAGTAGCGCTTGACGGCGCCAAAGTTTGAGCCCGTGATGGTGCTCTGCCCTTCATCCTGCGGGTGGCTGGGAAAGGGCTCCAGGCCAAAGTGCCTGATGTCGTGGCGCTGCACCTGTTCCAGTTCTCGGTCGATTGGTGCGCGAATCGGCAGCAGCCGTGGCAGCAGGCGCTGCGCCGTTTCACGCTGTACCAGATAGGCACCGAAGCCGGTGGCAGCGCCGATATAGGCGTTCAGTCGATAGGGACCCAGCAGGCCTTGGCAAACCGGTTGTTTGGCCCGGATCTTGGACAGCTTGAGCATGTCCCAGTGCGCGCGACCACGCAGGGCTGTGCGCAGCGCGTCGGCAAAGTCGTCGTGAAAGACCATGTCGTCTTCCAGCACCAGCAGCACCTGCGCATCCGAAGCCAGAAAGTGCCGCCAGGCCCGCAGGTGCGAGTGGTAGCAGCCGATCTCACCCGGCAGCACATCGCGCCCGACGTGCCGCTCGAAGGCAGCCACGTCCACACTGGGCAGCAGCTCTTCAAGCCGGTTGCGCCCGTCGACGGCGGGCATCAGCTCGTAATCGAGCCCCAGCGCCGCCATTCGCCGCTCCATGCGCGCGCGGCGGTCGGTCGAGCGAGGCAGGTTGATCAGCAGCACCATCAGTTCCGGCAACCGCAACGCTGGGCTCATGAGGTAAAGACCTTTTGCGCGGGACGGCTCCAGTAGTCTGCGCTCTGGAGAATATCGGCAAAGCGCGTTGCCGCGTCGCCTGCACCAAAAGACGCGTCCATGGGCAGGCGTTGTGCCCAACGCTCGGCCAAAAAGCAATCAATCGCATCGATTTCAAAGGCTGTGCTGGCCTGAATGGAAGGTGAATGGGCTCGGTTGGTCTGGCGCGTACCGATATCCAGACTCGGCAACCCCAGAAACGGCGCCTCGCGCACCCCGGCGCTGCTATTGCCCACCATCACCGCAGCGTGCTTCATCAATTCGCTGAAATAGTTGAAACGCATCGAGGGGATGAGCCTAAAGCGTTCTTTGGACAGGGTTTCGAGCACGGCAAAGATGTCCTCGGTCCCAGGGTCGTTGTTGGGCGCAATGACGACGAAGCACCTGCCACTGGCCTCAAGCCGGCCGAACAGCGAAGCGGCCTGAGCGCCGATGGTGTCGGCCTCCGATGTCACCGGATGGAAGACGGCGATGCCGTATTCGTCGAACGGTATCGCGTAACGCTTCTTGACTTCTTCGATGGTCACACCCGAGGGGCGGGCGTGGGTATCGAGCTCGGGAGATCCAATGTTGTAAACACTGTCGGGCGATTCGCCCAGCGCCAACACACGGGCGCGGGCTGCTTCGGAGCTGACGAAATGGGTGGCGCAGAGTTTGGTGTTGCAGTGGCGAATGCTTTCGTCGATGGTGCCGGAGACTTCGCCGCCTTCGATGTGGGCCGAGGGGATGTATTTCATGGCGCAGACGATGCTTGCGGCCAGGGCCTCCACGCGATCGCCATGGATGATGACCAGATCGGGCCGGTGCTCGTGCACGAAATCGGAGAAACCGAGGATGGTTTTGGACAGGATGAAGTCGAGCGCATCGCCTTCACGCTGGTTGACAAGCTCAAAAAAATCAGCCTCGGGAAAACGCTTCACCTCCAGCCGGGTTTCACCGTAGCGGCGCATCATGTGCATGCCGGTGATGAAGAAGCTGATAGCAAAACCCGCTTGCTGGGCCGCATGGGCCAGCGGTTCGAGCTTGCCGTAGTCGGCCCGTGTGCCGGTGACGAAGAGAAGCCTTTTGCTCATTGTTTATTCGGGCTGCACACCGTCCAGGTCGCTCCACAGCAGCTGCTGGTTGCGCTGGACGGCGCGCGTGAGGCGCGCACCGATGAGGCGGTCGAAGTGCTGCACGGAGATTTCACCCGAGCCGGGGCGGCGCGCCCAGATGTCGGACGCGGCCACCACATGGCCAGCGGGCAGGTCTTTGTCGGCCACCACCGAGCCCCGGGCGAAGCGGTACACGTCTTCTTCGGGCGCGGTGCGCACCTTGGGGTTGTTCAGTGCGATCTGGATTTCGCGCGAGCGGTCGATCAAAAAGCGCAATTCGGCCGGGTCCATGGAGCAGGGAATGTCGGGGCCTTTGCGGTAGCGGGTGTCGGTGAAATGGCGCTCCAGAATGCAGGCGCCCAGGGCCACGGCAGACAGGGCCATTTCGGGGCCGATGCTGTGGTCGGAAAAACCGATGACAGCGCGCGGGAAGGCGTTGCGCAGTTCGGTGATGCCTTGCAGGCTGACGATTTCAGGCGGCGATGGGTAGAGGTTCGTGCATTCGAGCAGGGCGTATTCGATGCCCGCATCGTCCAGTGCCTGCACCGAGGGGCGCAGCGAGTCGATGGTCTGCATGCCGGTGCTCAGAATGACGGGCTTGCCAAAGCTGGCGATGTGGCGGATGAGCGGCACGTGGTTGGCTTCACCCGAGCCAATTTTGAAGCCAGGCACGCCGATATCGTTCAAAAAGTCGGCGGCGGCGCGCGAAAACGGCGTGGAAATGTAGATGAGGCCAAGGTCTTCGGCGTGTTTTTTCAGGGCGATTTCATCGTCTTTGGACAGGGCACAGCGGGCCATGACCTCCCAGATGGATACATCGGCGTTGGGCGGAAAAATGCCTTTGGCTTCATCGGTCATTTCGTCTTCGACGAAGTGGGTCTGGTGCTTGACCATTTCGCAGCCCGCACGGTGCGCGGCGCTGACCATGGCCTTGGCGACGTCGAGACTGCCGCCGTGGTTGATACCGATTTCGGCGATGACCAGCGGGGGCTGGCTGGGGGAGATTTCGCGGTGGGCGATTTTCATGGGTTGCTCCTGAGGTCAGACGGCTGTCCAGCCGCCATCCACAAAAAACTGCTGGCCGGTGGAATAGGCCGAAGCGTCGGAGGCGAGGTAGACCATCATGCCGACCATGTCTTCGCGCCGGGCCATGCGCCCCAGCGGTACGCGCTCGGTGTAGCGGCGCACGAATTCGGGATCGTGGTTGTTTTGCACGCCGCCGGGCACCAGGGTGTTGACACGAATGCCTTTGTCGCCCCAGTAGGTGGCGAGCCAGCGGGTAAGGCCATGCACACCGGCTTTGGCTGCGGCGTAGCTGGGCAGGGAGTTGAATTTCATGCCCTCGTAGATGCGGTGGTCGGGGCCGACCACGCCGTAGGTGCTGGAGACGTTGACCATGCTGCCACCGCCGCTTTTGAGCATGGCTTTGCCGCCTTCGCGGGCGACCAGATAGACGCCTGTGAGGTTGACGCGGATGGCCGATTCCCAGACCGCCAGCGTGGAGTCTTCAAACGAGGTGAACACCGCGCCCTGGCGCATGAGGTGTTCGCCGGTGGCGGCGGCGTTGTTCAGCACCACGTTGACTTGGCCGAAGCGGGCCATGACCTGTTCAAACAGGTTGACCACGTCAGCCTCCACACCCACGTCGCAGTTCACGCCGAAGGCTTCGCGGCCATCGGGCGTTTTCACCAGCCGGGCTTTGCCCACCGGATCGGCAGCGGCGAGGTCGGCCATGACGACTTGGGCACCATGCTCCGCCAGCCCCTGGCAATAGGCCGAGCCCAGCAAGCCGGTGCCGCCGGTGACCACCACGACTTTGCCGGTCAAATCGAAACGTTGTGTCATCTTGTGTTCCTCAAAAATAGGGGTGCTTGGTTGCTCTGCGAATTCGCCGATTAACCGATCGAAAAATCAAAGGCTCAAAGGCTCAAAGGCTCAAAGGCTCAGGCGCTTTTTCATCAGGTATTCGACCAGTTCAAAGTCGAATTCGCTGTCGATATCGGGGCTTTTGGCGGTGCCGATGTCGTAGCCGTGGGTACGGCCCGAGAGCAGGCCGGTGCCGCGCCGCAGGTAGTCGGGCGAGAGCACGTAGATGGAGGCGACGTGCTCAAAAACCTTGGGGGCGTCCTGGCGGCGCACGATGGGTTTGGGGAGCTGCTTGCAGATGCGCTGGACGCCGTCCACCACTTCGAGCATGTTGAAGTAGGGGTTTTTGCGGGCTTCGCAGACCGAAAACACAGCGTCCACGTCGGAAGCGCGGAACTGCGCAATGGCTTTTGAAATATCGTCCACATCACGCAGTGGCGAGGTGCAATCCATATCCACAAACAGGTCGATGGTTTCGCCGTAATGGGCTTCGCACGCGGCCAGGGCGTGCTGCCAGACCTCCCATTTGCCGGCGGTGTCGCTGGCGAGTTCAGCGGGGCGCATGAAGGGGACTTCGGCGCCGTAGGCGCGGGCCACTTCGGCAATGGCCGGGCTGTCGGTGGAGATGACAAGGCGGTCAATCTCGGGGCAGGCCAGGGCTTGTTCGATGGTCCAGGCAATCAACGGCTTGCCCAGCAAGGGCCGGATGTTTTTGTTGGCGACGCCTTTGGAGCCGCCTCGGGCACCGATCACGCAGGTGGTGTTCATGGGTGTATGTGTGGGGTTGGGGAATGTTCAGACGTCAATACGCAGCCGGGGACAAACTGCGCGGGTCCACATGGCGGCGCTCGTCGGAGGCGATGTGGCTGGCCAGGGCCAGGCGCAGCACGTCGATGGCATCCGGCAGGGGCGAGGCGGCGGGCAGCGTGGGATGTTGGATGCGTTCCAAAAAGTGCGCCATGTGCTGGCGGAACATGGTGTTGCGCTCAAAACCTTCGGGCACTTGGTGCACCAGCGCCGGTGCGGTGCCCGCGCGTTCGAGCCAAACGCTGCCTTTCACGTAGTCCCATATCAGCACGCCGTGGCGGCCCACCAGTTCCATGTCGCGGCCATAGCCGGGGCGCACATAGTCCAGATGCACCTGGGCCAGCACGCCCGAGGCCATGCGCAGGCCGATCTGGGCCACGGCCTCGGTTTCAATCTCCAGCGCGGGCACGGTGCGGGTCATGGCGGTCACATCAGCCACGGGACCGAGCAGCCAGTTCACCAGATCCAGTTCGTGAATGAGGTCAAAAATCACACCGCCGCCGGTGGCGCGGAAGGCGCCGTAGCCCAGGCGGTGGTCGGTGCCAGGCCGCCAGTCGGGCAGCCACTGACCCACCGAGGCGCGCGCGTGCATGATCTCGCCGAGCTCACCGCTTTGCAGGTAGGCATGCAGCCATTGCAGGTTGGGGTGAAAACGCAGCATGAAGCCGGCCTCGACCACCAGCGCCTGCTCGCGCACCAGGCGCAGCAGTTCGGCGCTGTGGTCCAGCGACACGGCCAGGGGTTTTTCGAGGAACAGGTGTTTGCCGTGCTGCGCGGCCATCAAGGCCACCGCCATGTGCTGATCGGTGCGGTTGGCCACCACCACGGCGTCAATGTCGCTGGCCAAGGCGGCGGCCAGCTCGGGCGCAGCCTGTTGCCGGTAGCTGTAGGTCAGCACCTCGGCACCGAGTGCCAGCAGGTTGCCAATGTGACGTTTGCCAATGGAGCCCGTGCCGACGACAAGAATTTTCATGGGTGGTGTGGAGAGATGGGGCGGCTACGGTCTGCGCATGCCCCGATGGCGCAACTGAGCCCGTTACTATACTTGTCACCGCCACCCGCACCGCCGATGCCTCGCCACGCTTCCTCTGCCAGCCCCCCGACCTTCCCGCCCAGCGGGAAGCTGTCGCTGCTGATCACACTCTACGAACTGCTCTGGCATCTGCTGATGCCACTGGTGTTGCTGTTTTTGTGGCGCAGGGGAAAGCGCGAGCCGCTGTACCGCCAGTTCTGGAGCGAACGCTGGGGCCGCACGCGCACAGCGCTGGACCGTCCGCTGTGGGTGCATTCGGCGTCGATGGGTGAAATGCGCGGCGCGGCACCCTTGGTGCGGGCCTTGCTGGACGCGGGCTATCCGGTGCTGTTGACCACGCTCACGCCCGCCGGGCGCACCGCCGCGCACAGCCTGTTTGCCGCTGCCATGGCCGAGGGACGTGCGCAGGTGGCTTATGTGCCGTTTGAGCTGGGCTGGGCGGTGCGCCGGTTCATTCGGCAGGTGCGTCCGCGCGCAGCGCTGATGACCGAGATTGACACCTGGCCGGTGCTGCTGGCGACCATTCGCCGCCAGGGTGTGCCACTGGCCATGGCCAACGCGCAATACCCGAAAAAAAGCTTTGAACGTGACCCCGGCTGGGGCGGTTTTCGCGCGGGCCTGTTTCAGGCCTACCCGTTGGTGTTGTGCAAGTCCGAAACGCACGCGCAGCGCTTTCGCGCGGTGGGCTGCCAGCGGGTGGTGATTGCCGGTGAAACCCGGTTTGACTTGCCAGTGTCACCACAGCAAATGGAAGCGGCACAGCGCCTGGTGGCCCAATGGCAACTGGCCACAGGCGTTCCTGGTGGGCGGCCGGTGGTGTGTTTTGCCAGCGCCATCGTGGGGGAAGATGAGCAGTTTCTGCAGGCGTTCGCCCAAGTCAAGGCCGGGCTGCTGCAGGCTGGCAAACCCGATCCGCTGTTTGTGTATGTGCCGCGCAGCCCGCAGCGCTTTGATGCCGTGGCGCAGCTGTTTGAAACAGCGGGATTGCGTGTGGCACGGCGCAGCCGCGTGCTGGATGCGGGACTGTCGCCCACCACCGACGGACCCGATATGGGCACCATCGACGTGTTGTTGGGCGACTCGCTGGGCGAGATGTACTTTTACCTGGCGCTGTCGCAGGTGGTGGTGGTGGGTGGCTCGTTCGTGGACTCGGGTGCGCACAACATCATCGAACCGCTGGCCTTGAAGAAGCCGGTGATGGTGGGCCCGAGCATCTGGGGCATTGAATACCCGGGCGTGGAAGCCTTGGCCGCAGGTGTGCTGCAGCAGCACATGGACATTGACAGCCTGTCGGCAGCGCTGGTGCAGGTGCTCACCGATCCCGCAGCGTACGCAACCGCCATCGCCGGGGCCGAGGCTTTTTACGCCGAACATGGCGGCGCCACAGCCAAGCACATGGCGGTGCTGGTGCCGTGGCTGGAGCGCACATGAAACAGCCCAAACCCCTGGCCCTGCGTGTGTATGGCGGGCTGGCGCGTGCGCTGGCGCCGGTGTGGCGCTGGGGCCTGCGCCGGCGCTTGCAGCGCGGCAAAGAAACCGAGGCCAGCATCCAGCAAAAACTGGGCTTGCACATGGCTGCGCGCCCGGCTGGGCCGCTGGTGTGGGGCCATGCCGTGGGCGTGGGCGAATCGATGGCGCTGGCGGGCTTGTTTGCGCGGCTGGCACCGCTGCGGCCCGAGCTGAACTTCCTCATCACCACCACCGCCCGCACCTCGGGCGATGCGCTGCGCCGCAACGGGCTGCCACCGCGTTGCCAGCACCAGTTTGCGCCGGTGGACACGCCCGAGGCCACAGCGCGCTTTCTGGACCACTGGCAACCCGTGCTGGCGGTGTGGTGCGAAATGGATTTGTGGCCCGCGCTGATGGACGGCACCGACGAACGCCACATCCCGCGTGTGCTGGTGAACGCCCGGCTGTCTGCCGCGTCGCTGGCCAAACGCCGCTGGGGCCGGTGGATTTACCAGGCGCTGCTGCCCGGGTTTCGCCACATTTTTTCGCAAAACACCGACACGGTGGATGCGCTGGTGAGCCTGGGTGCTGTGCGCGAGCGCACCAGCGTGAGCGGCACCATCAAATCGCTGTCGCCCGCGCTGGCTTGCGATGCGGACACGTTGAGCGCATGGCAGCAAGCATTGGGGTCACGCCCGGTGTGGCTGCTGGCCTCCAGCCATCCGGGGGAAGAAGCCCTGGCGCTGCAAGCCCATGCCTGGTTGCGAGAAGCACAGCCAGATGCCTTGCTGATCGTGGCGCCGCGCATACCCACGCGGGGTACGGAGGTTCGCACGCTGTGCGGCCCCGAGACACCGCTGCGCAGCGCCAACGCCCGCCTGCCCACGTCGGCCGGGGTGTATGTGGCCGACACGGTGGGCGAGATGGGCCTGTGGTACCGGCTGGCACCGGTGGCGCTGGTGGGCGGATCCATCGCAACAGTGGGCGGGCACAACCCGTTTGAGCCGCTGGCGCTGGGCTGCGCCGTGTTGCACGGGCCGAACGTGTGGAACTTTGCCGAGAGCTACCAAAGCCTGGATGTGCAGGGGCTGAGCCAACCGGTGTCGGATGCGCAGCAACTGGCGGCGGCGGTGGCCCGCGCCTGGGCTGAGCCCACACCACGACAAGACCGCCGCCCTGCCGACGCGCAGGTGGACGCGATGCTGGCGCAATTGCAAGCCCATTTGAATTGACCGCACCGGCGCAGCCGGTGTGTTGGCGTCCCAAAACCACAACACCCGCACCACCGGGTCGGTCGTGCGGGTGTTGTGCGCCAGGGCTGTGCGTTCAGTGCGCGCTGGCGCCCACCACCGCATCGGGCTTGGCCTGCAGCAGCAGCGCCAGCATGGCGGCCTCAATGCGGTGCAGGGCCTCGGGCGTGTGGCCTTCAAAACGCAGCACCAGCACGGGGGTGGTGTTGGACGCACGGATCAGGCCAAAGCCGTCGGGCCAGTCCACGCGCACGCCGTCGATGGTGGAGATTTTAGCGGGCGCATCAAACTGGGCCAGCGCCACCAATTTCTCCACCACCGCGTGGGGCTCGCCCTCGGCGCAGGCCACGTTCAGCTCGGGCGTGCTGAAACTGGTGGGCAGGGCGTTGAGCATATCGCTCGCGTTGGGGCTGCGGCTCAGAATCTCCAGCAAACGGGCACCGGCGTAGGTGCCGTCGTCAAAACCAAACCAGCGCTCTTTGAAGAAAATGTGGCCGCTCATTTCGCCGCCGAGCGGGCTGTTGAGCTCTTTCATGCGTGCTTTGATGAGCGAATGCCCGGTCTTGTAGATGTGGGCCACGCCGCCGGCAGCCTCAATGGCCGGGGCCAGGCGCTGCGAGCACTTCACGTCAAAAATGATGTTGCCGCCGGGCACACGCGAGAGCACGTCTTGCGCAAACAGAATCATCTGGCGGTCGGGGTAAATGT
The DNA here is from genome assembly GCF_030656115.1 of Hydrogenophaga sp. GTDB lineage: Bacteria > Pseudomonadota > Gammaproteobacteria > Burkholderiales > Burkholderiaceae_C > Hydrogenophaga. The sequence continues at coordinate 23,218 of NZ_JAUSOO010000034.1, forward strand.
TGTTGCCTTCTTTGGTGACAATGCCCAGGCGGTCGCCGTCGCCGTCAAAAGCCAAGCCCAGTTCGGCGTCGGTTTCGCGCAGGGTGCGCATCACGTCTTGCAGGTTTTCGGGCTTGCTGGGGTCGGGGTGGTGGTTGGGAAAGTTGCCATCCACTTCGCTGAACAGCTCAATCACCTCGCAACCCAGGGCGCGGAACAGCGCCGGGGCCGAGGCACCGGCCACGCCGTTGCCGCAGTCCACCACGATTTTCATGGGGCGGGCCAGCTTCACATCGCCCACGATGCGGTCGGTGTAGGCCTGGAGCACATCCACCTGGCGCACGCTGCCGCCGTCGGCCAGTTGGTGGCTTTCGGCCTCGATGATGCGGCGCAGTTCCTGGATGTCTTCGCCGTAAATGGCGCGGCCACCCAGCACCATCTTGAAGCCGTTGTAGTCTTTGGGGTTGTGGCTGCCGGTGACCTGGATGCCGCTGCTGCACAGCGTGTTGGCTGCGAAATAGGTCATGGGCGTGGTGGCCAGCCCCACATCAATCACCTCCACACCCGTGGCCACCAGACCGCGAATCAGGGCCGCCGACAAGGCCGGGCCGCTCAGGCGACCGTCGCGCCCCACCGCCACGGTGCGCTCGCCCTGGCGCATGGCCACGGTGCCAAAGGCCAGGCCCAGGGCCTCGGCCACGGCTTCGGTGAGCGTGCTCGGCACGATGCCGCGAATGTCATAGGCTTTGAAGATGGATGCGGCGACTTGCATGTGTGGGTTTCCCTAAAAGCGTTGAGTTGAAGAATTGTAGGCGGCACAGCTTGCAGTGCCTGGGCAGAAAAGCCCAGGGATCATGTCCGGAAATGGCCAGTCAGGGTGGCCGTACCGACATACCATCAGCCCCATGAACCGCGCCACACCCCTCGACGACGATGCCCGCTACCGCGCGCTGTGCTCGCACGATGCGCGCTTTGACGGCCGCTTTTTCGTCGGCGTCACGTCCACCGGCATTTACTGCCGCCCGGTGTGCCGCGTGCGCACGCCGCGGCGTGAAAACTGCCGTTTTTTCAACCATGCGGCGCAGGCCGAGCAAGCGGGGTTTCGGCCTTGCCTGCGCTGCCGCCCCGAGCTGGCGCCACTGGACCGCCATTGGTCCGCCGAAGACGCCGGTGCCATTCTGGCGTGCCAGGCCATGCGCCTGCTGGACGACCCGCAAAGCTGGAGCACCACCTGGGTCGATAGCACCGCCATCCGCCGGCTGTCAGAGCGCCTGGGCGTGAGCGACCGGCACCTGCGCCGCATTTTTGAGGCCCACATCGGGGTGTCACCCCAGCGGTATGTGCAAACCCGCAAACTGCTCAGCGCCAAACAATTGCTGGCCGACACCCGCTTGCCCGTGTCGCAGGTGGCGCAGGCCAGCGGTTTTGCCAGCTTGCGGCGCTTCAACGGGGCCATTCAGGCCCGCTACGGGCTCAGCCCCACGCAAATGCGACGCAGCCAGTCAGCGCCCAGCGGCCGTGAAGCCGAACACGCGGGCGCCACGGTGCACCTGTCGTGGCGCCCGCCCTACGACGCTGTCGCCATGCTCACGTTTCTGGCCCAGCGGCAACTGCCCGGGGTGGAATGGGTGCAACCCGAAGCGCTCCGCCTGCACCGCACCGTGCGGCTGGTGGTGGGCGGTGAAACGCACAGCGGTTGGTTGGTGGCGCAATTCGAGCCCGCTGCCCACCGGCTGGCGCTGCGCGTCAGCGACAGCCTGCACACGGTGCTGCCCAGCCTGATCTGGCGGGTGCGCGCGCTGTTGGACCTGGACGCCGACCCGCAGGCCATCAACGCGGTGCTGCACCCCCACTTTCCCACCGGCGACGGCTTGCGCGTGCCGGGCGGGCTGGACGGCTTTGAGCTGGCCGTGCGCGCGGTGCTGGGCCAGCAGGTCACGGTGGCGGCGGCACGCACCCTGGCCCAGCGGCTGGTGGAGCGCTGGGGTGAACCCCTTGTCACCCCGTTTGCCAGCCTGCACCGGTTGTTTCCGTCGGCCCACACCCTGGCCAGCGCCGATCCCCAGGCGCTGGGCGAACTGGGCATCGTGCGCCAGCGCCAAGCCGCCATCCAGGCGCTGGCCCGCGCCGTGGCCGACGGTGCGCTGAATCTGGACGGCCAGGCCGATCTGCCGTCAACGCTGCAGGCCTTGCAGGCCCTGCCGGGCATAGGCCCCTGGACAGCACAATACATTGCCTTGCGTGCCCTGCGCTGGCCCGACGCCTGGCCCACGGGCGACGTGGCGCTGCACCAGGCGCTGGGCCTGAACCACCGCCTGGGCACCGCCACCCAACGCCAGGCCAAGCGCCTGGCCAGTGCCTGGCAGCCCTGGCGCAGCTACGCGGTGCTGCGCGCCTGGGCCGGCACCTACCAGGCACCGTCCACCACCGATCCACTGAAAGACTCCCTATGAAACACGGCCTGAACTGGGTCAAAACCACGGTGGATTCACCGCTGGGCCCCCTCTTGCTGGCCGCCAGCGCCCACGGGCTGGCCGGTGTCTGGTTCACCAACCAGCGCCACCTGCCGGCTGACAGCCTTGTCCAAAGCTGGCCCGCCGATGCCCGCCACCCGGTGCTGCAAGCCGCAGCGCAGCAGCTCACCCGCTATTGTGCTGGCAATTTGAACGCCTTCGACCTGCCGCTGGACCTCTCTGGCGGCACGCCCTTTCAGCAATCGGTCTGGCAGGCCTTGCTCAGCATCCCCGCCGGCCAGACGCGGCGCTACGGCGAACTGGCCAGCCAGATCGGACGCCCTGCCGCCGTGCGGGCCGTGGGCGCGGCCATTGGGCGCAACCCCTTGAGCATCGTGGTGCCCTGCCACCGGGTGGTCGGAGCAGACGGCTCGCTCACCGGCTATGCTGGCGGGCTTGACCGCAAGGCAGCCCTGCTCGAACGAGAGCGAAGCAGCGGCCCTTTATAGACCCACCCCCATGTCACCCACCCTGATTGCCGAATTTTTCTTGCTCGCCGCGCTGTGGGGCTCTTCGTTTTTGTTCATGCGCCTGGGCGCTGCCGAATTGGGCGCCCTGCCCACCGCCGGTGTCCGTGTGGCGCTGGCTGCGCTGTTTTTGCTGCCGGTGTTTCTGGTCAAAGGCGTCTGGGCCGACTTTCGGCAACGCGCCAAACCCATCCTCTTCGTGGGCCTGCTCAACTCGGGCATTCCCTTTGCCCTGTTCGCCTTTGCGGTGATGCACATCACCACCGGCCTGACGTCGATCCTCAACGCCACGGTGCCGCTGTCGGGTGCGCTGGTGGCCTGGGTCTGGTTGAAAGACCGGCCCAGCGGCTCGCGCATGCTCGGTTTGCTGATCGGGTTTGCGGGCGTGGCGCTGCTGGTGGTGGGCAAGTCGGGCTTCAGCGCCACCGGCGTGGCCGGCGCAGGCGCGACCGGGACCACCCTGCTGGCCATGGCCGCCTGCCTGCTGGCCACGCTGTGCTACGGCCTGGCGGCGAGCTTCACCAAGCGCTACCTCACCGGCGCGCACCCGCTGGCCACCGCCACCGGCAGCCAGATCGGTGCGGCCCTCGGTCTGGCCATTCCCACGCTGTGGCTCTGGCCGGCACAGCCGGTGAGCCTGGGCGCCTGGGCTGCATTGGCAGCGGTGGCGCTGTTGTGCACGTCCATCGCTTACATCCTGTTTTTTCGCATCATTGCCAAAGCCGGCCCCAGCCGGGCCCTCACGGTGACCTTTCTGGTGCCGGTGTTTGCACTCATGTACGGCGCGCTGTTTCTGGGCGAAAACATCACCTCGTGGATGGTGCTCTGCGGGATCGTGATCGTCTGCGGCACCGCCTTGTCCACCGGCCTGGTGCGGCTGCGCTGGCTCGAACGCACCACCTCCATGTGACCCATGCATTCCGCTCGCGACAAAAAAATCAGCCTGAAACGGCCCAAGCCACGCAACCCGCTGGTGGCACCTGCCGCGCAACGCAAAGCCGGTGCCCACGGCAAAAGCAGCGCCGCCCAGCGCCGCGCCGACAAAATGGCGCTGCAAAAAACAGCCCGTGACGACCTGGACCGGGGTTGAACCTAAAAACCTCAGCATTCACAAACATCTCCAGCGGATAGAGCACGGCCTGCGCAACGAATGCGCCATGGAGCCGCCGCTTTCAAAATGCGTTGGCTGCCAGCCCAACAGACATGCGGGGCCGCTGTCAAAACTGGCAGTTTTCTGCCAAAGATGCCGCGCCAGACGCTGTCAGCCACCACCAGCAGAGCGCCGATAAAACCGCAAAGCCCTTGATTTGATTCGCCTTTTTCAGCGCAGAGGGCTTGGCATGCATCTTGTACAGCTGTTGCTCTCGGTGGCCAGTTGACGTGGGCCACACGATGACCCACAACGACTGAAAAGAGGACGACAAAACCCATGGACATGATTGGTCTGTACCCCACCTGGTTCGAGCCGGGGGTGGGCAGCGGATGGATTGTTGGCTTCATTGCCACGATCCACGTGCTGTTCTCCCACACCTCGGTCGGCGCCGCGATCTTCTTCGCCTGGCTCGCCAACCACGCCCACCGCCACCACAAACCCGAGCTGCTGGAGTTCATCCGCCGCTACGGCCTGTTCCTGCTGGTGTTCAGCTACGTGCTGGGCTCCATCACCGGCCCGGGCATCTGGTACTCCACCACGGTGGCCAGCCCGCGCGGCATCTCGGCGCTGATCCACAGCTTCGTCTGGATGTGGGCCACCGAGTGGGTGTTCTTCGTGATCGAGGTGGTGGGCGTCTACATGCTGGTCTACCTGGCTGGCAAGGTGGACGTGAAGACGCACACACGCATCGCGGTCATCTTCGGCCTCACCTCCTACACCACCATGCTGGTGATCGTGGGCATCCTGAGCTTCATGATGTGGCCGGGCAAAGCCGAGTGGGCACAAACCGGCGGCGTGCTCAACGCCTTCTACGGCCCCAACACCTTCGCCCAGCTGGGCATGCGCACGGCCTTCATGTTCACCATGACGGCGGTGGTCGGCGGCATCGTGGCGGGCCAGTTCAAGGACCTCGCGCTCAAGAAGGCCATCGCCGGCAAGCTGGCCTGGCTGGGCATTGTGGCCACGCTGGCGGGCGCGGCCATGCTGCAGTGGTACCTGGCCACGCTGCCCGAGACGGCCGACGTGGTGTTGCAAAACCGCCTGCCCGCGCACTTTCCCATGGCGCTGATGACGGTGGTGGCCGGCACGCTGGCCTACTTCGTCCTCACGCTGGTGCAGCCGCGTGCGCTGGTCTCTGGCGTGGCGGGTGTGATGACGGTGGCCATCCTGGTGTTCGGCCTCTGGCCCGAAGAGGTGGCGCGCGAATCGATCCGCAAGCCCTGGGTGGCCGGGCAGTACGTCTACTCCAACCAGGTGATCGGCCGCGACGTGCCGGGCATGGGCGTGAAGTCCGAGATCCCCACCATCGAGGCGCACGGCTTCCTGAAGACGCTGGTGTTCGTGCCCGAGGCATTGCGCACCATCGACGACGGCAACCGCGTCGAAGCCGGTCGCCTGCTCGCGCTCAACACCTGCTCCAACTGCCACTCGCTGAGCAGCACCGGCATCCGCCCGCTGCGCAATTACTTCCCCGGCACCCACACCGAGGCCGACGTGGCCACCTACCTGCAGGCCGCGCTCTCGGGCGGCGCCACGCTGTACATGCCGCAGATCCCGTTCAACGACGACGAAGCCCGCGCGCTCGCGAGTTTCATCCTCACGCTGCAACCCACAGCCGCGACAGCCACCGCGCAGGCCGCCGCCACCGTGGCGAAGGAGTAAGACCATGACCCCCGAAATGCTTGTCGCGCTGCGCGACCCCGCTGGCGTGCCCTCGCACCCGCTGGTCTTCCTGGTGCTGGGTGTGCTCACCTTTGCGCTGCACATCGCGGCGGTGCAGGTCATGCTCGGCGCGGCCACGCTCACGCTGCGTGGCGCCTTCAGTGGCAGCCTGCACTGGCGCCGTCTGGCCGCCGCCATGATCACCACCGCCAAGATCGCGGTGTCGGTCGCCATCGTCATCGGCGTGGCACCCCTGCTCTTTGTGCAGGTGGTGTACGACCCGTTCTGGTACACGTCCAACGTGCTCTCGGCCTGGTGGGTGATCGGCTTCATCGTGCTGCTGATCCTGGGCTACATCGCGATGTACGCCTTCTACTGGAAGAACCATGACATCGTGGCCGACGGCGGCCGGGGCGGCATCTGGATGGTCTTGTCCATTGCGCTGCTGCTGGCGGTGGGCTTCATCGTGCACAGCCTCACCAACCAGATGCTGTTCCCCGAACACTGGATGGCCTGGTACGCGCCCCAGGGCGTGGTCAACCCCGACGGGCATTCGCTGCACCACTGGCACCTGCCGCGTTTCCTGTTTTTCATCGCGCTCTCGGCCCCGGTGACGGGCGCGTGGCTCTACGGCTACCGCCGCTACCTGCAGGGCGCGCAAGAGGCCGACGCCGCCTACCTCGGCTGGCTGCGCGGCCTGGCGCAGAACCTGATGCTCATCGGCGGTGTGGTGGCGGTGCTGATCGGCGCGCTGTGGATGGCCACGCTGCCCGAGAAGATGGCCTGGTTCGCCAGCTCCGTCTGGCTGCTGATGGCGGTGGTGGCGCTGGCCGCCGTGGTCGCCCTGCCGCTGGTGCTGCGCGATCGCATCGACACCGGCGTCTGGGGCTACGCCATCTTCGGCGCCGGCGCGGTGGGCCTGATCGTGGTGAGCGCGGCGCGCGAGATGCTGCGCTTCGTCACCCTGCTCGGCAGCCATGGCTACGACGCCATGGACTACAAGATCAACATGGACTGGTACAGCACCGGTCTCTTCTTCACCACCTTTGGCGTGGTCGGCGGCGTGACGCTGGCCTACCTGCTCACCGTCGCCTGGCAGGCCGGTCAGAGCAAGGGCCTGTACACCCCGAGCGCCACCGTCACCCGCATCGGCCAGTGGTCGGTCGGCCTGCTGGTCGGCTGGACCGTGCTGTATTTCGCCGTCGGCTTCTTTGTGTGGGCGCGCTGAACATGAAACACACCACATCTTCTCAAACCGCGCCCCTGCGCAAGGTGCTGGGCTGGACGCTGATGGTTGCCATCGGGGCCACCGTGGCCACGTCGCTGGCCGTCAAGGCCATCGCGCAGACGGCGCCCAAGGCCGTTGCGCCCGCCGCTGCGGTTACTGCCGCTGCCCCCACGCCGCCCTCGCCCAGCCCGGCGTCCAACCCCGCGCCCGTGCTGGCGTCCACCATGGCGCACAGCTGCGCCGCCTGCCACGGCACCCACGGCGAGCTGGGCGACGAGTACTTCATGCCGCTGGCGGGCATGCCGGTGCAGCAGTTCGTGCGCACCATGACCGACTTCCGCGAAGGCAAGCGGGCGGCCACGCTCATGGGCCATGTGGCCAAGGGCTTCACCGACGCCGATCTGAAAGCCATGGGCGAATTCTTCGCTGCCGTGAAACCCGCCGCCGTCGCAGCAAAAGGAGCCCAGTGATGGACCACACACAACACCCTTCACGCCGCGAATGGCTGGCCCAGGCCCTGGGCCTGCTGTCGGTGGCCGCCGCGCCCAGCCTCGCCTTCGCGCAAAACACCGCCCACATCGTCATCGTCGGCGGTGGTGTGGGCGGCGCGACCGCGGCCAAGTATTTGAAGCTGTTCAACCCGGCGCTGCAGGTCACGGTGATCGAAAAAAACCCGGTTTATGTGAAACCCTACGGCTCCAGCGAGGTGCTCAACCAGCACGCCGCCATGGCCGACCTGAACGTCAGCTACGACACGCTCAAGTCCCGCTACGGCATCCGTTTCGTGTTCGACACCGTGACCGGGTTCGACCCAGTAACGCGCACGGTCCGCACCGCAGGCAAACAAACCATCGCCTGCGACAAGCTGATCGTCTCGCCCGGCATCCAGCTCGTGTACAGCGCCTACGCCGGTTACAGCGAACAAGTGGCCCGCACGGTGGTTCCCTCGGGCTGGATTCCGGGTGAACAAACCGCCTTGCTGGCCAAGCAATTGCAAGGCATGCGCCCCGGCGGCACCTTTGTGCTGGCCGCGCCGCCCAACCCCTACCGCTGCCCGCCCGGCCCCTACGAGCGCGCCGCGCTCATGACCGAGTGGTTCCAAAAACACAACCCGACCGCCAAGGTCATCATCGTGGACCCGAAGGACAGCTTCGTCACCGACGAAACCATGATGCTGGGCTGGAACCGCCTGTACGACTTCAACCTGCCCGCCGACTACATCCAGAAGATGCAAAGCCAGGTGGACGTGAAGCAGCACAGCGGCACCAGCATGCTCAGCTGGGTGCGCGGCCAGGACGGCGGCCGCACGCTGAAAATCGACGCCAAGCAGATGCGCATCGAAACCGAGGCCGAGGTGATTCAGGCCGACGTGATCAACGTCATCCCGCCCATGAAGGCCGGCCAGGTCGCGATGACCCTGGGCCTGGCCGACAGCAGCGGCTTCTGCCCGGTCAACCGCCGCACCTTTGCCTCCACGCTGCAGCCGAACGTGTACGTGATCGGCGACGCCAGCATCGCCGACGCCATGCCCAAGAGCGGGTTTTCGGCCAACACCCAGGCCAAGGTGGTGGCACGCGCCATCGTCGAAGAACTGGCCGGCCGCGCCGCGCCCGAGCCCCTGTGGGAAAACACCTGCTACGCGCTGGCGGGCAAGGACTACGGCCTGTTCGTGGCCGACGTGTTCAAGATCGTTGACGGCAAGATCGCGCGCATCAACGGCAAAGGCCGCTACCTGCCGCTGAACGCCACGCCAGCGCAAATCAAGCTCGGGGCGCGTTACCAGCAGGCCTGGTTGCGCACCTTCACCGCCGACTGCTTCGCTTGACATGGCGCCCCCCTGCGCCGCTTCGCGTCGTCCCCCCAGGAAGACCACGCCCTTGGACCGGCAAAGCCGGATCTTCGGCGTGTGCGGGGTGGGGCACGTGCTTCGGCCGCGTCGCGCTGACAACATGCATCCTTGAAGGACCGTTTATGTACCCTACCCATTTGCAAGAACGCACAGCGGCCAGCGATGGCTGGCTGCGCCGCGCCGCCACGGCGCTGGCCCTGACCGCTGTCAGCGTGTTGATTGGCCTGACCGCTGGCAACGCGCTGGCCGCCGACCACGCCGCTGTACCCGCAGCCCAAGCCTGGACGCCCGCCAGCTTGCGCACCGCGCTGGCCGCCCTGCCCCCGGGCGACGCCGAACGCGGCCGGGTGGTGAACCAGCAACTGTTCTGCGCCTCGTGCCATGGCGACACCGGCGTGGCCCCCACCCAGAACTGGCCACACCTGGCGGGCCAGAAAGCCGCCTACACCGCCAAGATGCTGCTCGACTACCAGAGCCGCCTGCGCCACGAAAACCAGGGCGCGGCGCTGATGCACGACATCGCGGTGATGCTGACGCCGCAGCAGATTGCCGACGTGTCGGCTTTTTACGCGGTGCAGCCCGCGCCGCGCGACGACGGCACGCCGCGCCCGGTGGCGGCCAAAGACGTGAGCGCCGAACAGCTGGTGCGCCAAGGCGATCCGGCCCGCCTGCTCACGCCCTGCGCCAGCTGCCACGGCGTCAAAGGCCAAGGCGGCAAGCTCGAAGCTTCGGCCCTGGCCGGGCAGAACCCGCTGTACGTCACCCGCACCCTGCTGCACTACCAAAGCGGCGCACGCGCCAACGACGCCGCCCAAGGCATGCGCGCCTTTGCAAAGAAGCTCACGCGCGGCGAAATTGACGCCCTGGCCACGTATTACGCCGACCTGCCCGCCAAGCTGCCTGCCGACCCGGCCCGGTCCAAAAAGTAAACTGCGCTGCATGAACTTCTGGGATCACAACTTTTCTGTCGCCGGCTTCAAGTACGGCACCGCGCCCAATGCGTTTTTGGTCGAGCAGGCGCACCGCCTGACACCGGGCTGCGACGTGCTGGTGCCCGGCGATGGCGAGGGGCGCAACGGCGTCTGGCTGGCGCAGCAGGGCCACCGCGTCACCGCCATGGACGGTTCCGCCGTGGGCTTGCAAAAAGCCCAGGCCTTGGCCGCCGAACGCGGCGTGACCCTGCACACCGTGCTGGGCGACCTGGCCGACTGGGCGCCCGCGCCCGCCCGTTTGGACGCCGTGGTGCTGACCTTTGTGCACCTGCCGCCCAGCATCCGCGCGGCTGCGCACCAGCGGCTGGCCGCAGGCCTGCGGCCCGGCGGCCTGCTCATTCTTGAGAGCTTTCACCCGCAGCAGCTGCAACACACCAGCGGCGGCCCCAAAGACGCGGCCATGCTCTACACCCCGGCGCTGCTGCGCGAAGACTTTGCCGGGCTTGACGAGCTGCTGTGCTGGCACGGCGAGGTGACGCTGGACGAAGGCCCGGGCCACCAAGGCCTGGCGCATGTGACGCGCTTCGTCGCCCGCGCCAACCCCTGAAGCAGCCGGAGCTTCCAGCTCCGGTATTTTCTGGCACTGGAAGTCAGGTTCTTCTGGAGCTGGAAGCTCCGGCTACGCTCAGCCTCTCAGAGGCTGAGAGTTTTTCGGGCGTATCCGAGCGACGCCTCAAAACGTGCCCGATCAAGGCGCAAAGCACAGCCATAGCAGGGCTATGGCGCGCATTTGCAACGCCGAGCGGGTGCGTTTTGGGGTGGCGAGCGGGCATGAACGAAAGACTCTCAGCCTCTCAGTTCAGGGCTTTGAGCTTGCGGTAAAGCGAGCGCTCGCTGATGCCCAGCTCCGCCGCCAGCTTCGCGCGGCTGCCCGTGTGCGCGGCCACCCGCTCGCGCAGCGCGGCCAGCTCCAGCGCCTGCAGCGACGGCGCGGTCTGTTCTGGCCCGTTCTGGCGGGTCTGGGTGGCGTTGGCAGGGGCCCACACAGGCGCCTGCCCAGCGCTGCGCCGCCCTGAATTCAGCGCCTGCGCCACATGCTCGGCCTCGATGCGATCGCCGTCGCACAACAGCGTGGTGCGTTCCAGCAGGTTGCGCAGTTCGCGCACATTGCCGGTAAACGGCTGTTCGGCCAGCAAAGCCAAGGCTTGGGGGGCCACCGTGAACGCGCGCTTGGGCGCCACCCGCGCCAGCAGCGCCTGGGTCAGCAGCGCAATGTCTTCGCGCCGCTCGCGCAGCGGTGGCAGCGCAATGGGGAAGGTGCTCAGCCGGTGGTAGAGGTCCTCGCGAAAACGCCCCTCGGCCACCATGCGTTCCAGGTCGCGGTGCGTGGCCGACACCACGCGGATGTCGGCATGGCGCAGCTCGGTGCTGCCGACCCGGCGGTAGGTGCCCGACTCCAGCAGGCGCAGCAGCTTCACCTGCATGGGCAAAGGAATGTCGCCCACCTCGTCCAGAAACAGGGTGCCGCCGCTGGCGGCCTCCACCAGGCCGGGCTTGCTGGTGTTGGCCCCGGTGAACGCGCCGCGCTCGTGGCCAAACAGTTCGGACTCGAACAAGGTCTCCGGCAGGCTGGAGCAGTCCACCACCACCAGGGGTTTGGCCGCGCGCGGGCTGGCATCGTGCACCGCCTGCGCCACCAGCTCTTTGCCCGTGCCGGATTCGCCCAGCAGCAGCACCGTGGCCATGGACGGCGCCACGCGCGCCACCAGCGCCAGCATGTGCTGAAACACCGGGCTGCGCCCGATCAGGCCGCGCGCCACCGAGCGGCCATGGGCCACCTTCAAGGACGCCATTTTTTCGACAAAAAAGGCTTGTTCGCCGCTCGCATCGCGCAACGGCGTGAGCTCAATGTCCACATATTCCTCGCCCTTGGGCGTGTGGTGCAGGTGCAGCACACGCTCGCGCTGGCCCGAGGCACGCGCCTGGGCCAGCGGGCACGACTCGCCCGCCTGGTCGCAGGGCACCCGGAAGTGGTGCGACACCTCGTAGCAGGTGCGCCCAATCACGCTGCGTTCGGGGCTGAAGGCGCGGCGGTAGGCCGCGTTGGACACCAGGATGCGGTACTGCGCATCAAACAGGATGTGGGGCTCGCTCAGGCCTTCGAGAAAGTCGGTCAGTTCGGGCAAGGGCTTCATTCGGGCGCTCCTGGGCTGGGGCGCTCAGTGTAGGGTCAGACTGCCACGGGCTGCCATTTTTGGCAGAAATCACCCGGTGTGTCAGGGGGCTTGCACAAGCGACGCTCCGCATGCCGTTGATTTCAAAGCCATTTTTCTACGCCTGTGGGTGGCACGTTTCTTGGAGGAGTGAACGCCGTGGGTACCTTGCGACCCACGCTGATTTCAACTGGAGGTTTCCATGGCACACCCGCTCACCGCACCTGCGTTCCCGGCCCTGAGCCCCGACGCTGCCACCCACGACGCCGAGCGCCGCCAATGGCTGCTGGCCACCACGGCCATGGGCTGTGCCGCCACCGCCGCTGTGGCGCTGCCGCTGGTGGCCAGCTTTGCGCCCAGCGAGCGCGCCAAAGCGCAAGGCGCCAGCGTGCAGGTGGAGATTGGCGACATCGCGCCGGGCGAGGTCAAGGTGGTCGAATGGCGCGGCCAGCCGGTGTGGGTGGTGCGCCGCACGCCCGAGATGCTGGCGCACCTGGACGGCATGACCGACCTGGCCGACCCCGATTCGCAGAAAAAGCAACAACCCCCTTACGCCACCAACACCCACCGCTCGATCAAGCCCGAGGTGCTGGTGACCGTGGGTATTTGCACCCATCTGGGCTGCTCGCCGGTCACCCTGAACGAAGGCACCACCAACCCCAGCGTGCCCGCCGACTGGAAAGGCGGCTTCTTTTGCCCCTGCCACGGCTCCACCTTCGACTTTGCGGGCCGCGTGTTCAAGAACAAACCCGCCCCCACCAACCTGCTGGTGCCGCCGCACAAATACCTGGCCGACAACACCTTGCTGATTGGCGAGGACGACAGCGCAGCGTAAACCGCCCCCCCGCCCAGCGATGAACTTCCACATCCTGCACGATGCCCACAGCGGCGAAATGAGCTACCTGCTGGCCGACCTGGAAGCCCGGGAAGCCGTGTTGGTGGACCCCCATGGCCGCGACCTGCCGGTGCTGCAGGCGCTGCTGAACGAACGCAAGCTGCGGCTGCGCTGGGTGCTGCGCACCCACCACCACGACGCCAACGGTGGCGAACGGGCTTTGCTGGCCCGCCTGGGCGCCCCGCTGGTGCAGGGCGACGGCGCAGCGGACACACAGTGCGCCGCCCATGGCGATGTGCTGTGCTTTGGCCAGGAACCGCTGCGTGTGCTCGCCACACCCGGCCACACCCTGGGCTGCCTGAGCTTCGCCTGGCGCGACCGCGTGTTCTGCGGTGGCCTGCTGGCGGTGGACGCCTGCCCGCACCAGCCCTACCCCGCTGCGCCCGAGGCGCTGTGGGACAGCGTGACGCAAGGCGTGTTTCTGCTGCCGCTGGAGACCCTGCTGTTTGCCGGCCACGAACGCCGCGCCCGGGCCGTGAGCACGGTGCTGGAACAGCGCCTGTGGCACCCGCTGTTTGCGGGCCTTTCACGCGACGATTTTTTGGCCCGTGCAGCCGCCTTGCACCCCACCACGCCCTGCGCCGCCTAAGGAGCCCCACACCATGTCCGCAGCACACCACATCACCGTCGTTGGCGCCGGCTTCGGCGCCCTGTCCACCGTGCGGGAAATCCGCCAGCGCGACCCCCACGCGCACATCACCCTGGTGGCACCGCGCGCCGAACTGCATTACCTGCCGGGCATCATCTGGATACCCTCGGGCCTGCGCACGCGCGAGCAACTGGTGGTGCCCCTGGCCCCGTTTTTCGCGCGCATGAAGGTGCAACACGTCGCCGCCGAGGTCACGGGTCTAAGAGACGGTGGCCGCGTGGTGCTCACCACGGCCGGCGAGCTGCACAACGACGCGCTGGTGATCGCCAGCGGCGGGCGCTTCATCAAAAAGCTGCCGGGTATTGAACACGCCATCACGCCCTGCGAAGGCATCGCTGCGGCCGAACGCATCCGCGACCGGCTGCGCACCATGACCGGCGGCACCATTGCCGTGGGCTTTGCTGGCAACCCCCACGAGCCCAGCGCCGTGCGCGGCGGGCCGATGTTTGAATTCCTGTTTGGCATTGACGAGCAGCTCAAGCGCGAAGGCCGGCGCAACCAGTTCGACATCGTGTTCTTCAACCCCTCCGCCGAGCCGGGCAACCGCCTGGGCCCGAAGGCGGTGAAACACCTGCTGGCCGAGATGGCGCGCCGCGGCATCAGCACCCGGCTGGGCCACAAGCTGGTGCGCTTTGAGGCCGACCGTGTGGTCACCGAAGGCGGCTCGTTCCCGGCCGACCTGATTCTGTTCATGCCCGGCATGACCGGCAACGCCTGGTTTGACCAGACCGCGCTCGCGCGTTCGCCTGGCGGGCTGCTCCAGGCCGACGCGCAATGCCGCGTGCAAGGCACACAACACGTGTACGTGGTGGGCGATTCGGGCAGCTTCCCTGGCCCCGACTGGATGCCCAAACAAGCCCACATGGCCGACCTGCAGGCCGCCGCGGCCGCCGACAACCTGCTCAAAGGCCTGCGCGGCGAAACGCCCACCACCACCTTCAAGGTGGAACTCATCTGCATCATCGACGCCATCGACCACGGCACCCTGGTGTTTCGCAACACCCGGCGCCAGATCATCCTGCCCTCAAGCCGCCTGTTTCACTGGGCCAAACGCTTTTTTGAGGGCGCCTACCTGAGGAAATACCGATGAACACAAGCCCACACACCGACACAACACCCTTTGAGGTCCTCGGTGGCGCACCGGCCGTGCGGCGCCTGGTGGACCGCTTCTACCACCTCATGGACGAGCTGCCCGAGGCCTACACCGTGCGCCGCATGCACCCCGACAGCCTGGCGGGCAGTGCCGAGAGCCTGTTTGAATTTCTCTCTGGCTGGTTCGGCGGCCCACCCCTGTACAGCCAGAAAAAAGGCCACCCCCGCCTGCGCATGCGCCACCATGCCTACGCCATCGGCACCGTCGAGCGCGACGAGTGGATGCTGTGCATGACCCAGGCCCTGAGCGAACAGGTCGCCGATGCGGCGCTGCGCGAAGCCCTGGTCCAGACCTTCGCCGCCATGGCCGACCACCTCGTCAACACCGGCGGCAACGCCAGCGCATGCAGCCACGCCACCGCCGCCACCTGACCCCACCAGGCTACCCACATGCTCAACCCAAAAATCCGACGCTTTTTGAACCCCACCACCTTGTTGTTGGCCGCGCTGCTGAGCGGGTCTGCACTGGCGCTGGCCGCGCCACCGCAACCCGGCCAACCCTTGCCCGAGTTGGCGCTGAAAGACCAGCACGACCAGCCCTGGACCGTGAGCGGTGACACCAAGCTGGTGCTGTTCGCCGCTGGCCGCAAAGCCTCCAACCTGATGCAGACCGTGCTAACCGGCCAGCCGGCGGGGTTTCTGGCATCGCGCCAGGCCGTCTACCTGGCTGACATGAGCAGCATGCCCGGTTTCGTGACCCGCACCTTTGCCCTGCCCGCGCTGCGTGAGATGCCATTTGTGGTGGGCGTGGTGCTGGACGAAGCGCTGCTGGCCGACTGGCCCCGCCCAGACGGCGCAGTGGCGCTGATCACGCTGCAAAACGGCCGCGTGAACACCGTGAGCCACGCCAGCACCGAAGCGTCCTTGCGCGCAGCCCTCGGCTTGGTACCTTGACCGTTTGACGGCTTGAATCCTTCTCCTTTTTCGTCTGCGACCCCACCCCGGAACCCACCCATGCAAGCCTTTCAAGACCACTACCCCGACAACGTGTCGCACTGCTACGGCTGCGGCAGCCACAACCCCCACGGCCACCAGATCAAGACCTTTTGGGAGGGGGATGAAACTGTGACCCGTTTCAAGCCCGAGCCGTTTCACACCTCAGTCCCGGGCTACGCCTACGGCGGACTGATCGCTTCGCTGATCGACTGCCACAGCACCGGCACAGCGGCGGCTGCCATGTACCGCAGCGAAGGCCGCGACATGGACACGCTGCCACCGTTTCGTTTCGTCACCGGCTCGCTGCACGTGGACTTTCTGAAGCCCACGCCGCTGGACGCCACGCTGGAGATTCGCGGCCAGGTCAAGGAAATCAAGGGCCGCAAAGTGGTGGTGGAAACCACGGTCATGGCAGGCGGTGTGGTCACTGCGCGCGGCAGCGTGTTGGCGGTGCAAATGCCCGACCGTTTCGGGCAGGGCTGAAAGCGCCTGCGCGGGCGGTCTACAGGCCAGGTTGAGAGGGCAGGCCTGTTGCAGGCCAAGCCTTGTGGTTGAATCACGGGTGGCATTTTGGGCCCCACCAAAACGGCGGCCCAGCCCACGCCTTGACCCCGCTCCTGCCATGACCTCACCCACCACCCCGTACCACAGCCCCCGCGGCAGCAAACCCCGCCACGCGGTGGTCCATGCGTAACGAAGCTTCCCGCCTGCGGCGGGTTGTTGAGGTTTTCCTGGTTTTCCTGCGCCTGGGTTGCACCTCGTTTGGCGGCCCGGTCGCGCACCTGGCGTTCTTTCGCACCGAATTCGTGGAGCGCCAGCGCTGGCTGGACGAACACAGCTACGCCGACCTGGTGGCGCTGTGCCAGTTTTTGCCGGGGCCGGCGAGCAGCCAGGTGGGCATGGTGCTGGGTTGGCAACGGGCCGGTTGGGGCGGTTTGGCGGCGGCCTGGCTGGGGTTCACGCTGCCGACGGCGGTGCTCATGGTGGGCTTTGCCTACGGCGTGACGCAGCTGGCGGCACTCCAGGCTTCGCCGCTCTGGCTGGGCGCTTTGCACGGCCTGAAGGTGGCCGCTGTGGCCGTGGTGGCGCAGGCGGTGTGGGGCATGGCCCGAAGCCTGTGCCCGGATGCTGCACGCCGTGGGTTGGCCTTGGTGGCCACAGCGCTGGCGCTGGGCGTGCCGTGGTGGACCGGTGTGGGCCTGGCCTGGGGCCAGTTGCTCGCCATCGCGGTGTGCGCGCTCGCGGGTGTGGCGTTGGGTGCGCGTTGGCTTCCCCAGCAGCCGTCCGGTCCGGGCGCTGACACGCACCAGGGGTTTGGCCTGCCCCGCGCGGCGGGTTGGACGGCGTTGCTGCTGCTGGGCATTGCGCTGTTGGGCTTGCCGCTGTGGGCAGCGGGCAGCGGTTCGGCGCTGCTGGCGCAGGTGGACGGTTTCTTTCGCGCCGGTGCGCTGGTTTTTGGTGGTGGGCATGTGGTGCTGCCGCTGTTGCAGGCGTCCGTGGTGCCCAGCGGGGCGGTGGGCGCGGCCGATTTTCTGGCCGGCTACGGTGCGGCCCAAGCCATGCCGGGGCCGCTGTTTTCTTTTTCGGCCTACCTGGGCGCCGTGATGAACCCGGCGGTGCTGGACCCGCTGGCGCCTTGGCAGGGCGGTGCACTTTTGCTGCTGGCGGTGTTTGCGCCGGCCTTGCTGCTGGTGGTGGGGCTGCTGCCGTTTTGGGATGCGCTGCGCCAGCGCCCCGGCGTGCGCACCGCCATGACGGGCGTGAACGCCGGCGTGGTGGGCCTGCTGGTGGCCGCACTGATAGACCCGGTGTGGCCCAGTGCCATTCACGCCCCGGCCGACGCTGCGCTGGCCCTGGTGGCGCTGCTGGCACTGATCCGTTGGCGGCTTTCCCCCTTGTGGGTGGTGCTGGGCTGCGCTGCGGCGGGGGCTTTGTGGGCGCTGACCTGAAAAACGCCCAGCCTTTCAGTTCAGGTCTGGGGCGCGTGCCCCCACGCGGGTGGGCGGCTGGCCCATGGCCGCTTTGAACATGGCGCTGAAGGCGCTGTCGCTCGCATAGCCGCTGGCGGCGGCAACCCGGCTCACGGGCATGCCGCGCGCCAGCATGGGCAGCGCGTGGGCCAGCACCACCTGCTGGCGCCAGCGCTGGAAACTGGTGCCCAACTCGTCTCGAAACAGGCGCGCCAGCGTGCGTTCGCTGGCGCCACTGAACGACGCCCATTCGGTCAGTGTGGCGTGTTGCGTGGGCTTTTGCATGACCGCCTCGCACAGCGCACGCAGGCGCCGGTCGCCGTGTCGGGCGCTGGGCATGGGCACACCCAGCGGCTGCGTGGCGGCGTGGTCCATTTCTGCGATCAGCAGCGTGTGCACCGCCTGGGCGCGGGCGGCGGGCTGGTTCAGATGGGGCTGGTCCATGGCCAGAATCAGCTGGCGCAGCAAGGGTGACACCACCAGCACGCGCGAGCGGGTCCAGTGTGGCGGCACCACGCTGGCGTCCACATAGAGCGTGAGCAACTGGGCGGCCTCCACGATGGTCACCGCATGCTCAGCGCCGGGGGGAATCCACAGCGCGCGCGAAGGCGGCACGATGGTGGTGGTTTCCGGGCTGTGCTGGTCGGTGCCCACCGCGCCGTTGGCCAGCACGGTGACCCGCAGCAAGCCGCTGGCGCAGTAGGCCAACTGGCCCCAGGGGTGGTGGTGGGGTTCGAGCTGGTTTTCGCTTTCCAGCAGACGCGGGCGGCAGCGCACCGGCTGCGCTGGGCTGGGCTGAAAGTGCTTCGAGTCGCCCAGGGGAACGGCGCGGCGGGGCGGTCGGCGTTGCATGGTGGCGTCTCCAGGGCGTGGGTTTGGCTGAAATTCAACAATGCTTGTCTTTTTAGCGCATTTCAGCCCGCTGCACCACCCGTAACATGCCCGCATGACCTCCGCCACCCTGAACGCCGCTGTGCCCATCCATCCCGTGCCCTTGAAACAAGACGCCGCCATCATTGGCCTGGTGGGCTTGGCCCACGGCACCTCGCACTTCTCCCACCTGCTGCTGGCGCCGCTGTTTCCCGTGTTCATGCGCGACTTCGGGCTGAGCTTTTCCGATGTGGGTCTGCTCATGAGCATCTTTTTCGTGATCTCGGGCTCGGGCCAGGCCATGGCCGGCTTTGTGGTGGACCGCTTGGGTGCCCGTCCGGTGCTCTTTTCGGCCGTCGGCCTGTTCCTGCTGGCGGCGCTGGCGGCCTCTCAGGCCACTGGGTACGGCGGCCTGGTGCTGGTGGCCATACTGGCGGGCCTGGGCAACGCACCGTTTCATCCGGCCGACTTCACCATCCTGAACCAGCGCGTCTCAGCCGCGCGCCTGGGTCACGCCTTCAGCGCGCACGGCCTCACCGGCAACCTGGGCTGGGCGCTGGCGCCGGTGTTTCTGGTGGGCATCACCGCACTGGCCGACTGGCGGGTGGCCTATTACGCGGCAGCGCTGCTGTATGCGGGCGTGCTGGGCCTGCTGTATTGGCAGCGCGACAAGCTGCGCACCGAGGTGGCGGTGCGCCATGCCGACGCGCCCAAAGGCGCTGAGCTGGCCTACCTGAAGCTGCCCGTGGTGTGGTGGTGCTTTGCGTTTTTTCTGCTGTCCACCATGACGCTGGCGGTGGTGCAGAGTTTTGCCCCTTCCATCCTGAAAGCCGTGCACGGCGTGAGCATGGAGGCGGCCACCTTCACCATCAGCGCTTACATGCTGTGCGGTGCCGTGGGCATGCTGGTGGGGGGTTTTGTCGCCGCTTATGGACAGAGCCTGCGCTGGTCCAGCGACCGCGTGGTGGCTGTGTCCATGTCCATCGGCGCGCTCTTGCTGCTGTTGTGCGCCACCGGCTGGCTGGGCGCCGTGGGCACCATGGTGGCGCTTGCCGCCACCGGCTTTGCGGTGGGCGTGGGCGGCCCCAGCCGCGACATGATGATCAAGAAGGCCACCCCCAAAGGCGCCACCGGCCGCGTCTACGGCACCGTGTATTCGGGGCTGGACGTGGGCTTTGCCATTTCGCCGCTGGTGTTCGGCGGTTTCATGGACCGGGGTTGGTACGCGCTCACCCTGGCCGGGGCAGCGCTGGTGCTGGCCATTTCTGTTTACGCTGCCGTGGGCGTCGGGCGCAGAACCAACTGATGACCGTACCGCTGCACAATGGCAGCCATGACACAAAAACCCGCTGGCCACCTGCTCGTTGAATGCCTGATCGCCCAAGGCGTGACCCACGCTTTTGGCGTGCCGGGTGAAAGCTACCTGGCCGTGCTTGACGGCTTTCACGCGCACACCGACCGCATCCGTTTCGTGACCAACCGGCAAGAAGGTGGCGCAGCCTTCATGGCCGAAGCCCAGGGCAAACTCACCGGCCGCCCCGGCGTGTGTTTCGTGACCCGAGGGCCGGGTGCCACCAACGCCTCCATCGGCCTGCACACCGCCTTTCAAGACAGCACACCCCTGGTGCTGTTTGTGGGCGACGTGGCCAGCGACGCGCGCGACCGCGAGGCCTTTCAGGAGGTGGACTACCTGAGCTTTTTCGGCCCCAGCACCAAAGGCATGGCCAAGCGGGTGGAACGCATCGACGACGCCCGCCGTATTCCGGAATACGTGGCCCGCGCCTTTGCCACCGCCCTGAACGGCCGGCCCGGCCCGGTGGTGCTGGTGCTGCCCGAAGACATGCTGACCCAAACTGTGGACGCCACGCCGCTGCCGCGCGCAGAGCCGGTGCAAGCCTGGAGCGACCCGGGGGCGCTGCGCACCCTGCGCGCACTGCTGCTGCAGGCCGAGCGTCCGCTGGTATTGGCCGGCGGTGGCGGCTGGACACCGCAGGCGGCGGCGGCCTTGCAGCGCTTTGCTGAAAACTGGCAACTGCCAGTGGCCAACACGTTTCGCTTTCAAGACTGCTTTGACAACCACCACGCCCAGTACGCGGGCGATGTGGGCCTGGGCATCAACCCGGCGCTGGCCGCACGTGTGCGCCAGAGCGACCTGCTGATCGCCATCGGCCCACGCTTGGGCGAAGCCACCACCGCTGGCTACACGCTGATCGAAGCGCCCTGCCCCAGGCAAAAGCTGGTGCATATCCACGCCAGCGCCGAGGAGCTGAACCGCGTGTACCAGGCCACGCTGGCCATCAACGCCACCATGAACGCGGCTGCGCGCAGCCTGGAAGTGCTCACCGCACCACCTGGCGTGGCCTGGGGCCAGTGGACACAGGCCTGCCATGCCGACTACGAGGCCAATGTGGACGTGGCCAACGGCGGCACCGTGCTGCCCGGCACCATCGACATGCCCGCCCTCATCCACACGCTGCAACGCCATTTGCCCCTTGATGCGGTGCTCACCAACGGCGCAGGCAACTTCGCCAGCTGGCTGCACCGGTTCTTCAAATACCACGGCATGGCCAAAGGGCTGAAAACCCAACTGGCACCCACCAACGGCGCCATGGGCTACGGCGTGCCGGCCGGCATTGCGGCAGCCATCCTCACCGGCCGCACCGCCTTCACCATCACCGGCGACGGCGATTTTTTGATGAACGGCCAGGAGCTGGCCACCGCCGTGCAGCACGGTGCCAAGACCATCATCCTGCTGCTGAACAACGGCAGCTACGGCACCATCCGCATGCACCAGGAACGCGAATACCCCACGCACGTGAGCGGATCCCACCTGCGCAACCCCGACTTTTGCGCCCTGGCGCGCGCCTACGGCTACGCGGCCGAGTGCGTCACCCACAGCGCCGAATTTGAACCCGCCCTGCTGCGGGCTCTGGCCGCTCCCACCGGCACGCTCATTGAAGTGCAGCTCGACCCGGAGGTCATCACCACCCGCGGCACACTGAGCGCCATTCGCGACAACGCGCTCCAAGCTCGGGCCTGATCGGCCCTCTCGCCCCTCTCCGCCTCTCAGCCCTTGTCTAAAGTTTGTTGGTCAATAAGTCACAAACCTGGCGGCACCCGGACACATCTTTTCGCCAGCCCTACTGCCTAAACTGACATCCACCTTGAAGGAGAGATGATCATGTGGCCAGTCAACCCCATCGAATGGAACAGCAGTGCTCAGGCGAGCATGTCCCAGCACCTTTTACCGGAACTGAATTCGAGCCACCTGTTGCGGGTGCTGGACGAGATCGACTACGGCATCCTCGTTGTGAACACCGATGGCCACATCCTGCACAGCAACCACCTCGCCCGCCACGAGCTGGCAAGCGGCAACGTCATCTTCTCGCACGGGCGCATGCTGATGGGCGCCACCACGGAACTCACCGAACAGATTGAACTGGCGGTTGCACACGCTTGCCGGGGGCAACGGCGACTGGTGCTGCTCCCGATCGAAGGACGCGAACTGTCCGCCGCGTTCATACCGCTGAGCCACCCGCTGGAAACCGACTCGCCGACGGTGTTGGTGCTGCTGTCGCGCCAAAACACCTGCGACAACCTGGCCGTGCGCATGTTTGCGCGCTCGCACGGGCTCAGCTCCAGCGAGGAATCGGTCCTGATCGGTCTGTGCGCTGGTCTTTCGGTGCCCGAAATCGCTCAGTCCAACGGGGTTGCGCATTCCACGGTGCGCAGCCAGGTGAAATCGCTGCGCGAAAAAACCGCATCCACCAGCGTTCGCCAGCTCATGCGCAGAGTCAGCAGCCTGCCACCGGTGGTGCCTGCCTTGCGAATCAACCAGCCCATGCGCCACAATGCCACGGAGTTTGCCCACCCGTGACACTGGATGCCGCCCAATACCGCCCCGCCGGATACCCCTCTCCCCAGCCGCCATGTCGAAGCCTTGGCGGCGTTGGGTACACCTCGCCACTTCCGGCGAGGCACTTTGCTGATCCAGGAAGGCGATTTTGGCGACAACCTCTTCATCGTCCAACGAGGTCGTTTGCGCTCGTTTCTGGCCGACAACACGGGCAAAGAACTCACGCTGTGCCTGCACGGTCCACTGGATTACGTGGGCGAAATGTCGCTCGACGGTGGACCCCGCTCCGCCAATGTGGAAGCACTTGAGGCCACGCAGTGCTCGGTGGTTTCCCGCGCCACGCTGTTGGCCTACATCTCGGCCGAACCCGAGTTTTCGATGGAACTCCTGGCTCGGGTCATTCGACGCGCGCGCCTGGCCACCGAAAGCGCACGCAGTGTTGCGCTGATCGATGTGTACGGTCGTCTGGTGCGTTTGCTGAACCAGATCGCGGGTGATTGCAATGCCAACGGTGAACGCGTCTTACAGGAACGCCTCACCCACCAAGCCATGGCGCAGCACTTGGCCTGCTCCCGCGAAATGGTCAGCCGCCTGCTCAAAGATTTGGAAACTGGTGGCTACGTGGCGGTACGCGATCGTTGGATCTGGTTGCTCAAACCGCTGCCTGCGCGCTGGTGATTTCCAGACGACTTGCGCAAAACCGTCGGACCTGGGCGCCCGGCGGACTTGGAGCGCCGAGAGCGAAAATCGGCACCAGCGAGGCCCGTTTTGCCGCCTTCGCACATGCAGCGCCGCAATGGGCGCTGCATGCCAAACCCCAATCCATCAGAATGCCAAGGTGTTCACGCCTGGCTTGAGCAAATGGGCCGCCACATCGGCCGGCTTGGCCGGGGTCACGCCGTCCATCAGGTCGGTCGGCTTGCGGCCGGTATTGGGCAGGTACAGAGCGCAAACCTCCACTTTGGCACCGGCCTTGATGACACCTTGAAGCATCTGCTGCGTGGTCACGTCGCGCGGCTTGAGCTTGGGCAGCTCTTGGCCCACGACAGCGATGTCACCCGCCTTGTCGCACAGCAGCACGCGCACACTGGCCTTTTGCTCCAACGCCTGGCCTGCAAGCACCAAGCCTGCGCCCTGTGCCATGGCGTTGCCGCTGTGAATATTGACGAACAGCTCCTGGGCCTGGGCCACACCGGACAACAACAGGGCGGCGGCGCCCAGGGTGATCAGCTTCTTCATGCGCAAACTCCTTGAAATGAGGGATAACCGTGAAATCGGGTCGGTGCACCGGCCATCGCCAGCGCAGGACCCATTCTTCACATACTCACCAGGGTATCCATGAGAAATCGCAAGTCCTTGCAAATTTCGGGGTCATGAACGCCAACAGGCGTCCGCCTGTTGGCGTCGAAAGCAAGGCGACCCCCATGCACCGGCTGCACCACGGCGGCCGGCTTCACGGCTGTTCTTCGGTGAGGGCCGAAATAGCCTGGTGGTGCGTGAGAAACACGCGCCCGCTCAGGTGGTGCAGAAAATCGCTGCGCTCCAGCCGGTCCATCACCGGGCCCTTGACCTCGCTCAGGTGCATCTGCACGCCGGCATCCTTGAGCCGGTGCACGATGGTCTCCAGGCTTTCCAGTGCACTGGCGTCAATGGCGTTGATGGCGGTGCACTGCAGCACCACATGGGCAATGGCGGGGTGCGCGGCCACCTGCGCGGCAATGTGGTCTTCCAGGTAACGCGCATTGGCAAAGTACAGGCTTTCGTCCACGCGCAAGCTGAGCACGCGGGGATGCGTCTGCACCGCATGGCGCAACACGTTGCGGTAGTGCTCGGTGCCCGGTACCCGGCCCACGGTGGCAATGTGCGGGCGGCTGGTGCGCCACAGGTACAGCAGCAGCGACGCACTCACGCCCGCGGTGAGCCCAGCTTCCACGCCCCACAGCAGCGTGAGCGAAAACGTCAGGGCCAGGGCGGTGAAGTCGGCCCGGGCGTAGCGCCAGGTGCGGGTGAACGCACCGAAATCGACCAGCGTGAGCACGGCCACCACAATGGTGGCGGCCAGCGTGGCCTGCGGCAGGTAATACAGGGCGGGGGTCAGCAACAGGGCCGCCAGCAGCAAGGCGAAGGCGGTAAAAACACCCGCAGCCGGCGTGCGCGCACCCGCATCAAAATTGACCACCGAGCGGGAAAAACCCCCGGTGACCGGAAAACCGCCAGTAAGACCGGCTGCGATGTTGCTGGCACCCAAGGCGCGCAGTTCGGCGTCGGGTTCGATGCGCTCGCGCCGTTTGGCCGCCAGCGACTGCCCCACCGAGACCGACTCCACAAAACCCACCAGGCTGATCAGCAGCGCGGCCAGGGCCAGCTGTTCGATCTGTGGCCACAGGTCGGCGTTCAGCGCCGGCATGGTCAGCGGCGGCAGCCCCCCGGGCACGGTGCCCACCACCCGCAAGCCGCTTTCGTCCAGCCGCAAGCCCCAGGCCAGCAGCGTGGTCACCGCCAGCGCCAGCACCGGCGCGGCTTTGGTCACCACATCGGCCACCAGCGGGCCCAGACCCCAGGCACGCAAACGCGCCTTGAGCGAGCGGCGCACCCACACCAGAAAGGCCAACGCACCCAAGCCAATGGCCAGCGTGGGCACGTGCACCTGCGCCGCGTGCTGCCACAGGCTGGGCACGAGCTCGGGCAAGGTCTGCCCGGTCAACGGAACGCCCATGAGGTGTTTGAGTTGCGTGGCGGCAATCAGCAAGCCGGATGCCGACACAAAGCCCGAGATGACCGGATGGCTCAAAAAATGGGCCACAAAACCCAGGCGCAGCACACCCATGGCCAACAGCATGAAGCCGCTGAGCAGCGCCAGCAAGGCCGCAGCAGCGGCATAGCCCAGGCTGCCCGCTGCGGCCACCGAGCCCAGCGCGGCAGCGGTCACGAGCGATGTCACCGCTGCCGGCCCCACCGCCAGGGTGCTGCTGGTGCCCAAAACAGCGTACACCACCAACGGTGCCATGCTGGCATACAACCCGGCTTCGGGCGGCAAACCTGCGAGCAAGGCATAGGCCAGGCTCTGCGGAATCAGCATGAGCGTGACCACGGCGGCCGCCACCGCGTCGGCGCTGAAATGCGCGCGGCTGTAGCCTCGACCCCAATGCAGTATGGGGAACCAATGGGCCAGGGGGTGCTTCATGGATGGAGTCGGTATGGGGGTCTTGGCTGCGTGCCGGGGTGGCCCCGTTCAAACCGCGTTGATGGGTATTTTCAGGTAGGTCACGCCGTTGTCTTCCGCCGGTGGCATCCGGCCGCCCCGCATATTGACCTGCACCGACGGCAGGATCAGCACCGGCATGTCCAGGGTGGCGTCCCGCTGCTGGCGCATCTGCACAAACTCGGCCTCGGACACGCCTTGGTGCACGTGCACATTGGCCGCCTTCTGGGCACCCACGGTGGTCAGGCATTGCGGTTCGCGCGCGGTGGGCGGGTAATCGTGGCACAAATACAGCTCGGTGTCGTTCGGCAGGCTGAGCACCTTCTGGATCGATTGGTACAGCGTGCTGGCACTGCCGCCGGGGAAGTCGCAGCGCGCGGTGCCGTAATCGGGCATGAACAGCGTGTCGCCCACAAAGGCCACGGTGCGTATCGGGTCCACGCTGTGGTCTCGCACCACGTAGGTCATGCAAGCCGGTGTGTGGCCGGGTGTGTGCAGCGCTCGCGCCTGCAGGTGGCCAATGGAGAAGCTTTCGCCATCGACCAGCAGACGGTCAAACTGGCTGCCGTCGCGGGCGAACTCGGTGCCTGCATTGAAAAGTTTGCCAAAGACGTTTTGCACCGTGGTGATGTGCGAACCAATAGCGGTTTGCCCACCCAGACGCTGTTGCAAATAGGGGGCCGCTGACAGGTGGTCGGCGTGTACGTGGGTTTCCAGCAACCACTGCACGCTCAGCGCCAGCTCGCCCACCCGGGCGATCAGGCGGTCCGCGCTGGCGGTGTCGGTGCGACCCGACTTGGGGTCGTAGTCGAGCACGCTGTCGATCAGGGCGCATTGCCCGGTGGATGCGTCCCACACGATGTGGCTGAACGTGGATGTGGCCGGGTCAAAAGACGACTCGATGTGCATACGGGGTGTGTTCATGGCGTTGTTGTTTTGCCTTACCGTACCTGCGTACGGCCTGCGGCTTGGCGTCAATCCGGATCTTTTGGGTTGGGTACCCAAAACATGGATCAAACAATTTTTCAATCCATGAACAAAGTATGTATACCCGGGGGAGTTATCTGTTTGAGAAAAATCAACCGCCTGGTTGCATTTGTTCATCGAGCCGATAGGCGTGCGCCACGCACCGGACAGGGCACGGACAGCCTTGGCTGGGCGCTTCTCGGGAACGTCCATATCGGGCGTGCGCTCAAGGACGCAAGCGACAAGTAACGCCCATGCCAAGCGCTGGCCGAAGAGCACGCTCAAAGGACGCGGGGGGGTGTCTCGCAGGGCGGGCCCCCTGCGCAACCCTGCCTGCGCGGTGTGAAGGTCTGGGTCAGCGCCCCACGCGTTGCGTGAGCAATTCTTTGGCGTTCGCCAACGCAGCCGCCACGCTTTTGCCGTTGTTCAAAACGGCATCCATCTCGGCGTTGACGATCTCCTCGGCCACGGTGTCCAGCTTGTGCACATTGATCGGGCTGACCTTGCTGGCCGCTTCGCGCCACAACAGCCGGGCCGGTTGTCCACCCAGAAACGCAATGGGCTGGTTGAAGAAGGCATCGTCGTGCACAGCCACCAAGGCGGGAAACGCATCGTGCGACTTGAACGCGCCGAGCTGCACCTCGGGGGTCAGGCTCATCATCTGAATGAACTCCCAGGCCATCGCCTTGTTTTTGGCGCCTTGGGGAATGGCGTAGAAGCTGCCGCCCCAGGAGCCCCAGGCCTTCTCGGGCAGTTGTGCGGCGCGCCACAAACCCCGGGTTTCGGGCGCCATCCAGTTGCTCAGGTGCCCGGCCAGCCATGCGCCCGACATCTGCGTGGCCACGGTGCCCTTTTTGAAACCCTCCACCCACTCGGGCGACCAGGTGTTGATCTGCCCATCGAGCTTGAGCTCCCGCACTTTTTTGGCCAGTTCAAAGGCGCGCACGAAACGCGGGCTGTCCACCTGAATCTTGCCGCTTTTGCTGATGTACAGCCCCTCACCGGGCTTCCAGTAAGCAACCGCGCCGGGCGAGCGGGTGTCGGTCCGAATCACGATGTCTTTGATGTCGCGTGCATTGGCCATCAGGTAGGCGCCGGTGAGCGCCTTGATTTTGACCCCTGCCGCAATGAACGAATCCCAGGATTCGGTCAACTCCGCTTCTGTCACGCCGGCTTTTTTCAGAATGTCCGCGCGGTACAACAGGGTGCCGGGGCCAATGTCACTGGGCACCGCCACAATGACGCCCGAGCTGTTGACGGCCTGGCGAAAGGCGAAAGGGACAAAACGCAGTTGGCGCGACCGGATGCTGTAAGGCTCATCGCCCAGGTTCTCCAGCCCACCCCCTTCGGCAAAACGACCGAGATGGCCAAATTCCACGGCCATCACATCGGGCAGCCCGGTCGAGCTGGACAGCGCCGTGGCCATGGCCGTGTGGTGGTCCGCATAAGGGCGGCTCACGACGCGGATATCGACCAACGGATATTTCTTTTTCCACAAGGGAATGGCGGCCTTGGCGATCTCGTCCACGGCCGGATAGGCGGCGATGGTGAGTGTTTGCTGTGCGTTCGCACCTGAAAAGACCCCCACCAGCAAACCGATGCCCAACCACATCCAACGGTGCGCTTTGAGACGCTTTTTGCTTGTTTTTGGCATGAATTGGCAAAATTTTTTGTACGCTCTCGGCTTGAAAGCGATTTCATAAAATTTTAGGACCGATGCCCGGCGTTGCTTCTAGGTGAATTCCCCATGCCAGATCCATGGCCGCCTTGCGCGCCCAACCCGTCCTGGCCAGCGGTATCAGAACCCCGTCTGCACCCGCTCTTCCCGCTCCACCGGGCCGGCCTGGGCCAGCGCCATCCACACATGGAACGGCAGCCGCTCCAGCGCGCGGCGCGGCGCCTCGCGGGCCACCGTCAGGCCCTGCGGCGTGGCCAGCATCACACCGCATTCGGGTGGAATCTCGTCGGGCTCGCCAATCGGGCAGCCCCGGGCGTCGTGCCCCAGCACATACCAGCAGGCGCTGGCCAGCCCCAGGTAAGCTGCGCGCTTGGCGGGTTTTTTCAGGTCACCCAGCAGGTCGGCGCGGTTCACCTTGATCTCGTGCACCACCGGCTCCAGGTAGGCCTCCACCGAGCTGCGGCGAATGGAAAACACATCGGGGCAGGCCATGCACCAGGTGTGTTCGGGCTGGCCGGGCACGGCATCGGTGCCATCGTCGAACGCGCTCAACTGCGCGGGCGGTTCGGCCACGGCAAGCGCCAAGCCATCCCCCAACGGTTCGCCCAGCAACAGCGTGCGCGGCAAGGGCACGCGCAGCGCCAGGCCGCGCCACGCCAGCCGCCCGGCGCGGCCCATGGCCACCGCCACCTGTTCCACCAGCGCCTCGTGCGGGGAACGCGCCGCCTTGTTGCTGGCAAACACCCGCGCCAGGGTTTCAATGCCGGCGTCGGTCACCCGCAGCGTCTCGTGGCCTTGGTCAGACACGCGCCGCTCCACCTGACCGGCAGCGAGCAGCTCCACCTCCAACAGATCTTGGCGGGGCCAGCCGGCCGAGCGGTAAATCTCGCGCAGGCGCTGGTGGTGGCGGCGGGTCAGGGTGGGCACAAACGAACTCATCAACGGACTATATGTCCCGTACGATGCCACCGAACCACCTCCGAACACCGTGAACACCGCCCCACCCCGCCTGGAACCCGAAACCGCTGAAGACGCCCCATTGGGCGTGGTGGCGGTGCGCGCGCTGTGCGACTTTGCGGCGCGCGCGGGCGACCTGGACCTGCGCTTCACGCCCTCGCCCAGCGGCAGCGAAGGCGTGGCCGGGCACAGCGAAGTCACCGCACGCCGGGGCGCGGGCTACCAGCGCGAACTGCCCCTGAGCGCGGTGTGGGGCGGGCTGCGCGTGCAAGGCCGGGCCGATGGGTTCGATACCGTGGCCCTGCGGCTGGAAGAGATCAAAACCCACCGCGGCGACCCGGCCCTGATCGGCGCCAACCAGCGCGCGCTGCACTGGGCGCAGGCCCGCGTGTATGGCCACCTGCTGTGCACGCAACTGGCGTTGGACGGGCTGGACCTGGCACTCATTTACTTCAACATCGACACTGCCCAAGAAACACCGCTGGTGCAACACCACAGCGCGGCCGAACTGCGCGCGCACTTTGAAGCCCTGTGCACGCGCTACGCGGTGTGGGCCCGGGCCGAGCGCGCGCACCGCGTGGCGCGCGACGCGGCCTTGCGCGGGCTGGCTTTTCCCTTCCCGGCGTTTCGCACCGGGCAACGCGCGCTGGCCGAGGCGGTCTACCGCACCCACCGCCACGGCCGGGTGCTGATGGCGCAAGCCCCCACCGGCATTGGCAAAACCATGGCCACCCTGTTTGCCGCGCTCAAAGCCGCGCCCGGCAACGGGAAAGACCCGGGCACCGACAAACTGTTTTACCTCACCGCCAAAACCCCCGGCCGCCAGCTCGCGCTGGACGCACTGGACACGCTCAGCCAGGCCGACACCCCGCAAGCCATCCCGCTGCGGGTGCTGGAACGCGTGGCCCGCGACACCGCCTGCGAGCACCCCGACAAAGCCTGCCACGGCGACAGCTGCCCGCTGGCGCAGGGCTTTTACGACCGCCTGCCCGCTGCCCGCCAAGCCGCCGCGCAGGCCCGCTGGCTGAGCAAAACCGCGCTGCGCAGCGTGGCGCTGGAACACCGCGTGTGCCCTTACTACCTGGGGCAGGAAATGCTGCGCTGGGCCGACGTGGCCGTGGGCGACTTCAACCACTACTTTGACCACGGCGCCGCCTGGCACACGCTGACCGAAGCCAACGGCTGGCGTGTGGGCCTGCTGGTGGACGAAGCGCACAACCTGATCGAGCGCGCCCGCCTCATGCACAGCGCCACGCTGGAGCCCGCCGCTTTTCAGGCGCTGCGCCAAGCCGCGCCCGCCGCCCTGAAAAAGCCGCTGGACAAACTGCAGCGCCGCTGGAGCGCGCTGGCCAAAACGCAGACCCAAGACCACGACGTGCTGCCCGAGCTGCCGGGTGACTTCATCACCGCGCTGCAACAGCTGTGCAGCGACATCGGCGACCACTTCGCGCAGCACCCACAAGACGCGGTGGACGGCCCGCTGCAGCGCTGGTGGTTTGACGCGCTGCACGTGTTGCGCGTGGCCGAAGGGTTTGGCGAGCACTCGCTGTGCGACCTCACGCGCGACACCGGCACCGGGCGGGTGAAACACCCCGTGCTCGCCATTCGCAACGTGGTGCCCGGCCCGCTGCTGGCGCCGCGCTGGGCCACAGCCCACAGCGCCACGCTGTTTTCAGCCACGCTCGCGCCCATGGACTTTGTGGCCCACATGCTCGGTCTGCCCACCGACACGCTGCGGGTCGATGTGCCCTCGCCCTTTGCGCCCGAGCAACTGGCCGTGCGCGTGGCGCCCCACATTTCCACCCGCTGGAGCGACCGCCAGGCCTCGCTCACGCCCATGGCCGAGGTGATGGCGGCGCAATACGCCGCCGAGCCCGGCAACTACCTGGCCTTTTTCAGCAGCTTCGACTACCTGCAGCAAGCGCTGGACCGGCTGCAGCAACACCACCCGCAGCTGCCGGTGTGGGCGCAGTCGCGCGGCATGGGCGAGCCCGAGCGCGACGCCTTTGTGGCCCGCTTCACCGAAGGCGGCCAGGGCATTGGCTTTGCGGTGCTGGGCGGCGCGTTTGGTGAAGGCATCGACCTGCCCGGCCGGCGCCTCATTGGCGCCTTCATTGCCACGCTGGGCCTGCCGCAGGTGAACCCGGTGAACGAGCAAATGCGCGCGCGCCTGCAAGCCCTGTTTGGCCGGGGTTACGACTACGCCTACCTCTACCCCGGCCTGCAAAAAGTGGTGCAAGCCGCCGGCCGGGTGATCCGCACCGAGCAAGACCATGGCACCGTGTGGCTGCTGGACGACCGCTTTGCACAGCCCGGTGTGCAGCGCCTGCTGCCCCGTTGGTGGACCACGCCGAGCGCAACACCGGGTGTCACGGGTGTGTAGTGCCAACGCGCAACGGGTCCCCGGGTGTTTGGTCACGTCCCACTTGGCGCACCATGTTCGCCACCACGAAGACGATGCAGACACCCAACCAAAGCGGGACATCGCAGACCCGCGAACTCGGACGCATGCGACGAAACTCGGCGCGCTGCACCCGTTTGGTGGTTGGGGTCTGGACACCGCAGACGACGGTAGCTTTGAAGCATCTTGTTCAACCTGTCTGTGTTTACATAAAATTATCTGTTGCTGATAATTATCAGCAACAGATAAATACGGATACCCCAATGCAAGCCAAACCCGTTTTCCACCGCCCCCAGTACGCCGCTGACCTGGCGCAACAGCTGTTGAAGCCCACTGCGTTGCAGGTGCAGGTGCGCTCGGGCGTGTTTCTGTCTGGCATCCGCCGCATCGGAAAAACCACCTTTCTTCGGCAAGACCTGGTACCGGCTCTGGAATCCATGGGCACCCTGGTGATCTACGTGGACCTTTGGGCCGATCGCAGCAAAAGCCCGGCTTCGCTCGTGCACGAAGCAGTCAAGGCCACGCTGTCCGCCTTGGCGGCTCCTGGTACCCAGCTGCTGAGCCGGTTCAAAGGCTTGAATGTGGGTGCTGCCGGATTTTCTTTCGGCTTCCAGGTCGACGCCGTGGGCAAGCCGGGTGGCGCCACGTTGGCGGCTGTGTTTACCGAACTGGTTGACCAGGTGAAGACCGATGTCGTGCTCATCATTGACGAGGTACAGCAGGCCTTGGGCACCGAAGAGGGCGGCCATCTGCTGTTTGCCTTGAAGGCTGCGCGAGACGCCGTCAACACCCGCCCTGGCACACCCGGCTACTTGCTCTTCTTGGGCACGGGCTCGCACAAGTCGCTGGTTGCGGACATGGCCACTCGGCGGTCGCAGCCATTCGCCGGTGCCGTATCCACGGGCTATGAGCCTCTGGGCTCAGATTTCGTGAGCTGGAAAGAAGCACAACTGAAACAAATCAAAGGGATCAAACTGCCTTCGCACGATGTGATGTACCAAGGATTTCTGGCGCTTGGTCAGCGCCCCGAAGAACTGCAAAACGCACTGGTGCTGCTCCAGTCGCGCCCTGAAGATGCCAACGTCGCCTTTCCCATCATTTGCTCAAGCCTGGCGTCGGCGGCGGCAGAAGTGGAAATCGCAACCATTGAGACGTTGGGCACGCTGGCTTCAGCCATCTTTGATCGCGTGGTGCATGGCAACGAACAAGGCGAGTCAGGCCTGTTCTCTGCGGATGCCATCAACAGTTACGCAGAGCAGATCGGCACCACGGTGGACACACCCCAGGTGCAAAACATGGTCGACCGCATGATCACCGCCAACGTCATGCACCGCCAGTCGCATGGCGTTTATGCGGTGGCAGACCCGTTTGTTCGGCAAGCCTGGCGACAACGAAAAGCCATGCAGTTGCCGCCATCTCAGTAAGCACCGCCCCGCATGCCATGAAGCGCTACCGCGCTCAGGGTCGGTAAAGCGCACACAGCTTGTTGCCGTCGGGATCGAGCACGTAAGACAGGTGCAGCGCACCCATGGCGCCCTGGCGCAGCCCAGGAGCATCTTCAATCGACGTACCCCCATGCGCCACGGCCACATCGTGAAACGCCTGCACCTGCTCGGGCGACGTGCACTTGAAACCGATGGTGCCGCCGTTGGCGCCGGTGGCGGCTTCGCCATTGATGGGCTCCGTCACGCCAAACGTGCCGCCCGCATGGCGGTAAAAAAGCCGGGTGTGGCCGCTGCTGGCCACGTTGCGCACCGGCTCACCCACGCCGAGCACGCCCAGTGCCGCGTCATAAAACCGTTTCGAGCGCTCAATGTCGTTGGAACCGACCATGATGTGATTGAACATGTCTGTTTGTCTCCTGGGTTGTTGGGTTGAATGCGCCCGGCCTGCTGGGCCTGCGGGCGGGCAACGGTAAAGCATCCTGCAAGACCTGCGGGACCGGGTGGATATACCCAACGGGTCTGGACCTTGAACGGCGCTGAACGGCTGAATGGGCTTTGTTGCACAACTCAAAAACGGAACGAGCTGACCCCAACCCCAGACGCAGCTATGCCATGGCGACCACGGGCACCGTTGTCGGGCGCCCGAGCTGCGTAAAGCGGTTGAGCAGCGCCACACGCACATGCAACTCCGCCACCTGACGCTCAAACGTGCGCGCCATCACCCGCTCGCCCAGGCGCTTGAAGCAGTGCATCTTGGTTTCCACCAGACTTCTGCGGTGGTAGCCGCTCCACTTCTTCCAGATGGTCAACCCCAGCCGGCCACAGGCTTTGAGCGCCTCATTGCGCACGCTCGCCCCCACCAGGGTCGCCTTCCACGGCTTGCCGTTCTTGCGCGGTGGGATAACCGCCTGTGCGCCTCTTTGGGCAATCGCCGCATGGCACGCCTTGGTGTCGTAGGCCCCGTCGGCGCTGACACTGGCCAGCGCTTCGTCGGGCGGTATCTGAGCCAGCAGCTCGGGCAGCATCGGCGCGTCGCCCACGCTGTTGTCGGTCACCTCAATGGCCCGAATCTCCAGCGTGTGGGCGTCAATGCCCAGGTGTACCTTGCGCCACTGCCGCCGGTACTCGGCCCCGTGCTTCTTGCGTTTCCATTCACCCTCGCCCAGAAACTTGATCCCGGTACTGTCCACCAGCAAGTCCAGCGCGGTGGTGCTGGCCCGGTAGGGCAGTTGCACCCGCAGCGTCTTCTGGCGCCGACACACTGTACTGAAGTCAGGCACGCTCCAGTTCAAGCCCGCCAGGCGCAACAGGCTCTCAACCAGACCCAGGCTTTGACGCAGCGCCAGGTTGAACAGGCACTTGATGCTCAGGCAGAACTGAATGGCTGCCTCGGAGAAGATTCGCTGGCGTCCTCGCTTGCCACTGGCCGGGGCGTACCACTGCATGTCTTTGTCCAGCCAGATCGTCAGCGACCCTCGGGCTTTGAG
>NZ_JAUSOO010000041.1 GCF_030656115.1 Hydrogenophaga sp.
GCTGGTCATGATGGCCGTGCGCTGCAGGCTGGCCAGCAGCGGGGCGCGGCCCAGGGTGATGCTGTTCTTGTGGTTTTTGGGGATCACGCGGTTGTAGTCGGGGAACTTGCCCTCGACCAGCTTGGTGACGAATTCCATGCCGTCAAAGCTGAACTTGGCCTGGTTGGCCGCGAACTGCATTTCGATCGCGCCTTCCTTGTCGCTCAACAGGCGCTGCAGTTCCAGCACCGTCTTGCGCGGCAAGATCACTTCTTGTTTGGGCACTTCCACGTCCAGCGTGGCACTGGCAAAGGCCAAACGGTGCCCATCGGTGGCCACCAGGCTCAACTGCGGGCCTTCGGCCACAAACAAGATGCCGTTCAGGTAATAACGAATGTCGTGCACCGCCATGGCAAACGACACCTGGCCGAGCAGGCTTTTCAGCGTTTTCTGCGGCACGCTGAAGGCTGGGCCGAAGGTGGCCGACTCCTGCACCAGCGGGAAGTCTTCGGGTGGCATGCTCTGCAGCGTGAAGCGGCTTTTTCCACCCTTCAGAATAAGCTTGCCTGCGCTGGATTCAAGGCTGACCGTCTGGTCCCCCGGCATGGTGCGCAGAATGTCGATCAGTTTGCGAGCGCCCAGGGTGGTGGCAAAGTTGCCTTCGTCACCGTCCAGTTGCGCGGTGGTGCGGATCTGGATTTCCAGGTCGCTGGTGGTCAGTTGCAATGCCGAGCCGGTTTTGCGCAACAACACGTTGGCCAGGATGGGC
The DNA here is from genome assembly GCF_030656115.1 of Hydrogenophaga sp. Lineage (GTDB taxonomy): Bacteria > Pseudomonadota > Gammaproteobacteria > Burkholderiales > Burkholderiaceae_C > Hydrogenophaga. Next base: position 749 of record NZ_JAUSOO010000041.1, read on the forward strand.
AAGGTATGGCGGCGCTCGACGATGCCGGCAACCGACTGCAGCGCAGCCAAAACCTTGTCCTGGGTCGATTTCAAAACGATCATGTCAGACTCTTTCGTCTCTGGTTAACTCGGTGGCCGGGTTCCGTCACCCGGCTCGTATGGGAATCGGCAAGGGTCAGAATCCCGCCATTTTCGCCTTTTTGCAGCACCCGTCCTGAAAACAGTTGAAGTGCCTGGGCTGCCGTGTTGCGGAGGCTGTCCACGGCAGTGCGCCGCGCCACGCAGCTCACCCCTTGAGGGTCTGTTCCAGCACATGCAGCTGTTGATTGAGCTCGGTGTTTTGCTGGCGCTCAGCGCCAATTTTGCGTACCGCGTGCAACACCGTGGTGTGGTCGCGTCCGCCAAACAGTTCGCCGATTTCTGGCAGGCTTTTTTGGGTCAACTCCTTGGCAAGGAACATCGCAATCTGGCGCGGGCGGGCAATGCTGGCCGGGCGCTTCTTGCTGTACATGTCCGCGACCTTGATCTTGTAATAGTCGGCCACGGTTTTCTGGATGTTTTCCACCGAAATCTGCCGGTTCTGGATCGACAGCAGGTCTTTCAGTGCATCGCGCGCCAATTGGATGGATATCTCCTTTTGGTTGAACCGCGAATACGCCAAAATTTTGCGCAGCGCGCCTTCCAGTTCGCGCACGTTGGAGCGCACGTTTTTTGCCACAAAAAACGCCACCTCTTCGGGCATCACCGCGTGTTCTACAGCGGCCTTGTTGATCAAAATTGCGACCCGCATTTCCAGCTCGGGCGGCTCGATGGCGACGGTCAGACCCGAATCGAAGCGCGAAACCAAACGCTCATGGATGTCCGCCAGGCCCTTGGGGTAGGTGTCGCTGGTCAACACGATGTGCGACTTGCGCGCCAGCAGGGCCTCAAACGCATTGAAGAATTCCTCTTGGGTGCGCTCTTTGTTGGCGAAAAACTGCACATCGTCGATCAGCAGCAGGTCCAGCGAGTGGTAACGCTCTTTGAATTCGTCAAAGGTTTTGCGCTGGTAAGCCTTCACCACGTCCGAGACGAATTGCTCAGCGTGGATGTACAACACCTTGGCCTGTGGACGATCGGCCAGCAAATGGTTGCCAATGGCATGCACCAAGTGGGTTTTGCCCAGGCCCACGCCACCGTAAATGAACAGCGGGTTGTACAGCTGGCCCAGGCTGCCGGCCACGTGCATGGCAGCAGCGCGGGCCATGCGGTTGGCCGAGCCTTCCACCAATGTGGAAAACGTCAGCGCCGGGTTCAACCGGGTCTTGGGTGCGCTGGGGCTGATCACCTCCACCGGCGCCAAGTCGGGCAACTCGGCCAGCACCTGTTCTTGTACCGAGCGTGGTGCAGGTGACGTGCGGCTGGGTCCTTCGCGCGGAGCGAGCACCAACTCCAGATTGACTGGGGCGCCGTTCAAGGCCTCCATCAGCACGGTGATGCGGGTGGCGTATTGGGCGCGGATCCAGTCGAGTTTGAACCGGTTGGCCACCGACACCACCACCTTGCTGCGGTCGACAGCAACGGTGGCAGACAGGGGGCGAATCCAGGTATTGAACTGTTGCTCCGGGATTTCTTGGGCCAGTACGTCCAGGCAAGAGTGCCATAGAGACTGGGCGTCGGTGGGGGAAATGTCTGGGGTGATGCCCTCGGTCATGCTGGAGATGGCGGGTACGCTGTTATTGTGGACAAATGGCTCGGGGCAGACCGTTGATTGTAGTGTGTGAGGCCACTTATCCACAAGCTGAGGGCTCTGGTGCTGACCCAGCAAAACCCACGGGTGCGCCTTGTTGTGGCGAGATATACCTGCAAAAGCTTGCCCACGTCAGGTTTCTTTGCGACAATTGCGGGTTTCCCCGATTTTTACTGAGCACCATGAAACGCACTTACCAGCCTTCCAAGATCAAACGCGCCCGCACCCACGGCTTCCTCGTCCGCATGAAAACCCGTGGTGGCCGTGCCGTGATCAACGCTCGCCGTGCCAAGGGCCGCAAGCGTCTGGCCGTCTGAGCCCGCACGTGCTGTGCCGCTGCCGGCCAGCCCGGCGCACCCACTGACAGGCCCTGAGGGTTCAGCAGTGGTGCAGCGGCTCAAGTCCCGGCAGCAATTTCAAGCCGTCATGGCGGGTGCCCTTGTGGCCAAAACCCCCCACTTCGCCTTGCACCGTGTGGCTTTAGATGCCGCCCACGAAGGTCGGGCGCTTTTTCCTGTGACCGATGTTTGGTTGGGTGTACTCCTGCCCAAGCGCTGGGCGCGTCGTGCGGTTACGCGCAACGCCATCCGTCGCCAGATTTACGAAGCCGCTCGCGAAAAAGCCCCTCAGCTGCCGCAAGCGGCGTTGGTCGTTCGTCTGCGCACCGAATTCAGCCGCAAGCAGTTTGTGAGCGCCACATCCGACGCTTTGAAGCGCGCGGTGCGGGCGGAGTTGAACCACTTGCTGGACCGGGTGGCTCCCAAGGTGCCTGTTGCACAGGTGCCGAGCCCTTGCGCGCCCATTTCGCCGGAGCGGTCCCATGCTGTCTGACTGGCCACGCCAAGGCCTTGTGGGCTTGGTCAAGGGCTACCGCCTGCTGCTCAGCCCTGCGTTGGGCAGCAGTTGCCGTTTCGAGCCCTCGTGTTCTGTCTATGCTCTGGGTGCGCTGGAGCGTCATGGCGCGCTGGCGGGCAGCTACCTCACGCTCAAGCGGCTGGGCCGCTGCCATCCCTGGTGCGATGGTGGCTTTGACGCGGTTCCCGAAACCGCACCTGCCCTGTTTTCCCGTCTGATTTCACCCCCCTCAGAAAAGAAGAACCCGTCATGAATGACATCCGTCGATCCATCCTGTGGGTGGTTTTTGGTCTTTCGATGGTCCTGATCTGGGACAAGTGGCAGATCCACAACGGCCAGAAGCCCACTTTCTTTCCGGCTTCTGCCGTGACAGCGCCCGCCCCGGTGGCTGGCCAGGCGCCTGCGGTAGACGCCAGCCTACCGGCTGCGGTGGGTTCGGCTGCTGCGAGCGGTGAAGCGCCTGCGGGTGCGCCAGTCGCTGCGGCGGTGCGCCATGAGGTCAGCACCGACGTGCTCAAGCTGGTGTTCAACAGCGAAGGCGGTTCGGTCATTGACGCCCAACTGTTCCAACACGCTGAAGCCACCGGCTCCAGCGAGGACCAGGAAGACAAGCCGTTTACCCTGTTGACGCAGAGTGCCACCAACACCTATGTGGCGCAGAGCGGCTTGATTGGCGGCAGCTTCCCGACCCACAAGACCCCCATGACGCTGGTGCCTGGCGCCACAGCGCTGGCCGATGGCCAGAACGAGCTGCAGGTGCGCTTTGAGTCGGCCGAGGTGAGCGGCGTGAAGCTGGTCAAGACCTACACACTCACGCGTGGCCGCTACGACATGACGGTGCAGCACGACGTGGTCAACAACAGCGACCAGCCCGTGAGTCCGCAGCTCTACCTGCAACTGGTGCGCGACGGCAACAAGCTCAGCAGCGAAACGCCGTTTTATTCCACCTTCACCGGCCCGGCCGTCTACACCGAGGCGCAGAAATACCAGAAGGTCGAATTCGCCGACATCGAGAAGAACAAGGCCGATTTCGAGAAAACCGCCACCAATGGCTACGTGGCCATGGTGCAGCACTACTTTGCCAGCGCCTGGGTACTGGGTGATGGTGTGGCGCGCGACAACTTTGCCCGCAAGATCGACAACAACCTGTACGCCGTGGGCGCCATCACGGCACTGCCCGCCGTGGCACCGGGCCAGACCCAAAGTGTGCAGGCCCGCCTGTTTGTCGGTCCGCAAGAAGAGAAGGTGCTGGAAACGATCACCCCCGGCCTGGAGCTGGTGAAAGACTACGGCTGGCTCACCATTTTGGCCAAGCCGCTGTACTGGTTGCTGGAGAAGATCCATGGCTTCGTGCAGAACTGGGGCTGGGCCATTGTGCTGCTGGTGGTGCTGATCAAGGCGGCGTTCTACTGGCTCAACGCCAGCGCCTACAAAAGCATGGCCAAGATGAAGGCGATCAACCCGCGCATCATGGAAATGCGCGAGCGCCTCAAAGGAAACCCGCAGCAGATGCAGCAGGAAATGATGAAGATGTACCGGGAAGAGAAGGTCAACCCGCTGGGTGGCTGCTTCCCCATCCTGATCCAGATCCCGGTGTTCATTGCGCTGTACTGGGTGCTGCTGTCCAGCGTGGAAATGCGCAACGCGCCCTGGCTGGGCTGGATCACCGACCTGTCGTCACCCGATCCGTACTTCATCTTGCCGGTGGTGATGGCCGTGACCACCATGATCCAGACCGCGCTGAACCCGCTGCCGCCCGATCCGCTGCAGGCCAAGCTGATGTGGATGATGCCGCTGATGTTCTCGGTCATGTTCTTCTTCTTCCCCTCGGGCCTGGTGCTCTACTGGATCACGAACAACGTGTTGACCATTGCGCAGCAGTCGTTCATCAACAACCGCATGGGCGTGCCGCTGAAATTCACGCTGCCTTTTGACCTGTTCAAAGGCAAGCCCACCGCCAAGTAAGGCACAAGCTCCCGCTGAGGGCCGCGCAAGCGGCCCTTGGTGTTTCTGACCCACCGTCGGCCGAGGAATACGCCCCATGCTCAGTGCACCAACCGATCCCATTGCCGCCATAGCCACTGCGCCCGGGCGGGGCGCTGTGGGCATCGTGCGCGTGTCCGGCCGGGGCTTGCAGCCGTTTGTGCAAGCGCTGCTGGGCCGCGATCTGAAGCCCCGAGAAGCCACCTACCTGCCACTGGCCGACGAGCAGGGCCAACCGATCGACCATGGTCTGGCGCTGTGGTTTCCGGGCCCGCATTCGTACACCGGTGAAGATGTGCTGGAACTGCAAGGCCACGGCGGGCCGGTGGTGCTGCAGCTGCTGTTGGCGCGGTGCCTGGCGGTGGCGCAGTCGGCCACCGCCGCTGGCCAACCGCTGCTGGCGGGACTGCGTCCTGCGCGTCCAGGCGAGTTCACCGAGCGCGCGTTTCTGAACGACAAGCTCGACCTGGCGCAGGCGGAGGCCGTGGCCGATTTGATCGACGCCAGCACCGAAGCCGCGGCGCGCAGCGCCTCGCGCTCCCTGGCCGGGGTGTTTTCGGTGCGCATCCACACACTGCGCGACGCCTTGATTCACCTGCGCATGCTGGTGGAGGCGACACTGGATTTTCCCGAGGAAGACATCGACTTTTTGCAAAAGGCCGACGCCATGGGCCAGTTGCAACGCCTGCGCGGCGCACTGGCCGATGTGCAGGGCCAGGCCCGCCAGGGCGCGTTGCTGCGCGACGGCCTCAAGGTGGTGATCGCGGGCCAGCCCAACGCGGGCAAGAGCTCGCTGCTCAACGCCCTGGCCGGCGCCGAACTGGCCATCGTGACACCGATTGCGGGCACCACGCGCGACGTGGTACAGCAAACCATCCAGATTGAAGGCGTGCCGCTGCACGTGATCGACACCGCCGGCTTGCGCGACAGCCCGGATGTGGATGAGGTGGAGAAAATCGGCATTCAACGTGCCTGGGGTCAGATTGAGCGGGCCGATGCGGTGCTGTTTTTGCACGACCTGACCCGCAGCGACACCACGGAATACCAGGGTGCAGACGCCGCCATTGCCGCCCACTTGAGCGCTGCGCTGCCCGCTGGTGTGGCGGTGTTGCAGGTGTGGAACAAGCTGGACCAGTGCCCGGTGGGCGCCAGCGCCGCGTTGGCCGAACGCCTGCAGGCCGGCGAACTGGCCTTGTCGGCCAAAAGCGGCGACGGACTGGAGGCCCTGCGCCAGCGCCTGCTGGCCTTGGCGGGGTGGCAACACGCTGGCGACGGGCTGTTTATGGCCCGTGAGCGCCACCTGCAAGCGCTTAAACGGGTGGGCGTGCACCTAGATGGCGCGCACGCGCTGCTGGCGCTGGGCGCCGAGCATCTGGATTTGCTGGCCGAAGAGCTCCGGCTGGCGCAGCATGCACTAGGTGAAATCACCGGTGAATTCACCGCCGACGATTTGCTGGGCGAAATTTTTTCGCGTTTTTGCATCGGCAAGTGAGGCGCAGCGTGCCGCCTAGCGTTGCTTGACCGCCGTTGGGAGTGCGGTTGTCAAACGGTATAAAAAACGCCTTGCATACAGCGACTGGCCGCGGTTATCTTATAGGGATGGATGCACTCTCTTCGGCAGCGTTGCGCTACGATATTCAATGTTTGGTGCAGGCTGTTCGCCATTGCAATGCGTTGGACGCTTTGCCTCTGACCCTGAACGAAGGCCAATGGAGTACCTTGGCCCATTACCTGCAGCCGCTCAGCCTGACTCAAGGCCACATCCTGATTGACCAAGGGACCAAAGAACGCACCGTGTATTTTGTCGAAAGCGGAAGCTTCACCGTGCATTACCAAGATACCCGGTCTCGCATTCGAATTGCCATGGTGGGCCCAGGTTCTGTACTGGGTGAAGGTGCTTTTTTCAGCCATCTTCCGCGGAGCGCCACCGTGCAGGCAGGGTCCGACAGCAGGCTTTGGTGCATGAATCCCTTGCGTTTTCGCGAGCTGTCTGTGCGCCACCCCGATGTGGCTCTTGAATTGACTCTGGCGATGGCCTCGGTGCTGGCACGTCGCATGCAAAACAAACCCAAGCGTGTGGCGGTGACCTGAGCCCCTGGGTGCTGCGCGTTGGCTTTACGGTTTCACCCCACCGCCTTTTCAACCTACTTCATCCACGGCCCGCGTCTTTCTGCGGAAGAATTGCTTATGTCCTTGTTTGCCTGGCTGAAAGCCAAAACACTTGTTCCGATAAATACCTCGGGCGCTGCGCGCGCTCGACGTGCTTTTGTGCAGAGTACATTGCCGGTGATTTCGCCACGCCGCAGTCGACGTATTTTGCGGCGCGAACAGTTGTTTTCGGTGGTGCGTGAATCCCTGATTCGCGGTGGTGTGCTGTCTACCAGTTACGAGTTCAAGGTGTTGACGCTGGACGTCAATGGTGACAGTTTTCTGGTATTGATCGATTTGGCTCTTCCAGCCGAGTTGATGTCTGATGAGTACCTGCTGGAGATCGAACGGTGGATTCAGTCCAGCGCTGAGTCGCGCCACAGCATGGTGGTTCGATCGGTCTACTGGCGCCGAAAAGCGGCATCCGACCAGCGCGGTACCGCTCTCAAGTCGGCGGTGGCGGTTCAAATACGGCGCGATCCGTCTGCGTCCACCGCCACCGCCACCGCCACCGCCACCGCCACCGCATTGCATGCCCGGACACAACCTGTGGCGCGCGAGGAGGTGGATGCCTTTCAGCGAGCTTTGCAAAGTGCAGAGCCGCAGGCTCGGCAGGATCGACCTGGAGACGAAGCGCTTTTGCCTGTACCGGAGTCACACAGCGACTTTTCTGCACTGAGCGAGACCCAGTACGGCAAACTCTGACTGTTGCTCACCTGCTGGTTGCCAGCCAAAGACTCTCAGCCTCTCAGTGCCCGGCGAAGTCCAGCAGCGTAAACAGCTTGAGACCCGATGCGCGCAGCTTGTCGGAGCCGCCCAGCTCGGGCAGATCGACGATGGCAGCACCTTCCATAACCTCGGCACCCAGCTTTTCCAGCAGCCGGCAGCCGGCCATCATGGTGCCGCCGGTGGCGATCAGGTCGTCGATCAGCACCACGCGGTCACCCGGCTTCACGGCGTCGGTGTGCAGTTCCACGGTGGCACTGCCGTATTCGAGTTCGTAGGTTTCCTGCACGGTCGTGAACGGCAGCTTGCCTTTTTTGCGAATCGGCACGAAGCCCACGCCCAGTTCGTACGCCAGCACCGAGCCGATGATGAAACCGCGCGCGTCCAGCCCGGCCACCACGGTGGGCCGCAGTGCAGGGTCCATGTAGCGGTGCACGAACACGTCGATCAGCACGCGGAACACCTTGGGGTCCTGCAGCAGCGGCGTGATGTCGCGAAACTGCACGCCTGGCGCGGGCCAGTCGGGCACGGTGCGGATGTGGGATTTCAGGTAAGCAGAAGTGTCCATGGCGTTGGGTCCGTGTAGCGGCTTTCATTATCGCCCCGCCCATGAAAAAACCCCGGTTGAGAACCGTGGTTGGGACGGTGCGCCAAACGCCAGATCAGGCCATGGGCTTGAACTGGTAGCCGTTGCCGGCGGTTTCCAGGGTGCCAAACGCCGGGAACGGGAAATGGAAACCACCGGCCACGGTTTTTTCTTTCACCAACATGTCAAACACGCGGCGGCGCGTCTGCTTGGCCATCTCGGCGTCCATGTCGAAGGCCACGGCCCACTCGGGGCTGCGCGCAAACAGCGATGGCACGTTGACCACGTCGGCCACATACATGAACGACTGACCTTCGGAGCGGATGGTGAACACGCTCATGCCGGGCGTGTGACCAAAGGCAGCCGACGACGTGATGCCAGGGGCGAGCTCTGCACCCGGTTCAAACACCACCAGCTGGCTGGCTGGCAAGCTGCCAATGGTGCGGCGCACGGCCTGGAACGCGCCTTTCATGGCGGGTGGCGCGGCTTCCATGCGCGCGTCGTCCATCCAGTACGCGTGCTCGGGCGCGGGCACATGCACCTTGGCGTTGGGGTACACCAGCGAACCGTCTTTGGCGCGCAAGCCGTTGATGTGGTCGCCGTGGTAGTGGCTGATGATGACGTGGTTGATGTCTTCTGGCTTGTAGCCTGCGGCGGCCAGGTTGGCGCGCAGCTTGCCCGTGGTGGGCGGGCCGTTGTCGGCAAAGCCGGTGTCGATCAGGAACTTCGTGTTGCCACTGACCACCAGGAACGCGGTGAAAGGAATGTCCACGTAGTCGGTGGGCAGGTTTTGTGAAGCCAGCAGGGCTTTCACCTGTTCGAGCGGCGCGTTGCGCACAAACTCTTCACCCAGCGGGCGGCGCAGGGCGCCATCGTTGAGCGCAATGATGTCCATGGCACCGAGCTTCATGCGCCGAAAGCCGACCTCGGGCAACACCGGCGCACCGAAATTGGGCGTGCTTTGCGACCACACCGACGAAAACGTGAGTGCAGAGGCGCCGGCGATACCGGCACCGAGGAAAAGGCGGCGATCCATCATGTTGCTGCTCCAGGGAGGTTGGGGTGAGCGGAGCATACAGACTGATCAGTCACCTTGCACACTCATCGTTCCGCTTAACCGCCCAGACAACAGGGAATTGGTACTGGACCGGGTGCCCTGCCGATCAGCCCGACAGCAACTTGTCTTCAGCCAGGGCCAGCGCCGGCGCCTTGCCGCTGAGCACCAGAATATCGCCGCCACCCAGCACCGAATCGTCGCTGAACGCGCTCGGCAGACCGTCGGCCCGGCGCAGGCTCACCAGCCGCACGCCCACGGTGCCCAGTGCCAGGCTGCCCAGCGTTTTGCCGACCGTGCGGCCGGCGGCGGGCAGGGTCACGGTGTGCAGGCGTTCCTGGTCCATTTCGTCCAGGCTTTCGTCGCCCGCGCCATGGAAGTAGCCGCGCAGCAGGTTGTAGCGCGCGTCGCGCTGGTCTTGCACCACCCGGATCACGCGGCGCATGGGCACGCCCACCAGCGCCAGCGCGTGGCTGGCCAGCATCAGGCTGGCTTCAATGGCTTCGGGCACCACTTCGGTGGCGCCGGCGTGGCGCAGTTTTTCCAGGTCGGTGTCGTCCACCGTGCGCACCACCACCGGCACGTTCACCGCCTGTTCGTGGGTGTGATGCAGCACCTTGAGCGCGCTGGGCGTGTCCAGGTAGGTCACCACCACCGCGCTGGCGCGGTGCAGGCCAGCGGCCATGAGCGCCTGCAGGCGTGCGGCGTCGCCGTACACCACCGAATGCCCGGCGGCGGCGGCCTGGCGCACACGGTCGGGGTCGAGGTCGAGCGCCATGTACGGAATGCCCTCAGCCTCCAGCAAGCGCGCCAGGTTTTGGCCGCAACGGCCGTAGCCACAGATGATGACGTGCTTGTCGGCGTTGATGGCCTTGCGCGCGATGCTGGTCATTTGCACCGACTGCATCAGCCAGTCGCTGCCCACCAGCCGGGTCACGATGGTGTTGGTGTACAGAATGATGAACGGCGTGGCCAGCATGGAGATCACCATGGACGCCAAAATCGGGTTGAACAGCGCGGGCGGCACCAGGTTGTTTTGCCCGGCCAGCGTCAGCAGCACCAGGCCAAATTCGCCGCCCTGCGCCAGGTACAGCCCCACGCGCAACGAGACGCCGGTGCTGGCCCCAAACAGGCGGGTGAGACCGGTGATGAGCGCGAGCTTGAAAGCCAGCGACAGGGTCAGCAACAGCAGCACCAGCGGCCAGCGTTCAATCACCAGCCACCAGTCCAGCATCATGCCGATGGTGATGAAAAACAGGCCGAGCAACACGTCGTGAAACGGACGGATGTCGGTTTCCACCTGGTGCTTGTATTCGGTTTCAGAAATCAGCATGCCCGCCACAAAGGCGCCCAGCGCCAGCGACAGACCGGCATGTTCAGTCAGCCAGGCCAGGCCCAGGGTGATGAGCAGCAAGTTGAGCATGAACAGTTCGTCGCTCTTTTGCCGCGCCACCAGCGTGAGCCACCAGCGCATCACCCGCTGGCCGCCGGTGAGCAACACGCCCAGCAGCACCACGGCCTTCACCAGCGCCAGCCCCAGGGCGGGCAGCAGGTTTTCGGGCGCCGACGCCAGGGCCGGGATGAGCACCAGCAAGGGCACCACGGCCAAGTCTTGAAACAGCAGAATGCCCACGACCCGTTTGCCGTGCTCAGACTCCAGTTCCAGCCGCTCGGCCATGAGTTTGATCACGATGGCGGTGCTGCTCATGGCCATCACGCCGCCCAGCGCCAGCGCGATCTGCCACGACACCTTCCACCAGGTGGGCAGCAACAAAGTCAGGCCCAGCGAGGCGCCGGTGGTGATCAGCACCGTCAGCAGCACCTGCGACAGACCCAGCCCGAACACATGGCGTTTCATGCTGCGCAGCTTGGGCAGACTGAATTCCAGCCCGATCACAAACATGAGAAACACCACGCCAAATTCGGCCAGGTAGCGCACGCCGCTGGAGTTTTGCGCCAAGGCCAAAGCATGCGGGCCAATGACCACGCCCACCACCAGGTAGCCCAGCATCGGTGGCAGCTTGAACTGGCGGCAGGCCACCACACCCAGCACGGCGGCCAGCAGGTACAAGAGCGTGATGTCGAGCGAATTCATGCCTGAATGTTAACGGGCGAGGGAGGCCTTTCACCCGTGCCGCTGGGCGCCTGCGCGGTGCGACGGCGATAATCGTTCGATGCGTTCCCCCACCCCGTTTGACCCTGCGCGCGCGCAGGCACTGGCCATTGAGACCCTGACCATCGAGGCCATGGCCGTGACCGCCATGGCCGAGCGCCTGGGCGACGCGTTTGCCCAAGCCACCGCGCTGGTGCTCAACAGCCAGGGCCGTGTGGTCGTGATGGGCATGGGCAAGAGCGGCCACATTGGCCGCAAGATTGCCGCTACGCTGGCTTCCACCGGCACCCCCGCCATGTTTGTGCACCCGGCCGAGGCCAGCCACGGCGACCTGGGCATGATCACCGCTGCCGACGTGGTGCTGGGCATCAGCAACAGCGGCGAAAGCGAAGAGCTCACCGTGCTGTTGCCGCTCATCAAGCGCATGGGCGTGCCCTTGGTGGCACTCACCGGGCGGCCGCAGTCCAGCCTGGGCCGCCACGCCGACGTGGTGCTCGACGCGTCAGTGGAAAAAGAAGCCTGCCCGCACAACCTGGCCCCCACCGCCAGCACCACCGCCCAGCTCGCCATGGGCGACGCGCTGGCCGTGGCCCTGCTCGACGCGCGCGGCTTCAAGCCCGACGACTTTGCCCGCTCCCACCCAGGCGGCGCGCTCGGGCGCAAGCTGCTCACGCATGTGAGCGACGTGATGCGCGCGGGCGTCGACGTACCCCGCGTGCCGCTCGATGCCGACCTGATGACGCTCATGCGCGAGATCAGCGCCAAAGGCCTGGGCATGAGTGCCATCGTGGATGCGGATGAGCGGGTGCTGGGCATCTTCACCGACGGCGACCTGCGCCGTTTGATCGAAAAAACCGGCAGCAGCGCCGACCTGCGCGCCCTCACCGCGCGCGACGTGATGCACGCCACCCCCCGCACCGTGCGGGCCGACGCCCTGGCGGTCGAAGCCGCCGGCCTCATGGAGGCCAGCCGCATCACCAGCGTGCTGGTGGTGGACGAGGCGGGCCGGCTGTGCGGTGCACTCAACAGCAACGATCTGATGCGTGCCAAGGTGATTTAACCCCCCTGCGCCGCTGTGCGGCTTCCCACTGGGGGACGGCGCTGGCGGCCTGGCAAAGCCAGTTCCGCTGCGCCCTGGGTTGAAGTCACTTCATGCGGAAGTCCCTTGTCCCCGGTTAGCATTGCTCCATGTCTCTTGATCTTCCACCATTGCGCCCCGTGCTGAACTTCGACCCCGAGTTGCTCCTGCGTGCGCAGCCGGTGCGCGTGGTGTTTTTTGACGTGGACGGTGTGCTCACCGACGGTGGGCTGTATTTCACCGAAGCGGGTGAAACCATCAAGCGTTTTCACACACTGGACGGCCACGGTCTGAAGCTGCTGCAACGCGCCGGCATCACGCCGGCGGTGGTGACCGGACGCGACTCGGCCGCCCTGCGCAAGCGCCTGGAGGCACTGGGCGTGGTGCATGTGCGCTACGGCACCGAAGACAAGCGCCCGGCGGCCGAGGCCATCCTGGCCGAACTGGGGCTGGACTGGTCGGCCGCGGCCGCCATGGGCGACGACTGGCCCGACCTGCCCATGCTGCGCCGTGCCGCACTGGCCTGCGCGCCGCCCACCGCCCATGCCGAAGTGTTGGCGCTGGCCCATGTGGTGACCCAACGCCTGCCCGGCGCTGGCGCGGTGCGCGAACTCTGCGACCTGCTGCTGGTGGCCAGCGGTGCCTACGCAGGCGAACTTGAGGCCGCAGCCCGGTGAACGGCCCCACGCCATTGCAACCACTCAGCCCTGCTGCGGCGGGGGGCCGGTCGGTAACCCGGCGGCCCAGGCGCCTCTGGGACCAGGTGTCGATTTACCTGCCCGTGCTGCTCATGGGCCTGATCGCGCTGGCCTCTTACTGGTTGCTGCGCGCCACGCCCGAGGCGGCGCTGCCCACGCCCGATCGCCCGGTCACGCACGAGCCCGACTATTTCATGCGCCGTTTTTCCGTCAAGGTGTTTGATGCGGACGGTGTGTTGAAAAGCGAAATCCACGGTGCCGAAGCGCGCCACCACCCCGACACCGATACCGTGGAAATCGACCAGGCCCGCATCCGCTCGTTACAGGCCGGCGGCTTGCTCACCACCGCCACCGCCCAACGCGTCATCAGCAACGGCGCGCAGACCGAGTTTGTGCTGGAAGGCGATGCGGTGGTGGTGCGCGAGGCCGGTCGCAACGCCGACGGATCGGTGCTGCCCCGGCTGGAATTTCGCGGCGAATTGCTGCACGTGTTCACGCAGCCGCAGCGGCTCTTGTCGGACCGCCCGGTGACCGTGGTGCGCGGCAACGACCGCATCAACGCCGACTCGCTCGATTACCAGGGCGATGACCGGGTGGCCCTGTTCAAGGGTCGGGTCAAGGCCTGGCTCTCCCCGCGCTGAACCAGCGCCAGCCGTATCGGAAACCGCGTCCATGCCAGCCACCTCTGCGCCCCATCAAGCCCCTTTGGTTTTCATCACCGGCGCATCCAGCGGCATCGGCCAGGCGCTGGCCGCCCGCTTTGCCCGCGCCGGCTACCGTCTGGCGCTGGTGGCCCGGCGCACCGCCGACATGCAGGCCTGGGCCGATGCGCAGGGTATGGGCCCTGAGCGTTGCCGTGTCTACGGGGCTGACGTGGCCGAGGTGGACAGCATTGTGGCTGTGGGCCACGCCTGCCTGGCCACGCAGGGTGTGCCCGACGTGGTCATCGCCAACGCCGGTGTGAGCATCGGTATGGACACGGCCGAGCCCGACGACATCCATGTCAAGGCCCGCACCTTCGCGATCAACAACACCGGGCTGGCGGCCACCTTTCACCCCTTCGTGACGCCCATGACCGCACGGGGCAGCGGCGCGCTGGTGGGCATTGCCAGCGTGGCCGCCATACGCGGCCTGCCCGGTCACGGCGCCTACTGCGCGAGCAAGGCCGCCGTGGTGGCTTACTGCGAAAGCTTGCGCGGTGAACTGCGCGGCAGCGGTGTGGCGGTGGTCACCCTGCTGCCGGGGTATGTGGACACGCCGCTGACCCAAAAAAACCGTTACAGCATGCCGTTTTTGATGAGCGCCGAAGCTTTTGCAGACCGCGCCTTCGATGCGATTGAGGCGCGCACCAGTTACCAGGTGATTCCCTGGCAAATGGGCGTGGTGGCCAAGCTGCTGCGCCTGCTGCCCAACCCGCTGTTCGACCGCCTGATGTCGGGGCGCCCGCGCAAGCACCGGCAAGGTCCCCAAGCCGCCCCATAACCGGCGCAGGTGCAGCCGTATCGCGCACAATCGGCGTCCATGATCCCTGACACCCCCTTGGACCACGGCCACCCGCCTGCGCAGGCCCCGCATCTTTCCTGGAGTGCATGCCATGATTGATGTGGTGGTGCTTTTCTTTCTGTTGGGCGTGTTTGCCCGCCTGGTCAAGAGCGACCTGCGCTTGCCAGAAGCCTTGTACGAGACGCTGTCCATCTACCTGCTGCTGGCCATTGGCCTGAAGGGCGGCATCGAGCTGAGCAAGCAGCCCTTGCTGGACCTCTTGCCCCAGATGCTGGCCTGCATGGCGCTGGGGTTTGCCATTCCGTTTGTGCTCACGCCGGTCTTGCGTGCCCTGGGCTTGAGCCGGGTTGATGCCGCCGCCATGGCCGCGCACTACGGCTCGGTCAGCGTCGTCACCTTCGCCGTGGCCAGTGCCTACCTGGCCGCGCAGGGCGTTGAAACCGAAGCCCATGCGGCGCTGTGGGTCGCCATCATGGAGGCGCCGGGCATCGTGGCCGGCATTCTGCTGGCGCGGCTGGGTGCGCCAGCGGCGCCGGGCGGCACCCAGACCCGCATCAACTGGGGCGAGCTGGGGCACGACGTGTTCTTTGGCAAATCGGTGCTGTTGCTCGCCGGGGGTTTGATCATTGGCGCCGTCATGGGCGAAGCCGGCACCGCCCCCATTGCTCCCGTGTTCATGGCCCCCTTCAAGGGTGTGCTCGCGCTGTTCCTGCTGGAGCTGGGTTTGGTGGCGGGCGGGCGCCTGGGCGAATTGCGCCGTTACGGCGTGCGCATCATTGGTTTTGCGCTCATGGCACCGCCGCTGCTGGCGGTGGGTGGCGCGCTCACCGGGATCGTGCTGGGCCTGAGCACCGGTGGGGTGGCCATCATGGCCACGCTGGCGGCCAGTGCCAGTTACATCGCCGCGCCCACGGCCATGCGCATGGCCGTGCCCGAGGCCAACGCGGCCCTGTCCATCACCGCCGCGCTGGGCCTCACCTTTCCGTTCAACATCGTGCTGGGTGTGCCGCTGTACCTTGAGCTGGCGCGCTGGCTCCAAAACCTGTTCGCCTGACGTCTGCACCCGCCATGGAAAAACACACCCGAACCCTGCTGGTCATCATCACCGAAGCCGCCATCGAAAAGCGGCTGGTGGCCGACAGCCAGCGCCTGGGGGCACAAGGCCACACCGTGCACGATGTGCGCGGCGGCAGCCGCCTGAGCACGCGCGAAGCCCTGTGGGAGGCCGACCGCAGCATCGAGATGAAGCTCATCTGCACCGCCGAAGTGGCCGACGCCATAGCCCGCCACGTGCTCGCCACCTACGCACCGCACTACAGCCTGACCCTGTTTTTCTCCAGCGTGGACGTGGTGCGGGCCGAAAAATTCTGAGCTTGCAGCGGCTGCACGCGGTGCGCGTCCTGAACGGCTGCGGCCCTTGGCAGCCGGTCGGATGGGGAGCGCGTCGGCGGTCCATCCGGCCAAAACGAAGCCGTATCCAAACCGTTCCCGCGGGAGCCGATTCTCGCGATCACGGCTCCAGCCCCACATGCTGCAGCGGCTTGACATGCACATGCGGTGGTGCATCATGCAGGCATTCAAGCGCCTACCTGGAGTCCATATGGTCGTGATGCACAAGCCGCCTTTGATTCGTCAGCCCAACCGGTTGGTGACAGCTGCCCAACGTTTGGCGCTGCTGTTGACCGCTTATCCCGTGAGCGCTCTGGCACAAGCGCCAAGCACGGATCCCGCCGCTTTTCAGGTGTCGCTGTGGGCCGCCAGCTGCATGGCCTGCCACGGCCCCGATGGCCGCGCCGAAGGCGCTGGCATGGCCATTGGCGGGCGTCCAGACCTTCTGCGCAAACTGCTGGCTTACAAAAGTGGCCAATTGCCCGCCACCATCATGCACCAGCATGCCAAGGGTTACAGCGACGACGAGCTGGGGCGTATCGCCGAGTATTTCTCCCGCCTGAAGTGAGATCCGCATGAGCTCAAGACGCATTTTTCTCAAGGCCGGCCTGGCCACCAGCGCAAGCATCGCAGCGCCGCACCTTGCGGCCCAAACGGGCGAGCGGGTGGTCATCATTGGCGGTGGTTTTGGCGGTGCCACCGCCGCCCGTTATTTGCGTCGCTTCAATCCTGCTTTGCAGGTGAGCTTGGTGGAGCCCGCGGGTGAATTCGTTATGTGTCCCATGAGCAACCGGGTCATTCACGGCGGCTTGCAACTGCGCGACATCTCCCGTCCCTACAGCCGTTTCGTCGCCAACAATGGCTTGCGTTGGGTGCGCTCCCGAGCCGACAACATTGACCTGTCCGCGCGCGAAGTGCGCGTTGGCACGGAGCGCATTCCCTACGACCGGCTGATCATCTCGCCGGGCGTGGACTATGTCTACGACGGTATCGAGGGAATGAGCACATCCGCCCAACAGGCTCGCGTGCCGCATGCCTGGAAGGCGGGTGAGCAGACGCAGCAGCTGCGCAATATGCTTCAAGCCATGCCCGAAGAGGGTGTGGTGGCCATGACCATTCCCAAAGTACCGTACCGCTGCCCACCTGGACCCTACGAACGCGCCAGCCTCATCGCGCACTATCTTCAGGCCAGCAAACCCAAAGCCAAATTGCTGGTGTTCGACGCCAATCCTGAAATCCAGGCCAAGAAGGGCTTGTTTGAGGCGGTCTGGAAAAGCCGCTACGGCGAGCGCATTCAATACGTGCCGAATGCCGACCTCAAAGGCGTGGATACCCAGGCAGGCATTCTCGAATTCGAATTGCAAGGCAAGGTCAAAGCACACGTCATCAATGTGATTCCACCCCAGCGGGCCGGTGCCATTGCGCGCAACAGCGGTCTGGCCAATGTGGGCAACCGGTGGTGCGGCGTGGATTTTTTGAGCTACGAATCGGCCGTGACCCGGGGCGTGTATGTGCTGGGTGATTCCATAGCGGGGTCGCCCGGTATGCCCAAGTCGGGACACATGGCGAACCAACAAGCCAAGGTGTGCGCAGGCGCCATTGCGGCACAGTCGTTGGGCATGGCCGTGCCCACAGAACCCATTATTGCCAACACGTGCTACAGCTTTGTGTCGCAGAGCGAGGTGATCCATGTGGCTGGGGTGTACCGATACGACGCCAGCAAAAAAATTATGGTGCCAGCTCCCGGCGCAGGCGGCATGTCTGAGCAACCCAGCACCATGGAAGCGATTTATGCCATGGCCTGGGCCACCAACATCATGAACGACACCTTGGACTGATGGTTCCATGCTGCCTTGGAATGTGTTGGCGACCCCTACGCCATCGAAAATACGTTCAAAGTTAAGGCCAACAACCCGACCCTCAACGTGCCCAGGTTCACCATCGGCATAGGGGGCAGCCATTATCGGCTGCACCCCTGCCACACCACCCGGCATGCGGGTCCGCACCGGGCGGTTCGAGAGTTTGAGGTCAGGACAGTCTTGGTAACCCCAGCCCGTCAAAGTACGCAACGGTCAGC
>NZ_JAUSOO010000046.1 GCF_030656115.1 Hydrogenophaga sp.
GCTCTTCCAGGTTTCGCGCAGGCTATAGACGGCCCAGATCGCATCGCCCACGGCCTTCAAGCGCGCCGCGCTCACGCGGGGCGGGCCTTGCTGGTCTTCGTAGGCGTGCAGGGTGGGCGCGCCGGTGTCGGGCAGCGTGAGCGCGCGCAGCCGCTTCAGCGCGGCCTCGCGCCACTGCTGCGCCTGGAGCTCTTGGGGCGCCCGTCACATCCACACAGTCGAGATCAAGAAAGGGGGCAGTAGCTTCAGCCACTTGGGACGCCACGGTTCACCAGCGGGCGGACCGCACCGGCGCTGCGCCTTGGTGGTGAAGGGCGTGTGTCTGATCCACCGCGCGCGGCCGTTGGTCTGGAGCGATTCGTTGGTGGGTCAGTTTCTATCTTTCGAAAATTGCCGCAATGCCCTGTCCGCCGCCGATACACATCGTCACCAGCGCGTAACGACCGTTGATGCGTTGCAGTTCATACAGCGCCTTCACCGTGATCAGCGCGCCGGTGGCACCGATGGGGTGGCCGAGTGAAATGCCGGAGCCGTTGGGATTGACCTTGGCCGGGTCCAGGCCAAGGTCTCGAATCACGGCACAGGCCTGGGCTGCGAAGGCTTCGTTGGCTTCAATGACATCCAGGTCGTTGACCGTCAGGCCTGCCCTCTGCAGTGCCAGCTTCGAAGCCGGTACCGGACCGATCCCCATGTACCTCGGATCCACGCCGGCATGGGCGTAGGCCACCAGACGCGCCAGGGGCGCCAAACCGCGAGCCTTGGCCGCACCGGCTTCCATCAACACCACGGCCGCAGCAGCGTCGTTGATGCCCGAGGCGTTGCCGGCGGTCACGGTGCCGTTTTCCTTCACGAACACCGGCTTGAGTTTGGCCAACTCTTCCATGCCGCAGTTGGGCCGGAAATGCTCGTCGGTGGCATAGGCCACTTCACCTTTGCGGTTCTTGACCATGACCGGAACGATCTGCTCCTTGAAGCGGCCCTCTTCCGTGGCGCGTTGGGCGCGGTTGTGGCTTTCCACGGCCAGTCGGTCCTGGTCTTCGCGGGTGATGCCCCACTTGGCGGCGATGTTCTCGGCCGTCACACCCATGTGGATGGTGTGAAACGGGTCGTTCAGCGCGCCGACCATCATGTCCACCATTTTGGTGTCCCCCATGCGGGCGCCCCAACGCATGTTGAGCGATGCAAACGGGGAGCGGCTCAAGCATTCAGCCCCACCGCCAATGGCAATATCCGTGTCGCCCAGCAGAATGGACTGCGCGGCCGAGACAATGGCCTGCAAGCCCGAACCACACAGGCGGTTCACGTTGAAGGCCGGGGTGCCTTCGTCGCAGCCACCGTTGACGGCCGCGAGCCGAGAGAGGTACATGTCTTTCGGTTCCGTGTTGACCACATGGCCGAACACCACATGGCCCACGTCCTGGCCATCAAGCTGGGAGCGGGCCAGCGTTTCCTTGACAACCAGCGCGCCAAGTTCGGTGGGGGGTATGTCTTTCAGGCTGCCGCCAAAGGTACCGATGGCGGTACGGGCTGCGCTGACGACGACGACTTCACGGGGGTTTGTTTTTTTGCTCATACGGAACTCATTTCTCAAATTTTGCATAGCTCGGACTTCGAACAGGGCTTTTCTCAACACAGCCATTTCGGGTACCTGCTGCCCTACTGGCCGGCACCTTGCAAACGAAAGCGCCGGGCCTGAATCTCCCATCCTTCGTGCTCAATGCCCGTGGCCGATCGGATCGGAGCGCGCTGGCTGAGCCAGCAACGCGTGGGCAACCCCCAGTCCGTGGCGCTGGCACGCAGTGCCGCCGTGTTGCTCGCGAAGTCGATGAGCAACGCCCGGACGGAAGCCTCCTGCTCGGGCGCCAGGTCTCGGGCGATGAACACCAGACGGCTGTGGCCGTCGTCAAATGCGCTGTCACGTGGCCAGGCGGCCAGACGCACCGGGGGATAGGCCACGTCCTGCACGCACTGCACCACCCGCGGGTGTGCCTCATCACCCGCCACGCGCATCAGACCTTTGACACGCAGCAAGTTGGTGGCATACGCGCGCAGGACATGGCCCATGGCCAGGGAGAACCCCAGCCAAGAGACCGGACGATCAAATGCGATGACGAAACTCCGCACGCGCGCTGAGTGGTGGTTGCGGCGGCGAGGACTTCGCAGGTAGTGGCCGTCGCCGTTGCCCTGGTCGTTGGCGGTGTGATCCAGCGCAAAAAGGCCCGATGGGCCATGCCGTGCGATTTCAGTGCCAAGCCAGGCCTGCAGGCTCGACGCCACGTCCGCACGGCCGTAGACACCTCCCGATGCCATCAGTGTGCTGAGATCGGCAAAACCGTGGCGCACAGCCACCCGTTCGGCCTGCGGATTGTGCGTCGACAACGCTTCTTCCAGTTGGGCCCGTTGGGTTGACGTGGCCTGGTCGCATTTGGTGATCAACAACCGATCGGCAGCCACCACCTGGCGCTGGCATTCCGGATGTTGATCGAGTTGCTGCAGCCCCTGTGTTGCCGATACCGCAGCGATCACGGTGTCGCACAGATACCGGGCGCAGACAAAGGGCTCCTCCATCAACGTGTACAGCACAGGCACCGGGTCTGCCAATCCCGTGGTTTCAATCACCACACGCGAAATAGGAGCGATCTCGCCGCGGGCCATGCGGTCGGACAGCTTGCGGAATGCGGCAACCAGATCCCCTTGAACGGTGCAGCACAGGCAGCCGGAGTCCAGCAACAGCATCTGGTCACTGACGGCATCGACGAGGTGGTGGTCGATGCCGACCTCCCCAAATTCATTGACCAGAACCGCCACGCCTGCCATGCCGGGCTGGTGCATCCAGTGATTGAGCAAGGTGGTCTTGCCGGCACCCAGAAAGCCGGTCAGCAGCGTGACGGGAATGCGGCCAACAGGACCCTGTGGGGTGCGGAAATCGATTTCAGAGATTGTGTTCATAAGGTTCGCTCCAGCGTTGGTCAATATCCATGCACACCCACGAGTTCCAGCAACCCGTGCGCACCCGCGACCGATACCATTCCTGCGCCCATGAGCGCAAGCTGCTCCAACGTGGAGCCCAGGCTCGGGTGACGGTGCAGGCTGGGGATCAAGTCCGCCATGGCCACATAGGTCATGCTGGCGCAGGCCAGTGCCAGGCACACCGGTACGGCGCCATCCATCAAAGGCAAGGCCAACCAGGCCAGCGCCGCGCTCAGTGTCATGGCCAGGCTGGACAGCAGGTTGAAGACCAGTGCGCGGCGGCGACTGAAACCCGAATGCAGCAGCACGGCAAAATCACCCAGCTCCTGGGGAATCTCGTGGGCCACGATGGCCACTGAGGTCACCAGGCCCAGCGCCACATCCTGCTGGAAGGCGGCTGCCACCAGGATGCCGTCGACAACGTTGTGGAAGGTGTCGCCCAGCATCATCAACAGCCCCCCTCGCCGGACCTCGGCATCGCCATGGGCGTGGTGATGTCCGTCCACGCTGCCGGTCCAGGTCGAAAGCGGGCCATGGTCATGGCGCCAGATAACGAGCTTTTCGAGCAGGAAAAAGGCAACGATGCCAACCAGCACCAGACTGGTGGTCTCTTGTGCATCACCCGATTCATGAATGGCTTCAGGCAGCACGTTGAAGAAGGCGGCCGCAAGCAGTGCCCCCGTGGCGTAGCTGACCAGCCGGGACAACGTGCGCCGACTCATGGATGCGGTGGTCAGCAGCGCCACGCCGGCGGACAAGGCGCCGCCCACCAACGTGGCTAGCAGACACCAGGTCAGCGGTGTCATGTGGTGCGGGCACGCAAGCGTGCCAAGTGTTCCAGCACAGCCTCAGGTTGCTGCCTCGGGTCAATTTCAACAAAATGGAACTGATTCGGTGCGAGTGGCGCCACCGACACCCCCAGGGCAAATGCCGCGCTGTCGTCACGCCCGAAGGCGGTCTGACCAGGATCCGCATCGCCAATCACCGCAGCAAGCCCGTCAAAGGTCTCCGGTGCCATGCGAATGCCCTGCGGCAGACGCAGGACTGTCGACCAGCGGTAGTGCCCCGCGACATTGAGCACGGATCGGTAGCGGTCGATGTGCGCAGCCTCCAACGCCCGGTCATCCCGTTGTTCCTCCAGCAGCAAACCGGCCACCGGGAACGCGGAGACGGAACGGATGAGGTCGGCCACGTACATGGCCGCGTCCTCCACCGTGTCCGCGTCGATCTCGTCGTCGGTACCACCGGCCATTCGGTTGGCGTGCAACAGCCAGGCGCGCGGCGAGGGCATGGACAGCACCAACGGGGTTTGACCCCGCAGGTGTGACAGCACGGCCGTCACCACCTCGGCCAACACGGCCTTTGGGGCTTCCGATTCCAGCAACTTGCGCAAGGCCGTCGCTGGTCGGCGGCGGTTGCCCAGACGGGCCGCCAGGCCACCATCGCGAACGCACCAGGCATCGATCAGCTCACCCACTTCGACCACCGCCACGTCGGGCCGCAGCAGGCCATGGGCCTGGACGAAGTAGGCCAGATAGCCGGCCGCGCTCTCCCAGGGATCGGCCTGCTCCGAGCCGAGCAGCAGGCGCCGTGTGTAGGCCGAAGACTTCAGCCATACCCGCACAGCGCCCGCACCGGCTGAGTGCGGCAGCAACTCAGCCAGCGTGCTCATTGCTTCTCGTCCTGCAAAACACCCGCGGCGGCCAGTCGGGCTTCCAGCGCTTCGATACGGACATCCTTCGGGTGTCGCATGTAGTTGGGCTTGGGTTCGTTGGCCTTGCGCGTGATGTCAGGACTTCCCACGTAGAGCGTGTCGACGTCGTCACCCCAGCAGCCGAAGTACTGCATGTTCGACGGCGGCTTGGGCTGGTTCCAGGTCTTGACGAACTCCTTGAAGGGAACGCTGCGCGCGATGCGCGCCTTGCGCTCGGCATCGCGCGCCGCTTGCGTGGCCTCCTGGTTCACCGCCAGCGTGACCGGATCGAACTTGACTTTGTAAAGGCGCTCGGCCACGCCGGGCGACATCAGACCGTCTTCGATGTCCTTGATCACACCCGCGGGATCGCGCTCCAGCAGGTCACCGTAACCGGCACCAGCGCCCTGTGAAATCATGAACAGTTCGCCGCGCTTGGAGATCTCGAAGCCCATGCCCATGTGGTGGGTGGTGTAACGGGCCCCTTCAAAGGGGCGCTCGTTCATGAGCTCTTCGATCGAGTGCTTGAACTTGTGCGGTTCGTTGAGCAGCACGTCGTACACGTCCACCCCCTCGATCTTGCACAGCGGATAGGCGCCGCAGGCGTAGCCGCCGAACAGACCCTGGATGGGCGGGAACTTCGCGCCCTGGCACACCGTCATGAAGCCCCACTGCTCGCTGTCCTTGGTGGCCACCATCATGGTGTAGCCCTGACCGCCGCGGTACTTGCCCGGGGCGATGGCATCGCGCGTCATTTTCTTGGAGACGAGTTGCAGGAAGGGCACTTCCTCTTCGTTGAGCTCCTGCTCGCCGATGTCGGCCATGGTGGCGAAGATCGGCGCCAGCGCGTGCTCACCGTCTCGGTCCACGGTGGCGCCCGCACCCATGCCGTTGAGGTCGGCACACAGGTTGCCCAGCGTTTCACCATGCTGGCTGACCCCACCCCAGATGAAGGTGTTGATCATGTTGAAGGTCGGCGCATGGACCTTGGTGTACTTCTCGGGGCAGCTGTACAGGAACTTCGCCACCGCGTGCTGGCCGGCGGTGAAGCCGGTGAAGATCGACATCAGGCTCTGGGAGTTGGGCGCGTCGTAGGAGCAATTGACGATCGAGTGCGGATCGGTGATCACTTCGATGGGGGCAAACGCCGCCTGGCCGCGTGGCAGGTCCGGCCACACGTAGCACAGGAACACCTGTGCCAGCATGCCCTTGAGGCCGGCCACGATGGTGTTGGTGGCGCGGTTGGTGAACTCCGGGCTGGATCCGCGGAAGTCGAAGATCAGCCGGTCCCCGGTCTTGGTGAGCTTGCAGTTGATCTTCACCAGACAGTTCTCGCGCAGGGTCGAGTCCTGAATGATGTAGGTGCGAACCGTCATGTCGGGCCATTCGCTGATGCGGCGCTTGACCTCGGCGCGCACGTTCTCCATCGTCAGGCGCAGGGTGGACACCAGGGCCTGGGGACCGTCGGTGTTGAGTGTTTCTTCAATCCGCTGCTTGATGCGCAGGCAGGCGAACAGCTTGACCTTCATGTCCTCGTATTGCAGCTTGGGCTCACGCACCGAGTTCTGCAGGAAGGTCAGCACATCGCGTTTGATCTGGTAGTTCTCGACCACCTTGAATGGCGACATCTTCAGACCCTCGTCGCACGGGCTCTCGGCCATGGACGGCATGCCGCCCGGCTCGATCGCGCCGTTCTCACCTTCGTGCACGGTCGAGGCCACCCAGCACACCAGCTTGCCCTCGTGGAAGATGGGCACGATCATGCTCTGGTCGGTGTTGTGCACGTTGCCGTAGCGCGAGTCGTTGTGGATGAAGCCGTCGCCCTCGCGCACGCCCACGGTGGGGTCGTTGATCCAGTTCTTGATGATGAACTTGATCGGGTGGTGCACCAGGGCCGAGAAGATCAGCACGCCGCCGGCACTGGCAATGGCCAGGTCGCCTGAGGCCGAATAGACACCGGTGATCACATCACCCCATTTGGCGCCGGGCGCGGCGCCCATCTGCTCCACCATCTCGTAGCCTTCATCGCAGCCGGCCTGCAGCCGGTCGCGGATCTTGGCGATGACGTGCGCATCGTTCACCTGGCGGACCGCAGCATCCTCCTCTGGGGTACGGGGCATCAGGTCGTGGTTCTGCATGATCTCGGGGTCGGGCCCGAGAAACAGGGTGGTGTCGTTGAGAAACTTGCTGATCAGCGCAACTTCTTCGGCGCTCGGTGTCTTGGCCCGGATGGGCTGGTTCAGATCGCTCATGGTTCTGTCCTTCAAATTCGTTGATCGATGGGGCGATGGGCGCTCAGGCGCGCAGGAACCAGGACGCTCCCTGGCGCGCGGCGACGAAGTTCCAGCCCGGGTTCACCAGGAAGGTCGTGACTTCGGACGCGACGATGGCCGGCCCCGGGATCTGCACACCCGGTTCGATGGCGGCTCGGTCCCAGACGGGGGTGTCGAAGGCTTCCTTGTGGCCCACGAAGTGGCACTTGCGTGTGCTGGCGGGTGTCGGTGGTGACTTGCGCTTCTCCGGTGGCACGGGCTTGATGTCTTCGAACTGCACCGTCTCGTGGCGCACAAAGGCCGCCACCCGGATGGTGTTGATGCGGATACCCGCTTCCGGCGCCTGCGAGCCCTCGCCGAAGCGCTTGCCGTAGTCGTTGGAGAACTGCGAGATCAGGGCCAGCACATCCGCCGGACCGTTCACGTCGTGTTTGGGAATCACGGCCGTGGTCTGCACCAGCTGGTTGCCGTAGCGCATGTCCAGCTCCAGGTTGTGGCAGATGTCTTCCCGTGTCATGCCCTGACGCAACAAGTCCTGCGTGCCCAGTTCCTTCAACTCGGCCACGATGCTGTTGAAGCGGTCGTAGTCGTCGAACAGGTGGCGCGTGTTCGAGTCGTACAACACCATGTAGAGCGACTGCTCGTGGATGTGCAGCTGGTGCATGTTGCCAGCGCCCACCGCGGAGAACACCGAGGACAGGGGTGGCGCCAGGATCTTGTCGATCGACAGGTTCTGCGCAATGCCACAGCAGTGCAGCGGGCCGTTGCCGCCATAGGCCAGCATGGTGAAGTCCTTGGGGTCGTAGCCACGGGCGCGCAGTTCGGTGAACAGACCGTTGGCCATGTTGTCATCGACCTTCTCGCGGATCAGCAGCGCGGCCTCGATCACGTCGCAGTCCAGGTCATCGCACAACGTGTCTTCGATGGCCGCCTTGGCACGGCGCGGGTTCAGCGGGATCGAGCCGCCCGCGTAGTTCTTGGCATCCAGATAGCCCAGCAACAGGTCGGCATCGGTCACGGTCGGCTTCATGCCCCCGCGGTCGTAGCAGGCCGGTCCGGGGTCCGAACCCGCCGACTCCGGACCGCACTTGACGGTGTTGTACATGCGGTCGTAGGTGGCCACCGAGCCACCGCCCGCACCCAGCGTCACCAGGTGCACCATGGGCACAGACACCAGCCAGCGGTCGATCACCGGGTTGAAGTCGTAGTGCTTGACCCCGCCGTCCACCACGATGCCGATGTCGTAGCTGGTGCCCCCCATGTCGGTGGCCACCACGTTGCCCAGACCGGTCTGCATGGCCAGGTGTTCGGACGCCCCGATGCCCGAGACCGGGCCGGAGTGGATGGTCTGCAGTGCGTCGGTGGAATTGAGCTGCGCCATGCCGCCCGAGTTGTGGATCACCAGCATCGGCTTGTCGTAGCGGTGCGCGCGCAGGTTCTGTTCCAGCGCAGAGAGCGCGTGGTACATGGTCGAGTGCAGGTAGCCGTCGACGATGGCGGAGGTGGCTCTCACATATTCGCCCTTGCGACCCGCCACCTGGTGCGACAGGATGACCGGAATCGCGCCCAGCAAGTGCGACGGGTATTCCTCCAGCAGGATTTCCTCGATGCGCTGTTCGTGCAAGGGGTTGACCACCGCATTGACCAGCGCCACCACGATGATCTCGGCGCCCTTGTCCACCAGCGAACGGATCTGGGTGCGCACGTCCTCCTCGTCCAGCGGCATCACCAGCTTGCCCTGAAAGTCGAGGCGCTCACGCACACCGCGGATCATGTGCGGCATCACCAGCGGGTCCGGGCGCTGGGCGTTGGGCATGTCCTGCTGGCCCAGGTTGTCCAGGCCTTCGCCATAGCCACGAGCCCGGCTCAACGGCACCGTGGCTTCAAAGCCTGCCGTCACCAGCATGCCGATCTTCGGCCCTTTGTGCTCGATCAGGGCATTGGTGCCCAACGTGGTGGCGTAGCGCACCGAGTCCACGCCGGACAGGATGTCCTCCAGCTCGACCTTCAGCACTTTGCAGGCCTTGCCCAGGGCTTCATTGAAGCCGAGCGCCAGGTTGTGGTGGGTGGTCAGGGCCTTGGCCTCGATGTACTGGCCATCCCAGACCACAAAACAGTCGGTGAACGTTCCACCGATATCGACAGATACACGCCTCATGCTATCTCCTCAAATGGGTATGAATACCGGCGAGCGCCACCCCGGCGGTGGGCCAATGCCCACGCCTGTGTTGCGGCTTGCCCAGCCGGTCGGGTTCTTCTTGTCTGGACGGTGCGGACACCGTCACGGGCTGCGCGTCAGTGCTTGTGGCCCGACTCCATGGCCACGGCCTGACCGACCACGGCTTCCTTCAGCTCACCGCGTCGGGCCCACTGGGCCTTGAGCGCCGGCAGGTCGGGCTGCATGTCGTGCAGCGGCGGATGGCCCGGGACGGCGTATTCGGTTTCGACCTGGGTGCCGCAACCGGGGCAGCAGTACTCCAGAATGCGAACCCACTCGGGGTCTGGGCTGAAGGTGAAGCGGTACTTTTCCGGGTCAATGATGGGCGGGTGGATGTCGCGCGGATCGCGGTTGTGCACCAGCAGGCCTTCCTTGTAGGCCTCCTGGGCCGAGCCAATCACGTGACCGCAGACGCGGCACTCCCAGTTTTCGGTCTCCAGGTCGATCTGGAGGTATTCGGTCATCAGAACTTTCATGGGATCAGCCCTTCCGGTTGAGCAAAACATCGCCGGCATCGCTGACCACAAAGGCCCAGCCATCGAGCACACGGCAGGTGAAAAAGTCTTCTTCGAGAATGGCCGGGCCTATCGCCCAGTCACCCTTCTGGAGTAGAGCCAGCTGGTAGACCGGCACATCAACGCGGCCCATGCCTCGGGTCAGCACATTGCGAATGCCGACCGAGACCGCTGGCTTGCCCCGCGTAAAACTCGCCTTCTTGGCGCCTTCGGTGCGCAAGGACTTGACGGCCTTGAGTTCCAGTTCGACCGTGCCCGCCTTGTCAAAGGCGGCCGGGAACACCGGTTCATCGTCCAGGGTCTGGGTCTCTTCCCTGCCGTTGCCGAAATCCGCCACCAGGCGCGCCTCCATGGCGTAGTTGCCCGCTTCGTAGCCTTCGGCGTACATGTCGCGCGAGGCCTTCACTTTCAACGCATCCAGCGCGTCCTTCAGACTGGCCGTGTCGTGCTGCTCCAGCATCACGGTGTAGCGCTGCGACACATCACAGGAGCCAATGCCATAGGCGCTGAAAACGGCAGCCATCTGCGGAATGGCCACTTGGTCGATGCCCGCTTTTTCGGCCACACCGCAGGCGTTGAGTGGTCCTGCGCCACCAAAGGCCAGCATCACGGTGTCTTTGGAAATCTTGGTGAAGCGGTGCAGCTCCACGGCAATCTTTTCCTCGTAGGCGTGTTCCATCTGCAGCAAGGCATCGTCCAGCTTCAGTCGCAGGGGTTCGGCGATGTTGGTGTTCACGGCATTGGTGGCGCGCTCGACGTCCAGCGTCATGCCCCCACCGAAGTAGGACTTCGGATCGAACAGACCGCACAGCAAACCCGCGTCGGTGATGGTTGCTTCCTTGCCGCCACGGCCGAAGCAGGCCGGCCCGGGCACAGCGCCCACACTGTCCGGCCCGATGGTGATGTGGTTGTTCACAACGCGAAAGATCGAACTCCCGCCGGCACCCGCACTCATGATTTCGCACAGTGGGAAGGACACGCTGATGCCCTCCACGTGACCGCGCCGCACCTCGGCCACCGTGCCGTTGAGGTATTGACCGATGTCGGTCGTGGTGCCGCCCACGTCGATGGACACGCTGTCGGTGAAGCCGTACAGCCTGGAGAAGGCCTTGACACCTTCCATGCCCCCGCGCGGACCCGAGCTGTAGGTGTTGATCGCCACCGTTTTGGCCACGCGGGAGGCGTCTCCGTCGTTGCGAAAGATCAGCAGCGGGTTCTTGGTCCGGTACTCGCGCAGCCGGCCCTCCGCGTTGAACAGGAAGGCCTCCATGGCGGGGTGCAGGAAGGAGTTGATGACCGCCGTCCACGTGCGCCGCACGGTATCCCGGTCGGCCGTCAGGTCGCTCCCGTACAGGATGGGTACGGCACCCAGCAGGTGGCGTGGGTACTTGCGCAAGGCGATCTTCTTGAAACGGTCTTCCACCGCCAGGAAATCGACGCCACCAAAGCTGACCACCAGCCGGTTGGCGCCGGTGGCCGTGAGGTGGTTGATCGCCTTCACCACGTCCACCTCGGCGGTATCGCCCATCACGGTCGCAGAGTCGAGGAACACCACACGGTCGCCCACCAACACATCGAACACTTCCGGATCGTGCTCAGCCAGGCGCACAGGCAGGTCACGCGACTGGGCGTCGATGATCAGACCCAGGCGGGGCCCCTTGCGCTCGCAGATCGCGTTGGTGCCCTGCGTCGTGGAGTACCGGATCAGATCAACTTCTTCGAGAAGCCGCTTCACATCCGTCTGGCCGTAGATCACGCCGGACGCTTTTTGCAGGCCTTCAAAAAAGCACTTGCTCAAGTCGTACGGCGTGGTCAGCACCTTCGTTTTTCGGACCCCCGTGTCATCTAATATGCAGATATCGGTCAGGGTCCCACCGTTATCTATGTTGATTTGCAATGCCATGTCGTGTCATCTCCTGGTGTTGATCTAGCGATCCTCGTCACCGCTGGCCACAGCGGCCTGGTTGAATTTCGCGCAAGTCTTGTTGCGAGAGCCGTGCCAGGTCTGGAGAAGAAAGAAAAAATTTTTAAGTGTTTGATTTAAAAAGGTATTTTCCAAACTTCAGGAACCATCCACAGGCCGCACCGTCCGATTTCAAGTCGGACAACCGTGCGGTGGCGGACGTGCTGCGTCGCAGCATTTCAGTCGCCCAAAAAGACGAAGGCCCGGCTGTCTGGCGCTGCCTCGCTGGAGGTCAAACGCTGGACAGCCGGGCCACTTCTTGTGCCGGGCGTGGGGATGAAGGATCAGTTGCTCGGCGCGCGCGCTCGTTGCAGGCTCAGGACAAGGCGGACTGCGCGCGCAGTTCGTCCACCAGCGCTTCGAGTCCGAATCGTTTGAGCTTGAGGTACACGGTGCTCTTGGCAATGCCCAGGTGACGCGCCACCGCCGTCATGTTGCCCAGACACTGGCGCATTGCGCCGACCAGGGCTTCCCGCTCGGCGACTTCCAGGCGTGTCAGATCGCGCGCATGCGGGTCGCCATCGACCGCGGCCGGTTGCGCCGCCACGTGTGCCATGTGCAGGAGCTCCGGGGGTAGATCCCCTTCGGTGATCACAGAGCCCGGCGCGGTCAGCAACATGCTCTCGACCGCGTTGCGGAACTCGCGCACATTGCCCGGCCACCCATACTGCTGCAAGGCGTTCATGACACCGGGCCTCACTTCCTTCAAACCCAGTCCGTGCTGCCTGGACATCTGTTTGACGTAGTGCTGAAAAAGCAAGGGAATGTCTTCCTGCCGTTCACGCAACGGCGGAATGTGGATGCTGGTTACCGCGATGCGGTAGAACAGGTCCATGCGGAAGTTGCCATCGCGGATTTCCTTGCGCAAATCCCGGTGGGTCGCTGCAACCAGGCGGAAACTCACTTTTCGAGGCTTGTTCTCACCCAGCCGGTACACCTCGCCTTCCTCCAGCACACGCAAGAAGTTGGGCTGCAGATCCATCGGCATCTCACCGATCTCGTCGAGAAACAAGGTGCCGCCATTGGCGGCTTCGATCTTGCCGATCATGCCGCCGCGTTTGGCACCGGTGAACGAACCCTCGGCGTGGCCAAACAGCTCGCTGCTCAGCAACTCGCGCGAAAAGCCTCCGCAGTTGAGCGCCACGAACGGCGCACCGGGGTTTGAATGGGCTTCATGAATACCGCGTGCGAACACCTCCTTGCCGACGCCGGTCTCCCCGGTCAACAGCACCGGAACCCGCGACTTGGCCAACTGACGCGCGCGAGAGACCGTGCTCCGGATGGCGGCCGATACACCAACCACCCGCTCAAACGACGTGTCCAGGTCCTCGATCGGCATCGACGGCAGCGAGACAAACACACTTTTTGTCCGTTGCCGATTGGGCATCGTCAACAAGGCACCGACCTGCTTGCCCTCCACCAGCACCGGCTCCAGGTGGTCGCGCTGAGCCCACTGGGGCAGCACCAGCGACTGGTCGTCACCGATGATGCGGATGTCGGGCAGACGCAATCCAGACAGGCCGACGTTGGAGCGCTCCAGCTCGATCAGCATCTCGGCGGCCTGGTGGTTGGCCTTGATCGCTCGGCCGCGGCGGTCAAACAGGATGACGCCATCGCTGTTCTGATCGTTCATCAGGTGCACGCAGGCCTCCAGCAGGCTGTAGCGCAGGTCCAGCTCCGTCTGGGCCAGCCGGCTTTCAATGCGCGCGGCGGTGGACACCACCAGCGCCAGGGTGTGTCGGCTGTAGGAGTCGGTGAGCCCCGAAACATCAATCGAACCGAGCGGCATCCCATCCAGCGAGTCCCGGATCACGGTGGCCGAGCAAGACCAGCGCTTGATACCCTCGCAATAGTGTTCGGCTGAATGAATCTGCACCGGTTGCCCAACCGACAGCGTGGTACCAATCGCGTTGGTTCCGGAGGCGCTTTCGCTCCAATTAGCGCCAGCGAGCAGGTGCACGTTTTCTGCCGCACCCAACGTGCGGGGGTCACCCTCCATGCTGAGCACGGTGCCATGGGTGTCGGTCAGCACCATCACCGTACCGGTCTCGGACAGGAAAGTGCGCGCTTGCGCCATCACCGGCGTGCTGGCGCCCAGCAATTCCGCACACTGGTCGCGCAACTGGTAGAGCTTGCCGCCCGAAATGGTGATGGGTGCCTGCGCTTGACCCGGATCCACGCTGGCGAGCTGGCAGCGGCGCCAGGAATCGTCAATCAACGAACGCAGGCCACCGGGGTCGGTCGAGGGATCCTGCTGGAATCGTTCCCAGGCCAGCATCACGCGCCGGTCGTTCTCGGGCCGAGAGAACATCTGTTCTGCATTGGGCATGCTTGTCTCCTGCGCTGTGGTCGCGCTTGTGTGTTCTTGCCGCTCCACTCAGGCTGTCTGCACCAAGTGCCGGACACCCTTCAAAGCAATATTCGCTCCAAGCACGAAAGCCCGGGAGCCACACTGCCATGCATGCGCACTGCAGCCTGCCCCCGAGCCAGTTCGCCTGGCGCCGTCCGACCCAGAACCGGTCGGACGGCGTTCGATTATCGGACGATCAACTCACGATCGCAACGACCTCATCCCGCGGAAATCACCACCTTGAGGGCCTTGGTCTGGGCCGCTCTGGCAAAGGTGTCGTACACCTCCATCATCTGGTTCAGGGTGAAGCGGTGGGTGATCAGCCCGGATGGGTCGAGCTTCTTGGCCACCACGGTTTTGAGCAGCATGGATGTGGTCTGCGTATCGACCAGCCGGGTGGTGATGGCGATGTTCTGCATCCAGAGCGTTTCGAGATGCAGGTCGACCTTGCTGCCGTGCACGCCCACGTTGGCGATCACGCCGCCCGGCGCCACGATCTCCTGACAAATACCAAAGGTCGCAGGAATGCCCACCGCCTCGATCGCGGTATCCACGCCCACGCCCTCCGTCAAGCGCTTCACCGCCTCGGCAGCCGACTCCCGGCCACTGTTCACCACGTCGGTAGCGCCAAATCGGGTGGCCATTTCAAGGCGACCATCGTCGAGATCCACCACGATGATGCGTGCCGGCGAATAGAACTGTGCCGTCAACAAAGCAGCCAGCCCCACCGGGCCAGCACCCACAATGGCCACGGTGCCACCTGGCGCCACCTTGCCGTTGAGCACGCCGCACTCAAAGCCGGTGGGCAGAATGTCGCTCAACATGACCAGCGACGCTTCATCGGCGCCTTGTGGCACCGGGTACATGCTGGTGTCGGCATGAGGTACGCGAACGTACTCGGCCTGGGTCCCATGGATGGTGTGCCCCAGCAGCCAGCCGCCAGACGTGCAATGCGAATACATGCTGCGGCGGCAATATTCGCAGCGCCCACAACTGCTGATGCAGGAGATCAGCACGTGGTCACCCACCTTGAAGTTCGACACGGCGGAACCCAAAGACTCAATCACCCCCACGCCCTCATGCCCCAGCACCGTCCCGTGCTGACAGGTGGGCACATCGCCTTTGAGAATGTGCAGGTCGGTGCCGCAGATCGTGGTGTGAAGGATCTTGACCACGGCGTCCGTGGCGTTCTCAACCTCCGGTTTTGGTACGTCCATGACGGACTTCTTGCCAGGGCCGCCGTATACGAGTGCTTTCATGCTGGTTTGCTCCTTGTGTACGAGAGACGTGAACGATCCCGCGCGGTCCCATTGATCGCATGTCCAGCAACACATCGGCGCAGTCGGGGTTCTTGTCTTCTCTTGTGGGCAACGCCCGAGGGGTGGCGTTGAACTGGTGTGTGCGGTCGTCCGCACGCCCTTCATTCAGCAAGCTTCAGGCCAGAGGTTCTTCAAGCCAAGACTACGGTAGTTGCTTGATTTCAATGGAAAATTTTCTGCCCTTGCACAGGTAACCGACTCAGTTAGAGACGGCGGCGCGATTTCGGACGTAGGCCTTTCGGATGGAGATGTTTAGCGTCTTGCAACACCCGCTGACTCTGACAGGCTTGTCTCAACCCTACGCAGACAAGCCGTTGCGCCGAACTGCAAACCCGCGTGGCCTTGTATGCCGGAAACCCGATTGCGCGTGGCCATGTGGCCACCGACCATTGTCAAGTTCCGCCTGTTTATAAAACACGCTTATTGAAAAGTTCCGGCTTTTTCTTGCGCCAGGCCTTGAGAGCATCGACCGGCCAGATCCCGCCGCAGCCACGGGTTTTCTGTTCTGGACGACAGCAGAAGGCGCGATCAACGCGCAACGTCACCAGCGAATATTTGATCTTCTGACGGACTCGGGGCTGTGCGAAGGCACCCCGCGCTCAGCCGCAGCACTTCTTGAATTTCTTCCCACTCCCGCAAGGGCAAGCATCGTTGCGCCCCGGCGCGGCCGCCGCGTGTCTCACCGTCTCCACGCGCGGCCCCAGGCTCTTCCAGGTTTCGCGCAGGCTATAGACGGCCCAGATCGCATCGCCCACGGCCTTCAAGCGCGCCGCGCTCACGCGGGGCGGGCCTTGCTGGTCTTCGTAGGCGTGCAGGGTGGGCGCGCCGGTGTCGGGCAGCGTG
>NZ_JAUSOO010000047.1 GCF_030656115.1 Hydrogenophaga sp.
TTGTCCATCGGCTCATGATTTGCGCTCCACGCTTCCTTCCCACACTCGGTCGCCCTCATGCGGTTGCGCTTCGCTTCGCTCGTCTTGGTCAACTTGCGGCGGGACTTGCACCCGCAGGAGTGCGCCCATGCTGGGCGCACATAAGGGGAACGAGGCAGCTCTTTCGGCTGCTTTTTGGAGGTTGTTCCCCTATGCTTACCGACATTGCCTGCCGCGCCGCCAACTGCCCGCCCGACAAGAAGCGCGCGCGCTTCGCCGATTCTGGTGGCCTTTACCTGGAAGTCTCCCCCAGCGGCTCCAAGCGCTGGTTCTGGAAGTACTACTTCGCCGTCAAGGAGCGCCGCCTCGCCATCGGCTCCTACCCTGCCGTCCCTCTCAAGCAAGCCAGGGCAGACCGCGACGATGCCCGCAAGGTGCTGGCCAGCGGCTCCGACCCCGCGAAGCGCCGCCAGATAGAGCGCCTGGAGGCGAAGATGCACACCATCAACACCTTCGAGGCGGTGGCGCGCGAGCTGCACACCACCAAGGCCAGCGGCTGGAGTGCCCAGTACGCCGCCCGCTGGCTGGAACGAATGGAAAAAGACCTCTTTCCCTGGTTGGGGTCTGTTCCCCTACCTGAGATCACGGCGCCTATGCTGCTGAACACGCTGCGCCGCATCGAAAAGCGTGGCGCCCGGGAAACCGCCCACACGCTGCGCCAGACCGCGGGCCAAGTGTTCCGCTATGGCATCGCCACCGGCCGGTGTGAGCGCAACCCAGCCCCGGACCTTCACGGAGCCCTGCAGCCGCTGAACGTCAAGCACATGGCCGCCATTCTGGAACCGGCCAAGGCTGGCGAGCTGATGCGGGCCATGCACGACTATCCCGGCCAGCCGGTGACACGCGCCGCCCTGCTGCTGTCCGCCCTGCTGTTCCAGCGGCCAGGCAACATGCGGCATATGGAATGGGCAGAGATCGACATGGATACCGGGTTGTGGACCATCCCGGCCGCGAAGATGAAGCGCACCGTGTACGGCAAGATGAACGGGCGCCCGCACCTGGTCCCCCTACCGAAACAAGCCCTTGACCTGCTTCGCGAGATACAAACACTGACCGGGCACAGCCCGTACGTATTCCCCAGCCTGATCAGCACCAAGCGCCCCATGTCGGAGAACACGCTGCGCGTGGCGCTGCGCCGATTGGGCTATACCAATGACGACATGACGCCGCACGGCTTCCGCGCCATGGCCCGTACGATCATGGTGGAGAAACTGAACATGCACCCCGACGTGATCGAGGCGCAGCTTGCGCACGGCAAGTCCGGCCCGCTTGGGGCAGCCTACGACCGCGCCGAGTTCATAGAGCAACGCCGGAACATGATGACTGCGTGGGCCGACTACCTGGACCAGTTGCGCGAGGGCGCGAAGATCATCCCGTTGAGGGCATGAACCGCGTAACCCTGGCGCGTTTTAACCAGGGCCAAAATGGACATCAAATGATCGGAACACAACCCACCGGGCGGCTGCCGGGTATTGTTATCAGCGCGGTTGCGCATGAGGGACTGACGGTCACTGTGGACGGCCACCCAGCCCGTTTGGCTGTGGTGCTGGATGACGGAACCATAGTGGCCGCCGGTCGCGACGTGGCCTACGAAGCCCAGGCCGTGGCGGTGAACCTGTACCGCGAATTTTGGAAGGGGAACGGGCACCTTCGCGTACTGAGCGCCCCAATATCTCCCGGATCACGATGAATCCGCCACGCCCAGCGGCGGCGCGAGCTGGGTAAAAAGGCGGGGTCGGAAGGTGCTGTAACACCGTCCGACCCCTGGTCACCACCGAAGAACGGAGCTTCGACAATGATTGCTGTGAACTCTACCCCAGCTCGAACCGGGTACAAAACGACGCACGCACTGAAAGACACTGTTACCTTGATCTGCATGGTCCGGAGGTCGCGTCATGGCTGAAGTTGTACATTTCCCGACCGCCTTGAGTGAGCCAGTCAAACAGACGCGCACCCGAGGGCGTCTTCCCCGCTCCATTGGCAGATTGCAAGAGGCACGATTCAAACGAATTGATCAGCAAATCAAGCTGTCAGATTGTGTCGAATCAGGGCTGCGCGATGAAGTTTCCGATGCCATTGCATCCTGGGAGTTTGATCCGGCGGAACGGCGCTTACTTGGTCACGCACTCACGATGCTGGAGGGGAAGCTGCGCAGCAAAGGGCCACTGTTCGATTCACCAGCCGCAGTCAGATGCTATCTTTCGCTGCGCTTGGGAGCGCTGCCGCACGAAGAATTTGGGATACTGTTTCTCGACTCACAGAACAGGCTGATCACCTTTGAATCGATCTTCCGAGGAACACTCACACAAGTCTCTGTCTATCCACGCGAAGTAGCCCTGAGAGCACTTGCACACAAAGCAAGATCTGTGGTTTTGACACACAACCACCCGAGCGGAGATGCGCGACCAAGCGAGGCCGATGAGGCTGTGACGCAAAGCCTCAAGGCGGCTCTATCGATGCTGGATGTACGCGTACTGGATCACATCATCGTGGCGGGCACTGCGTGCGTATCGATGGCTGAAATTGGGTTGGTGTAGCGTGTCACTCCCACCGTGGGCCGTTCGCGCCCTTGATGAATTCAAGCCGACGCCCGGCGATGAGTACGCCGGATCAGAGAGTGACTACACGAGCAAGTGGGGGACGATTCGCACACGCTTCGAAGACCGATGGCGTGACCTCGCGCCAGACTCATGGCACGTCCCGGCTGATGCCCCGTTCTATGCACGTTTTCTAGGAGGGTTGTCGGGGCCTGTAAGTGAGCATCTGAGGCAATGCATCTTGGAGGTGGCCTTCGAATGCGCCCTGGAAAATGAGGCGCGCCCGAGGCAAGCGCCGACGAAGAAGACCGGGAAAAAAGCACCGCCCGCCATCACGCAGGCCGTCAACAAGCTTGGACGGCTGAACGATGAAATCTCGCATGCAGCTGGAGAACTTGCCGACCTTTTCCGCGCCCGAGAAACGCTGATGCGGACCTATCACCTGGGCGACCTGCATGGGGAAGACGATGAACCGTGGCCGGACGCTTTCGAGCTGGATGGCGCACTGAAGCGGACCCTTGAGCAGCAACGGTTTGGTTCCGCGAGCTTTCGTCACCGCGATGGTCTGGAGGTGCTGTATCAGGCGCTGAGGTCCAACTATCGGCAAAGGTCAACTCTCGCCGATGTTCTTGACGTGGTGTCATCGCGGTCACCACGACCCGCTATTGCGCGCCGGATTCCTGACCTGGTTGAGCTTCAAGCGACAAAGACCAAGAGCACCGAGTGGTCTGTCTTGCAGCGTCAACTGGTCGAGGGCCTTGCAACCTGGCTCGGGTTCCCTGAAGGATTTCTCGTGAAGTGCCTTGACTTCAGCCAGATTGCAATGCTTGCGGAGGTCACGTTCGACGCCCCTGCAGGGGCTTTCAGCGAAGACCAAACCAAGAAGCTGCTGATACGGATGAAACGGCAACCGTACCAGTCCGGACGATTCAAGCTCAAAAAGCACGCCCAATCGTCCTAGACGCAACGCTGACCAAATTTCACACTTCACCCCGTACCGCAGTCGCAAGACAACGCGGGGTCAACTGAAGGTGATTTATGGCCTCTGAAAATCAATCTGTACGCCCCAAGCAAGGGGCCGCCCTGCTGGGCATCGGCATTGCCACTTTCTGGCGTTGGAACAAGGAGCGGCCCGACTTCCCAAAGCCGCGCAAGCTGTCGCCACGCTGCACCGTCTTCGACGCCGCCGAGCTGATCGCTTGGCGCGACGCCCAGGGAAAAGCGGCGCAGCAATGACAGTGCATGAAAAAGCCGCCGGGGTGCTGGACACACCCGCGACGGCTCAGGAATCAAAACGCAAAGCCATTTTAGGACCGCACACCATGGACCGCAAGGAGTTCGATACCTTGCGCGCCCGTTTCGCCCGCCGCCGCTACGTGCTGCAGCGCGTGCACCGCGCTGACAATAGCCGGGTCACGTACCACGTCACCCGCAACACGCAAACCCGTGTGTTCAGCCACCCGCACGATCTGGGCAGCTTCCTGGCTGTGGTGGAGGGCTTGCCGGTATGAGCAACACAATGTTGGATGCCATGCGTGCCGCTGGCCTGGCGCCGCACAAGGAAATCGAGCTGATCCCCGATGGCCGCATTCACCGCTACCGCGTGCGAGGCGACAAGCCGGGCAGCACCAATGGGTTCTACGTGCTGCACGAAAGCCCGGTGCCATGCGGATCGTTTGGATCGTGGAAAACCGGCGCCACGCACACATGGCGCGAAGCCAGCCACAAGCCGCAGACACCGGCAGAACATGCCGAGCTGCAGCGGCAGCTGGCCGCCATGCGCGCCGCCCGCGATGCCGAGCGCGACAAGGTGCAAGCCGAGGCCCGCGCCCGTGCTGCGAAGCTGTGGGAGCGTGCGCGACCAGCGACAAACGCACACCCCTACCTGCAACGCAAGAGCGTAGGCGCCTACGGGGTGCGCCAGTTGCGTGAGCTGCTGTTGATCCCGGCGCGTGACGCGCAAGGTGTTCTACACACCCTGCAATTCATTGGGCCTGACGGCGCCAAGCGCTTTCTGAGCGGTGGAAAGATTGCGGGGTGCTACTGCCCCATTGGTAGACCGCTGAAATCGCTGCTGATCTGTGAGGGCTACGCGACAGGTGCGACGCTGTACGCGGCAACGGGCCGCGCCGTTGCTGTGGCCTTCAACGCCGGGGGCCTGCAGCCCGTGGCCTGCGCACTGCGCGCCAAGTTCCCCGAACTGAGCCTGATCATCGTGGCCGACAACGATCTGATGACACCGGGCAACCCTGGCGTGACGCGTGCCACCCAGGCAGCGCGTGCCGTGGGTGGCCTGGTGGCCGTGCCCCGTTTCGATGGGGTGACACATGGCTGACGAACTCACTGATGCAAACGACCTGGCCCGCGTGGCTGGCCCCGAAGCGGTGCGCGCCCTGGTAGACGCAGCGCAGCCCGTGAAACCGCCTGCTGCGCGCGGCTGGCCTGAGTTTGAGGACGTGGTGCCCAGCAATGCCCAGGCGCATGCCGACACACCAGCGCCCGAGGAATGGCCCGACCCGGTGCTGCCTGGCACGCGCACCACACCGCCCATTCCCGCAAGCATCTTGCCCAGTTGGGCGGGCGCCATGGTTGAGGCCGTTGCAGACAGCACGCAGACGCCGCCCGCCCTGGCGGTGATGAGCACGCTGGCCGTGCTGGCAACCGTGCTGCAACGGCGCTACGAGGTCGCACCGCTGGGGTGCGACTACACCGAGCCGCTGTGCCTGTGGACCGTGAGCGCCAGCCCACCAGGTACGCGCAAGAGCGCGGTGCTGGGTGCGACGCTGGGACCGCTGTTGCGCTGGGAAAAACTGCACGCTGATCGTATGCGCCGCGACATTGCCAAGGTCAATGCTCAGCGGGCTGTGGCAAAGAGGCGGATTGAGCGGCTGCTACAGGACGCTGCAAAGGCCAAAGATTCCAACGAGCGCGAATCCATTCAGAATGAAATTCAGCACGAGGAACTGAACACGCCGGAAGAACTGCGGGCGCCGCGCCTGTTCACCAGCGACAGCACACCCGAGAGACTTCAGGCGCTGCTGGCTGAGCATGGCGAACGCATGGCCACACACAGCGACGAATCCGGTTCGTTCCAGATCATGGCGGGCCTGTACTCAGGAGGACAGGCGAACCTCGACGTGTATCTCATGGGGCACGCAGGTTCCCCGATGCGGGTTGATCGTGCGACACGATCAGTTCACCTTGACAGGCCCGCCCTGTCTTTTGGCCTGATGGTGCAGCCCGGCACGCTGGCAGATGTGGCAGGGTCCAAGCGATTCCGTGATAGCGGGCTGCTGGCGCGGTTTTTGTGGTGCGTCCCTGATTCCACCGTGGGCACGCGAGACGTGCGGCGCCACGCGCCCATACCGCCCCACGTCAAGGAAGCCTACGAGCGCGGCATCTTCGGGCTGCTGGAGGGCTGGGGTGAACCGGTCGGCAAGCCACGCGTGCTGCAGTTCACCGACCCGGCGCGCGAGCTGTGGTTCACCTTTGCTCAGCACATCGAAGACAACCAGGGCGAGGGCGGGCAGTACGAGGCCATCAGCGACTGGACCAGCAAGCTGCCTGGCCAGCTGGCGCGTGTAGCGGCTGTGTTCGAGCTGGCCGAGATGGGCCTGACCGCTGATGAAGTGTCAGAGGTCGCCATGCGCAACGCGCTGCAGCTGGGGCGCCTGCTGATTGAGCACGCCCGCGCCGCGTTCTCACTGCTGGGTACCGATGCCGTGGATACCGACGCTGTGGCGCTGGTGCGCTGGATCAAGGCAGAGGGCCGCGAACAGTTCACCAGACGCGAGGCACAGAAGGCGCAAGAGGGCCGGTTCAGGTCGGGCGAGCGTCTCGACAAGGCGCTGGATCGGCTGGTGGATGGTGAGTCCCTGCGCGAGTTCAAGCTGATCCGGCCAGGCATGAGGCCGTCCAAGGCGTACCGCGTCAACCCAGGGTTGCTGTCGAGTTGATCGGGGTTGTCGCTTGAAACAATTTCAAACCTTTTTTCTTTCTATTTCAATGACTTGCATCCAAACACCCTTAACCCCTGCGACACCGCGACAACCTCGACAACCATCGAACGGCGTGCATGTCATAGATACCGAACCTGCTGCGGGGTTGTCGAGGTTGTCGCTGTGTCGTGGGGGTAATGGGGTTGCACGCACCGCACTGGAAAAGCGGGCCGCCCTACTCAAGATCACCGCCTGAAAGGTACTCCCGGGGGTGCCAGCCCGAGGGTGGATTCGGCGGCGTTAGACCCCTAGTTGTCGTGGGCTGCTAGGGGGGTTGTTTTGTGTTTTAAGGAGTGAACGATGGATGAACAGATGATCGACAAAGTAAAGACCCTGACCACAGCCGCAGAGGCTGGGTTGTGGGGGTTGGCACTGAACGCGCTGAACCAGACTGAGGGCGCGGGCGCTGCGTTGGCGCTGCTGGGCAACGTCCGCAGCGGCAAGGGCGAAGTGCTTTGCCTGGTGCGCTTCCACGGCGATGCGGTGACTTTTGAGGGGGTGTACGACTCGCACGGTGCTCGCACGCCCATCTTCAACGTCACGCTGACCCAGGCGCCTGACCTGGCCTCGGGTCCTGGGGGGCTGCACTGATGGAGCGCCATGTGCCGACGACTCCGGTCGAAATGCTGGCGGACCTGTTCGAGGCGCTTCACGACGAGCGCCCATGCGCCGTGACCACGCGCGAGTGGTTCACCGCGGGCCTGCTGAGCGCGTTGCGCCGAGATGAGCCGCTGGAGCAAGGGCTGAGACTGGTGAGCCCGGAAGGAGGGAATGGCGGCTCGGTCTCGCGCCGACTGCGCATGAAAAAGCGAAACGCCTTTCTGGCTCGCGCCCTTCAGGTTGTGGCGCTGGATGACAACGCGGGCCTCTGGCCGCGCTGCGTGCGCCTGGCTGAGGAGATCGAGCGTTTTCAGCGCTCGGAGTGGGCCATCTACCGATACAGGGATAGCCCGCCGCCGCACTGGCCCGAGGCTCGCACACTGGTGTGGCTGGCACTCCGCTGTGATGCAGGTCTTCCTGGTACAGCCAAGGGCTTGTATGCGGTTTTCAAATCAAGTGGGGCCTGTTGCAAGGATTCGGACTGGGAGACATTGCTGGCGAACTTCCTTTGAGGCGCCATGCAAACACTCACCATTTTCGGACCCATCAGCGAGGCCACATCCACCCAGGTGCTGGCCGACCTGGCAACTCTTGACCGCAACCAGCCGCTGACCGTTCAGATCAACTCGGACGGCGGCAGCGTTCAGGCTGGTGTGGCCATCTTTTCGGCCCTGCTGGGCTGGCCTGCCGGCCTCACCACCGAGGTGAGCGGCTGGGCTTTGTCGGTTGCCAGCGTCATCCTCATGGCGGGCAGCGTCCGCCGGGTTCACGCCACCGGGCTGGTCATGGTCCACGCCCCGTGGACAGGGGGCGCCTCTGGCAACGCCAAGACCCTGCGCAATGCCGCCGACCTTTTGGATCGCGTGGCTGAAACGCTCAAGGCAGCTTACCGCCGCACCGGCCAGAGCGAGGCTGTGATCGCTGGCTGGCTGGATGGCTCCGACCATTGGTTTACAGCCGATGAAGCCCTTTCGGCTGGCCTTGTCACTGAGGTGGCTACCGCCGAAGAGACCGCCACCGAGTTCGCCAACGCAATGGCCAGCGCCATCCGCATCCCCCTCCACATCGTTTCAAGGATCAATGCCATGACCACCCCCACCGTTCCCACTCGCGCCGCCATTGAGGCCGCCGCCGTGCAAGCCGAGGCCCAGCGCCGCGCCGATATCCGCTTCATGGGTCAGCCTTTCATGGCCTATGAGGGCATGTCTTCTTTCGTGGCAGCCCTGGAGACCGACACCACCGTGACAGCCGCTCAGGCTGGCCAGCGTATCCTCGCCCAGTTGGGTCGGGGCGCTGAACCCATTGCTGGCGGTGCACGCCCGTATCTGCCTGGTGAGAACCGCCTGACCGAGTTCAAGGCCGCAGCCACCGACGTGTTGCTGATGCGCGCGGGCATCAAGGTTGCCGATCCGCACCCAGCCACCCGAGACCTGCAGCGCATGGGCATCGTGGCCATGGCTGAAAGCATCCTGAGCATGAGCGGTGCAGACCTGCGTGACCGCTCTTCGGCTGGTGTCATTCAGGCGGCCTTTGCAACCGATGACTTCCCGGCCCTGCTGGGCAACACGGCCAACAAGGCCCTGGCGCTGGGCTATGAAACCGCGCCGGTCGGTCACACTCTGTTCACGGGTGAGCGCGATGTGCGCGATTTCAAGCCTCAGACCCTCATCAACCTGAGCGAGGCGCCGGACCTGGACGATGTGCCCGAGCTGGGCGAATACAAGTCAGGCACGATGCGGGACAGCGCCACGACGTTCCAGCTGTCCACCAGCGGCAAGATCCTCGAAATCTCGCGCCAGGCCCTCATCAATGACGACCTCGGGGCACTGACCTCGGTTCCGGCTGCCATGGGCATGGCCGCCCGCCGCATGGAAGCCGACAAAGTGTTCGCCATGCTGACCGCCAACCCGAACATGCGCGATGGTGTGCCGCTGTTCCATGCCGACCATGGCAACCTGAGCGCGGTCGCGGCCCTGAGCCTCCAATCGCTTGCGCTGGCTCGGGCCGCTATGCGTAAACAGAAGGGCATCAACGGTCTCGGGTATCTGGACCCTCAGCCGCGATTCCTTATCGTGCCGGTGGCCCTGGAAACCCTGGCCGAGCAGCTGATCGCCAGCATCGTGGACCCGTCCAAGGGGAACGACACGCCAAACCTTCAGTTCATCCGAAACTTGACGCTGGTGTCCGATCCGCGCCTGGATGCCGTGAGTGACAAGGCGTGGTACCTGGCCGCCAGTCCGAACC
The DNA here is from genome assembly GCF_030656115.1 of Hydrogenophaga sp. GTDB lineage: Bacteria > Pseudomonadota > Gammaproteobacteria > Burkholderiales > Burkholderiaceae_C > Hydrogenophaga. Next base: position 9,419 of record NZ_JAUSOO010000047.1, read on the forward strand.
AGATTGACGGCATCCTGCGCGTGTACCTCGACGGTCAACGCCAGCCGACCATCATCGAGAACGCCGAGTTCAAGCGCGATGTGTACGGCTACAAGGTGCGGCACGACTTCGGTGTGGGTGTGATCGACCATCGCGCCTTGCACATGAACCCGGGCGCCTGATTCGCGCAACGCTCAGACCGCCAGACCCCCTCTCCGGGCCTGACGGTTTCCCTTTCACAAGGGCAGCCGACCTTGTGACCGCTGGTAAAGGGATGCGCTCGGGAAAGCGCAACGAGGCCAGCACCTTTCACCTACGCTCAGGTCAGACCCCCCGGGCTGTGTTCGAGCCATAGGCTTTTTTGCTCTGGTGCGCTAGGTTGGGCGCACGGCGTGCAAGCGGCAGCTACTTCTACGGCTGTGAGTACGCGATGACCGCTTGCCCCACAAAAAGCCGCTTCGTGCGGCTTTTTTGTTGGTCACAACGTTAACGTTCAAATCAAGGGGAACGCATAGGGGAACGGAGCAAAAAACGAAAACAAAAAACCCTTTTAAATCAATTGTCTGATTGATTTTTTCGAACCCCTCCGGGCCAAAGCACCGCGCGAAATCAGGTACCTGCAAGCGGTTAACTTTCGGCAGATTCCAAAGTGAAGCGCAGCACCTGCCACCGTGCAAGGTCAGCAGATGCAAAAACCCGCCACGCGACCCACGAATCCAGCCTGAAGACCGCATGGCAATTGCCCGCCTGTTCCAACAGAACTGCGGTGTGAGAGCGGATGCGGCATGGTCCCGGCAACGGCACCCCATACCGCGTCACGCGGTGGTGAGCGGTGCGGCCGTTGCAAGCTCCGGACCGAAACACAGCCCATGGTCGCTGCAGTCGCCGCAGGTGGGTGACTTGCAGATCAGGATCTCTTCGCGCTCGCAGAGCTGGCGGTAAAAGAACTTCTTCCACTTCATGTTCTGCGTGTTGCGCGCGGCCAGCGACGGGAAGGCGTGGGCGATCAGCGCCGACAAAGCCTCACGCGAGGGCAAGCCCAGGTCCTGCCACAGGTGGCGGTCACCCAGGGTGGCGCAGGCCAGCGTCCACGACAGTTCCAGGCGCTCGGTCAAGGTGGTGGCCGACAGGTCGGCATGTTCCAGCAGCAGGCTCTGCACCTCGTCTACCTCGTCGCGCCGCACACGAATCAGCGGCTCCAGGGCGGTCCAGTCGGGGGCGGGTTTCACCAGCGGCGTGGCCATGACCGTTCACACCGCCGGTGCAGCCGCGTGCGTGTAGCACTTCTTGGGGCAGATCTTCGAGCAGGCGGTGCAGCCGATGCAGAGTTCCTGGTGCGCGATGGTCATGACCTTTTTTTCGTATTCCTCGTCGTCGTCATCGTCGTCGAGATTCACCGAAATGCGTTCGCCTTCATCGGTCAGGCCCACGAGTTCGAGCACGCCGCGCGGGCAGACCTTGAAACAGCGTCCGCAGCCAATGCATTTTTCTTCGTCCAGCGAGGCCACAAAGGTCGGCGTCCAGGTGGCGCCGCTGGGCATGGTGATGGTGAATGTGTCGCTCATGCCGTGCTCCTTCAGCTGTCAGCCGCTGCAGCGACGGCTTTGCGCAGGTCCATCAGCGTGGCGTGGGTGTCGTGGCAACGCTGCGCCACCGCGAGGATGTTTTCCCAGCCCGTGGGCAGGTCCTCGGACAGATCGTGCAGGTCCATCTTGGCCTGCGTGGCCTGGGCGTTGGCCTTCTTCAGGCGCGCCTTGAGTTCGTCGGCTTCGGTGCTCATGGTCAGGCTCCGTATTGCGCCACGGCGGGGTACTCGCGGATCATCGCGACGGCTTCGGTCAGGAACTTGCTGCCCGCCGCGGACAGTTTGGCCAGCGAAGGGAAACCGAAGCGGTGCACGTCGCGCAGCTGCTTGTTGACCACCACCAGGCGGCCGGCGATCAGCACCATGCGGCCAAAACCTTCGTGGCTCATCTTCATCATGGGCGACACCATCTGGCCGGTCTCGCGCTCGATCGCCACCGCGATGGCGTTGTAGAAGATCTCCAGGTGCCACAGGGTCTCGGGGTCCGGGTCGCCGAGGATGGGCAGGGCGCGGCGCTCTTCGGCGGTGTGGATGAAGGGCTTGAGCAGTTGCAGGTCGGTCTTGCCTTCCCAGCTGCCGTGCGTGTCCTGCGCGCGCATCTGTTTGATCAGTTGCTGCACAAAAGGCGTGGTGAGAAAGGCCTCGTCGCTCTCGGGCGCGAGTTCGGGGGTGGCGGTGGCGTTCATGGTGTGACCTCGTCGTCTTCAAAATCGAATGCGCGTTCGCTGTCCTTGGCCAGGGCCTTGCGCAGCCAGGGTGGCGGCGTGCCTTGCAACACGACCTGCAGCTTGTCCAGGATCTCGGCGATGTTTTCGGGTTGCGGCACCTTGATCGGGTGGATCTTCATGGCCACGACGCGCGCAGCGCCCGAGCCACCGATGGCCGCCACGTAGACGATGGCGCAGTCCTTGATGGCTTCGAGCTTGGGCGCGAGCTTGTCCTCGTCGCCGTCTTCTTCGAGCTTGTCGCCGAACTCGAAGCTCTCGACGAAGTGGTGGCCTTCGGCCCCGATCTCGTAAACGACGATGCTCTTGGCCCAGCCGAAGTGCGCGTCCACGCGCTCCTTGTCCTGGGTGGCGAAGGCGATCTTCATGGGTTGCTCCTGGTTCAGGCGCTGGCCGCGGCCAGCTGGTTGGAAGGGATGGGGTCGCCCTGCCCGTCGAGCCGGCGCGTGGCAAGCTGCGCTTCGGGTGTGAGCGGCCAGTCGCCCGCGTGGTGGTGGGCGATGCGTTGAATCATCAGGTTCGAGATCTCGAAGATCAGGTTCATGGTGCCGCGGTAGCCGACCGACACCTTGTGCGCGTTGCCAATGCGGTCGAACACTGGAAAGCCCACGCGCAGCAGCGGTTTGTTCAGGCGCTCGGCGGCCTGGCGGCCGTGCGAGTGCGTGACCAGCAGGTCGCAGTCGGCACCGGCGGTCTCCAGGTCTTCCAGATCGCCGAGCAGCACCTGCTCGGCAGGCAGGTGCTCGTGCGCTTTGGACTGCGTGGTGCTGATGCAGCACTTGAGCTCGGCGCCCATCTCGTGCAGCAGGCCGCCCAGGGCCAGCATCAGGTCGGGCTCGGCGGCGATGGCCACTTTCATGCCACCGGTGTAGAAGTGGCCGTCGAGCATGGCGTCGAGCAGCTGGCTGCGCTGGCGCCGGTACTTGGCCGGCACCGGCTTGCCAGAGATTTGCGCGAGTCGCTGCAGGAAGCGGTCGTTGCAGGCCAGGCCGGTCAGGCGCTCGAAGATCTCCAGCGGCGTGCCGGCGATGGTTTGCAGCGCCTCGGCGCCTTCCCTCGTCTGCTCGCCAATGCCCAGCGTGAAGGCCGAGGCGCCCGCGGCGCGGATCTGCTCGAGTGTGGTGCCGCCGAGCGTGGTGCCGCGCCAGTCGGGCGCGATGTGGCCGTCGAGCGAGCCCGAGATGTCGGGCAACACGATGGGGTTCAGGCCAAAGGCCTGGATGATCTCGCGCAGCTCGTCGATGTCGCTGGGCGTGAGGTGGCTGCCGGGCAGCAGCGTCACCTGGTCGGCCACCACCGGCAGCGGTTTCACCAGCGCCTTCACGATGGCGGTGATGGCGTGTTTGAAGCCGTCTTCGAACGCGCCCACGTAGTCGGGCGTGGAGACGTAAATGATCTCGGTATCGGCCAGCTCGGGGTGGCGCTGGCGTGCGGTCACGAGGTAGCCATCGACGTCGTCACCCTTGGTTTCGGTGAGGCCGGTGGAGCAGATCGCGATCACCCTGGGCGCTGCGCGCTTGCGGATGTTGAGCAGCGCCGCCTCGATGTTCTCAAAGCCACCCATGATGGTGGTCACCTCGTTCATGGCCGTGGTCTGCAGCGGGATCGCTTCCTTGAAGTGGCGCACCAGCAGCACCAGGCCGAACGAGGTGCAGCCCTGCGAACCGTGCATCACCGGCATGCAGGCGTCCAGCCCCAGGAAGGCGAAGCTCGCGCCCAGCGGCTGGCTCATCTTGAGCGGGTTGACGGTGCAGGCTTTTTTGGATTCGACGACGCGGGCCATGGCTGTGTTCCTGAGGGTTGCGTCAGACGGGGATTTCTTCGGGTTCGAGACCCATGGCGTTTGCGGCCACCGCGCTGAGGTGGTCGGTTGAGGTGCCCGTCACGGTGGGCGTGACCGCGCCCAGGGTTTCGCCGTCGTCGCCCCAGGGCGCGGGGATGCGCACCTGCTGCCACACCGGGTTGAAGATGGCGCGGTCGATTTCATGCACCAGCTCGACCATGCCCTCGTAGCCCCCGTAGGGGTGGTGGCGTTCCTGGTTGATGTCGAGCCAGGGCATGCGCGCCTTCAACGCCACGAACTGTGAGCGACCGCCGCTGAGCATGATGTCGGCGCGCGCTTCTTTCAGCATCGCGTACATCTCGCGCGGCGTCATGTCGTCGATCATGTGGGCGTCGGCGCCCTCGCCCATGATCTCTTTGATCTTTTCCTTGTCTTCCTTGGTGCTCTTCTTGACGCTGGTGCCGACGATTTCCATGCCGCCTTCCTGCAGCGCCGCCACCACCGACCAGGACTTCACGCCGCCCGTGATCAGCAGCACGCGCTTGCCCTGCAGGCGCTTCTTGTATTCGGCGATGCGCTTGTAGGCGCGCGCTTCTTCGACCTCGATCAGGCGCTCGGTGCGTTCGATCAGCTCGGCGTCGGCGCCCTGCTTCACCAGCAGGCTGGCGATCTGGCGCAGGGTCTCGCTCATGTCGCTGATGCCGTAGAACGACCCTTCGAAATAGGGAATGCCGTAGCGCTGCTCCATCTTGGTCGCGATGTTGATCATCGACTTGGAGCAGACCATCATGTTGACCTTGGCGCGGTGGGCGCTGGCGATCTCGTTGTAGCGGCCGTCGCCCGAGATGCACGAGAGGATGCGGATGCCCAGCGCGTCGAGCAAGGGTTTGACCTGCCAGAGCTCGCCGACGAGGTTGTATTCGCCAATGATGTTGATGTCGTAGGCGGTGGTGAACTCGGGTTCGACGGTGCCGATCACGTAGTCCAGCAGGGCTTCGGCGCCGAGCTTGTTGCCCAGGTTCTTGGGACCGGCGAAGCCGGGTGCGTTGACCGGGATCACCGGTTTGCCAAACTTTTCGGCGGCGCGTTTGCACACGGCTTCGATGTCGTCGCCGGTCAGGGCCGTGACGCAGGTCTGGTAGACGAACACCGCGGGTGGGTCGTATTTTTCGATGATCTCGCGGATGGACTTGAAGAGGCGTTTTTCACCGCCGTAGATCACGTCGAGTTCGTTGATGTCGGTGGTGAAGCCGCTGCGGTAGATGGTGGAACCCGACGAGGCGCTGTGGCGGTTGTCCCAGGAGTTGCCTTCGCAGGCGATGGGGCCGTGCACCAGGTGGGCCACGTCGACCACCGGCTGCAGCGCGATCTTGGCGCCGTCGAAGGCGCAACCGCCGGCCGCGGCGCCGGGCGAGAGCTGCTTGGTGCAGCCCTTCTTGCGTTCCTTCTCGCTCTTGCCCTGGTTGATGTCACAGCCGGGCTCTTCGAACACTTCAGCGATCTTGGCTTTGAGCGATACAGACATGGCGGACTCCAGACGGTGGGTTGTGAGTCCCTTTGCAAGTTGGGTGCCAGGCCCAAACCGCTGTTTTTCGTTCTGCTTTCGCCTGTTTCACACCGACCAGTGGCGGTTTTGAAGGGAATGTCACAGTGGCTTTGCGACAGACCTCCCGACCACGGACTACTTCTGCATCGGGAGCTTGGCGCCGCTGCGGTGCAGCTCAATCCAGCGCTCAAGTTCGGCCACGTGCTGCGCCTCTTCTTCCACGAACTCTTTCGCCAGCACCTTGATCTCGGGGTCGGTTGTGGTCTGCAGCACGTTGTCGTAAAACGCCAGGCCGGCGCTTTCGGCGTCGAGCGCCACCTGCAGCGCCTGCTCGATACCAATGAACGGATCGGCGGCCCAGATCGCGGCGGCCTCGGGGCTTTCGATGTCGGGCCACTGGTAGTCGGCCTCGCCCAGCGTGGGTAGGTTGCGGTAGCCGGCGCGTTCGCGCGCGTCGCCCAGGTGCAGCAGCGAGTAGTCGGCCAGTTGGCGGAACAGCTGGGCCACCTCGGTGTTGCCGGCCGTTCGCATCGCGTCGGCGAGCTGGCCGAAGCGCAGCGCGGCTTCGTTTTCCAGCTGGATGGTGTGGGCCAGAAATTCTTCTACGGAGTCCATGATGTGTTCCTTCGGTCAAAAATCCAGGTCGAACCAGGCCGGCTCTTTCTGGCGCAGCTGGGCGATCAGTTCCAGCGTGGCCGGCACCAGGGCGTGGATGCCGTACCAGACGGCTTCGCGCCGTGGCTGGCTGTTGCTTTCCAGCAGGTTTTGCAGACGCGTCCAGCCGTGCCAGTCGAGTTGCACCAGGCGCAGGCGCAGCGGCTCGGGCCAGTGCGCCAGGGTCTGCGCCATGCGCAGCAAATGCATCTCCACACAGGCCAGGGTGTTGGCGCTGGCGAACAGTTCGTCTTCCCCCTGCAGCTCGGCGAGCAGGCGCTTCATGACCTCGCCACTGTTCTGCAGGATGAGGTATTGCATGCGGGCGATCATGGTGTGCTCAAAGTCAAGACGGGCCGACCGGACAGCGTCTGGGCCTGGGTGCGTTCGGTGCGCAGTGTCATGGCCATGGATCGGTTGGGGGTCAGTTGTCGTCGGCCAGCACTTCGAGCGCCACCAGCTGCTCGTAGAGCGCACGCCGCGCATGCCAGTGGTCTTTGCCGGCGATGCGCGGATCGGCGCCTTCAAAGGCGCCAATGGCATCGCGGTCACCGTAGTAGACGCAGGTGACGCCGCCGCGCGCAGCCAGTGCGGCTTCCAGCGCAGCACGCTCGCTCACCGGCTCGGGGCTCAGCACGCCGGCGCCGAGCAGGTGGTCCGCCCGGTACAAGGCGGTGTCCCAGCCGTGGCTGTCGCCCAGCGCGCAGATGGCCGGGTAGCGCTCGCGCGCTGCGGCGTCGATGTCGGCGTGGCCGAGGTCGTCGAGCAATTCGCGCGGGCTCAGGCTGTCGAAGATTTCCCAGGGCTGTCGCGCATCGCCGGCCTCGACCTTGCGGGCGAAGTCGGCCTCGTCGTAGGCGAACCAGGCGCGCGGCGTGGCTTGTTCGGGCACTTCCACCACATAGATCATGGTTTTCTCCGATGGCCGCAGCCGGTTTTCAACGCCAATTCACCACGGTCAGTCACCGAAGCGCGGCCCAGACGACTGAGGGGGAGCGCCCCAGGGCACCGCCGGGCCGGCTTTGCCGGACGGCCAGTGCCGCCCCCTTGAGGGGGTCGCGCGAAGCGCGGCGGGGGTGGGCCATCACTCCACACCCTCAGCAGCCGTCTTCGCCCAGACCGCCTTGCGCAGGCGCTGCGTGATGCCGGCCGGACTGGCGTCAAACTGCCGCTGCGCAATCGACAGGGCGCCCTGGGCCACAGCGGCCTCGGGCAGCGTCAGGGGCAAACGACCGGCCACATGGGTGGCGCCGGGCACCGCCTTGGCAATGGCCTGGCGGTTCGGGTGTTCGTCCATGGCGATCAGGTTGTCCGCCTCGCGCACACCACCCAGGCACACCCAGCCGTCGATCACCTCGACCTTGCGGCCGTCCTGCGTGGTCTTGATGTAGACCGCCTCAAGGGCCGTGCTTCCCGATCCTTCGGGCGCCGGAGCTGCGGTGGTGGCGGGCGTGTTCATGGTCAGAACTTCACGACGATGTCTTCGTTGCGCACGATGAACTGGCAGGCCAGGCGCCACGGCGGCGGCAGGTCCTTGGTTTCGGCGTCGGCGATCTGCTGCGCCGTGATCTTGCCGGCCAGCCTCAACACGGTTTTCTCTTTTTCGGTCAACGCCACACCATGCGGCGTGTTGCCCGAGAGCACGGTCACCTGCAGCTGGCAGGAGCCGCACTCACCGTTCTCGCACTCGAAATCCAGCGGAATGTTGTTGGCCTTCGCCACCGCCAGCAGGGTCTTGGTGTCACCCGCGATGGCATAGACCGTGAGGTCCTTCTTCATGCGCGGAGAACTGAATGTCACGTTGGCCATAGGGCACCTCTAGAAATGGATAGAAGCAATCTCTCACCCCACCAAGGCCGCCGCAGAACCGGCTTTGCCGGGCTGCCAGCGGCGCCCCCTGGGGGGTGACGCGCACAGCGCGGCGCGGGGGGGGTTCACATCCTTGCCGCCGCGGAACCGGCTTCGCCGGGCCGCCTGCGGCGCCCCCTGGGGGGTGACGCGAAGCGGCGCGGGGGGAGCCTTATCTGATGATGTCGTACGAGTAGTCCGTCTTGCCCGGAACAATCGTGTTCGCATCCAGCGTCTCGAAGAACTCGTCGAGCAGGGTGACCAGCACGCGCATGCCGCCGTCGTAACCCCAGGTGGGGAAACGGTGGTAGTGGTGGCGGTCGAAGATCGGGAACACCATGCGCACCAACGGGGTCTTGGTGTCGCGTTCCAGGTACTTGCCGTAGGTGTTGCCGATCAGGAAGTCCACCGGCTCGGTGAACAGCAGCGAACGCAGGTGCCACAGATCGCGCTTGGGGTAGACCTTGCAGCCCGCGCCGTAAGGCGACGAGTCGAACAGCTTCTGCACCTTGGCGGCCCAGGTTTCGGTGCCGTTGGTGGCCAGCACGTGCGCCGGTTCGGCACCGAGTTCGAGCAGGAACTGGGCGTAGCCGAGCATCTGGTCCGGGTCGCCGTAGAGGGCGTAGCGCTTGCCGTGCAGGTGGGCCTGGCTGTCGGCCATGGCGTCGACCAGTTCACCGCGCTCTTTTTCCAGCGCGGCCGGGATCGGCTTGCCGGTCAGACGCGAGATTTCCATCAGGAACTGGTCGGTGCCGGCGACGCCGATGGGGGCGTTCAGCGTGACCACTTCCTGACCGTGTTCGGCGATGAACTTGCTGGTCTTCTCGCAGCAGAATTCCTGGAACACGATGGTGGCCTTGGCGTGCAGGGCGGCGACCACCTCTTCTTTCGAGGTGCCGCCGGCGTACATGCGGAACTCACCGTCGGTGGGCGTGTTCCAGTTGCCGCTCGGGTCGCAGATGATGTTCACCTGCACCCCGAACAGATCGAAGATGCGGCGGATTTCCTTCATGTTGCCCACGACGTAACCGTCGAAGCCACCGATGAAGTTGATGCTGTCGTTGGGCACGCGCACCAGGGGTTCGGTGGTCTTGGCCTTGCCGTCCCAGAAGTGGCGCAGGATGCCCAGCAGCGCGTTGTCGTAGCCGGTGATGTGGCTGCCGACGAAGGCCGGGGTGTGGGCGAACGGCACGTCGAACTCGTCGGGCACGCTGCCTTTTTGCTTGCTGGTCTTGATGAAGGCGTCGACGTCGTCACCGATCACTTCGGCCATGCAGGTGGTGGACACCGCGATCATGTCGGGCTTGTACAGGCTGTAGGCGTTGGCCAGGCCGTCGACCATGTTGTTCAGGCCACCGAACACGGCCGCGTCTTCCGTCATCGAAGAGCTCACGCAGGACGTGGGTTCCTTGAAGTGGCGGCTGAAGTGCGAGCGGTAGTAGGCCACGCAGCCTTGGCTGCCGTGCACGAAGCTCAGCGTCTTCTGGAAACCGTTGGCGACGTACACGGCGCCCAGCGGCTGGCAGGCCTTGGCCGGGTTCACCGACAGGGAATCACGGGCGAAGTTCTTCTGTTTGTAGTCTTCGGTCTTGGTCCACTCGACGATCTGCTTGATCGATTCGTCGCTGTGGTTGAACTCGAACTCCGCTTTCTTGTTGCGGAAGATGTCCTGGTACTCGGGCTCACGGAACAGCAGTTCGTGGTCGAGGATCTTGTCGGCTGATTGGGGCATGGTGCTCTCCAGAGGATGTTGAGAAAGTTCGAATCCGATCAGCGCGCCCGCGTTGGCCAGGGCACCCGCGGAACCGGCTTTGCCGGGCCGCCAGGTGCGCCCCCTTGAGGGGGGATTCGGCTACGCGAAGCGAGCAAGAAAGGGGGTGGTCAGTTCTTCCAAGGCGCTTTCGTGAGACCCCAGATCGGGCTGGAGATCGCCATGTCCATGTCACGGGCGAAGATGGCAAAGCCGTCGTAGCCGTGGTAGGGGCCGGAGTAGTCCCAGCTGTGCATCTGGCGGAAGGGCACGCCCATCTTCTGGAACACGTACTTTTCCTTGATGCCGGAGCCGACCAGGTCGGGTTGCACCTGTTCGACGAACTTCTCGAACTCGTAGCCGGTCACGTCGTCGTAAATCAGCGTGCCGTCTTTCACGTAGTGCGTGGTGCGCTGGTAGTCGTCGCCGTGGCCGAATTCGTAGCCGGTGCCGACCACGTCCATGCCCAGGTCCTCGTAGGCGCCGATCACGTGGCGCGGACGCAGACCGCCCACGAACAGCATGACCTTCTTGCCCTGCAGGCGCGGCTTGAACTTGTCGATCACGGCCTGCATCAGCGGCTTGTACTTGGCGATGACCTCTTCGGCCTTGGCCTTGATGCTGTCGTCGAAGTGGCTGGCGATCTCGCGCAGGCTCTTCTCGATCATGGTCGGGCCGAAGAAGTTGTATTCCACCCATGGAATGCCGTACTTCTCTTCCATGTGGCGGCTGATGTAGTTCATCGAGCGGTAGCAGTGCAGCACGTTGAGCTTGGCCTTGGGCGTGTTCTCGATCTCGGCGATGGTGCCGTCGCCAGACCACTGGGAGATCACGCGCAGACCCATCTCTTCGAGCAGGATGCGGCTGGACCAGGCGTCGCCACCGATGTTGTAGTCGCCGATGATGGCCACGTCGTACGGCGTGGAGACGAACTCGGGGCGCTTGTTCGGATCGGTGCGGTCGAACACCCAGTCGCGGATCGCGTCGTTGGCCAGGTGGTGGCCGAGCGACTGGCTCACGCCACGGAAACCTTCGCAGCGCACGGGCACGATGGTCTTGCCTTCGTATTCCTTGCTCTTCTTCTTCGACACCGCTTCGATGTCGTCGCCGATCAGGCCGATCGGGCACTCGGACTGGATCGAGATGCCCTTGTTCAGAGGGAACAGCTCTTGAATCTCGTCAATGATCTTGTCGAGTTTCTTGTCACCACCGAACACGATGTCCTTTTCCTGGAAATCGCTGGTGAACTGCATCGTGACAAAGGTGTCGATGCCGGTGGTGCCGATGTAGTAGTTGCGGCGGGCGGCCCAGGAGTACTGGCCACAACCCACGGGACCGTGGCTGATGTGGATCATGTCCTTGATGGGGCCCCACACCACGCCCTTGGAACCGGCGTAGGCACAACCGCGGATGGTCATGACACCCGGCAGGGACTTGATGTTGGATTTGACGCCGCAGTCCGGCTTGCCTTCTTCGAACGAGCCCAGGTGCTTCGCCCTGCGCTTGGCCATCTTTTCGGGATAGGCCTTCAGCACTTCATCGATCAAGGCTTTGTTCGTGGCCTTGCGGTCTTCAACTGTGGCAGTCATGGGTAACTCCAATGGATATTTGATTTGCTTATTGATGCAAGGCCGACCCGCCGGCACAGGCCAGGCGGATCGGACTTGTGGGTCCGGCGAAGGGGCCTTTTACGCAGCGGCCAGGGCGGCAGCGGCGGCCGCCGCAGCGGCCTTGCCGACTTCGGACTCGTCGACCGCTTGCATGATCCCGAACTCCATCAGCATGTCTTCCAGCTGGTCCATCGTGATGGGGGTGGGGATGGTGCCATTGCCGGCGTTGTTGTGGATCTTCGAAGCCAGCGTGCGGTACTCGGCGGCCTGCTTGGAGTCAGGTGCGTACTCGATCACCGTCATGCGGCGCAGCTCGGCGTGTTGCACGATGTTGTCGCGCGGTACGAAGTGGATCAGCTTGCTGCCCAGCATGCCGGCGAGGGCTTCGGCCAGTTCCAGTTCCTTGTCGGTCTGGCGCTCGTTGCAGACCAGGCCACCCAGACGCACGCCACCCGAGTTGGCGTACTTCAGAATGCCCTTGGAGATGTTGTTGGCCGCGTACATGGCCATCATCTCGCCCGACATCACGATGTAGATCTCTTGCGCCTTGTTCTCGCGGATGGGCATGGCGAAGCCGCCACACACCACGTCACCCAGCACGTCGTAGGACACGTAGTCCACGCCATCGTAGGCGCCGTTTTCTTCCAGGAAGTTGATCGAGGTGATCACGCCGCGGCCAGCGCAGCCGACGCCTGGCTCAGGGCCGCCGGACTCGACGCAGCGGATGTCCTTGTAGCCGATCTTCATCACGTCTTCGAGCTCCAGGTCCTCCACCGAGCCTGCTTCAGCGGCCAGCGAGAGGATGGTGTCCTGGGCCTTGGCGTGCAGGATCAGGCGGGTCGAGTCGGCCTTGGGGTCGCAGCCGACGATCAGGATTTTCTGGCCCAGGTCGCTGAGCGCGGCCAGGGTGTTTTGGGACGTGGTCGATTTACCGATGCCACCTTTGCCGTAGAAGGCGATTTGCCGAAGTTTGGCCATTGCAGTACTCCATTCAGGAAAGATTGAGAAAAAGAAAACCCAAGCGAGCGTTGCCGCGACTTTGGTCAGCCTTTCGTGCCTGTTGGTCTTATTGCTTTAGGTTCACGTCGGCCGGACTGGTGTCCGCGCACCCTCCTCTCAGCAGCTTCCGTGCCATGCCCTTGAACCCCTGTTTTGTCGCTCCTGAAACAGGACCTCTACAGAGGGAAAACGCCCGTTTTCAAGGGGCCGTCCGACGCCCGCTGGCACTTTGTTCTATTCCCGACAAAACGGCGAAATCCGTCGCAAACAAATCGCGCTGACGGGTCGCCGCGGCGGCTTTGTGTCGCATTTGGTGGACGCCGTGCGGCAAATCTGCCTGGTACGTTGATTGCTGATAGAGCGGCATGAACCTGCCCCACGCGCTCACCACCGAACCGGTCGCACCGCCCTCGCACTTTGAAGCGATCGGTGGCCAGGCGGCGGTGGACCGCCTGGTGAACGCCTTCTATGCGCAGATGGACAGCCGGCCCGATGCCATTGGCATCCGCGCCATGCACGAGCCCGACCTGGGCCACACGAAAGATGTGTTGCGCCTGTACCTGGCCGAGTGGCTGGGCGGCCCCAAGGACTACACGGCGCAGCGCGGCCACCCGCGCCTGCGCATGCGCCACGCGGCCTTTCCGATTGGCATGCCCGAGCGCGACGCCTGGCTCGCCTGCATGGCTGCCGCCATGCAACAGACCGGCGTTCCCCCCGAGCTGCACCGCGTGCTGATGGCGGCCTTCTTCAAGACCGCCGACTGGATGCGCAACACCCCAAACCCCCCGGCAATCCCTGCCACCAACCCGAAGGAAGCTTCATGACCGCCACCCTGGCCACCCAAGAGATCGACGACACCGCGTTTGCCCGCCTGGACAGCGAGGGCCGCCTGCTCAACCCGCTGCTCAAGGGCAGCACCAACAAATACGGCCGGGTCGGCTTTCGCGGCGAACTCGCGCTGCGTTTTGCGCCCAAGCTGGCCGACGAAGCGCGCCCGCCCGAACTGCTCTGCGGCCAGACCATGGCGGTGGGCACCGTGGGTGAAAAAACCCTGTCCTTCTTCTCTGGCTACCTGCTGAGCTTCGAGTACCTGAAGGACGTGGCCGAGGTGCTGGGCGACACGCTGAGCGCGGGCGGCAAATACTTCCTGTTCTGCAACAACATCGACCTCTCGAAGAAGTACCAGGTGCCGTACAAGGGCGCGATGTTCTACGTGCTGCCCATCGACGAAGCCACGGTCTACAACGAACTGCTCGACCTGTTCTACCTGGAAAAGGGCGACCTGAAGAAGAAGGACACCGCCGGCAAGCTCGACGCCATCGCCGACGCCGCGCTGAAGTTCGACGTCACCTTCGACACCATCACCTACGCAGAGGGCTTGACCCTCATGGGGCCGGTGCGGAACCCCAACGAAAACCGTCCGGTCTGATTCCGCACTCCCGAGCCGGCCGTGGCAAGCGATGAAGGCCTTGATCAGCCCCAACGCTGGACCAGCACCAACCTGGTGGGGGTGTCCACGGCCTGGCTGGCCAGCGCGGGCTTCAATGAGCGCGCGCCCGAGCTGCACATCGCCGGCACGCGCGAGACCCAGCCGGGTCTCTTCGCGCTGCTGGACCGCTGCGACGACCTGACCCAAGCGCGCGAGGTCTTTGTGCACTACCTGTCCATCGCCTTCGGCCTGCAAGCTCCCGAGAAGCCCGCCATCGGCAGCGCGGCATCGGCCGAGCCACGGCGCTGGCGCGGCAACTGGCGCCGCCTGCTGCAGGGCTGGGGCATGGACGCCAATGGCGTGGCGGGCGCGGTGCTCAAGGGCTGGGTCGAAAGCCGTTTCGGCCTTGTGCCCACGTTCCACAAAGCGCCGCTGGCGCACTTCCCCTCACCCGCCTGGGTGGCCTACCTGGAAGAAAAGACCAGCAGCCGCCACCACAGCAACAACATCCACCAGCAGCTCGACCTGCTGTACGAGTTCTGCCAGTGGGCGCTGGCCCGCTTCCCGCTGCCCGCGCCCCAGATGCAGGGCCCCCACGTGCGGCTCTGGCGCGGCAGCAACCGCGTGGAAGAGCAGCTGCTGCAAGGCACGCTGCGCGAACGCCGTTGCCGCGTGCGGCTCAACAACATCGTCTCCTTCAGCCTCAGCGCCGAAGAAGCCTCGTGTTTTGGCGACTGGGTGTTCGAGCTGCTGGTGCCGCGCAGCAAGCTGCTGGTGTTCCCCGGCCTGCTGCCCGGTCAGGTGCTGCAGGGCGAGCAGGAGGTGATTGCCCTCGGTGGCGACTACGACGTGGTGGCGCGCTATGACTGAAGTGAAACACCCCCCGCGCCGCTTCGCGTCACCCCCCAGGGGGGCGGCACTGGCCGTCTGGCGAAGCCAGCCCGGCGGTGCCCCCGGTTGGCGTTGTTTCATGCGTCGCGGGTGGCGCTCCGGCGACATGAGAACTGAATACCATGACTGAGCAGTTCGACCGGGTGCTCGGCGCCTACCTCGGCCTGGCCATTGGCGACGCGCTCGGCGCCACCGTGGAGTTCATGCGCCCGCGCGAGATTGCCCTGCAATACGGCGTGCACCGCGACATCGTGGGCGGCGGCTGGCTCAAGCTCGCGCGCGGCCAGGTCACCGACGACACCACCATGAGCCTCGCCCTGGGCGACGCCCTGCTGAAGTCCGGCCCCGCGGGCCTGCAGAATTTTGTCGTCCACGGTGACGACACCCTGGTCCGCGGCATCGCTGAGGCCTACGTGGGCTGGTGGCGCGGCAAGCCCGTGGACTGCGGCAACACCTGCCGCCGCGGCATCCTGCGCTTCCTGCTGGACGGCAGCCTGTCCGGCCCCTACAACGACGGCGACGGCGGCAACGGTGGCCTGATGCGCAACCTGCCCGCCGTGCTTGCCACGCTCGGGGACGACGCGGCCTTTGAGCGCCTCGCCATCGCCCAGTCGCGCATCACCCACCACCACGCCCTCTCCGACGCGGCCGTGCTCGGTGTCGGCCGTCTGCTGCGCGGTGTGCTGGCGGGCGACGACCAGACCGAACTGCGGGCCAGGTCGGCGCGCTGGGTGGCGGCCGAACCGGTCTTCCGCTTCACCCCCTACCGCGGTCGCGCCACCGCCTACGTGGTCGACACGGTGCAGACCGTGCTGCACTTCGTGGGCGAACACGAAGACTTTGAAGACGCCCTGGTCGCGACCGTGAATCAGGGCGACGACGCCGACACCACCGGCGCCCTGGTGGGCATGCTGGCCGGCGCCCGCTGCGGCGCGGCCCGGCTGCCCCAGCGCTGGCTGCGGCGGCTGCAGCCCGCCACCGTGCGCGCCATCACCGACCAGACCAGCGGCCTGCTGGCCCTGGCGCAGAGCCGGGAGGACCTGGCCCATGCCTGAAGCCCCCCTGTCCGCTGCGCACGACGCCGCCGTGGTGCAGGGCTACCACGCGCGCACCCGGCACCACCTGAGCGGTTACGCCGCCGGCCCCGACACCCTCGACTGGGACGCCCAGCCCGATCCGTTTCGCCGTTTTGCCGGCACGGCGCTCATGCCCCTGCCGCTGCCGGCCCACCGCGAAACCTTGCCCTGGACCTCGCTGTTCGCCGCTGGCGGCCCCGCGCCCCGTGCGGCCACGCTCGACCACCTGGGCCTGCTGTTCGAACTCTCCTTCGCGCTGTCCGCCTGGAAGGAACTCGGCCCGGACCGCTGGGCCCTGCGCATCAACCCGTCCAGCGGCAACCTGCACCCGACCGAGGTCTACCTGATCGTGCGCGGGCTGCCCGGCCTGGACGACGGCGTGTACCACTACGCCCCGCAGGCGCACGCGCTGGAGCAGCGCGCCCGCTTCGCACCCCGGCCGGGCATCCAGCCGACCCAGCTGCTGATCGGCTTCAGTTCCATCCACTGGCGCGAGGCCTGGAAATACGGTGAACGCGCCTTCCGCTACTGCCAGCTCGACATGGGCCACGCCATCGGCGCGCTGCGTTATGCCGCCGCGGTGCTCGGCTGGCGCATGCGCGAGCTCGGCCTGAGCCACGCAGACACCGCGGCGGCGCTCGGTCTGGACCGCGCGGGCGACTTCGCCCCCGCCGAACACGAAGAAGCCGAGGCCCTGTTCGAACTGCTGCCGGGCGCGACCAACGCAGCGCCGGCCGATCCCATGGACTGGCTGGCCGGTGCCGCCTGGACTGGCCAGGCCAACCGGCTGGACCCGCGGCCCATGTACCGCTGGCCCGTGATCGACGCGGTCGCGCAAGCCTCTCGCCGCAGCGTGCGCCGGCCCGTCAGCGCCGTGCCGCCGCTGGGCGCGCGCCATCGCCTCCCCGACACCCGCGCCACGGCGGCCGAGCTGATCCGCGGGCGCCGCAGCGCCCAGCGTTTTGACCGCCAGGCCCGGCTCGGCATCGACGCCTTCTGGCCCCTGCTCGCCGCCCTGATGCCCGCGCCTGCCGGGGACGGCGCTGTCCAGCTCCCCTGGGACACGGGTGGCACGGGCGGCGCGGAAGATGGGCCGGCCGTGCACGCGGTGGTCTTCGCGCACCGGGTCGACGGCCTGGCACCCGGCGCCTACCTGTTGCCCCGCAACGCCTCGGCCGGGCCCGTGCTGCAGGCCGCCCTGCCCCACCTGAGCTGGCGCCCGGTGCCCGACAGCCCGCCCGAGGTGCCCCTGCTGGAGTTGGCCCTCAACCCCGCGCTGGCCGGCACGCTGCGCACCCTGAGCTGCCACCAGGCCATCGCCGCCGACGCGGTGTTCGTGGTGGCGCTGCTGGGCGAGTGCGGGGCCTCGCTGGCCGGCAGACCCTGGCTGTACCGCGAGCGCCTGCGCGAAGCCGGCCTGATCGGCCAGGTGCTCTACCTCGAAGCCGAAGCCGCCGGCCTGCGCGGCACCGGCATCGGCTGCTTCTTCGACGAACCGGTGCGCGAGCTGCTTGGCCTGGGTGCCCCAGGCACCGAGCCCTGGCAGGTGCTCTACCACTTCAGCGTCGGCCTGCCGGTGACAGACGCGCGCATCACCAGCACACCCCCTTACCCGGAGCCCCGCCCATGAAAGGCCAACGCGTCTTCCGCCGTCTCACCGTGGCCGAGCTCGGCCCCTGGTGCGCGGCCCACCCCAACGCCCTGCTGCTCGACGCGCGCGACGCCGCCAGCCATGCGCGCGACGGCTGGCCCGGTGCCGTGCGGCTGTGCAGCGACAACCAGGACAGCCTGCTGCTTCGCACCGCGCGCACGCGCCCGGTGCTGATCTACTGCTACCACGGCAACGCCAGCCAGACTTTGGCCCAGATGTTTGCCGACTTCGGTTTCACCGAGGTCAGCGACCTCATCGGCGGCCAGGCGGCCTGGGTCGCGGCGCAGAACGCACCGCCCCCCGCAGCGCCACCGCCGGCACCGCCCGCGCCGCCCCGCAAACCACCCACCCCGGCGCTCGCCAACTGGCTGCGCACCGAAGGTTTCGACCACCCCGACGCGCGCGGCCCACACGGCAACACGCCGCTGATGCTCGCGGCCTGGCGCGGCGACGCTGCCACCGTGAGCGCCCTGCTTCAACACGGCGTGACGCTGGACGCCGTCAACCGCGACGGTAACAACGCGCTCTGGCTGGCCTGCGTGCACGGCGACCTCTCGGGCATTGAACGCCTGGTGCGCGCGGGCGTGCCGATCGACCAGACCAACACCACCGGCGCCACCGCGCTGATGTACGCGTCCAGCAGCGGCAAGGCCGCCGTGCTGCGCCAGCTGCTCGCGCTCGGCGCCGACGCCAGCCTGCGCACGCAAGACGACTTCAGCGCGCTCGACATGGCCGCCAGCGTGGAATGCCTGCGCCTGCTGCGCCCGGCGCGCCAAACCACCCCCAGCGAAAGCCCCCCATGAGCCACCTCGTCTTTTTTGAAAAGCCCGGCTGCGGCGGCAACGCGCGCCAGCGCGCCGCACTCCAGGCCGCCGGCCACACCCTGGAGCGCCGCAACCTGCTGACCGCGCACTGGACGTCCGAAGCCCTGCTCGCCTTCCTCGCCCCCCTGCCTGTGCCCGACTGGTTCAACCGCGCCGCCCCGCGCATCAAGAGCGGCGAGCTGGTGCCCGAGGCGCTGCAGGCAGAGGCCGCCCTGGCCCTGCTGCTCGCCGAGCCGCTGCTGATCCGCCGCCCGCTGATGTGGAACCCCGCCGACGACAGCCGCATGGTTGGCTTCGACACCGCCGCGGTCACGGACTGGATCGGCCTCGTGCCCTCGGCCCAGCGCCCGAGCTCGCTGGAAGGCTGCAGCTCGCCCACCAAGTCCTGTTCCACCCCCACCGGAGGCCAACATGCCCCTGTTTGACTACCACTGCAAGGCCTGCCAGGCCGAGTTCGAGCTGCTGGTGCGCGCCAGCACCGTGCCCACCTGCCCGCACTGCGCGAGCACCGAGCTGGAGAAGTGCGTCTCGCGCATCGCCCCGGCCGGCAAGATCGAATCCATCCGCATGTCCAACCGCCGCCTCGCGGCGGCACAGGGCCACTTCAACCACTACAGCCCGTCCGAACAGGCGCGGCTGCTCAAAGGAAAAAGCGTTTAGGCAGGGCCACCCCGCGCCGCGCTTGCAGCGCGTCACCCCCACAAGGGGGCAACACCAGCGGCCCGGCACAGCCGGTTCCGCGGTGTTCCCGGTGGAGCCGCTGCTCTCGATGCACTTCTCATTTTTCTGGAGCTATTGACATGGATCTTGTCTACAAAACAACGATGCTGACCCAGGGCGGTCGCGGCGGTCAGGTGCAGAGCGAAGACGGCAGCTTCAAGCTCAAGCTCGCCGTGCCCAAAGAGATGGGCGGCAGCGGCGAGGGGCCGAACCCCGAGATGCTGTTCGCAGCCGCCTTCGCGGCCTGTTTCGAACATTCCATCCGCCACATCGCCAAGGCCGACAAACTGCCGCTGCGCGGCTGCTACGTTGAAGCCACGCTGTCGATGTACGTCAACTTCGAAGGCGCCTACCGCATGGCGCTCAGCCTCACCGCCACCCTGGCCGGCCCGCTGGACCAGGTGACGGCCGACAGCCTGATGGAACGCGCCAAGGGCATCTGCCCGTATGCCGACGCGACCAAGAACAACATGAGTCTCAACCTCAAGGCGGTGCTCGATACGCCAGTGACTGTATGAGCCCCCAAGCGTTTTCGTCCCTGCGGGACGAACCCGGGGCTCCGCCGTTGCGCGGGTCGCTGCCCCCCGAGGGGGCTGATCCGGCTTGGGGCGGCCCGGCGCCGGATCGCATGAGCGGGGACGCAGGCTTCTTCATGGACTGGGACGGCAACGTCCGCCGCACCGACGACCCGGGCGGCGGCTACCGCTGCGATGTCGACCGCGGCGCGCGCTACGTCGGTGTGCTCTCCAAGTCGGGCGCTCTGGTGCACGAAGCCACCTTCTACAAAGACCAGGCCGCGCTCGACAAAGCCGGCATCAAGGCCACGCTGGTCCCGGGCAGCCACCCCTGGGGCCAAGAAGGCGTCGCCTGAAACAACACCCGGAGACGGAGACCATGAATCACGCTGCCGAGCACGGCGCCGAAGCCTTCTTCCGCCAGCAGCGCAGCGCCTTTGAACACACGCTCGCCACCGCCGGCCCCGAGGCCGCGCTGCTGCAGGCCTGGGACAGTTTCGACGGCAACGTGGCCATCCAGTGCGAAGGCCAGCCACCGGTCGCCTGCACCAAAGGCTGCGCCAGCTGCTGCGAACTGCGCGCGACCGCGCTGGCACCCGAGGTGTTCGTGCTGGCCAACTACCTGCGCGCCACCGCACCCACGCTGGCCAGCCATGGCATTCACCTGATCGCCCAGGTGCGCGAGGCCGACGCCGCCACCCGGGGGCAGGACGAAACAGCCCGCGTGGCGATGCGCCAGCGCTGCGCCTTTGTGGTGAAAGGTGTGTGCCTGATCCACCGCGCGCGGCCGCTGGCCTGCCGGGGCCACGCCTCACACGACCGACGCGCCTGCGTGGACGCCGCGGCCGGACGGGCTACCGAGGTGCCGTTTTCCGGGCCGTACCAGATGGTGCGCATGCTGCTGCAGTCGGCCCTGCAGGCCGCCCTGCGCCAGCAGGGCCTGGCCTGGGGCGCCTACGAGCTGAACCACGCCCTGGTGCTGGCGCTGGACGCACCGGACGCGCAGGCCGCTTGGCTGCAGGGCGCCGACCCGCTGGCCGAGGCGGCGGTGGACTTGGACCAGCGCGAGACCATGGCGGCGGGGTTTAACGAGATACGGCGGTGAGTGGGTGGCGCGGGTGCCGACTGGGGGGCTGATTTGAGTGATTGCGACAGATCTATGTCGCGCAAAATCGAAAAATAGAATTAAAACTTATTTACTTAGGAGATTCCATCGTTGCTTTTTTCGATTTAAACATGCGAACCGGAATCTTGTCTGCAAATGATAATCCAAGATTGGAAGAAAACTTTTTCGGACGAATACGCACCCAACAGTCCGCCAACTCATCCTCTGAAAATGCCTCGCCGAGCTCAAGTCGAAACTCAGTGTCGTCAATTTGGAAGTCGTCTTTATTCAAGTCAAGAAGCATATATCCATTGGCAAAGACGCGAACACAATTAAGCCTTTCCGCCAGCGATTTGTTTAAAATTGGCATTAACATGCACTCATCAAAATCGATCAATGACAGCACCGGCGAAAATCGGATGAAACTATCAGTTTTGTAAGAAACCACAAGTTGTTCGACAGTTTTCATCCCTATGCCAGAGCCGTATCCAATAGGCTGGTACCTACCGGTGCTATCGTCCTCCTTTGACTCGGAAGAATCCGTCTTTTCTTGGGAATTTTCCCATGCAACCTTCCATTGCCCGCTCGCGATTCCCATAGCTATACCCGGACGTTCGTCACGCATATGACGAATATCAGTTCTAAACCTGTCAGCCTTATCTGTTTTTCCGATCAATATACCCAAGATGCCCAGCTTAGGCTCACGTAGATAGATTGAACAAAAAGCACGAAAATGCCCAATCTCTTTTGCGTCGTATTCCCTGTCCAGCTTGAATTGAACATGTAATCCCGAGATGGGGTGCGTTGCTTCCTGTAGGAAAAGTAGCTGGGCGAGTGTTGAATGGACCTCTTGAAATCCTGTCGCAATGACTGCTTGGATTTCATCGCCCCACTTTGCAAAGAAACTCGCTTGTTCGGCCTCTGACATGGAGATGTTGAGAAACTGAAAACGAGCAGCGAACCCATCCGGACTATCAAGCGCAACTCGGAGCCGCTCCCGATCAAGAACATCGCAAAAAGTGAACCCCTTAGTTCGCGCTTTGGCTATGAGATCGTCCTTTTCTCCGGCTGTGAAGTTAACGTTGGTAAGGAATACAAAAACAGATGGTCGCGGCGTAGCTTCCCAAGCGCTGTCGAGATCGTCAGAAAACTTAGTGCGAATCGTCTTCTTCTTCTCCTCAATATCAGCTGCCTGATTTACAAAGCCAACAGCGCAATATGCTAGATCTGCCCCCCGAAACTGGGCCTCGATGTCTCTCCCGCCATCTGGGCCGCCCCTGGGGTGACGTGGTCTGACATTTGTAAAACGTTTATCCAAAGCAACAACTGCCAAGCACAACTGCTCTCGGTGCATTTGGTTCGCGTCGAGGTAGTTCTTCAGCTTTTCGTCTGTTTGATAGGTCAATTTATTTCACCTCTCTATTGTTCAATGACATTGTGTTTCTAAACTCGGCAGCAGTACTAGCCCTTACTCCGCCAATTCTTGCGCTTGCGCCCAAATGAAGCCTCCGGGTGAGGCGAGGTGCGGAGAGTGGTCGGAGAGGGGGTGAAGTGCCAAAAAGGCGGACCGCGTCGATTGTCCAATCATGGCGACAGAGCACATTCGCCGATGTCAAAGTCAAGTGCAACCCCCCGAAACCGCTTCCGGGGGGTCAAAAGACCCATTTTTGTTCTTCTAAGAACAATTTTCAGCCCAGCGTCGAGCGAAATTGTTCTTAAAAGAACAAAAAACAGCCCAAAAGCCCCCGAAACACACCGGGAGCTGCCGGGCGCGACGGGGCACCCAGGCCAGCGTTCACCAGCCAGTCACCTTTGACCATACGCCCTCCTGCCCTCGGGCTGGCTGCCGGTGTGCAGCAAGCTCCCCAACCTCAGCCGCAGCACTTCTTGAACTTCTTCCCGCTGCCGCATGGGCAAGCATCGATGCGGCTCGGCGCGGGCACAGCTTGCTTCACCGTCTCCACGCGTGGGCCCAGGCTCATCCAGGTTTCGCGCAGGTTGTAGACCGCCCAGATGCCGTCGCCCACGGCCTTCATGCGCGCGGCGCTCACGCGGGGCGGGCCCTGCTGGTCTTCGTAGGCGTGGAGCGTGGGCGCGCCGGTGTCGAGCGGCGTGAGCGCGCGCAACAGCTTCAGCGCGGCCCCGCGCCACTGCTGCGCCTGGACCTCATGGGCCGCCCGTCACATCCACACCGTCGAGATCAAGAACGGGTGCCGTCGCTTCAGCTGCTTTGGACACCACGGGTCGCCAGAGGGCGGACCGCATCGGTTCGGCCGGCCCACCACAGCGCCGCGCCCATCAACAGCACGCCCGCCCACTGCATGCCATCCAGCGCCCGGCCATAGATCGCCACATCGAGCGCGATCGCGGCCATCGGGTAGACGAACTGCAGCAGCGCAATCCGCCCGACCTCCAGCCGCTGCATGCCGGCATAGATCAGCGCGTAGGCCAAGCCGGTGTGCAGCACACCCAAGCCCACCAGCCAGCCCCAGGTGGCGGCGGGCCAACCGCTCCACTGCGCAGGCAGGCCATGCCAGGCGGGCCACCAGGCCAGCAGCAGCGTGCCGGTGGCGCACTGCCAGAACGTCAAACCCAGCGAGCTGAGCGCGCGCTGCCGCTGGGCCAGCAGCGACACCGCCGCATAACACACCGACCCCAGCACGGCCAACGCCAGGCCCCAGGCGAACAGCGGCTGCCCACCCGGCAGGCCGGAGCGCAGCAGCCCGGTGGCCATCGTCAGACCAGCGAACGCACCGAAGACGCCCAGCGCCCGCGCGCCACCCAGCCGCTCGCCGAACAAACACACTCCGACCAGCAGCAACCACAAGGGCTGCAAGTGAAAAGTCACCGTCGCCAACGCGATCGAGGTCCACTGGATGGCGGCAAAGAAGCTGGCCCACATCACCACCATCAGGCTGCCCGTCAGCACTGCCACAGCGATGCCTTGGCGTGTCGGACGCAGTTCCCCGAGCCTTCCGGTTGCCCACGCAAAGGCCAGCAACGCCGCGCCGCCGAAGATGCAGCGGAAGAACACCGCCGTCAGTGGGTGCTGGCCGGCCTGCTCAAGAAACAGTCCGAGTGTTCCCATCAGCAGGCCGCCGGTCACCATCAGCCCGGCACCGGAAGAGCGTTGTGTGTCTGTCATGGCAGGAATTTCGGCGCATTCCTGAAGTTCGTAAAGCGCGATAATCTGGCGCTGTTCGTTCGATAAACGAAATCATCTTTGATGCAGCCGACCCGATATGACCAACCGTTCCCGTGACCTGCAGCTGGACTGGCTGCGTGCTTTCGTCGCCGCGGTTGACGGTGGTTCGCTGTCGGCGGCCTGTCGTGTGGTGCACCGCTCGCCAGCGGCACTGAGCATGCAGATCAAGAAGCTGGAGCAGGCTGCGGCGGTGCCGCTGTTGCTGCGCGATGCGCGGCGCTTTGCGCTCACACCCGCTGGCGAGCGGCTGCTACCGAAGGCGCGCGAGGTGCTGTTGGCGCATGCTGCGGCGCAGTCGGCGCTGGAGACCGTGCCCGTGACGGGCCATGTGCGTTTCGGGTTTCCCGAGGACTACGCTGCAGCCCACCTGGGGCCGGCGCTTCGGCGCTTTGCGCAGACGCACCCCGAGGTCGAAGTGGAGATGGTCTGCGCCCAGTCCACGGTGCTGATCCCGGCGCTGACAGCCGGCGATCTGGATGTGGCCCTGGTCACGCAGGATCGCCCTTCGCGAGGCACCCGCTTGTTCGATGAGGCGTATGTCTGGGTGGGCCTGGCCAGCAGCCCGGTGTGGCAACGCGACCCGCTGCCGCTGGCGGTGTTCGAACCGGGTTCGATGGCGCGCAAGATGCCCGAGCAGGCATTGCGCCGCGCCGGCCGCCGCTACCGCATCGCCTACCAAAGCCCCAGCACCGTGGGCCTGCTTGCCGTGGTGCAAAGCGGCTTGGCGGTGGCCGCCGTCAAGCGCAGCTCATGCCCACCCGAGCTGGTGCAGCTCGATGCCCGACACGGGTTGCCGCCGCTGGCCAGGCTGCAGGTCGCGGCCGTGATCGCAACGTCTGCCCGCCAGGATGCCGCCGCGCAGGCGCTCCACGACCATGTTGTTGAAGAACTTCGGCGAAGCTGAGGACCCCGCTCGCTGACCGCCTTGGATGAGTTGGCGTCTTGAACCAAAATGCCGATTCGATTCTGATTGCCACCCGTCTAGCCCATGAACCCATTCGCCGGCGCCACTGCCCAACTCATTCGGACCCGCGTTTCGCATCTTGTTCGCACAGCCACGGTGCGTGACGACCTGGTGGGCTGGGTGGTGTCTGGCCGCAAGCGGTTGTCCAAGCCCATCGGGGAAGCGCGGTTCAACACCGGCCAAGTCTTCGTCATCCCGCGCGCGACACAGTGGGACATGCTCAACGAACCAGTCCCGGGAGGTCACTACGAGGCACGAATGATGGCTTTCTCGCCGCAAACCGTGGAACGGTTCCACGACCGGTTTGGCCAGTTTGTCGGCACACCCGCAGTGCAGGGTTGTGCAAGCAGCGCAGCAGACGACGCTTTTTTGACGACCTTCGGCCACGCGACCGCGGCGCTGCTGGATCCCGAAGCGTCTCATGCCGTGCGCGAGCACAGGGCACTTGAAGTCTTGTTGTTGCTGGCGGAGCGTGGTCTGGTGTTTGCACCCATGCGCGAGTTGGATTGGACCGACCGCGTGCATCGCCTGGTGGGCCAGCGGCCTCATGCCGTGTGGACGGTAGAAGACTTGGCGCGCGCTTTCCATTTGAGCGTCAGTACCCTGCAACGTCGGCTGAGCGAAGAAGGCACATCGGCCAGCAGATGTGTGCGCGAAGTTCGATTGGAGGCCGCCATGGCGTTGCTCCAGGGCTCAAGCCTGCATGTCTCGGAGATCGCGGCCCGTTGTGGGTACGACTCGCACAGCAGATTCTCCGCTGCGTTTCGTCAGCGCTTCGGCTATGCGCCATCGCATCTCCGCCCCTGAAGGGCCAGGCCCACAAACGCCGCACCGCTTGCACCGTTGCGCACAACAATTGATACGCCGGGGCTAACGGGGTTGCACCGGTCGCTACATCATGGGGTTCCTCAACTTTCTTCGAAAGCTCCCATGAAACGCACCTTGCTGATCTACGCGCTCCTCAGCGCATCCTCCCTCATTCATGCCGCCGATTTTCGGCTCAGTAGCCAAGACATCAAGGCCGGCAGTTTGATCGACCAAAAATTTGAGTTCAACGGCTTTGGGTGCTCAGGCGAAAACAAGTCACCGGCGTTGCAATGGAGCGGCGCGCCCGCTGGAACCAAGAGCTTCGCAGTGACCGTGTATGACCCCGACGCGCCTACCGGCTCGGGCTGGTGGCACTGGTCGGTGATCAACCTGCCCGCCGATGTCAGCGCGCTCAAGGCAGACGCCGGTGCAGCGGGCGGCGCCAACCTTCCCAAGGGCGCCAGCCACGTGCGCATCGACTACGGCGTGGCCGCTTGGGGTGGCATGTGCCCTCCCCCAGGCGACAAACCGCACCGCTACATCTTCACCGTGCACGCGTTGAAGAACGACAAGCTGGAAATCCCTGCCGATGCCACCGCCGCGTTGGCCGGCTACATGATCAACGCCAACGCGCTGGGCAAAGCCTCCTTCACCGCCATGTACGGCCGCCCGAAAGCGAAGTGAAGAAAACCGATAGACAACTGGAGATAGCAATGGGTCAATTGATCGAGTTCAAACGTAGCGACGGCCAGTCCGTGCAGGGATATTTGGCTGAGGCCACTGAGCCGGTGGCCTCGTTGGTCGTGATTCAGGAGTGGTGGGGTCTGAACGATCAGATTCGGGGGGTAGCCGATCGCGCTGCCGCCGCAGGCTTCAGTGCGCTGGTGCCTGACCTGTACCGTGGAAAGTCAACGGTAGAAGCCGAAGAGGCGCACCACCTGATGACGGGCCTGAACTTTGGTGACGCTGCGTCGCAAGATATTCACGGAGCGGTGCAGTTCCTCAAGGCTCGCAAGACCGGCAGCGGAAAGGTCGGCATTACCGGATTCTGCATGGGTGGCGCTCTCACCATTCTTAGCGCAACCCTGGTGCCGGAGGCCGATGCTGCGGTCGTCTGGTACGGGATGCCGCCCCTGGACTATGTGGATGCGTCGAAGATCAAGATGCCGTTGATGGCGCACTGGGCCACGCAAGACAAGGTGTTCGACATCACCAACGTCGACGCGCTTGACCAGAAAATGAAGGAGGCGAGTGTCCGTTACGAGCCGCATCGCTATCTTGCGAGCCACGCCTTTGCGAATGAGACTGCTCAAGGCACGACACGCATCGATGTGACGCAATACGACGCGGCCTGGGCGCAACTGGCCTGGGACCGGACCATGCGTTTCCTGGGAACGCATCTGGGCTGACAGTCGCAAGGTCAAGACCGCGAGGCTGCGCCTGCGCGCCGCTCCGCCAGGTCCACAAAGGCCCGCGCGGGCCCGGACAGTTGTTGGCGGTCGCGCATGGCCAACAACAGGCGACGTTGCACCCAAGGACCCTCCAACGGCAGGAGGCGCAGGCCCATGGCCATCGCATGAGGCGCCGCGCCGGCGCGAGGCAGTATGGCAACACCCAGTCCGGAGGCGACCATCCTGGACATGGCATCGAAGCTGCGTACTTGCACGCGGATTCGCATGCGACAGCCCGCCGCGTCGGCCGCAGCGGCAATGTGACGCGTCAGTGAGGTGGCATGGCCCAGCGCCACAAGGTTGTGTTCCAGTGCCTGCGCCAGCGCAACGCGTTTGCGACGCGCCAACGCGTGTGTGGCGGGCGCCAACAACATCAAGTCATCGGTGTGACAAACGATACTTTGTAGACCATCGGTCAAGGTGTTTTCGCCAATGATGGCAAGCTCCGCAGAACCGATGGACACCGCGCGGGCGGCGTCTTCACTGAGAACATCTTCAAGGTCAATCACCACATCGGGATAGGCCTTCACATAGACAGCGAGCAGACTCGGAAGAAAGCCGCCAAAAGCTGACGTGTTTGCCCACAGTCGCAAGTGTCCGCCTGCGCCGCGCTGGTGATCCTCCATCGCCACTGCGAGCTTCTCCAGTCTCCCCACCAGTTCAATGGCGTGCCGCTGCAGCGTGCGACCTGCAGCCGTGGGCGTGATGCCCCGCTTGCTGCGCTCCAGCAGCGATTGCCCCACATGGGACTCCAGCTCGGCCACGCGTTTGCTGGCCGCTGCCACCGAGATTCCAAAGCTTGCAGCACCGGCCGTCAAACTGCCACCGTCGACCACCAACAGGAACAGTCGCAAGGTGGTCAGGTCGAAGCGCGTCAGATTGATGGTCATTTTTATATCCTCAATTAAAAGCTAAGGATATGTCAACGACATGCGTACCGACGGGTGTGTGCCATTCGCACAATGAACTCTTCAAAACAACCATTGGAGACTCACATGCTGAACCGCCGCTTCGCAATGTCATCGACCTTGGGCCTGATGATGGCCCTGGCACCGACCGCCTGGAGCCAAACTTGGACCGAGAAGCCGATCACGCTCCTCGTACCCAACCCGCCAGGTGGACTGGTCGACAACACGGCTCGAATCGTCGCCGCATCGTTGACCAAGGTGCTCAAGCAGACTGTCGTTGTCGAGAACAAGGGTGGTGCCAGCGGCAACATTGCGTACCAGCAGGCGACACTCGCGCCAAAAGACGGCAACACATTGCTGGTCAGCTACTCTGCCTACCATGTGGGCAACCCTGCAATGTTTTCCAAACTGCCATGGGCCCAAAAAGACCTGGTGCCCGTTGCCCTGCTGACCACAGCAACCAACGTCGTGGCCGCCCATCCATCGGTGCCGGCCAAATCCCTCACGGAGTTCATCGCCCACCTCAAGGCCAACCCGGGCAAACTGAATTACGCCTCTCAGGGCAACGGGTCGTTGTCGCATGTGGGCACCGCGCTGTGGGAGCAGGCGACGGAGACCGACATGGTCCATGTTGCATACAAGGGTTCCGGCCCGGCCGTTGTCGACTTGTTGAGCGGCAACGTACAGGTGTTCATCACCACGCCACCATCGGTGATGCAGCACGTCAATACAGGCAAGCTCAAAGCCTACGCCGTCACGGGCAAGACCCGTCACCCCGGACTGCCCAACGTACCCACCACAGCCGAGGCTGGCCTGGCAGGGTTTGAACTGGAAGCATGGGTCGGTCTGTTCGCGCCCGCCGGCACACCCGCGCCGGTCATCGCTCAGTTGACCGAGGCCGTCAAGCGCGCACTGGACACACAAGAGGTCAAGGAAAACGTCGCCAAACAAGGCATTGAAGCCCGATACCTCAACCCGCAACAACTTGGCGCGCTGGTCGAGAAGGACACAGCATACTGGGGAAAGCTCATCAAATCCCGCCACATCACCGCCGACTGAAACCCATGAAAACCTATCGCATTGGACAAATCGTCCCCAGCTCCAACACCACCATGGAGACCGAGATTCCGGCCATGTTGCGCGCCCGCGAGGCTCTGGAACCTGAGCGTTTTACCTTCCACTCTGCGCGGATGCGCATGATGACGGTCAACCCAGAAGAACTGGCGCGCATGGACGCCGACTCTGACCGCTGCGCGCTGGAGCTCTCAGACGCGCGTGTGGATGTGCTTGGCTACGCCTGCCTGGTGGCCATCATGAACATGGGCCGCGGCTACCACTGCCAGTCAGAACGGCGCCTTCATGAATGCACCGTTTCCAACGGCGGTGCCGCACCGGTCGTGACCAGCGCGGGCGCATTGATTCATGGTCTGCAACGCCTGGGCGCAAAGAAGATCGCCATCCTCACACCGTACATGAAACCCCTCACCGCCATGGTGGTGGACTACATCGAGCACGAAGGGTTTGAGGTGCTGGACGCGATTTCGCTGGAGATTGCCGACAACCTGGCCGTTGGCGCGCGCGATCCACGCGCGCCAATCGAAATCTCAAGGCGTCTGAACACGGCCAATTGCGACGCCGTGGTGCTCTCGGCTTGCGTGCAAATGCCTTCTTTGGAGTCCATCCAGCCAGTACAAGACCGCATGGGTCTGCCCGTGCTTTCCGCTGCGGTCTGCACCACGTATCAGATGCTTCAGACGCTCGGACTGAAAACGATCGTACCCAACGCAGGAGAGCTGTTGTCCGGCCGATACTGACCGCGTGACCTCCAGCGGGCAGTGCATCGATGGGCAGCGCTGCTTGTAAACCGCCCAGATTGCGCCGCCCATGGTCTTCAACCGCTCCTGTCGATCACACAGGTGTTTCGCTGTCTTCTTCGGCGATTTGTGGGGCGGAGCCGCTGGGAATGAAGCCTTCGCCATGGGCGGCGAGGTAATCGCGGATCAGACGCCGCACCACCTGTGACGGCGTCACGTCTTGGCGCGCACAAAGGCCTTCAAAGGCCTTCTTTTTGGCGGGGTCGATGAGGACCGTCAGTCGGGCAGTTTTGAGCTCCATGTGCGCATTCTATGTAACTTGGATGTCCATGCATCCGGGGGCTGTTTTCAGTAACGCCCCATCCAGCGCCGGTCGAATGCTGACCCGGTGTCGCCGTCTTTCGGCGCGGACGAAGCGGCCGGCGGTGGCGCCGCGATGCGCTTTTGAACTGGCGCCGAAGCGGGCGCTTTGACGGGTTGCTCAATCTCGAACGCATGCCCATCGAGGTCGGGATCCAGCACCAGCAGCACCTCGCCAAAGTGAGGGAAAAGCACACCGGCGAGCGCCGTTGCGCTGGGTGCAACCTCGCGCTGCTCAATGAGGTTGGCGGCCTTCAGCGCGTACCAGAGACGCAGGTTGACGCGGACACAGCGGGGGCGCGTGGCGCGCACGCTTCTTTCCAGGGCGGACAGTGACATGCGATCAACCTCTTTTCACACACAGTGCGAACGTGCAGGCGTGCGCCACGGGGCGTGTTGCAAGGTGCACGTTGGAAAACATGATCATCATATGATAATGATATTTAAATTCAAAGCGTACTATAGTCACATCAAAGATGTGTAAAGAGCCCATTGATCGTTCATCACCATGCACGAGAACACAACCTCAACAAGCAAAACGGCATGAGCTTCAACTTTGGATCGGCACTGCAAACCGCGCTCATCGATGCGGGCCTGAACCTGCGGGACGTGCGCATTCGGCACAAGCGGTTTGAGCAAACGCTCAGCTTCGGCTTGACCGATGTGCAAAGCGCGATGGACCCGCGCCACCCCGACCGCCTGGTGTTGAACTACACGCGCCTGATGATGGGGTTCATGGTGTTTGCGCCTCAACCGCGCAACATCCTGATGATCGGGCTGGGTGGAGGATCGTTGCCCAAGTTTTGCCACCGGCACTTTCCTGGCACCGATATCACGGTGGTGGAAATCGACCCACGGGTCATTGCGCTGCGAGACCAGTTTGAGGTGCCGCCTGATCAGAATGATTTCCGGGTGGTGCAGGCCGATGGTGCGGACTTCGTTGCCGCCATGGACGATGCGAGCTACGACATCATCATGGTCGATGGCTTCGATGCCGAGAGCATGGCACCGTCGCTGGGCACCCAGAACTTCTACGGTCTGTGCGCCCGGCTGCTCACCAAGGGTGGTGTCATGGTCTGCAACCTGCACGAACTCGATCTGTACTTCGGTGCCTACCTGGAACGCATCGCCCTGAGTTTCGACGGCGATGCACTGGTCGTGGCGACTCGGGATTGTGGCAACAGTGTGGTGTTTGCCCGAAAGGATGTGGCCATCAACGCGCGCATGCCCAACCGCCTGCAGCGTCCGGCGGGCATGTCAGAGCAGGCCTGGGCCGGCATTGAGACCGACGTACACGACGTGTTGCGGGAAGCCAGAAGTTTGCGGACGTTCAGTTGATCACCGCCCTCGAAGGGTGGGCACCCAAGCCTGCAACATCCGCTGCGTTGAAGGCGGCCACGACATAGACTTCAAGGTCGATGGCATCGGGGCCATGCAACCCAAGTCCGGGTTCGTGCGCAAGGCCTGAGCCACCTGCCGCTTTCTTCCAGCAACACTCTTTTGAGGACCTCCTCCATGACCACATTGATTCCTGCCACCCTGATCCCCGGCGACGGCATTGGCCCGGAGATCGTCGACGCCACGCTGGCGGCCCTTGATGCGCTCAAGGCCCCTTTTGAATGGGACCGACAGATCGCCGGTCTCGAAGGCGTCAAGCAGGCCGGAGACCCCCTGCCACAGGCCACCCTGGACAGCATCCGGCGCACGCGCCTGGCGCTCAAGGGCCCGCTGGAAACGCCTTCGGGCGGGGGCTATCGCTCATCGAACGTTCGACTGCGCGAAGAATTCAAGCTGTATGCCAACCTGCGCCCTGCCCTGACCATCATTCCCGGCGGTCGCTTCGACAAGATCGATCTCGTCGTGGTGCGCGAAAACCTGGAAGGCCTGTACATCGGACACGAACATTTCGTGCAGATCGATGACGATCCGCATGCCGTGGCCATGGCCACCGGCATCAACACCCGCGCAGGCAGCCGCCGGTTGCTGGAGTACGCCTTTGAACACGCCGTTGCCACCGGCCGCAAGAAGGTCACGATCGTGCACAAGGCCAACATCATGAAGGCGCTCACGGGCATCTTTCTGGAGACCGGCCTGGACCTGTACGAACGCCAGTACAAGGGCAAGTTCGAACTGGACACCGTGATCATCGATGCCTGCGCGATGAAGCTGGTGCTCAACCCTTGGCAGTTCGACATGCTGGTCACCACCAACCTTTTCGGCGACATCCTGTCTGATCTGGTGGCAGGCCTGGTGGGCGGGCTCGGCATGGCGCCGGGTGCCAACATCGGGGCCGACGCAGCCATCTTTGAAGCGGTCCACGGTTCAGCGCCGGACATCGCTGGAAAAGGCATCGCCAACCCCACAGCCCTGCTGCTGGCCGCCGCGATGATGCTGGACCACGTCAAGCTCACGGAAAAGGCCACCCACCTGCGTCAGGCGCTCGATGCGACGCTGAACATCGACAAGGTGCGCACAGGCGATCTGGGCGGCAAGGCGAGCACCGCGGCATTCACCCAGGCGTTGGTCAGCCGCATCGCGAACGGCTGAACGTGGCGCGGCTGTGTGAAAACCTTCCCCGCACTCAGCCGCAGCACTTCTTGAACTTCTTCCCGCTCCCACAGGCACACGGGTCGTTGCGCCCCGGCGCAGCCGCAGCGTGTTTCACCGTCTCCACACGCGGGCCGAGGCTCTTCCAGGTTTCGCGCAGGCTATAGACGGCCCAGATCGCATCGCCCACGGCCTTCAAGCGCGCCGCGCTCACGCGGGGCGGGCCTTGCTGGTCTTCGTAGGCGTGCAGGGTGGGCGCGCCGGTGTCGGGCAGCGTG
>NZ_JAUSOO010000061.1 GCF_030656115.1 Hydrogenophaga sp.
CACGGAACCGGCACCAATGTGGTCTTGCCACAGGCGGTGCAGGCCACGCGGGGTACATCGGCGTGCAGCCACGCTTCGTACTGAAAGAAGTCCAGGTGCCGCCAGGATTTGCTGATCCTGTCGTGTACGCCTTGGTCAGCCTGGCCGCAGTGTGGACAACTCAGACGCTTGGCGTTGCATTGGACATCGAAGTCGATGCGGTGCTTGGCTGTATCGAGTTCGACGTGCTTGACTTGCCAGGGCGATTGCAAACCAAGGGCTGTGGTGAACAGGGCTTCTGTACTCAGGATCATGCTATTTGTTGTGGTCATTGAACTGATATCCGCAAATTTACGCTATCCATGAACCCCAGCACACCCAGCTCGGTCAGGTCAAGTTCCACTCAGAACGTCATAGAGCCGTCAAGGCCAGAAGTTCCGCCCTGACCCTGAAAAGTTCGCCAACGACCCCGTAAAAAAGAATGGCGCAATCGGCGAACTTCAAGCCGCCGACATCCTAGCCAAACACGACAACCTGCAAATCGTGCATTTGCCACCGGGAACTGGGAACACTCTAAGCAAAGCCGGTGGTCGGCCGGATAAACGGTGCCCGTGGCCGCCATGGCATAGCTGCGTCTGGGGTTGGGGTCAGCTCGTTCCGCTTTTGAGTTGTGCAACAAAGCCCCGCCACCGCCAAAGGCCCGATCAAAGCAAGAACCAGCGCTTTGTCAACGGTGACTGATGGCTACATGTGAAAAAAGCGGCCAAGGCCGCTTTTTTTAGAATTAAAAGTCCAACGCCCAAAGCGTTCAAACTCACTCCACCTTGGCTTTTTCACGCAGGTTTTGCTGAAATTCAGACAGCTTTTGCTGTTGCATCTGCTGCGCAATCTGCGGCTTCACCTCGTCAAAGCTGGGCAGCTGGGCCTGGCGCACATCGTCCACGCGGATGATGTGCCAGCCAAACTGGCTCTTCACCGGTGCGTCGGTCATCTGGCCCTTGCCCAGCTTCACCATGGCTTCGGAAAACTCGGTCACGTAGCTGCCAGCGGCCGCCCAGTCCAGATCGCCGCCGTTGGCACCGGAGCCTGGGTCTTTGGACTGCTTCTTGGCAATGTCTTCAAACTTGGCTCCGCCCTTGATGGACGCGATGATGGCCTTGGCTTCGTCTTCTTTTTCCACCAGGATGTGGCGGGCACGGAATTCCTGGCCCGCGTTGGCGGCGGCAAACTTGTCGTACTCGGCTTTGATCTCGGCGTCGGTCACCGGGTTTTTCTTCTGGTGGTCGGCAAACAGGGCACGGATCATGATGGTCTGGCGGGCCAGTTCCATCTGGGTTTTGTACTCGGCGCTGGTTGCAATGCCGCGCTTCTGGGCTTCTTGCATGAAGATTTCACGCAACACCACTTCTTCCTTCAATTGGGCGCGCACCGCGTCGTCCACTGGACGGCCCGAAGCCGCCACTTGCTGGGCCAGCGCTTCCACGCGTGCGGTGGGCACGGCCTTGCCGTTCACGATGGCCACGTTTTGGGCCGCAGCCCAGGGAGCGGCTGCAATCAAAGCGGCCGCGGTCAGGGCCGACAGGGAAAATTTCATGGTGTTCCTCGGGGGGTGAAAAAAAGGTGGGAGCCGACGCGCAGGGCCGGGTTTCAGCAAAAAGGTTTCAAGATGCAAGCGGGCATGTCGGGGCAGAGGGCGGGTTTACAAGCCCACCCAGCGGTGGCCTGGGGTTCAAGCCTTGATTTCAATGGCCAACGCGTGCAGGCCGGCGTCGGTGAAATTTCGCAGCGCATCATACACAAGGGGGTGTTGGGCAACGCGGCTGCGTCCGGCAAAGGCTGGGCCGCCAATGCGCACCCGGAAATGGGTGCCGTAACCCAAGTCGTTGGCGCCCGCGTGGCCCGCGTGTGCGGCGCTTTCATCGATCACGTCCAGCCAGGTGGGAGCCAAAGCCTCGCGCAACCGGGCTTCCAGCGCGGGGGCGGTGGGAATGCAGTTTTGATCGCTCATGATTTTTCAGCCCCGTTGCTGTCGTCTTTGATGTAGCGCGCAATGTAGAGGCCCTGGCCCACGATGAACACCACCGGGAAGATGTAACCCCAGAGCTTGAAGTTCACCCAGTCTTCGGTCGAATAGTAGGCGGCCACATAGCCATTGATGGCGGCCATGAACAAGAAGTAGCCCACCCAGATCACGGTGAGCCTGCCCCACACGGCGGTGGGCAGAGTCAGCTGGCTGCCCAGCAGAATTTGCAGAAAGTTCTTCTTCCAGCCCCAGAGGGCGGCGCCCAGTACGATAGCCATGCTGGCGTAGAGCACCGTGGGTTTCCACTTGATGAAGCGCTCGTCTTGCAGCACCAGGGTGAGCACGCCAAACACCAGCACCAGCACCAGCGTTACCTTTTGCATGGTTTGGAGCTTGCGGTCAATGCCATAGATGATGCCGGTCTGCAGCACGGTGGCCGCCATGAGCACGGCGGTGGCGGTGTAAATGTCTTGCAGCTTGTAAGCGGCCACAAACAAGGCTATGGGGAAAAAGTCAATAAGAAATCGCATGGGCCGATTATCGGGGTTGCAGCGAAGGTGGGTGGCGGCGCCCAGGAAGCAACCACAACCGACGGCCCCGAACGTGACCGCGGAACTCGGTGCCTCCCCCGTGCTCAACAGCATGGCCATTCAACCTCATATCCACGCCCTATGAACACCTCAGAACAAAAAGCCATTCTCACCGTGTCGTTGCTCGCCGCTTTTGCCGACGGCCACAAGGCCGACGCCGAGCGCGAGGCGATTCGCCGCCTGGCCGACTCCCTGGGGCACGAATCGGGCGGGGCTGGTCTCGCCCAGTTGTACCAGGACGTGTTGCTCAAGCGCGTGTCGCTGGCCGACGCGGTGGCCGGGTTGACCGATCCCGGACAGCGCCAGTTGGCCTATGAAATGGCGGTGTGTGTGTGCGACGCCGATGGCCGCCAAAGCCCGGCCGAGACCGCTTTTCTGGCCGATCTGAAGGCTCGCCTGAAGCTGGACGCGGGTGAGGCGCAGGCCTTTGAACGGGAAGAGGGCGCGCTGCTGGACGCCACGGATGCGGCCGTGCCTGTGCTTGCCGCCGCGCCACAGGCAGCCAACAAACCGCCAGCGCCCGTGCAGCAGGTTCCTTCAGCGCTGGACGTCGATCTGGACCAGTCCATCTTGAACCACGCCATGCTCAACGGCGCGCTGGAGTTGCTGCCGCAGTCGTGGGCGTCCATGGCCATCATTCCGCTGCAGGTGAAGATGGTGTACGGCATTGGCAAAGCCCACGGCGTGGAGCTGGACCAGGGCCACATCCGCGAGTTCATTGCGGCGGTGGGCGTGGGCCTGACCTCGCAGTACCTGGAGCAATTGGGCCGCAAATTGCTGGGCGGCCTGCTGGGCAAAGTCGCCGGGCGCACGGTCGGCCGCCTGGGCGGTGCTGCCACGGGCATGGCGTTTTCGTTCGCCACCACCTATGCCCTGGGCCAGGTGGCCAAGCGCTATTACGCTGGGGGCCGGGTGATGAGCACCGCTTTGTTGCAAGAAACATTTCAAGGGTTGCTGGGCCCCGCCAAACAGATGCAGGCGCAGTATCTGCCGCAAATCCAGCAAAAAGCCCAGACGCTGGATGCGGCCAAGGTGCTGGCGATGGTGCGCGGGTGACACGGTTCAATGGATGGCGCCGCTGGGCCGGCCTGATGGCGCTGGTTCTCGGCGCTTTGTTGGTGACTTTTTTTGGCGCACGTGCCTGGCATCAATGGACGTACGCGCAGCGGGTCGCCAGTGGCGAGGTGCACGTGCAGACGCTGCGCGGCTGGATGACCCTGTCCTACATAGCACGGGTGTACCACGTCCCAGAAGCTGAGTTGCGCGCAGCCCTGGGCGCTCCAAGTACGGGTTTTGACGAGCGCAGCCTGAAGGACTGGCTGGCCCAGTCGGGCACCGATCCTGTAGAGGGACGGCGGCGTGTGGAAGCGCTGATCTTGCAAGCATCGGCGCGCCAGGGGACCCCGCCTTGAGCGAAATCAGCGATCTGTTGCTGACGCTGTTGTTGAACCAGGGCGCAGCCTTGCTCGCAGGGGTGTTGTTTTTTGCCGCGCTGGGGGTGCCGCTGCCCGCGACGTTGTTGTTGCTGGCCACCGGTGCCTTTGTGCGGCATGGCGTTTTGCCCGTGGTGTGGACGGTGGCTGTTGCGTGGCTGGGGGCTGTGCTGGGCGATGCCTGCAGCTACCTGCTCGGTCGCTGGGGTGCTCACCGTCTGCCGGTGCGGATCACCACTGGGCCTGCCTGGCAGCGGGCAAGCACCTTGTTTGGGCGCTGGGGTGCAAGCAGTGTGTTTCTCACCCGCTTCCTGCTGACGCCACTGGCCTTGCCCGTGAATTTGCTGGCGGGCTCGACCCGCTATGGTTTATCCCGTTTTTTGGCGGCTGTGGTGTTGGGTGAAGCGGTCTGGGTGGTGCTTTTTGTCGGTCTGGGTTACACCTTTGCCGACCGTTGGGAATGGCTCGCACAGTTCGCCGGGGACTTGGTGGGTGTCTTGCTCGGTGCGGTGGTGCTGGGCTTGGGTGCGTTTCTGCTGTTGCGTCGGGCGCAGCGGGCCCATGCTGGCTCCGTGTGAGGGCTTGTTTGTGAGCAAGTGACAGGGCGACAGGCTCACCCTGTGAGACGGATTCGGCGCAGAATGAATTTTGAGCACGAAGCACGAACACACCCAGGGACGCACGCCATGTCTGTATATGAGAACTCCGAATCTCCAACCCGTCGGGGTCTGTTGACCCCTGTTGCCTTGGGCAGGCCGTTGGTCCGGTTCGCCGCATGGGTGAGCGTGTGCTTGGTCATTGCCTTTGGCTTGGTGGGGTGCGGCGGTGGGTCCAGCGCAGACACGGGAACGCCCGCCCCCAACACCCCCACCGCCACGGAACTGGCCCAGGCGGCAGCGGCCCAGTTCAGTGCCACCGTGCTCACCGAAACCACCCAGGTCAGCCTGAGTTGGAAAGACACCGTCCAGGGCGCCAGCGCTTACCGGGTGGAACGGCTACAAACCGCCACCCAATGGAGCGGCCTGCAAACCGTTCCTGCGCAAGGCGGCAGCGGCCAGACCCTGGCGACCACCACGGCCGCAACCGCACAAGGCACCTACCGGGTGGTGGCCGTGCTGGCCAGCCGCACCGTGGTGTTGCGCACCGGCTCCGGGGCCGACAGCGTGGTGGTGCAGACCAGTGCCACCGCACCTTCCAACGACAACCCACCGCTGGACACCGCCTGGCTGGCCTCGGTGGGCATTCGGCTGGGGCCTGATGACGCCTTGAGCGAACCGGTGGGTGGCACGGTGCCGCTGTCGTTGCGCATGCCTTCGGGGTGGACGCCGCGCTCGGTGAAGTGGTACGCCAACCTGCAGGCTTTGCCCGCAGCAGGCACCGCGGCCACGGGCTTTGCCACCCTCTGGAACACGCAGGGGCTGGTGGATGGGACGTACCTCATCACCGCGCGGGTTGAGGTGCAAGCCGACAGCTTTGTCGAATGGCGCCGCACGGTGCAGGTGAGAGCCACCACGGTGGCGGCCTCGATCACGGTGTCGGGCACACAGGGTGTGGTGTCGGTGCAGGTGGGGGCCAGTTCCACCCACGGCATTGCGTCGGTGCGCACCTGGCTGAACGCCACCGACCTGGGCACGCTCACATCGCCCAATGGCTGCAGCGGGCGCGACTGCACGACCCTCAACGCTTTTGTGTACAGCCTGGACACGCGCACCCTGCCCGCGGGCGCCTACACACTGACCAGCACCGTCACCGACACCCGGGGCGATGCGGTCACGGTGAGCCGCAGCGTGAACTTTGCCAACCCGCCCGTGCTGGCCATCACCCAGCCCCGCGATGGGCAGTGGGTGCATGGCCAGTTGTTGGTGGAGGGCAGCTCCACCGCCGAGCACAGCGTGAGCACCCGCATCACCCTGGGCAATGTTCCGGTGGCCACCAGCACATCCCCCAGCTGGAGCGCCACCTATTCGCTGGCGGGTCTGCCCGCCGGGTCGTACCTGCTGACCGTGCGTGCCACCGATGCCCAGGGGTTGTCCAGCACCCAGCAACGCACCGTGGTGGTGGTTTCCGACCCGCTGATGGTGCAGGCGCCGCTTTTTGACATGGGTGCCTCTGCCCGGTTGATCGCAGCGCAGGGCGGCGATGTGCTGTGGCAGGCGGGCGACGGAACGGTCAACCGGCGCAAGGCCAACGGTGACAACGTCGAGATGAGCGGCTCTTCAGGCCTTCGGTACGCCAACGATTGGCAACTGGACCAAGGCCATGTGGTGGCTTATGGGCAAGGCAATGACTGTGCTTCACCGCTGTTTGTGTGTGTGTACGCCTGGGGGCCGGACGGGCAGCGGCGCAACCTGTCTGCGCTGGTGAGCGGCAGCCGCTCGTACGACCAGCACCCGGTGCTGCGCTATCCGTGGGTGATGTGGATCGCCCAGTCCAGCACCAGCCGCTATGCGGTGCAGCACCTGAATCCACACACAGGGGCTGTGGCCCAGTACCAGATTGCGCAGCCTGCCAGCGTCACCGGCACGCTGGGCAACTGGCAGTACGACCTGGCTGTGTCGCCCCAGCTGGGTGCAGCCGACGCGCTGACCGCGTTTTTCTGGGGAACGCTGTCCACCAGCGGCAGCCCTGTGGGGCCACGGGCCGACGTGTTTCGCTGGGATTCGACCAGCCAAAGCACCCAGGCCCTGACGGCATCGGATGACCAGCAGGTGTATGTGCAGACCGATGGCCAGCGGGTGGCGTGGCAAAAGCGTGCGCCGGGCAGTGTGGACGCGCCATACCACCTGCAGGTGGCATCGGCCACAGCCACCACCGCAGCCGCCACCACGCTCAGCACCGACATGACGCGGTTTGTGCTGAAAGACGGTCTGCTGGCCTGGCACGAAGGGGTTTCTGGCGCGGTGACGGGCCAACGCTTGAGGGTCCACACCGGCACCGAAGCGGTCACGCTGTCCACCGACCGCACGGCCAGCTTGCTGGCAGTGGCCGGGCAGGCGGTGGTGTGGTCAGAAGGTGGAAAGCTCTACGCCTGGCGGGCTGCCACGGGAACGCGGTTGCTGCTGGACGCGACCCCGGGGGGGCTTGTCAGCGATGGAACCGCGGTTTACCTGGCCTCTGGCCAGCAGGGCAGCGTGTACCGGTTGGTCTTGCCCTGACGCGTCCTCAAGCGGTTGTGGCTGTCAGGGCGGGCTGCGCTGGCGGGCCACCGGCCATCACCTCAGCCGCAATGCTCAGCGAACGCAGCCGCAGCTCGGGCTCGTAGACATCGCTGACCAGCATGAACTCGTCGGCATCGGTGGCTTGCGCCAGCGCTGCAAAGCCTTCGCGCACCGTGTCAGGCCCGCCAATCACGGCGGCGGCCAGAAAGTCGGCAATGCCGGCGCGCTCTTGCGGGTGCAGGTGCTCCATGAAGCCGTGCACCGGCGGCGGCAGCTGGCCGCGCCGCCCGGTGAGGATGCCCAGTACGCGCTGGTAGGTGCTGCTGGCCAGGTACTCGGCTTCGTCGTCGGTGGGGGCGGCGATAAGGGGCACACCCACCACCACGTAGGGTTTGTCCAGCGCGGCGGACGGCCTGAACTGGCTGCGGTACACATCGAGCGCCTGCAGCAGCAAACGCGGTGCAAAGTGCGAGGCAAAGGCGAAGGGCAGGCCGCGCTGGGCCGCCAGTTGCGCTGAAAACAGGCTGGAGCCCAGCAGCCAGATGGGCACGTTGGTGCCGGCGCCGGGCATGGCCATGAGCCGCTGGCCGGGTTGCGCCGGGCCCAGCAGCTGCTGGAGTTCGGCCACGTCGCGCGGAAAGTCGGCTTCGGTTTCCACCCGGTCGCGGCGCAGGGCACGCATGGTCAGGGGATCGGTGCCGGGCGCTCGGCCCAGACCCAGGTCGATGCGGCCCGGGTACAGCTCGGCCAGGGTGCCAAAGGCTTCGGCCACCACCAGCGGCGCGTGGTTGGGCAGCATGACGCCGCCCGAGCCCACGCGCATGCGTTGGGTGCCGCCCGCAATGTGGCCCACCAGCACGGCGGTGGCCGAACTGGCAATGCCGCTCATGTTGTGGTGTTCGGCCAGCCAGTAGCGCTTGAACCCCAGCATTTCAGCGTGCTGCGCGGTGCGCAGCGCCACGGCCAGCGCGTCGGCCACGCTGCGGCCCTCGCGCACGGCCACCAGGTCGAGCATCGACAGGGACATGTCGGTCAGTGTTTTCGTCATTGGTTCTCCATGGTGCAGCAGCACCGCCATCCGGCAAGATCAGGAATCCACAGCGCCGGAGCGCTGCCCGCCACGCACGAAAAAACGCCACCCAAGGGCACCGCCGGGCTGGCTTTGCCAGACGGCCAGTGCCGCCCCCTTGAGGGGGGTGACGCGAAGCGGCGCGGGGGGTATTTCAAGTCAAGCCGGCAGGAAGCCGTCCACCGACAGGTAACGCTCGCCAGTGTCGTAGTTGAAGCCCAGTACCACGGCGTTGGCCGGCAGTTCGGGCAGTTTTTGGGCAATGGCGGCCAGCGTGGCGCCGGAAGAAATGCCCACCAGCATGCCTTCTTCGCGGGCGCAGCGGCGCGCCATCTCGCGGGCGGGTTCGGCGTCGACCTGGATCACGCCGTCGAGCAGGGTGGTGTTCAGGTTGCCAGGAATGAAGCCGGCGCCAATACCTTGGATGGGGTGGGGCGCTGGGCTGCCACCCGAGATGACGGGCGACGCCACCGGCTCCACCGCGTACACCTTGAGCTGCGGCCAGTGGGCCTTGAGCACCTGGGCGCAACCGCTGAGGTGGCCACCGGTGCCCACGCCGGTGATGAGGGCGTCGATGCCCTCGGGAAAGTCGGCCAGAATTTCTTGCGCCGTGGTGCGCGCGTGCACGGCGGTGTTGGCGGGGTTGTTGAACTGCTGCGGCATCCAGGCACCGGGTGTGGCGGCCACAATGTCTTCGGCGCGGGCAATGGATCCCTTCATGCCTTTTTCGCGCGGCGTGAGGTCAAACGAGGCGCCGTAGGCCAGCATGAGGCGGCGGCGCTCAACCGACATGCTGTCGGGCATGACGAGGATGAGTTTGTAACCCTTGACGGCGGCCACCATGGCCAGGCCGATGCCGGTGTTGCCCGAGGTGGGCTCGACGATGGTGCCGCCGGGCTGCAGGGCACCGCTGGCTTCGGCGTCTTCCACCATGGCCAGCGCAATGCGGTCTTTGATGGAACCGCCGGGGTTGCCGCGCTCGGACTTGATCCACACCTGCTGGGTGGCGCCAGCAAACAGCCGCTGCAGGCGCACATGCGGTGTGTTGCCGATGGTTTGAAGGATGTTTTGGGCTTTCATGGGGGGTGTCCTGTGTGGGTTGGCCGCTTATTCGCTGCTTATTCGCTGCTTTTGGCCTGGTGTTCCAGCGAGGCCGAGTTCATGCAGTAGCGCAGGCCGGTGGGGGCGGGGCCGTCTTCAAACACGTGGCCCAGGTGCGCACCGCACTGGCTGCACACGGTTTCTACCCGGGTCATGCCCAGGCTGCGGTCGGTGATTTCGGTGATGGCGCCGGGAATGGCCTGGGAAAAACTGGGCCAGCCACAACCGGCGTCGAACTTGGTGTCGGCGTCAAACAGGGGGTTGCCGCAGCAGATGCAGTGGTAACTGCCGTCGGCCCAGACCTGTTCGAATTTGCCGGTGAAGGGCCGTTCGGTGGCGGCGTGGCGGGTGACTTCAAACGCGTGGCGCTCGGCGCCTTTGCTGGCCAGCAGGTCGCGCCATTCGGCTTCGGTTTTTTGAATGGGGTAGGTCATATCAATCTCCTCAGGGGCACCGGTACGGGCGTTCAAGCGGTCGCGCACCGGCAGGGTTGGGTCGTTTCAGGACGAGCAGCTGATTTCAATGTGAGTGGCCCATTCTGGCGGAAAGTCGGACAGGTCGTCGCAGCCGGGCAGGGCGTCAAACGGTTGTTCCAGCGCCGCCTGCAAACGCTGCAGGCGAGAAAAGTCGCCCTCGCGGGCGCGCTGAATGGCGATTTCACCCAGGTGGTTGCGCAGCACCACCTGCGGGTTGGTGCGCAGCATGCTGGCTTGGGTGGCCAGCGGGTCAAAGCCGGGCTGGCTTTGCAGCCGGGTGCGCCAGGCTTGCGCCCAGGCATCGAAAGCGTCACGCTGCAAAAACAGGTCGCGCACGGGCTCCAGGGCGCGGCGCGCGTCGGCTTCTGCCGCACCCGGTGCCGCAAAGTCCGCCACCGCGTGGCTCAGGCGGCGCCAGGCGATCGTGAAGTCCACCGCGTCTTTCGCCATGAGTTGCATGAATTGCTCGGTCAGCGCTTCGTCACCGGGGAGCAACTGGGCCAGGCCCAGCTTGGCGCCCATGCGCTGCTGCAAGGCCGCCGGGAACACGGTTTTGAAGGGTTCCAGGGCGTCCAGCGCCTGTTGCTGCTCGTCCATCAGAGGCAGCAGCGCCTGGCCCAGGCAAAACAGGTTCCAGTAGGCGATGTTGGGCTGGCGGTGGTAGGCGTAGCGCCCACCGCTGTCGGTGTGGTTACAGATGTGGGCCGGGTTGAAGGCGTCCATGAACTGGAACGGACCGTAGTCGATGGTCAGTCCCAGGATGCTCATGTTGTCGGTGTTCATCACGCCGTGGCAAAAGCCCACCGCCTGCCACTGCGCCACCATGTGGGCGGTGCGCTCGCTCACGGCTTCGAGCAGGTGGGCGTAGGGGTTGCCTGCGCGCTCGCGGCAGTGTGGGTAGAAATGGTCGATCACGAAATCGGCCAGCTGGCGCAGCTGCGCGTGCTGGCCGCTGTGTGAAAAATGCTCGAAATGGCCGAATCGGATGAAGCTGGGTGCGGTGCGCGTGACCACGGCGGCGGTCTCGATCTCTTCACGGCGCACCGGTGCATCCGACCCGGTGATGCACAGCGCCCGGCTGGTGGGAATGCCCAGCGCGTGCATGGCCTCGCTGCACAAAAACTCGCGTATGGAACTGCGCAGCACGGCGCGGCCGTCGCCCATGCGGGAATAGGGCGTGAGCCCGGCGCCCTTGAGCTGTACCTCCCGCGGGCCCTGCGGCGTGGCCAGTTCGCCCAGCAAAATGGCGCGGCCGTCGCCCAGCTGGCCAGCCCAGTGGCCAAACTGGTGACCGCTGTACACGCTGGCCAGCGGGCGCATGCCGGGCAACAGCTGGTTGCCGGTGAAGGCGTGCAGGGCTTCTTCGCTCTGCAGCCAGGCGGGGTCCAGGCCCAGTTCGTGCGCCAGGGCCTGGCTGGTGCCGACCCAGTAAGGCGCGGGCAGCGGGGTGGGGCGCAGTTCGGTGTGAAAGTCGGGGCCGAGTTCGGCGAAGCGGTGGGACCAGCGGCTGGGGAGGTCGGCAAATGGAGCGTGCATGGATTTCATTGTCCCCGAGACGACTTGAGCCCACACGCGGGCGGGCTATCCGGGGCAACCCGGGTGCAGCCTGCCGGCCAGCTGCGGCATGATACGAACGATTGTTCTTTTTTTACAGGACATGCGCAAAACCGCCTGGGTGTTGTTCCTTCGCCTTGCCGCACAGCTTGTGTTGCCGGCGGCTCCCAGCCCTGACCGTTTTGCACAAGTCTTTTTTTAGTTTGCCACCCAAGGAGAACCCCATGCTGGGACAAATGCAAAGCCAACCGTTGCTGATTTCATCGCTCATCACCCACGCCGAGCGCCACCACGCCAGCACCGAAATC
Organism: Hydrogenophaga sp.; assembly: GCF_030656115.1. GTDB lineage: Bacteria > Pseudomonadota > Gammaproteobacteria > Burkholderiales > Burkholderiaceae_C > Hydrogenophaga. Next base: position 11,692 of record NZ_JAUSOO010000061.1, read on the forward strand.
GTTTCACGCCGCGTGGAAGGCGACATCCACCGCAGCAACTGGGGCCAGATCGCCCGCCGCGCGCGCCAGGTGGCCAACGCGCTGGACAGCCTGCACCTGGCCTTTGGCGACCGCGTGGCCACGCTGGCCTGGAACGGCTACCGCCACCTGGAGCTGTACTTTGGCGTCAGCGGCACCGGCCGGGTGCTGCACACCCTGAACCCGCGCCTGCACCCCGAACAACTGGCCTGGATCATCAACCATGCCGACGACCGCGCCATTTGCTTTGACATGACGTTCCTGCCGCTGGTGCAGGCCGTGGCGGCCAAGTGTCCCGGGGTGAAGCACTGGGTGGCCTTGTGCGATGCCGACAAGTTGCCCGCCGAGAGTGGCCTACCCGGCCTGTTGAGCTACGAAGCCTGGATGGGCACCCAGACCGACAGCTACCTCTGGCCCGACCTGGACGAAAACAGCGCATCGAGCATGTGCTACACGAGCGGCACCACGGGCAACCCCAAGGCCGCGCTGTATTCGCACCGCTCCACGCTGCTGCACGCGTACGGTGCGGCGCTGCCCGATGCGTTGGGTTGCTCGGCCCGCGACAGCATCCTGCCGGTGGTGCCGATGTTCCACGTCAACGCCTGGGGCCTGCCGTACTCGGCCGCGGCCGTGGGTTGCAAGCTGGTGTTCCCCGGGCCGGCGATGGACGGCAAGTCGGTCTACGAACTGATCGAATCCGAGAAAGTGAGCATGGCCGCGGGTGTGCCCACGGTGTGGCAGATGCTGCTCGGCCACCTGCAGGCCGGCGGCCTGAAGTTCAGCACCCTCAAGCGCACGGTGATCGGCGGCTCGGCCTGCCCACCGGCGATGATCAACGCCTTCAACGACACCTATGGCGTGGAGGTGCTGCACGCCTGGGGCATGACGGAAATGTCGCCGCTGGGCACGGTGTGCACGCTGAAGAACGCGCAACTCGCCCTGTCGCCCGAGGAACAACTCAAGGTGCGCCTCAAGCAGGGCCGGGCGGTCTACGGTGTGGACATGAAGATCGTGGACGAAGCGGGCAAAGAATTGCCCTGGGACGGCAAGACCTATGGCGACCTGCTGGTGCGCGGCCCCTGGATCATTGCCAGCTATTTCAAGGGCGAGGGCGGCGACCCGTTGCGTTACGACGCCGCCGGCAAAGGCTGGTTCCCCACCGGCGACGTGGCCACCATCGACGCCGACGGCTTCATGCAGATCACCGACCGCAGCAAGGACGTGATCAAGTCCGGCGGCGAGTGGATCAGCTCCATCGACGTGGAGAACATCGCCATGGCGCACCCGGCCGTGGCCATGGCCGCCTGTGTGGGCATGAAGCACCCCAAGTGGGACGAGCGCCCCATTGTCGTGGTGGTGAAAAAACCCGGTGCCGAGGTGTCGCGCGACGAACTGCTGGCGTTTTACGAAGGCAAGATCGCCAAGTGGCAGGTGCCCGACGATGTGGTGTTTGTCGACGCCATTCCCCTGGGCGCCACCGGCAAGATGCAGAAGATGACGCTGCGCCAGCAGCTCAAGGATTACGTGCTGCCGGGGCTGTGAGCCGACCTCGCGCGCTTGGGTCGACAATGGGTCCATGACGAAACCGCCGCCGTTTTCGCACCCGCAAGCCCAACCGGCCGCCCAAACCGCCGTGGCGCGGCACACGGTGCGACCGCCGCGGCGCCGCTGGTTGGGTGCGCTGTGCTCGGGTGCGTTGGTGTTGTTCGCCGCCTGGGACGCGCAAGCGGCCAACCCGCTGCCCTTGCAGGGCCAGACGGTGCGCATTGCCTTCATCGATCCGCTGTCGGGGCCGGCGGCCGACATTGGCCGCAACAGCCTGCGCAGCTGGCAGTTCATGGCAGAGCACAAAAGCGGTGCCGCCAACCCGGCGGGTGTGCGCTTTGTGGTGGCTGGGTTTGACAACAAAGGCTCACCGCAGGAAAGCCTGAACGCGCTCAAGGCCGCCATCGACCAGGGATTTCGGTACATCGTGCAAGGCAACGGCTCGGGTGTGGCCGCGGCGCTCTCCAGCGCCATCGCTCGGCACAACCTGCGCAGCCCCGAACGCGCTGTGCTCTACATCAACTACGCGGCCATGGACCCGGAGTTGACCAACGAAAAATGCAATTTCTGGCATTTCCGTATCGACTCCGACACCGCCATGAAAATGCGCGCCATGACCGGTTTCATGGCTGCGCAACCCGAGCTGCGTCGGGTCTACCTGCTCAACCAGAACTATGCGCACGGGCAGCAGTTTTCGCGTTATTTCCGCGAAACCATGGCGCAACAGCGCTCCGACGTGCAGATCGTCGGTGACAGCCTGCACCCGCCTTTTCAAGGCCACGATTTCACCGCCGATGTGCGCAATATCCAGGCCTCGGGTGCCCAGGCATTGGCCACGGGCAACTGGGGCGCTGACCTGCGCGACCTGGTGAAAGCGCTGCACAAGCAGGGCGTTTATCTGCCCATCTACGCGTATTACCCGGCACTCAAGGGCGTGCCCGCGGTGTTGGCCGATACCGCCGGGCGCATGCCGGTGTACCAGGTGGCCCACAACCACAGCAACCAGCCAGGCCCGATTCATGCGCTGGCCGCCGCTTTTCGCCAACAGCACGGTGAAGATCTGACGATTTACGCCAGCTACGACGGCATCGAAATGCTGAGCCACGCCATGGCGCACGTGGGCTCCACCAACCCCGCGCAGGTGGCGGGGCGTCTGAGCGGCATGATTTTCAAAGGCTTCAACGGACCTGTGCAGATGCGTGCTGACGACCACCAGCTGCTCAAAGGTCTCTATGTGTCGCGGTGGCAAAAAGTGGATGCCACCTACCCCCGAAGCGCCGAGGAAACGGGCTATACCTTCGCCCCCGTGCAGTACATGGACGCGACCCAGATCAGTGGTCCCACACGCTGCCAGATGCAGCGCCCCTGAAGCGCCCAACGGGTGCTCCGAATGTATGCAAATGCTACGGTTGTGCTAGCGCACAGTCACTTGCGCGATAGCGTCTAGGGGCAATCCCTGAGCGCTACCCCACACCAAAAAGGTACGCTGAGGTTTTCCTCACCACCCAGGAGACCGTCCATGAATTTCGCTCTTAAATCGATAGCCGTTGCCGCGCTGTCCCTCACGCTGTCCAGTGCGTTCGCCCAGAAGGGCGAGACGGTCAAGATCGGCTGGATCGATCCCCAGACGGGCCTGATGGGTCCGGTGGGCAACAACCAACTCAAGAGCTGGCAGTTCTTTGCTGAAAAGTACTCACAAAACAACCCCGCCGGCGTGAAGTTCGAGGTCGTGGGTTTTGACAACAAGCTCAGCCCCGCCGAGAGCCTGACGGCCATGCAGGCGGCCATTGACCAGGGCGTGCGTTACCTGGCCCAGGGCAACGGCTCGTCGGTGGCCGGCGCCCTGATCGACGCGGTGAACCGCCACAACGCGCGCAACCCCGGCAAAGAAGTGATCTTTCTGAACTACGCGGCGGTGGACCCCGACTTCACCAACAGCAAGTGCAGCTACTGGCACTTCCGCTTCGACGCCGACACGTCCATGAAGATGGAAGCCCTGACCACCTACATGAAGGACAAGTCGGACGTCAAGAAGGTCTACTTGTTCAATCAGAACTATTCGCACGGTCACCAGGTGGCGAAGTTTGCGAAGGAAAACCTTAACCGCAAGCGCCCCGACATCCAGATCGTGGGTGAAGAACTGCACCCCTTGGCCCAGGTGCGCGACTTCGCCCCCTACATTGCCAAGATCAAGGCTTCGGGTGCGGACACCGTGATCACCGGCAACTGGGGCTCCGACCTGGCGCTGCTGGTCAAGGCGGCCAACGAAGGCGGCTACGACGGCAAGTTCTACACCTATTACACGGGCGTGACCGGCACCCCCACCGCGTTGGGCAAGGGCGGCGAAGGCCGCGTGTACCAGGTGGCCTACAACCACTACAACATGGGCGAGCCCATGAAGACCTGGATGGCCGAGTTCAACCAGCGCTTCAAGGACGACATGTACACCGCGGCGATTCCCAACGTCTACGCGGCGCTGGGTGATGCCATGGCCAAGGCCAAGTCGACCGATCCGGTCAAGGTGGCGGCCGCGCTGTCGGGCCTCAAGTTCAAGGGCTTCAACGGCGAGGTCGAAATCCGCAAGCTGGACCACCAGCTGCAGCAGCCGCTGTACATCACGCGCTGGCAAAAGACCGATGCCAAGCACCCCTACAGCCCCGAAAACACCGGCATGACGCTGATGCCTGTGCAGGAATACCCGGCCTATGTGGCCAGCACCCCCACCAGCTGCCAGATGAAGCGTCCCTGATTCCCGGGTGTGACCCCTTGCCTTCGGGCCGCGAGCACATGCGGCCCGAAGGTATGCTGTCCGGCTGATTCGTCAAGCGGTCCACCTGCGGGGTGACTGCCGCTCATTTCATAGTTCTCATGGGCCTTCGGCACAGGCCCGGAAAGTCGCACTCCATGGAGTTCTTCATCATCTCCATGCTCAACGGGTTGAGCTATGGGCTCCTGCTGTTCATGCTGAGTTCGGGCCTGACCCTGATCTTCAGCATGATGGGCGTTCTCAATTTCGCCCACGCCAGCTTTTACATGCTGGGCGCCTACATCGGTTATTCGATCGGGCAGGTGGTGGGCTTCTGGCCGGCGCTGCTGATCGCACCGCTCGCCGTGGGCATGCTGGGCGCTTTGTTTGAGCGGCTCAGCCTGCGCAAGGTGCACAAGTTCGGGCATGTGCCCGAGCTGCTCGTCACCTTCGGCCTGTCCTACATCATTCTCGAACTGGTGCAGCTGGTGTGGGGCCGCACGGCGGTGCAGTTCCGTCCGCCCGAAGTGCTGCAGGGCTCGGCGCTCACGCTGGTGAGCCACGCCACCGACGGCCTGAGCCTGGTCTGGGGCCGGGCGCCGGCCGAGATGTGCGGCGCAGCGGTTCAGACCATCTGCTCGCCATTCCCCGCCACCCGTGCGTTCATGATGTTGGTCGCCGTCGTGATGCTGGCCAGCGTCTGGCTGCTGCTCACCCGCACCCGCGTGGGGCTGGTGATTCAGGCCGCACTCACCCACCCCGAAACGGTGGAGACCCTGGGCCACAACGTGCCGCGTGTGTTCATGCTGGTGTTCGGCGCCGGTACCGGGCTGGCCGGGCTGGCCGGCCTCATTGGCGGCAGCACCTGCGTGACCGAGCCGGCCATGGCCGCCACGCTGGGTTCGCTCATTTTTGTGGTGGTGGTGGTGGGCGGTCTGGGGTCGCTTTCCGGCGCCTTTCTCGCGTCGATCATCATTGGCGTGGTGCAAACCTTTGCTGTGGCGCTGGACCATTCGCTGATTGGCCTGTTCCAGGGCATGGGGCTGCAGCTGTCTGACGCCTGGCAAGACAACTCGGTGCTCAAGCTCACCATCTCGCAGGTGGCGCCCATCCTGCCTTATCTGTTCCTTGTCCTGGTGCTGATCTTCCGGCCCAAGGGCCTGTTGGGCACCCGGGAGACCTGACACCATGGCATCCACTCACTACAGTTTCAAACCCTACAACGTCGGCCGTTGGGTGATCTGGTCGCTCTTTGCGCTGGTTCTCCTGTTCGCGCCCAAGGTGTTCACCAGCAACCTGTCGGTGTCCATGCTGGCGCAGATGGGCATCGCGATCATTGCCTGCCTGTCCTACAACATGCTGCTGGGGCAGGGCGGCATGCTCAGCTTCGGGCATGCGGTGTACACCGGGCTGGGTTCCTACATGGCCATCCATGCCCTGCTCCGGGTGTCCGAAGGGGCGCTTTCGCTGCCGGTGAGCATGGTGCCCCTGGTGGGCGGACTGGCGGGCCTGTTTTTTGGCATTTTGTTTGGGTATGTCACCACCAAAAAAGCCGGTACCACGTTCGCCATGATCACCCTGGGCATGGGCGAACTGGTGTTTGCCATGTCGCTCATGTTCTCGGAATTTTTCGGTGGCGAAGCCGGCGTCACAGCCGACCGCATGGTGGGCGATGCGGTCATGGGCATCACCTACGGCCCGGGCGTGCAGGTGTACTACCTGATTGCGGTCTACACCTTTGTCAGTGTGGCGCTGATGTTTGCCTTCACCCGCACCCCGCTGGGCCGCATTCTCAATGCCGTGCGCGACAACCCCGAGCGCGTCGAGTTCATTGGCTACAACACCCAGATGGTGCGTTATCTGGCGTTCATCATTGCCGGCTTCTTTGCGGGTATTTCCGGTGGTTTGGCCGCGATCCAGTTCGAAATCGTCACCGCCGAGGTGGTGGGACCGATCCGGTCGGGTGGTTACCTGCTGTTCACCTTCCTGGGTGGCGCCACGTTCTTTTTCGGGCCCATCATCGGCGGCATTCTCATGGTGCTGGCCTTTGTGCTGTTCTCTGAAATCACCAAAGCCTGGCTGCTCTACCTGGGCCTCATCTTCCTGTTCATGGTCATGTACGCCCCGGGTGGCATTGCCAGCCTGATCATGATGAACCTGCGGGTGGCCGCCTTTGGCCGGCTGCGCGAGCTGTGGGTGAGCTACCTGGCCCTGGCGCTGACCGCGCTGGTGGTGCTGGCCGGCGCGGGTGCGCTGATCGAAATGGTCTACCACCTGCAGCTCAGCACCGCCATGGGCGACACCGTGAAGTTTCTGGGTGTGACCCTGCACACGCACGCGGCCGACAGCTGGTTTGGCGGCGTGTTCGTCATGCTCACCGGCATGGGCCTGTTTGAACTCACGCGGCGCATGTTCATGCAGCAGTGGTCGGCCATTCAGACCGACATTGAAAAAGAAATCAAGCGCCGGGAGACCCAATGAGCATCCACCGATCCACCCCTGCCCCGTCCGAGGCTGCGCACTTCGAGCAGTCGATGAGCCACGTCCACGCCGGTGGCTTTGCCCTGGAGCTGCGCGACTTGCGCAAGAATTTCGGTAAAACGGAGATCATCCGCGGTGTCGACCTGGCGGTGCGCAGCGGCGAACGCGTGGCCATCATTGGCCCCAACGGCGCCGGCAAATCCACCTTGTTCAACCTGATCTCGGGCCGGTTTGCCCCCACCAGCGGCGACGTCCTGCTCGGCGGGCAGCGCGTCAACGGCAAGAAGCCTTTCGAGATCAACCGCATGGGGCTCTCGCGCAGCTTCCAGATCACCAACATCTTCCCCAAGCTCAGCGTGTTTGAAAATCTGCGCTGCGGCGTGCTCTGGAGCCTGGGTTACAAGTACAGCCTGTTCCGCTTTCTGGCCGATCTGGACGATGCCAACGCGCGTGCCGAAGAGCTCATGCAGATGATCCGCCTGGACAAGAAGCGCGACGTGCTGGCCATGAACCTCACCTACGCCGAACAGCGCGCGCTGGAGATCGGCATCACCATCGCGGGCGGTGCCGGCGTGATCTTGCTCGACGAGCCCACGGCCGGCATGAGCAAGAGCGAGACCACCCGCTTCATCGACCTGATCCGCGAGGTGACGGTGGGCAAAACCCTGCTCACGGTGGAGCACGACATGGGCGTGGTGATTGGCCTGGCCGACAAGATTGCGGTGGTGGTGTACGGCGAGGTGATCGCCTTCGACACGCCCGAGGCGGTGCGGGCGAACCCCAAGGTGCAAGAGGCGTATCTGGGTTCGGTGCTGGCCGATGAACAAGCGGCCTCCGTGGGCCACTGAAAAGGCGCGAACCATGCTGAAAATTGAAAACCTTCACGCCTATTACGGCAAAAGCCACGTGCTGCACGGTGTGTCGTTCGAGGTGGGCAAAGGCGAGATCGTGGCTTTGCTGGGCCGCAACGGTTCGGGCCGCTCCACCACCGCCAAAGCCATCATGGGCCTGGTGGACTGCACCGGCACCATCGCCTGGAAAGACCAGTCCATTCAGGGCAAAAAACCGTTTGAAATTGCCCATTTGGGCCTGGGCTATGTGCCGGAAAACCGCGACATTTTTCCCAAGCTCACGGTACACCAAAACCTGCTGCTCGGGCAAAAGGGCAAAGGTCAGGGCTCGCGCTGGAGCTTTGACGACATGTACGCCATTTTTCCCCGCCTGAAAGAGCGCGAACACACCGAAGCCGGCGTGCTCTCGGGCGGCGAGCAGCAAATGCTCACGCTGTGCCGCACCCTCATGGGCGACCCGGATCTGATCATCATTGACGAGCCGACCGAAGGCCTGGCGCCCAAAATCGTGGAGCTGGTGGGGCAGTACCTGCAAACCCTCAAGGCGCGTGGTGTGTCGGTGTTGCTGATCGAACAGAAACTCACCATTGCCATGGCCATTTCAGACCGGGCGCTGGTCATGGGCCACGGCAGCATCGTGTTCCAGGGCACGCCGGACAGCCTGCGGGCCGATCCGTACACGCGCAAGGAATGGCTGGAGGTCTAGAGTTCCCCCCGCGCCGCTTCGCGTCACCCCCAAAGGGGGCGAAGCCAGTTCCGCGGCATCCTGCATGGGAGCACGCGCCCCGGCTGCGGCACCGAGACCCGCAGGGGACAAGCGGGCCTTGCCGCATTGCACAAACTGCCTAAAATCGCACGACCGTTCTTTTTTTGCCTGTTTTCCCGTATCCAACAGAGGAGATTCCATGAGCGCTGAGTACCAGGTCCACGGCGACGTCGCCGTCATCACGCTGAACAACCCGCCGGTCAACGGCCTGGGCTTGTCCACCCGCCAGGCCATCGTCGATGGGCTTGAAAAGGCCGAAAACGACGCCGCAGTCAAGGCCATCGTGCTGACCGGTGCCGGCAAGGCCTTTTCAGGCGGTGCCGACATCCGCGAGTTCGGTTCGCCCAAGGCGATCCAGGAGCCGAATCTGCTGTCGGTGATCGTCCGCGTGGAAAACACCACCAAGCCGGTGATCGCCGCCCTGCACAGCGTGGCCATGGGCGGCGGTCTGGAGCTGGCGCTGGGTGCGCATTACCGCATCGCTGCCCCCGGCTGCAACGTGGCTTTGCCCGAGGTGAAGCTGGGCCTGATTCCTGGCGCCGGTGGCACGCAACGCCTGCCGCGCGTGCTGGGTGTGGAAGCCGCGCTGAACATGATCGTCAGCGGCGAGCCGGTCAAGAGCGAGATGCTGGCCCAGCTGCCCGGCCAGAAGCTGTTTGACAAGCTGGCCGCCTCGCCCGAGTCGCTGGCCGAAGAAGCCCTGGCCTTCGCCCGCGAGATGGCCGCCAAACACGCCGACGGTTCTGCCTTCCCGCTGGTGCGCAACCTGCCCTGCAAACACAAGGACGGCGACGCCTATTTCCAGTTCGCGCGCAACATGGTCAAAGGCATGGCCAAGCACTTCCCCGCGCCCGCCAAGTGCGTGGACGCCATGGAAGCCGCGACCCAGAAGAAATTCGTGGATGGCATGGCCTTCGAGCGCGAGATCTTCATCAACCTGATGTGGACGCCCGAGTGCCGTTCGCTGCGCCACCTGTTCGTGGCCGAGCGCGCCGCGAGCAAGATTCCCGACGTGCCGGAAGACACGGCCAAGCGCACCATCGCGTCGGTGGCCGTGATCGGTGCCGGCACCATGGGCGGCGGTATTTCCATGAATTTCCTCAACGCCGGCATTCCGGTGAAGATGCTGGAGATGAAGCAGGAGGCGCTGGACCGGGGTGTGGCCACCATCCGCAAGAACTACGAAGCCCAGGTGAAAAAGGGCAAGCTCAAGCAGGACAAGTACGAACAGCGCATGGCCTTGCTGAGCACCACGCTGAGCTACGACGAGATCGGCGCGGCCGACCTGGTGATTGAAGCCGTGTTCGAAGAGATTGGCGTCAAGGAAGCGGTGTTCAAGGAACTCGACCGCGTGATGAAGCCCGGCGCCATTCTGGCCAGCAACACCTCGACGCTGGACGTGAACGCCATCGCCCACTTCACGAAACGCCCGCAAGACGTGGTGGGCATGCACTTCTTCAGCCCGGCCAACGTGATGAAGCTGCTCGAAGTGGTGCGCGGTGACGCGACCGCCAAAGACGTGCTGGCCACGGTGATGGCGGTGGCCAAGAAGATCAAGAAGACGGCGGTGGTGTCCGGCGTCTGCGACGGCTTCATCGGCAACCGCATGATCGAACAGTACGGCAGACAGGGTGGCTTTTTGCTGGACGAGGGCTGCACGCCCGCGCAGGTGGACAAGGCGGTGGAGAAATTTGGCTTTGCCATGGGCCCGTTCCGCATGGGGGACCTGGCCGGCAACGACATCGGTTGGGCCATTCGCAAGCGCCGCTACCAGGAAAAGCCGGACATGAAGTACAGCAAAACCGCCGACCTGCTGTGCGAGAAAGGCCGCTTTGGCCAAAAAACCGGCGCTGGCTGGTACGACTACGTGCCGGGCAAGCGCGATGCGATTCCGAATGCCGAGGTCGAGCAGATGATCGCCGACCACCGCGCCGCGATGGGCATCACGCCGCGCAAGATTTCGGACGAAGAAATCGTTCAGCGTCTGGTGTTCTCGCTGGTCAACGAAGCCGCGCACATCCTGGAAGAGGGCATTGCCAACAAGGCCAGCGACATCGACGTGGTCTACATCTTTGGCTACGGCTTCCCGGTGTACCGCGGCGGCCCGCTGAACTACGCCAACGAAGTGGGCCTGTTCAACGTGGTGCAGGCCATGAAGCGCTTTGCCAAAAACCCGCTGGACGATGCGAAGTTCTGGGAGCCTGCGCCTTTGCTGGCCCGATTGGCCGCTGAAGGCAAAACCTTCTGAAGATGAACACCCCCTGCGCCGCTTCGCGTCTTCCCCCAAGGGGGACGCTCCCAGTGACCCGGCAAAGCCGGCTCCATGGGAGCCCTGGAAGCGGCGGTTTCGCTCCATTTGAATTTCACTAGGAACCCATCATGACCAATGCCGTCATCGTTTCCACCGCCCGCACGCCCCTGGCCAAGAGCTGGAAGGGCGCCTTCAACATGACCCACGGCGCCACGCTCGGCGGCCACGCGGTGCAGCACGCTGTTGCGCGCGCTGGCATCGACGCTGCTGAAGTCGAAGACGTGATCATGGGTTGCGCCAACCCCGAGGGCGCCACCGGCGCCAACATCGCGCGCCAGATCGCCTTGAAAGCCGGCCTGCCCATCACCGCATCGGGCATGACCGTCAACCGCTTCTGCTCGTCCGGCCTGCAGACCATTGCGCTGGCCGCGCAGCGCATCATCGCCGGCGAGGGCGATGTGTACGTGGCCGGGGGCGTGGAAAGCATTTCCTGCGTGCAGCAGGAGATGAACCAGCACATGCTCAAAGACCTGGCGCTGGAAAAGCAGAAGTCCGAGATCTACTGGAACATGCTGCAAACCGCCGAGCAAGTGGCCAAGCGCTACGGCATCGGCCGCGACGCCATGGACGAATACGGCGCCGCCAGCCAGCAGCGCGCCACTGCTGCTCTCGAAGCCGGCCTGTTCAAAGCCGAAATTGCGCCCATGACGGTCACCGCTGGTGTGGCCGACAAGGTCATGGGTCTGATGACCAAGCAGGTCACGATCGAGAACGACGAAGGCATTCGCGCAGGCACCACGAAAGAAGGCATCTCCGGCCTGCGTTCGGCCCTGCCGGGTGGCCTGGTCACCGCCGGCAACGCCAGCCAGTTTTCAGACGGCGCCGGTGCCTGTGTGCTCATGAACGAAACCCTGGCTGAAAAGCGCGGCCTGCAGCCGTTGGGCCGCTTCCTGGGTTTTGCCGTGGCTGGTTGCGAGCCCGACGAAATGGGCATCGGCCCCGTGTTCGCCATTCCCAAAGTGCTGGCCCGCCTGGGTTTGACGATGGACGACATTGATCTGTGGGAGCTGAACGAAGCGTTTGCGGTGCAGGTGCTGTACTGCCGCGACAAGCTGGGCATTCCGCACGACCGCCTCAACGTCAATGGCGGCGCCATCGCCGTGGGCCACCCCTACGGCGTGTCGGGCCAGCGCCTGACCGGCCACGCGCTGATCGAAGGCAAGCGCCGCGGTGCCAAGCGCGTGTGCGTGACCATGTGCATCGGCGGCGGCATGGGTGCTGCGGGTGTGTTTGAAGTCTTGTAAGGACTTCCGGTGAGCGACGTCACCGTCAGCCCCGAGGTGTTTCTGGCGATGGGTCGCGAGGTCCTGGCCTCGCAGCCTTTTTCCACACTCATCGGTGCCGAGCTGGCGGCGCTCTCGCCAGGCCGTTGCGAACTGCAGGTGCCGATCACGGAAGCGGTCAAGCAGCAGCACGGCTTCGTGCACGGTGGCGTGCTCAGCTACGCCGCCGACAACGCGCTCACCTACGCGGGCGGCACGGCCCTGCGCGTGCCGGTGGTCACCTCCGAGTTCAAGATCAACTACCTGCGCCCGGCCATCGGCGAGCGCCTGATCGCGCGCGCCGAAGCCGTGCACACCGGCAAGTCGCAGGCGGTCTGCCGCTGCGATGTGTTCGTGGTGAAAGACGGGGAAGAGAAGCTCTGTGCGGTGGCGCAGGGCACGATCGCCGCGCTGCCCGCGTCGCCAACCTGAGCGGGCGCCGGTGCCGGGGTTCACCCCATGTCCACCGCTCGCCTGTCGCACCATACTGCCACGATGACTCCCTACCGCATCGGCTCCGGTGCCGGCTACGCCGGTGACCGCATCGACCCCGCGCTGGACCTGGCCGAGCGCGGTGAACTGGATGCCCTGGTGTTCGAGTGCCTGGCCGAGCGCACCATCGCCCTGGCCCAGCTGCGCCGTGCCCACGATCCGCAGGCCGGGTACGACCCGATGCTGAAAGCCCGCATGCGCGCCGTGCTGCCGGCCTGTGTGCGCAACGGCGTGACCCTCATCACCAACATGGGCGCTGCGAACCCGATGGCGGCCGGGCAGGCCGTGCTGGACGTGGCGCGCGAACTGGGCCTGCCGCGCCTGCGCGTGGCGGTGGTGACGGGCGACGACGTGTTGCCCTGGATGCTGGCGAACGATGTGCCGCTGATGGACACGCCCGACAGCGTGCGTTCGCTGGATGGGCGCCTGATTTCTGCCAACGCTTATCTGGGCGCCGATGCTTTGTTGCCCGCGCTGCAGGCGGATGCGAACGTGATCATCACCGGTCGCGTGGCCGATCCCTCGCTGTTTCTGGCGCCGCTCATGGCGCACTTTGGCTGGGCCGACGACGACTGGCACCACCTCGGTCAGGGTCTGCTGGTCGGGCACCTGCTCGAATGCGCGGCCCAGGTCAGCGGCGGCTACCTGGCCGACCCGGGCCATGTGGACGTGCCCGATCTGCACCGCGTGGGTTTCCCGCTGGCCGAGGTCTCGGCCGATGGCAGTGCCGTCATCACCAAGCTGCCGGGCACCGGCGGGCGCGTAGACCGGCTCAGCTGCACCGCGCAGCTGCTGTACGAAGTGGAAGACCCCGCGCATTACCTGCAGGCCGATGTGGTGGGGGATTTCTCCGGCGTGCGTTTCAGCCAACTGGCGCCCGACCGGGTGCAGGCCCAAGGCGCCAGCGGCCGCGCCCGGCCCGAGCAGCTGAAAGCCACGCTGGGTTACCGCGACGGTTTCATCGGCGAGGGCCAGATCTCCTACGCCGGCCCGGGCGCCCGCGCGCGTGGCGAACTGGCGCTGTCCATCCTGCGCCACCGGCTGGACGACGCCACGTTGTCCCACGGCCTCAGCGGTCTGGAACACCGCGCCGAGCTGATCGGCGTGAACGCGATGCACGGCCCTCAGCTGGGCGCGGACCGCGAACCCTACGAGGTGCGCGTGCGCCTGGCGGTGCGCTGCGCCAACCGTGCGCAGGCCGAAGCCGTGGGCCAGGAAGTGGAGGCGCTCTACCTCAACGGCCCGGCGGGTGGCGGCGGCGTGACGCAGTCGGTGCGCGAGGTGATCGCCGCCGCCTCGGCCCTGGTGCCGCGCAACGCGGTACAGCCGCGCTGCGACATCCTCGAACTGAGCGCGGAAGCTTGACATGACAGTACCGTCAAAAAAAACAGCCCCCCACCGCACGCTGCGCGACATCGCACTCGCCCGCTCGGGCGACAAGGGCAACCGCGCCACGCTCAGCGTGATCGCGCTGGAGCCGGCCGACTACCCCGAGATGGAGCGCCTGCTCAGCGTCGAGCGGGTGCAGGCCCACTTTGCGGGCGTCGTGCAAGGCCCGGTGCAGCGCTACACCTTGCCCGATCTTGCCGCGGTGCATTTCGTGATGTTCGACGCCCTGGGCGGCGGCGTCACGCGCTCGCTGGCCCTCGATGCCCACGGTAAAACCCTGGGTGCGGCGGTGCTGGATCTGCCGCTCTGAGCCCTACACTGACCCCGCCTTTTTACAACCACCCGAAGGAGACTCTGATGCGTTCTGTGTTCCGACTGCTTGCCACCGCCGCCGCCGCGCTGGCGTGTTCATCCGCCGCGCTGGCACAGGCCTGGCCCGACAAACCCATCAAGGCCGTGGTGCCCTTCGCGGCGGGCAGCGCCACCGACACCATCGGCCGGGCCTTTGCACAGAAGATGCAGGAAGCCCTGGGCCAGCCCATCGTGATCGACAACAAGCCCGGCGTGAACGGCATGCTGGGTGCTGATGCGGTGGCCAAGGCAGCGCCCGACGGTTACACCATCCTGATCGGCACCAACAGCACCAACGCAGCGCTCAAGAGCCTGATGAAGCAGCTGCCCTACGATCAGGACAAGGCTTTTGCGCCCGTGGCCTACATGGGCTCGGTGCCATTGATCATGTCGGTCAACAACGATGTGCCGGCCAAGACGCTGAAGGAACTGGTGGACATGGCCAAGGCCAAACCCGGCAGCATCAACTTCGCCAGTGCCAGCACCTCGCAACTGGTGTCCACCGAGATGATGGCCGGCATGGCCGGCATCCAGCTCACCAACGTGCCTTACAAGAGCGGACCGGCGGCGATGACGGACCTGCTGGGGGGTGTGGTGCACATGTTCAGCGCCGACTTTGCCGTGATGCTGCCGCAGGTGAAGGCGGGCAAGGTGCGTGGCCTGGCCGTCACATCCTCCAAACGCTCGCCCGCCGTGCCCGACCTGCCGACGGTCAACGAAGCCCTGGGTCTCAAAGACTACGAGCTGATCGCCTACTTTGCGGTGTTTGCGCCGGCTGGCACGCCCGCCGACATCGTGGCCAAGCTCAACAAGGCGGTGAACGAAGCGGCCAACAGCAAAGAGATTCAGGATCGGTTCGCCGGCATCGGCTTTGCCGTGGACCCAGGCACACCCGCAGACCTGGCCAAGCGCAGCGTGACCGAAACCGCCAAATGGGCCAAGGCGATCCGCGACGCAAAAATCGAACCCCAGTAACGGGTGCGCGGGGCGGTGCCGGCTGGCACTGTCCCGCAGCGGACTGTCTCGCGAGGGACGAAATTCACGGTCCTGTCGGGACTTGCCTCTTGTTCTCGCGCCTGCAGGCGGCACACTTGAAATCCACTGCCACTCCGCACGAACCGTTGCCATGAGCCTTCGCCCCACCATCGATTTTTTGCTTCACAACTGGCTCGGTGTCGAATCGCTCAACCAGCGTGAGCGTTTCGCTGACCACAGCCGTGAAACCTTTGACGCGGTGCTGGACACCTGTGAACGCATTGCGCGGGAAAAATACGCGCCCTTCAACCGCCTGGTAGACACGCAGGAACCGCACTTTGACGGCGAGCAGGTGACGCTGCCGCAGGCCACGCACGACGCGCACAAGGCCTATGCCGAGAGCGGCATGCTGAGTGCGGCGCAAGACTACGACGTGGGCGGCATGCAATTGCCCTACACGGTGGAAGCGGCATCGAATGCATTTTTTGCCATGGCCTCGGTCAGCATGGGCAGCGGTATGCTGACCACGGGCAACGCCAACCTGCTGATGAAACACGGCACCGAGGCGCAGAAGCGCGTGTTTGCGCTGAACGAATTCAACGGCCGATTTTCCGGCACCATGTGCCTGAGCGAACCGCAGGCGGGTTCCAGCCTGAGCGACGTGGTGACCCGCGCCGTGCCCGACGGCGAGGGCTTTGAGGCCGATCCACTCGGCCCGCGCTACCGGCTCAAGGGCAACAAAATGTGGATTTCGGCCGGCGAACACGAGCTGACCGAAAACATCATCCACCTGGTGCTGGCCAAAATTCCGGACAAGCACGGCCAGCTGGTGCCGGGCGTCAAAGGCATTTCGCTGTTCATCGTGCCGAAGAAGCTGGTGGACACCGAAGGTACCCTGACCGGTGAACGCAACGATGTGGCGCTGGCTGGCCTGAACCACAAATGCGGCTGGCGCGGCACCACCAACCCGCTGCTGAACTTTGGCGAGGGCAAGTACCCCGTGAAAGGCGAAGCGGGCGCCGTGGGCTACCGGGTGGGCCAGCCGGGCAGGGGCCTGCAGTGCATGTTCCACATGATGAACGAGGCCCGCATTGGCGTGGGCATGGCGGCCACCATGCTGGGCATGGCGGGCTACCACGCGAGCCTGGACTACGCAAAAAACCGGCCACAGGGCCGCCCCATTTCCAGTGGCGGCAAAGACGCCGCCGCGCCGCAGGTTCGCATCATCGAACACGCCGACGTGAAGCGCATGCTGCTGGCGCAGAAGAGCTACTGCGAAGGCGCGCTGGCGCTGGAGCTGTATTGCGCCCGCCTGGTGGACGAGATGCACACCGCCACGTCAGACGTGGCCGACGACGCGCGCCTGCTGCTCGAAGTGCTCACCCCCATCGCCAAAAGCTGGCCCAGCGAGTGGTGCCTGGAGGCCAACAGCCTGGCCATTCAGGTGCACGGCGGCTACGGCTACACGCGCGATTTCCCGGTGGAACAATACTGGCGCGACAACCGCCTGAACATGATCCACGAGGGCACCCACGGCATCCAGGCCATGGACCTGCTGGGCCGCAAGGTGCTGATGGAAAACGGCAAGGGCCTGCAGTTGCTGGCCGGTCGCATCAACGCCACCATCGAACGCGCCATTCAACAGCCCGAACTGGCCGCACACGCCCACGCCTTGGGTGCCGCCCTGGCGCAGGTGGGCGCTGCCACGAAGGCCGCCTGGGCCACCGGCAACCCGCAAGACGCGCTGGCCAACGCCGTGCCTTACATGCAGGCCTTTGGCCACACGGTGCTGGCCTGGATCTGGCTGGACGTGGCGCTGGCCGCGCACGCAGCGGCAGATTCACCGGCCCGCACCGGGCGCCTGGGCGCCATGCGTTTCTTTTTCCACTACGAACTGCCCAAAATTGGCGCCTGGCTGCAGGTGGTGAGCCACCGCGACCCGACTTGCGCGAACCTGCCCGAGGAGGCTTTCTGATGCTGCACCACATCGTCATGTGGAAACTGAAAGACCACGCCGAGGGCGCGGACCGCTCGACCAATGTGCGCAAGGCCCAAGCATTGCTGCAAGCCTGCGCCGCGCTGGTGCCAGGCGTTGTGAGGTTTGAGGTGGGCACGGCCCAGCCCGGGCTGGAATGCACCTACGACCTGGTGCTCAACACCACCTTCACCGACCACGCCGCCCTGGCGGCCTACCAGAATCACCCCGACCATGTGGCGATCAAGCCGTTCATGAAGGCGGTGGTGCAAGAGCGCCAGTGCATGGATTACGAGACTTGAGATAAACGGCTGAGAACGTGCCCCCACCCCAACCCTCCCCCAGCGGGGGAGGGAGCCTTACAAACCCACAAGGAGACAACATGACCCGAAACATCCAGCAACTCTTCGACCTCACAGGCAAAACAGCCCTCATCACCGGTGGCTCTCGCGGCCTGGGCCTGCAAATGGCTCATGCGCTGGGCGAAGCCGGTGCCCGGGTGGTGATCAGCTCGCGCAAGGCCACCGATCTGGAAGAAGCCACGGCCGAGCTGCAGGCTGCGGGCCTGGATGCGCGCTGGATCGCCGCCGACTGCTCGCTCGAGGAAGACATTCGCCGCCTCACCAGCGAAACCCTGCAGCGCGTGGGCGACGTGGACATTTTGGTGAACAACGCCGGCGCCGCCTGGGGCGCCCCGGCCGAAGACCACCCGCTCGAAGCCTGGGACAAGGTGATGAACCTGAACGTGCGCAGCTACTTTTTGCTGAGCCAGCTGATCGCGAAGGCCAGCATGATCCCGCGCAAGAGCGGCAGCATCATCAACACCGCCTCCATCGCCGGCCTGGGCGGCAACCCCTCGGGCATGAAAACCATTGCCTACAACACGTCCAAAGGCGCGGTGATCAACTTCACCCGTGCGCTGGCCGCCGAGTGGGGCGAACATGGCATCCGCGTCAACGCCATCTGCCCGGGCTTCTTCCCCAGCAAAATGACACAAGGCACGCTCAAGGCCATGGGCGAAGAGAAGCTGGCTTCGCACGCGCCCCTGCGCCGCCTGGGCGACGACGAAGACCTGAAGGGTTTGACGGTGCTCTACGCCTCCGACGCCGGCAAACACATCACCGGTCAGTGGCTGGCGGTGGACGGTGGCGTCAGCGTGATCACGGGAGGCTGAGTGGAATTTTCGGTTCACATCCCTTTTGTCGAACATCTCGGCTTTGAATTGCGCACGTTCGAAGGCGGCGAGGCGGAAATCGCTTTTGCGCCCCGGCCCGAGCATGAAAACTCGTTCAACGTGGTGCACGGCGGCGCCAGCATGACCCTGCTGGACGTGGTGATGGCGCACGCCGCGCGCAGCGTGGAGCCCGCCATGGGCTGCGTCACCATCGAGATGAAAACCAGTTTCATGCGTGCCGCCAAAGGCCCACTGCTGGCCAAAGGGCGCCTGTTGCACCGCACCGCCACCATGGCGTTCACCGAAGGCAGCATTTTTGACGCGGCCGGCAAGCTCTGCGCCCACGCCACCGGCACGTTCAAGTTCGTGGCCCGCCTGCCTGTGGGTGGTAAATCCACCCAAGCCCTCAACACCATCAAGACCGACTGATCGGCCTTTTACCCCCGGAGACACCCCCCATGCCCACCAACCAACAAATCGTGCTCGACAACCGCCCCCAAGGCGAAGCCACGGTCAGCAACTTCAAGCTGGTCACCACCGAAACCCCGGCTTTGGCCGACGGACAGGTGCTGGTGCGCCACCACTACCTGAGCCTGGACCCCTACATGCGCGGGCGCATGAACGACAGCAAAAGCTACGCGGCCTCGCAGCCGCTGGGTGAGGTCATGATCGGCGGCACCGTGGGCGAGGTGGTTGAATCCAAACACCCCAAGCTCAAGGCGGGTGACCCGGTGGTCGGCATGGGTGGCTGGCAGCAATACAGCGTGGTGGACGCCACGCAACCCGGCGCGCTGCGCAAGGTGGACACCACCCACGTGCCGCTGTCGTATTACCTGGGCGCGGTCGGCATGCCCGGCGTGACCGCCTGGTACGGCCTGGTGAAGATCATCAACCCCCAAGCCGGTGAAACCATGGTGGTGAGCGCCGCCACGGGCGCGGTGGGCAGCGCCTTTGCCGCCCTGGCCAAGGCGCGCGGCTGCCGCGTGGTGGGCATTGCCGGTGGGCCGGACAAGTGTGCTTATGCGGTCGATGAATTGGGTTTTGATGCCTGCATCGACTACAAGCTGCACCCAGACATGTATTCGCTGGCCAAGGCGCTCAAGCAGGCCTGCCCGAACGGCGTTGACGGCTATTTTGAAAACGTCGGGGGCATGGTGCTCGACGCGGTGTTGCTGCGCATGAACGCCTTTGGCCGCATCGCCGTGTGCGGCATGATCGCCGGCTACGACGGCCAGCCCCTGCCGCTGGCCAACCCGGCGCTGATTCTGGTGAACCGCCTGAAGATGGAGGGCTTCATCGTCAGCGAGCACATGGAGGTGTGGCCCGAAGCCCTGACCGAGCTGGGCACGCTGGTGGCCACCGGCAAGCTGCGCCCGCGCGAGACCATTGCGCAGGGCATCGAGAACGCGCCCGAGGCTTTCCTGGGCTTGCTCAAAGGCAAGAACTTTGGCAAGCAGCTGGTCAAGCTGATTTGAGTGGTTGGGCGGGCAGAACAACGAGCACGTGTTCTGCGTTTAAACGCCCAGCACCACACCCGGCAGCCAAGTCGACAAAAACGGCAGCAGCGACAACGTAAGCACACCCAAAAAGATGGCCAGTGCTGCGGGCAGCACGGCCACCGCCACCTCGCGCAGCGATTTGCGGAACATGGCCGATGAAAAATACAGGTTCATGCCCGAGGGCGGCGTCAAATAGGCCAGCTCCAGATTGGCCAAAAAGATGATGCCGAAATGCACCGGGTGGATGCCGTAGGCCAGCGCAATGGGCAGCAGCAGCGGCACCAGCACCACGATGGCGGCGTAAATTTCCATCAGTGCGCCGGCCAGCAGCAAGAACAGGTTGAGCGCAATCAAAAACGCCCATTTGTTGGGCAACACCGATTGCACCCATTCAATGGCCAGGTCGGGAATGCCCGCGTCCACCAGGTAATTGGTCAGTCCCAGCGCCATGCCCAAAATGAGCATGATGCCGCCGATGACTTGCGCGCATTCGGTGAATACGCGCAACACGCCGCGCCCGTCCAGTTCGCGGTGCAGCAGGCATTGCGTCAGCAGCGCATAGGCGGCGGTCAAGGCGGCGCTTTCGGTGGGGGTGGCAAAGCCGCCCACCAGCGAGCCCACGGCCACCACGGGCGCCAAAATTTCCCACTTGGCGGCCCAGGCCGCGCTGCGGGCGCCGGCCATGTCGGGGCGCGCTGCGGCCAAGGCTTCGGATTGGGTAGTCAGGCCGCCTCGGCGCAAATAGCCGCCCACCACCAGCAGAAAAAACACCATCACCAGCGCGGGCAACACGCCGGCCAGAAACATGGTGTTGATGGGCACGCGGGCGATGATGGCGTACATGATGAGCGGCACCGACGGCGCCAGCAGCACGCCCAGCGCGCTGGCGCTGGTGACCAACCCAATGCCGCGCCGCTCGGGAAACCCGGCCTTCATCAGCAAGGGCAGCAACAGGCCGCCCAGCGCCAAGATGGTGACGCCACTGCCGCCGGTGAGCGCTGTGAAGCACGAACACAGCACCGCAGCGGCCACCGCCGTGCCTTTCACCCCGCCGCCAAACAGCGCGGTGAACAGCACGCCCAACCGGGCCGCTGCGCCGGTGCGGGCAAACACCAGACCGGCCAGCGTGAACAGCGGCAGCGCGGGCAACGACGGGTTGACCGTGATTTGGTAATGGCTCAGCGGCACGGCGGCCAGCGGTTGGCCTTCGCTCCAAAACAGCGCCAGCGCCAGCCCGCCCAACACGGTAAACACCGGCGCGCCGCACAACAGCAACAGCAGCAGACCCAAGGCAAAAGGCCACAGCGCCAGCGTGTGGCCGTCAAACTGCCCGGCAAACAGCCAACCCAGCAGCGGCAACAGCAGCGTTGCCACACGCAGCGAAAGTTGAAAGCGCCCTTCAGGCCATTCCAGCCGCCAGGCAAAGCGCAGCCCCAGCCACACAAACCCCAAGGGCATGGCCGCAATGAACACAACGCCCGGTATGCCGTAGGCAATGGGGCGCGGCACCTGCATTTCGGCCAGCCAAAAACTGGCGCTGGCCTGCGCCAGCATGCCGCAGAGCAGCGCCGAACCGGTGCGTGCCCACAGGGCCGCCAGGCGGCGCAGGCGCGGGTCGGCTGAGCCCGCCAAGCCAGCACCCAGCGACGTGAGGTGCCCGCCGCGTTCGGCCACCAGGGCGCCAAACATGGCCAACACCAGCCCGGCGTGTTGCACAAACACGGGCGCGTTGGCAATGCCCATGCCCAGCAGCGGGCGCATCAGCATCTCAATGAGCGGCAGGGCCAGCATCAGCGCCAGCGCAGCCCCGGCCAACACGGCGTCAAACGGCCACAGCGCCGGGCGGCGCAGCACGGTCACCATGGCTCAGCGCTTGCCAGCGCGGTAGTCTTTCAGATGCCCCACCACCTCGTCAAAGGTGTCGGCAGGCACCATGCGCCCGCGTATCTGCGGGTGCAGGCGCTCGGCCAGCGCGGTCCAGGCCTGCAGTTGTTCGGCGTTCGGGGTGTTCACCGTGAGCCCGCGTTTTTGCATGGCGGCCACGGCTTCGTCCACCTCTTTGCGTGCCTGCGCGCGAATTTCAACACCCGCTTTGGCGCTCGCGGCGCGCATGGCTTGCTGGGTGGCGGGTGTCATCGCGTCCCACGACTTTTTGGTGACGACAAAGGCGCCCACAATCGGCGCCCAGTTCAGGTCGAGCATGTGCCCGGCGGTGTTGTAAACCTGCGTGGCCAGCGCGAAATAGGGCGTGGAGGGCACGGCGTCGATCATGCCGGTCTGGATGGCGGGCAGGATGTCGGCGGTTTCCAGTGGCACCGGCGTGTAGCCCAGCCGCTTCATGATTTCTTGCTGCTCCACCTCGCCGCCCCAGGCAAAAAACTTCATCGACTTGTAGTCGTCGGGGTGGCGTGCGGGTTTTTTTGAGAAAAACCGCACCCAGCCCGCATCGCCCCAGGCCAGCACCACAAAGCCCTGCGCCAAAAACTTCTGCTCCATCGCCGGGCGAATTTTTTCGCGCACATAGTCCACCTCTTCCCAGCTGCGAAACATCAGCGGCATGGCCTGCAACGCGGCAATGGACGGCTCAATTTCGCGCAAGCCGACCACCGACATCAGCGCACCCTGCATCTGGCCAATGCGCATGCGCCGCACCATGTCGGCCTCGCCGCCTTGGCTGCCGTCGGGAAACACCAGGTATTTGCCGCCGCCTTGCGCCGTGCGCCAGGCTTCGCCCACCAGCATCAGCTGGCGGTGGTACAGCGAGTTTTTGGGCACCAGGGTGCCTATGCGCAGCTGTTGTTCTTGGGCCGACACCCCGGGTGCCGCCGTCAGCAGCGAGGCGCCCATCAGCAGCGCGGCAAGCAGTTTTTTCATGCGTTGTTTCAAAATTAAAAAAGATCGGGAGATTGCTCAAGCAGCCAGGTCGCGCGCCGCCGCATGATCTGGTTTTGCAGCGTCAGCGGGCTGCCCGTGGCGTCGGGCACGGCCAGGGCTTGTTGCAGCAGTTGCTCAAAGGCTGAGCGGTCACCGGCGGGCAGGGCCAGGCCCTCGGCCTTGGCCACAAACGCCGCCACGCTGCGCCCTTGGGCCAGGTGCAAGGCTTCGTCAAACCAGCGCGCCGCCTGCGCTTTGTCGCCACCGGGGCGCGAGGCTTCAAGGGTGGCTCGCAAACTGGTCAGGGCACCATTGCCCCAGCCGGGCGCGGAGGCGTCGGCCAGTGCAGCCAGGCGCACCACCAGCGGCAGGTCGGCCACCACATCAGGCTGGTCTTTGGACTGGGCAATCCAGCTGCCCCAGGCGGCGGCCGCCCAATAGGCCAGCCCAACATCGTCCGGGGCCAGCCGCAGCGGCGCCTGTGGGTTGGCCAGTGCTTGCACCAAGCCGGGGTGGCGTTGCTCCAGTGCCGTGATGGCGTGGTTTCTGGCCCGTTGGTACAAAGCAGCGGCGCGCTGGCGCAGGCGGTGCGCGGCAGCGCTGTCTTGCGCTTCCAGGCGGTCGGCCTCCAGCGCCACAAAGGCGTAGGTGTATTCGGTCATGCGCGCGGCCAGGCCCTCGGCCAAGGCGCCATGCCCCGGGGTTTGGGCCAGCACCGCTTCAGACAATTTGAAATAAAACGGTGCCGCATCGCGGGCCAGTTCGGGGTCGTTTTCGGCCCCTTGGCTCTGGCCCGCCAGCTCGCTGGCCAGGCTGTTGATGACCAAATGGCGCGGCGAGCAGCCCGACAAAGCCACCGCCAACAAAACCATCAGGGGCCAAGAAACAAACACCATGCTGCGTCCGATCGTGTTGCTGAAGATGGCCACTGTATGAACGGCCTGTTACATGGGCGTGACATCCGGCGCACCCTTGGCCTGGGGCACTGGCTTTCTCACTGCCTCGCAGGTTGAACCGACCGTTGACACAGAGCTTTCATGGGAACGACGTAGCGTGTGGCACACCCCTTCACTTTCACCCACATCGCATGAACACACACCCTTCACGTCGCGCATTCGTCATCCGGGCGGCTGGCATTTCGGCCGCGATCGCCAGCGGCGTGTCGCTCTCGGCTTGCGGCGGCAGCGACCCAGAACCCGAGTTTCTGTATGGCGTGGCCAGCGGCGACCCGCTGGCCGATCGGGTCATTCTCTGGACCCATGCCCAGTTCCCGTTCCTCAGCGACGCGGTGAACCTGCGCTACGAAGTGGCCCAAGACGCCAGCTTCAGCACCGTGGTGAGCCAAGGCACGGTGCGCGCCAGCGCTGACACGGGTTACACCGCCAAGGTGGACGCCACCGGCCTGAGCGCTGGCACGGTGTACTACTACCGTTTTGTCTACGGCAACACGCGCTCCCCGGTGGGCGTGACGCGCACCTTGCCCGCCACCGCCAGCAGCCTGAAACTGGCCGTGATGAGCTGTTCCAACTACCCGGCGGGCTACTTCAATGTGTACGGCGAAGTGGCCAGCAGCGATGCCGAATGCGTCATCCACCTGGGCGACTACATCTACGAATACGCCGCCGACGGCTATGCCTCGGGCACCGCCGCGTCCATGGGCCGCACGTCCAAGCCCGCCAACGAATTGCTGAGCCTGAGCGACTACCGCGCCCGCCACGCCCAATACAAAAGCGACCCCGACAGCAAAAACCTGCACGCCAAACTGCCTTTCATCTGCATTTGGGACGACCACGAAATCGCCAACGACGCCTACAAGGACGGCGCTGAAAACCACAGCCCAGCCACCGAAGGCACCTGGGCGGCGCGCAAAGCCGCCGCCCTGCAGGCCTACCACGAATGGATGCCCATTCGCACCGGCAGCGACAAGGCCAAGATCTACCGCAGCTTCAACTTTGGCGGCTTGGCCAGCCTGCACATGCTGGACACCCGCTTGATTGGCCGCGAAGCGCAAATCGACATTGCCGCCCTGGCCGGCTTGAAGGGTGCTGATGCCAGAAACACCGCATTGGCCGCGTTCAGCTCGCCCACCCGCCAACTGCTGGGCACCGAACAACTGCAGTGGCTGCAAGGGCAAATGGCCGCCAGCACCGCCACCTGGCAAGTTCTGGGTCAACAGGTGCTGATGGGGCGCATGGAGTTCCCGGCCTCGGTGCTGGCGGCACTCAACACGTCCGACACCTCGACCGAAGCGCAAGCGGCAGGCCAGAAGGCCGTGACCGACTACCTGACCGCCAAGGGCACCCCGGCCAACTTGCGCACCCCCACCCAAGCCGCTCTGATGGACACGGCGCAGAACCCCAAGCTGGGCTACAACCTCGACGCCTGGGACGGCTACATCGTGGCCCGCGAAACCCTGCTGGGCACCGCCGCCCAGCTCAACAAACGCCTGGTGGTGCTCGCTGGAGACACCCACAACGCCTGGCACAGCGACCTGACCCTGATGGGACTGGCCAACCCGGCGCTGGCCGGTGTGAAAGTGGGTGAAGAATTTGCCACCAGCTCGGTCAGCTCGCCGGGCCTGGAGGAATACCTCGTCACCCTGACGCCGGCCCAGATCAAAGGCATTTTTGAAGGCGTGGTAGACGACCTGAACTGGATGGACGCATCGCGCCGGGGCTACCTGAAAATGACCTTCACCGCCACCGAAGCCAAAGGCGAATGGTTCTTTGTGGACACCATCACCAGCCGCAGCTACACCGCCAGCCTGGGCCATACGGCCCGTTGGGCGGTCTGACAGCCACCGCGCTGAAACAGCCCCGCTGGAGTTGGGCCGTCAAACGGGCGACGCAGATTCGCCGGGTTTTGCCCTAAGGTGTTGTCTTTCTCATTGGGGAGACACGCCCATGCCCGCCACCCACGAAGTCTTCAACCAGCCCGCGCCGCTGGTCGATGTGAACCTCTTTGCCGGCAACCGGCCGCTGCAGGCGGCGCTGGCCTTCAACGCACCCGCCCTGGACACGGCCCACCTGCACGCCCTGGGTCAACAAGTGGGCAGCGCCGACATGCAGAACCATGCGCGCCTGGCCAACGTGTTCACGCCCCAGCTCAAAAGCCACAGCCGCTTCGGCCACCGCATCGATCAGGTGGAGTTTCACCCCAGCTACCACGCGCTGATGACGGCGGCCACGGCGGCCGGTTTGCACGGCACGCCCTGGGCACAAACCCGCCGTGACGCCGGGCCGCCCCAAGGCGCGGCAGCCCCCTCGGGGGGCAGCGAACCACACGAAGTGGGGTGCGTGGGGGCTCACACCCTCCGCGCCGCCGGTTTCATGCTCTTCACCGAGCTGGAACCGTCCATGCTGTGCCCCATCTCCATGACCTACGCGGTCACCCCGGCCCTCAAAGACAACCCCGCCATCTATCAAGACTGGGCACCGCAGCTCACCAGCCGCGCCTACGACCCGGCCTTGAAGCTTTGGAAAGACAAAGCCGGTGTGACCATGGGCATGGGCATGACGGAAAAGCAGGGCGGCTCGGACGTGCGCGCCAACACCACGCAGGCCGTGCCCGACGGGTCGGACGGCTGGGGCCAACGCTTCAGCGTCACCGGCCACAAGTGGTTCTTTTCAGCGCCCATGTGCGACGCCTTCTTGATCTTGGCGCAGACGCCCGCAGGCCTGAGCTGCTTGTTTTTGCCGCGCGTGCTGCCCGATGGTTCGCTCAACCAGCTGCACATTCAGCGCCTCAAAGACAAGCTGGGCAACAAGGCCAACGCCAGTTCCGAGGTGGAATTCACCGGTGCCACCGCCTGGCTGGTGGGCGAAGAAGGCCGGGGCGTGCCACAGATTCTGGCCATGGGCACCCTGACGCGGCTCGACTGCGCGCTGGGCACCAGCGGGCTCATGCGCCACGCCCTGTCGATCGCGCTCCACCACACGGCGCAGCGCAGCGCCTTTGGAAAAAAACTGATTGACCAGCCGCTGATGAAAAACGTGCTGGCCGATCTGGCGCTCGAATCCGAAGCGGCCACCGCGCTCTCGCTGCGCCTGGCCCGCAGTTTTGACCGCTCCGGCGACGCCCACGAACAGGCCATGCAGCGCCTGCTCACGCCGGTGGCCAAGTTCTGGATCTGCAAACGCGGCAGCCACTTTGCGCAAGAGGCCATGGAATGCCTGGGCGGCAACGGTTACGTGGAAGAGGGCGGCGAGGGCATCATGGCGCGCATTTACCGCGAAATGCCGGTCAACAGCATCTGGGAAGGCGCGGGCAACATCATGGCGCTGGACCTGTTGCGCGCTCTGCGCAAGGCCGACGCTGGCGCCGCGCTGGCCCACGAACTGGCCCCCGCCCAGGGCATGCACCCCGCGCTGGACCACCTGGTCGCCAGCCTGCCCAACCGCGTGGAGCTCATGGCCACCGAAATGGAAGCCCGCCGTCTGGCACAAGACGTGGCCCTGGCCGTGCAGGCCACGCTGCTGGCGCAAACCGCCCCCGCCGCCGTGTTCAGCGCCTTTTGCGATTCGCGCCTGGCGGGCCACTGGGGCCACAGCTTCGGCTCGCTGGGCGCGGGGGTGGACTTTGATGCCATCATCGCCCGCGCCATGCCCACCTGAACGTTCAACGCCCAACGCTCAACGCACCACCACCATGTCCGATCTCATCCTCCACCACTACCCCAGCTCGCCCTTTTCAGAAAAAGTGCGCCTCATCCTGGGCCACAAGCAGCTGGCCTGGCAGAGCGTGGTCATTCCGCGCGTCATGCCCAAGCCCGACGTGCTGGCCCTCACCGGCGGTTACCGCCGCACGCCGTTTCTGCAAATCGGTGCCGACGTGTATTGCGACACGGCGCTGATCTGCGATGTGCTGGAACACCGCCAGCCCACACCCACGCTCTACCCCAACCACCTCAAGGGCATGGCCAGGGTACTGGCCCAGTGGGCCGACAGCACCCTGTTCTGGGCCGCCATGGGCCACAACCTCAGCCCCACGGGCGCGGCCGCCCTGTTTGCCGGGCAGCCCCCCGAAGCCGCCCAGGCCTTTGCCGCCGACCGGGGCGCCATGCGCGCGGGCATGTCCAGCCTGCGCCCCGGCGACGCCACCGCTGCTTACAAAAGCTATTTGCGGCGCCTGTCCACCCTGGTGGAAGACCAGCCCTTTTTGTTGGGCGAACGACCTTGCGTGGCCGACTTCGCCGCTTACCACCCGCTGTGGTTCAGCCGCGTGGTCAACCCGGCCATGGCCGGCATTCTCAACGCCACCCCGGCGGTCATCGAGTGGATGGACCGCATGGCCGCCATCGGGCATGGGCAGATGAGCAAGCTCAGCGCCACCGAGGCCATTGCCATTGCCGCAGCCGCCCAACCGGCGCCCCTGGGCGACGATGTTTTTCAGGACGAACACGGCATTGCGCTGGGCAGCCGCGTCACCGTGGCTGCCGAAGCCTTCGGGCAAGAGCCCACCGAAGGCATCTTGCGCGCCGCCACCCGCACCCGCTACACGCTGGAGCGCACCGACGAGCGCGCGGGCACCCTGCATGTGCACTTTCCGCGCATCGGCTTCGTGTTGCGGGCCGTGCGCGCTTGAGCCCGACCGCTTTGGGCCCAACCGTTGCTCCCTCGGTGGTTTGGCGCTGCCTGCCGTTTGATGCGCTGCGCCCGCGCACGCTCTACGCCCTGCTGCAGCTGCGCAGCGCCGTGTTTGTGGTGGAACAAACCTGCGCGTTCCAAGACCTGGACGGCGCCGACCCAGCCTGCATGCACCTGCTGGGCGAGCGCCTGAGCCCGGGCCATGAGCCCGAATTGCTGGCCTACACCCGCCTGGTGCCCACCGGCCTCAAGTACCCCGAGGCCAGCATTGGCCGCGTGGTCACCGCGCCCGCCACACGCGGCACCGGCCTGGGCCATGTGCTCATGGCCGAGTCGGTGCGTTGCCTGCACAGCCTGTGGGGCGTGCAGCCCATCCGCATCGGCGCGCAGGCGCATCTGCAAAGCTTTTACCGCCAACACGGCTTTGAAGCCGTGGGCGAGCTGTACGACGAAGACGGTATTGCGCACACCGAGATGCTGCGCCTTTGACAACAACCCCCAGGAGACAACACATGATCGACAACTTCAAACACAAAACCGCCGTGCTCACCGGCGCCGGTTCGGGCTTTGGCCTGGAATGCGCCCGCATCGGCGCCAGCCTGGGCATGAACCTGGTGCTGGTGGACGTGCAGCAAGACGCGCTGGACCGCGCCGCCGCTGAAATGACCGCCGCCGGTGCGCAGGTGCTCGCCCGTCGGGTGGACGTGTCCAACGCGGCGCAAATGGAAGCGCTGGCCGCCGAGGTGCAACAACGCTTTGGCGCGCCGCACTTTGTGTTCAACAACGCCGGCGTGGGCTCGGGCGGGCTGATCTGGGAAAACTCCGTCAAAGACTGGGAATGGGTGCTGGGCGTCAACCTCTGGGGCGTCATCCACGGCGTGCGCCTGTTCACCCCCATGATGCTCGCCGCCGCCAAGGCCGACCCGGCCTACCAAGGCCACATCGTCAACACCGCCAGCATGGCCGGGCTGTTAACCCCGCCCAACATGGGCATCTACAACGTGAGCAAACACGCCGTGGTGAGCCTCACCGAAACGCTCTACCAAGACCTGAAACTGGTGAGCGACCAGGTGAGCGCCAGCGTGTTGTGCCCGTATTTCGTGCCCACCGGCATCAGCCAGAGCCACCGCAACAAACCCGCCGAACTCGTGGACGAGACGCCCACGCAAAGCCAGCTGATCGGCCAGGCCATGAGCGACAAAGCCGTGAGTTCCGGCAAGATCACCGCCGCCCAGGTGGCCGAGATGGTGTTCCAGGCCATGCGCGCCGACCAGTTCTACATCTACAGCCACCCCAAAGCGCTGGGCAACGCCCGGCAACGTTTTGACGCCATCGTGGCTGGCACCAACCCAGCCGACCCGTTTGCGGAGCGGCCTGAGATTGGGGTGGGGTTGCGGGCGGCGCTGCGGGCGGGCGGATAACGGCCTCGAATAACCTGACCCCATGTCCTGCTTCAGAAAATGGGAAAAATTCACCGATTAGGTTATATTTCTAGCCGATGGAAAAAATCACACCGCACTGCAAGCTGCCAGCCGTCAAAGCCTTGGTGGAGGCGGGCCAGGTTAGGGCCACAGCCAGCGCCTTCAGCGGGGCGCGTGAGCTCGGCATTGATACTCTGGACGGGATGTGTGCTGTTGTCCTGGCGCTCACTTCCGCCGACTTTTACAAAAGCATGACAACCCATGCCGATCACCGTGTGTGGCAGGACGTGTACAGAGGCAAGACGGCAGGCGGTGATGAGGTGTACCTGAAGCTGACCGTCATTGATGACGTGTTGATCGTTTCATTCAAGGAGCTATGACCATGAAATGCCCATGCTGTGGCGCGGCCGAACTGATCCATGACACGCGCGACATGCCCTACATCTACAAGGGCGAGAACACCACCATCCCGGCGGTGACCGGAGACTTTTGCCCGGCTTGCGGTGAAGTCGTCTTGACCCGCGAGCATGGCGACCGTTACAGCGAGATGGTCGGCCTGTTTCAACGTCAGGTGAATGCCGCTTACGTCGATCCCAGCTACATCGCCAAGGTTCGAAAGAAGCTCGATCTTGATCAGCGGCAGGCCGCTGAACTCTTTGGCGGTGGCGTCAACGCCTTCTCGCGCTACGAGAACGGCAAGACCAAGCCGCCACTGTCCCTGGTCAAGCTGTTCAAACTGCTGGATCGTCATCCTGATCTGCTCGCAGAGGTCAGAACCGCCTGACCTTCGCGAAACTCGCCGTTCTCAGACCTCTGAGTCGAGAACCTCACCGAAGCGCTGTTCCCAAACCTGAATTCGCCGCCACCCCCTGCGCCAACGCCCGCGCCGACAGCGGCGCACAACCCTCAGCCTTGTTGCTGATCGTGACAAAGGCGTTCTGCCCCGCGCCCGTCACGCCGCGCACCGTGCGCACGATCAGCGCCCGCGTCTCTTCGTCCACATCGTGGATACGGTCGTAGGGTTCGTAGGAGCGCTGCGCATCCTCGTAGCCATAAGCACCGTGCAGCGGGTTCAGGTTCCAGCGGCACACCATCGGCCCCGGCCAGAGCGCACGCAGCAGCGGCAGCTGCTCGGCCATGCGCGGCATCTTGGCGTGCAGGCCCAGGCAATAGGTGGCGCCGGTTTCCTTGAGCACGTCCGCCAACAGCGGCGCCATGACCGGCGAAAGCCATTCCGGGTCGCGCACCTCCACCGCCACCACGCCATCGGGCGTGGCGCCGCGCACATCGGGCAGCGCCCGCAGCAAGGCGCGCAGCCGCGCCAGCACCAGCGGCAGGCGCTGCAATTGTGAAAAAGGCAGCGGGCTGAGCTGAAACACCAGCGCACCCACCTTGTCGCCCAGCCCGGCCAGCGCGGGGGCAATGAATTCCTGCGTGGCCAGCGCCGGGTCCAGAAACGCCGTGTTGGGCTGGCGGCCCTGGCCCTGTTCGCCGCGCACCAGCGCGTCCGTCACCAGCGCGGGCGCCTTCACCACAAACCGGAAATCGTCCGGCACCTGGCTCGCATAGCGTGCGTACTGCGCCTCGGTCAGCGGGCGGTAAAACGACCGGTCAATGCCCACGCAGCGCAGCAGCGGGTGCTGCGCGTAAGCCGTCAGGCCGTTTTTGGCCAGCACCGCATCGCTGTAAGGCCCCTCGTCCCACACGATGCCAGCCCAACCGGGGTAGCTCCAGGTCGAAGCGCCCAGGCGTATGCGCGGGTTCAGGCTGGCGGCCAGAGCGCGGGTGGTCTCGTCGTGGGGCAGGGTGCGGACTTCGCCCGAGCGGCGGCGGGTAACGGCTGGCGCGGCGGGGTCTTCGTCCACCGAGTCGGGCGCGGTGGCGAGCGGTTTGGGTTGGGTGGGCGGCGGTGCGGGTGGCGCGCCGAACAGGTCATCTTGCATGTTGTGTTGGGACCAGTCGCCGCTCACCGGCGCGGCGCAGCCCCCACGCCGTCCTCAAACACAACACGAACCGCCTCCACCAAGTGGCCCTGCACGCCATAAAAGGCCCCGCCTTCTTCAAAAATCGCAGGCAGCGCCTGGCACAGCTTGCCGCTGACCACCCAATGGTTCTCGTACAGCGAGCGGATGATGCGGTCGGCGTCGGCGTCGGGCATCTCTACCCAGCGCTTGATGGCGGCGCGGGCCTCGCCGTGCTGGCGCAGCAGCAGCGCCTCTTGGGCCATTTCGTGTTCTACGGTCTGGCGCAGCAAGTCGCTCAGGTAGTGCACATGCGCCGTCAGGTCCAGGTAACGCCAGACGTGTTGCGCGTCATCCGCCTGCAAAAACTCGAAGTTGGTTTCCACGCCATCGGGGCACACCCGGTGCGGCCCAAAGCGGTAGCCGTCGGCATAAGCCCGCATGAACGGCTTGGACACACCCTCCAGCACCTGGTCGTATTGCGCCCGGCCTTGGGCCGATCCGGCAATCGTCGCCGACACCGGCACCACAATGTTTGGCGGCACCGCCTTGTCTGCCGCCAGCAGGTGGTTCACCAGAAATCGGTGAACCCGCCCATTGCCGTCGCTCAGCGGGTGCAGGTACACAAAAGCAAACGAAACCGCCGCCGCACGCGCCACGCTGTCGGCGCCCCGCGTGCGCCGCTCGGTCAGCCGCAGCGCGTCCAGCATGCCGGGCACCCGGTCTTCATCCGGGGCGATGTAGTGCACGATTTGCGCCCGAAAAGTGCTTTGCCCCACAAACACCGGCGACTGGCGCATACCCACCCGCAACGCGTGCTGCCCCAACACCACCTTCTGCAAGGTCAGCAGGTTTTCGGGCGCCATGGCGTCGTCCAGCCGCCCGCTGAACTCGCCCATGGCCGCTGCAAAACGGCGAACCTTGTCGTCCTGGTCGGCTTCGTGCTCCACCGCAAAACTCGCGCGCGACTCCTTGAACGTCAGCCAGGCCGCGCTGCGCAGCAGCAACTCCGGGCCAAAGGCATCGTCCAGCCTTTGCACGCCTGCGGCCACGTCGTACAGCCAGCCCCGCTCGGCTTGCGGCCCCAGATACACCAGCGGGCACAACGCAGGCGACCCCGGCAGGTTGTTGTTGACCCGCCAGCGCCGCACCCGGTCCGCTCGTGTCGCGGTCAGGTACTGCCCGGCATCCATCGCGTCCACATAAGCCACATTGGCCGCCGCGTCCGGCACATCCAGGCGCCGCCCGGTGAACCACTCGTACAGAAACGCGGTGCGGCGGGCGTAGCGGCCCGTGGGTTCATCGCGCACCCAGGCCGCCACGTCCTCTGGGTCCAAGGCGGCAAACAGGCGCGAGAAAAACTCGAAATGCAGCCGCTCGTATTTCAGGCCGAACTCGAAATGCCCCCGAAAACTGTCCGACGGTTGGTACTGCGCAGGCCAAGTGAGCAAGGCCTGGCCATCCACAACCTCGCGCTGGCGCACGGCCCCCAGGTGGCTGCGGATGAGCAGCGGCTGCACCAGGCGAATGCTGTGGAGCTGGGCCAAGCGCTGGAAACCCACAGAGGTATCGGTCATCGCGTTTTTTTGGGTAGAGGAGGCTTTATTTTGATAGAAAAATGGTGATTTTTTACCAAAACGATAGACAGGGTCTTCCCCCGGGCAGCTGGTTCGACCCCTACCGGACGGTTTGGACCCAGCCGCTGCAGCGGCTGGCGAACGAGGCGGAGGCGGGTAGGGCGCTGCAAATGACTAGCAACCGTCACAAGTTGTTGCAGAATGCAACTCTGAACGGAAAACAAAACAACACGTTCCAGCCTAAAGGGAGGCCATGAAACATCCATATACATCACCGCGACGACGCCGGGCCGAACCATCGGGCCGAGAGGCTTTGTCGTTCAGGACTCACAAACCAACTGGCAGAAAGCTAAGCAGCGAATCATGCGCTGGCGCACAAAGATGCCAGTACACCTGCAGAAGCAGCGAAGATGCTAGGGAGGGCTGAAGCTATGCAAACCCGTGTCGCTGAGTTTTTTCGTGCCATTAGCGAGCGCCAAGCTCTGGTGCATTATTTCTTGTTGTAATTTTTTGCAGCGACGACTTTGTTGATTCTGTTATACCTAAATGTTTTGTACAGTCCACGGAGGTAAGTATATGGTTTCAAAGGATTCTTTGATAATAGTGCAACCGATTTCATCGGACTGCAGCCGGTCATATCCGGTGAAAAGTTGTCTACATCAAATTTAGTACCCACATGCAGACAAGACCGAAGCACTATGGAAGACTCTAAAAAACTATACCTATCAGAATTTGCCGTGAATCTTTTCTCTGCCCGCTGGCTAATGACATCTGCAAGCCAGTTTATGACTGGAGGAACGATGGGGGCTAACGAGCAAGATGCTGCCAATAATTGCCATATATATTTAATATGCAAATCCCCAGCAATTTCATTCTCAAAAGACTCCCTTACCTATGAGAGCGGCAAGCTCAGCGTAACAACCAATTATCGAGTCGAAGGAGAATTTAGAGAGCAAGAATTTTTATTCGAATTCCCGCTGCTTGACGGAGCAACTCACGTCAAACTCTCTAAATACCCCCACAAAGAAATACTCACGCTAGATTCGGCAGGAACTGAAGTTAGACACCTTCCAGCCAATATCGTGGCAATGGGCATGGGCTGGCATCTTAAAAACTCTGAACTTAGAAATTTAGAAGTTCTATACATCGGTCAAGCTTTCGGTGATGGTTCAAGGACAGCTTTCGAAAGGCTAAAAAGCCATTCAACGCTCCAAAAAATCCTTGCACAGGCACAATACGAGTCTCCCGATTCAGAAATCCAAATCCTGACATTTGAATACGCACCATACCGAATAATTCACCAAATGGACGGAAGAGCAGGAAACGTCATTTCTGACTATAGAGATCTGAATAGATTCAGAAGAATTCGAGACAATCATCTATCTAAATATGAGCAAATCTGCCTAATCGAAGCAGGCCTGATTCGTTACTTTCAGCCAAGATACAATGCAATGTATAAAGACAACTTTCCGAACGACAAGCACAAGATTCTAGAGGGGTGCTATAACTTGGATTTCTCTGGTTTAATCGTAGAGATAAATACTGAAGAATTAAGATTTAGCATTTTCTCCGAAACAGTAAACCCAAGAGATCATCACATTTGTCAAATTGACCTGCATGACCCTGAAAAACGGTGGGGCTTCTTTCATTGCGGACGAGGTGACGGCACTTTCTTTAAAATACCAGGGGTTATAACGCGGAGTCCAAAGTGCTAAGTTATTTATATAAATTTTTTCACTCTGGGAAGAAGTGGATTTTTAGCCTAAATTATTGATTTATATAGAAATATTATAATAAAAAATTTTTATGGATGACTTAACAAGTCACTCAACACCGCATGTTTCGCTCTCTGGACTTGCAAAAGCTTCGCTTTTGCTCTCCTATTAGTTCAATCGTTAGGCTTCACATTTCACCGACTAAAATGTTCAAACGAATCAAAGAACACCTCTTAGAGAACGTTGCTGGTTGGCTCGTAACGGGACTGGCAACCGCGAGCGTCTTCATCATCACCTGGGGCTTTCCGAGCGCATGGGATAACTTTGCGAACTGGGCAACAACAACATTGTCACCAAAAACCCTTTTCGCCCTTTTGTGTCTTTCACTGCTGGTCAGTGTGGCATTGCTCGCATTCTTAATTCCAAAGCTTGGGGAAGAGCGAAGAACCCTTCTTGGTGGCATCTACTGGGACAAAAACAAGAACCCTTACTGCCCATCGTGCAAAACGCCGGTGGCGAAGTATGGTGAATTTAACTTCGGCGACCACGGGTACTACTGCTCAGTTTGCAAAGAAGTCTTCGTTCTGGCGGACGCTTCAGGCAAACCAATCACGCCTGCCGAAGCGCAGAGCAGACTATGAGGTCTAACCTTAGGCTCAACCGGTCTGGATACTTACTCTAGCGAAACTCTGCAAAATCTAGTTTTATATAATATTGACCTATAAAAATCAATAACTTACAAATACAAAGTACTCTGAAAAATAGCAGAACTTCGGGGTCAAGAACTTCGGGGTCAGGTCTTGTATTGATACATCCAGCTATGCAATATCACTCCATGTCAATACCCTTGAATAGTGAATTCTCTGGCGATCTGCGCAATACAAAGCCTCACCCCAATGTTTGTGCAACCGCTGGATTGGCAAATGGAGTTGTTGCAATACAAGACCTGTCTCTGTATTTTTGACCCTGTATTTTCTTGATAATTTCTCTTGTCATTTTGTTCCCGCGTAGTCTTGAGGATAAGGGTGGACCTGATCCTTAATTCTCCAATTAATTGATTCAAGCCACATTTCATTTGGCAAATTAATCTATTCAATTACAGCACAAATAAGAAATTATATAAATGGACCTTTCACCACTCATCAACCAAATATTCGGCGCTCTGTGGTATCTGATACCAATAGTAATCCTTGCAAGCATTTTAAAATCATCATGGTTTAAAGGTGTAGCTGGCGAGTTTGCCGTCAATTCGTCTGTCAAATTTCTACTTGACAAAGAAAAATACCATCTAATCAAAAATGTTACCCTGCCAACAGAAGATGGAAGTACGCAGATTGATCACATCCTCGTTTCTGAATTTGGTGTATTTGTGGTTGAAACTAAAAACATGAAAGGATGGATATTTGGAAGCCCCACCCAAAAAACATGGACTCAGAAGATTTATAAACATTCTAATAAATTTCAGAATCCATTGCATCAGAACTACAAGCACTTAAAAACCCTTGAAACTTTGCTCGGACTTAATGATCAGCAATTGCATTCCGTGATTGTCTTTGTTGGAGATAGCACATTTAAAACGGAAATGCCTGAAAATGTAACCTATGGCGGAGGATATGCCCGGTATATTAAATCAAAAAGAACACCGGTTCTAACAGCCTCGCAAGTTGTAGAAATCACGAAAAAAATAGAGCAAGGAAGACTTGCGGCATTATTTAAAACAAATCGTGAGCATGTTATGCATGTAAAAAATATTGTCGCCGAAAAAGAAAAGAGTGATATCCCAGGTTGCCCAAAATGCGGCAGTACGATGGTTATTCGGGAAACAAAGCAAGGCCAAAATGTTGGTATGAAATTTTGGGGTTGCACAAAGTTTCCTCAATGCAGAGGAACCATGAATATCAGATAACAGTTTGAAGGCAATCGACGGGAACCACCGAGTAGAGGGATCAGCCGCTCCAAGTTCTGGCCACCCAGCCTGTGGCAAGCTGCAACCCGTTCGCTCTTTCTAGACAAACGATATGAACGCATCAAGGAGGCATTGAGATGAGCGATCAACCCGCATCCCTCTCGCCCGCGCCCGACGGCTACGCCGACTGGCTGCACGACCTGAAAAACCGCATCCACAGCGCCCAGCAGCGTGCGGCGCTGGCGGTGAACCGCGAGCTGGTCTTGCTGTACTGGCAGATCGGGCGCGACATTCTGGTGCGGCAGGCTGAGCAGGGCTGGGGCGCGAAGGTGATCGAGCGGCTGGCGCACGACCTGCGCACCGCCTTCCCGGAGATGAAGGGGTTTTCTCCCCGCAACCTCAAGTACATGCGGGCTTTTGCCGAGGCATGGCCCGAGGCGGCATTTGTGCAGCAGGCTGTTGCACAAATTCCCTGGGGCCACAACCTGGTCTTGCTGGACCGGTTGAACACGGAGGCTGAGCGCCGCTGGTATGCGTCCAAAACCATCGCGCACAACTGGTCGCGCAATGTGCTGGCGATGCAGATTGAAACCCGCCTGCTGGAGCGCAGCGGGTCGGCGGTCACCAATTTCCCGGCCAGCTTGCCCAAACCGCAGTCCGATCTGGCCCGCGAGTCGCTCAAAGACCCGTACCGCTTTGACTTTCTCGGCCTGAGCGACGAGGCGCAGGAGCGGGACATTGAGCGTGCCTTGGTGAAGCACGTCACCGAATTTCTGCTGGAGCTGGGTGCGGGCTTCGCCTTCGTCGGGCGGCAGGTGCTGCTGGATGTGGGCGGCGACGAATTTTTCATCGATCTGTTGTTCTACCACCTCAAGTTGCGCTGCTATGTGGTGATCGAGCTCAAGGCTGGCAAGTTCAAGCCCGAGCATTTGGGGCAACTGGGCTTTTATCTGACGGCGGTGGATCGGCAGGTGAAGCATGAACTCGACAACCCGACCATTGGCCTGTTGCTGTGCAAGAGCAAAAACAAGGTGGTGGCCGAGTACGCCCTGGGCGACAAGGCGCAGCCCATGGGCATTGCGGAGTACAAACTGCTCGAATCCCTGCCCGAAGAGTTGCAAACCAGCTTGCCCAGCATCGAGCAGATTGAACGGGAACTGGGGAACCTGGCCGAATGAGCCCAGGCCCTTCCGAGCGAGCGGAAAACCGATGTGATGGACGGCGCGCCGTTTCCAGCACACCGAAATCGACCGCCGCCCCTGTGTGGCAAACTTCCCCGCTTCGTTTGAACTAGGGCGTTTGGCGCCCCTTGGGACATGCAAAAAATCATCGCGCAGATCGCGCAAGAAATCCGGGTTGGGGTGCACCAGGTGCAGGCGGCGGTGGAGCTGCTGGACGGCGGGGCCACGGTGCCGTTCATTGCCCGCTACCGCAAAGAGGCCACGAACGGGCTGGACGATATTCAGCTGCGTGAGCTGGAGGTGCGGCTGGGCTACCTGCGCGAGCTGGAAGACCGGCGCGGTGCGGTGCTCAAGGCCATTGACGAGCAGGGCAAGCTGACCGACGCGCTGCGCGCCGCCATTGCCGCCGCGCCCACCAAGCAAGAGCTGGAAGACATTTACCTGCCGTTCAAGCAAAAGCGCCGCACCAAGGGGCAGATTGCCCGCGAATGCGGCTTGGAGCCGCTGGCCGACAAGCTGTTTGCCGACCCGACGCTGGACCCGGCCACCGAAGCGGCCGCGTTCACCCAGCCCGCGCAGGTGTTGGACGATGGCAAACCCGGCCCCGATTTTTCGAACGTGCCCGCTGTGCTGGACGGGGTGCGCGACATTTTGAGCGAGCGCTGGGCCGAAGACGCCGCGCTGCTGCAGAACCTGCGCGAATGGCTGTGGGCCGAGGGTTTGCTGAAAAGCACCTTGGTGGCGGGCAAAGATGAAAACCACCCTGACGTGGCCAAGTTCCGCGACTATTTTGATTACGCCGAGCCGATGGGCCGCGTGCCGTCGCACCGCGCTTTGGCGGTGTTTCGGGGCCGTTCGCTGGAAATATTGGACGCCAAACTGGTGTTGCCCGATCCGCCCGAGGCGCAAGCTGCCACCGGCGCTTCGCGTTTGGCCGTGCCTTCGCTGGCCGAGGGCCGCATTGCGCTGCACCTGGGCTGGAGCCACAAGGGCAGGGCGGCCGACGACCTGTTGCGCAAATGCGTGGCCTGGACGTGGCGCGTGAAGCTGAGCCTGTCGAGCGAACGCGACCTGTTTGCCCGCCTGCGCGAGAGCGCCGAGGCGGTGGCCATCAAGGTGTTTGCCGACAACCTGCGTGACCTGCTGCTGGCTGCACCGGCGGGGCCGCGTGTGGTGATGGGGCTGGACCCGGGCATTCGCACGGGTGTGAAGGTGGCGGTGGTGGACGCCACGGGCAAGCTGGTGGACACGGCCACGGTGTACCCGCACGAGCCCCGGCGCGACTGGGACGGCTCGCTGCACACGCTGATCAAGCTGTGTGACAAGCACGGCGTGAACCTGATTGCCATTGGCAATGGCACCGCCAGCCGCGAAACCGACAAACTGGCCGCCGATTTGATCAAGCTGATTCAGAAGGGCGCCGAGCCCGGCCACCCTTGCCATGGCCTGCAAAAGGTGGTGGTGAGCGAGGCGGGCGCTTCCGTTTACAGCGCCAGCGAATTTGCTTCGCTGGAAATGCCGGACGTGGACGTGAGCCTGCGCGGCGCGGCCAGCATTGCCCGGCGCCTGCAAGACCCGCTGGCCGAGCTGGTGAAGATCGACCCCAAGAGCATTGGCGTGGGCCAGTACCAGCACGATGTGAACCAGAGCGACCTGGCGCGCACGCTGGACGCGGTGGTGGAAGACTGCGTGAACGGCGTGGGGGTGGACTTGAACACGGCCAGCGTGCCTCTGTTGTCCAAGGTGTCGGGCCTGTCGGGCAGCGTGGCCAAGGCGGTGGTGCGGTGGCGCGAGGCCAACGGCGCTTTCAAGAACCGCAAGCAATTGATGGACGTGGCCGGCCTGGGCGCGAAAACTTTTGAACAAAGCGCGGGCTTTTTGCGCATTCGCGGGGGCGACAACCCGCTGGACATGACGGGCGTTCACCCCGAAACCTACCCGGTGGTGGAGCAGATCATGGCCAAAACCGGCCAGCCGGTGGCCGCGCTCATGGGCCGGGCCGACATGCTGAAAACCCTGCGGCCTGAGCTGTTTGCGAATGAAAAGTTTGGCGTGATCACGGTCAAAGACATCTTGACCGAGCTGGAAAAACCGGGCCGCGACCCGCGCCCTGACTTTCAGGTGGCCCGCTTCAACGACGGCGTGAACGACATCAGCGACCTGCGCGAGGGCATGATTTTGGAAGGCACGGTGAGCAACGTGGCGCAATTTGGCGCGTTCATTGACCTGGGCGTGCACCAAGACGGCTTGGTGCATGTGAGCCAGCTGGCCCACAAGTTCGTGAACGACGCCCGCGAGATCGTCAAGACCGGCGACATCGTGAAGGTCAAGGTGATGGAGGTGGACGTGGCGCGAAAGCGCATTAGTCTGTCGATGAAGCTGGGCGACGCGCCCGCGTCTTCGGGGCGCGACGGTGGCCCGCGAGACAACCGCTTTGAACCCGCCCGCCAAGGCCAGCGGCCCGGCCCCCGGGGCGCGCAGGCCTCGGCACCCGCGCCCGCTTCGGCCATGGCGTCGGCCTTTGCCAAGTTGCAGGGTGTAAAGAAGTGAGTATGCGGGGGCAGAAGCACCCGAACAGTGCAATGTGATTCAAGATGTCATCTTGATTGATAAATGGAGTTTGTTATGCGAACCACGGTGTCCATTGACGACGCGCTGTACCAGCGGGCTCTTGAGGTGGCCGATCCCGCCATGGACAAAGCCGATTTGTTTAAGGAAGCCATCAAGGCCTTCGTCCGTATCCAGGCTGCCAAGCGCCTAGCTGCCTTAGGAGGGGAGCAGCCTGACATGGCCGATATTCCCAGAACCCCGCCACGATGAACCGCATTTGCTCTTGGACGCATGCCCCCATCCCAACCTTCCCCCAGAGGGGGAAGGGGCGGGACATTACCCGTTGCGGTGCCCCTATCCCAACCTTCCCCCAGAGGAGGAAGGAGCAAGAAACCCCCGGCTGTGAGACGCCTGAGCGTGCCATGTCTGGCTCCCTCCCCCTCTGGGGGAGGGTTGGGGTGGGGGCTCTGCGCGTGGTTCAACATGAGAATGGCTGCTAAGCCTTAACCCGCACCCATGCCATCAACACCCCGCGCCCTGCGCCTGTACGCCGGTCCCAAAGCACGCCAACACCTGGCACAGCACGGCCTGCGCCCGCAAGACGTGGGCATCATTCCCGCCGCAGCGGGCGGGCCGAAGGGGTTGATTCTTGGGCCGCTGGACCGCTTCATTTTTGGCCAATGGTTGCCACAGAGCCAGCAGCCGGTGCACTTGGTGGGCGCGTCCATTGGCGCGTGGCGCATGGCCACGGCGTGTTTGGACCAATCGGTGGCGGCCTTTGAGCGGCTGGAGCGCGACTACATTGCGCAGCATTACGAGCCGCACCCCGGTAAAAAACGCCCCACGGCCAGCCAGGTGAGCGAGCAGTTTGGCCGCAGCCTGCAGCAGTTTTACGGCGGGCGCGTGCAAGAGGTGCTGAGCCACCCGCGTTTTTTGCTGCATTTGGTGGCATCGCGCGGGCGCCATGTGCTGGCGCAAGAAGGCCCGCTGCGCACGCCTTTGGGTTATGCCGGTGCGTTTGCCGCCAATGCCGTGCACCGCAAGGCGCTGGGGGCCTGGCTGGAGCGGGTGGTGTTTTCTTCGCACAGCGCCACCGGGCAGGCGGCGGTTTTGCCTTTTGGCACCCAGGACTTTCGCACCCGCCAGGTGCCGCTGAACAGCCACAACTTCATGGACGCTTTGCAGGCCAGTTGCTCCATTCCGTTTGCGCTGCGCGCGGTGCACGGCATTGCAGGCGCGCCGCCGGGGGCGTATTGGGACGGTGGCATCACCGACTACCACCTGCACCTGCGCTACCGGCCGCCCGCCACCGCGCCCATCGTGCTGTACCCGCATTTTCAGCAGGCGGTGGTGCCCGGCTGGCTGGACAAGGTGTGGAAGCGCCGCCACCGCGCCAGCCCGGCGCTGGACAACATGCTGTTGCTGGCACCCGACCCCGCCTGGGTCAAAACCTTGCCCAACGGCAAACTGCCCGACCGCAACGACTTCACCCACTATGGCCAAGACCTGGCCGGGCGCATGAAAGCCTGGCAAGGCGCCACCGCCGCCAGCCAGCAACTGGCCGATGAGTTCGCGCAGTGGCTGGAGCAGCCTGATTTGTCGTGTGTGGAGCCGATTTGATGTCGGAAGCCGGAACGAAACCTAGCCGTACATAGCTGGAACAACCCAAACCGGGAAGAGGATAATTCCCCTATGACTTTTGTGACTAATCCCCCTTCAGCCCACACCGCCACCGCCGTGGTCCCTGCCGACACCCCGCCAGCGCGTTACCTCACCGCCGCGCTGTACAAGTTTGTGGACC
Source organism: Hydrogenophaga sp. (assembly GCF_030656115.1). Taxonomy (GTDB): domain Bacteria; phylum Pseudomonadota; class Gammaproteobacteria; order Burkholderiales; family Burkholderiaceae_C; genus Hydrogenophaga. The sequence goes on from NZ_JAUSOO010000061.1 coordinate 54,098, forward strand.
TGCCCGACTACCAGGCCCTGCGCGAGCCCTTGCTGGCCTGCTGCGAAGCCCACCAGGTCAAAGGCACGCTGCTGCTGGCGAGCGAAGGCATCAACGGCACCATTGCCGGGCCCGAGGCGGGCGTTCGCGCCGTGCTGGCCCACCTGCACGCCGACCCGCGCCTGGCCACCCTGCAACACAAAGAAGCCTGGGCCGACAAGCCGCCGTTTTTGCGCATGAAGGTGCGGCTGAAAAAAGAAATCGTCACCCTGCGCGTGCCCGAACTGGACCCCAACAAAACCGTGGGCCAGTACGTGAAGCCGCAAGACTGGAACGCCTTGCTGGCCGACCCGAGCGTGGTGCTGATCGACACCCGCAACGACTACGAAGTGGTCATTGGCACGTTCAAAGGCGCGATCAACCCCAACATCAAAACCTTCACCGAACTGCCCGCCTGGCTGGACGCCCAGCCCGCGCTGCAAGGGCCGAACAAACCCAAGGTGGCCATGTTTTGCACCGGCGGCATCCGCTGCGAAAAGTCCACCGCGCTCATGAAAATGCACGGTTTTGACGAGGTGTACCACCTGGAAGGCGGCATCCTCAAATACCTGGAAGAAATTCCACCCGAGCAAAGCACCTGGGAAGGCGAGTGCTTTGTGTTCGACGAACGCGTGAGCGTGGGCCACGGCCTGCAACCCGGCCCCTACGGCCTGTGCCGCTCGTGCCGCTGGCCGCTGAGCGCCGAGGACAAGGCGTCACCGCACTACGTCAAAGGCGTGAGCTGCCCGCAATGCCACGACAAGCGCACCCCCGAAGAGAAAGCCCACCTGGCCGAACGCCAGCGCCAGGTGGAACTGGCCGAAGCCCGGGGCGAGGTGCATGTGGGTGCGCGGCTGCACCACCATCACGAGCATTGAAGCAAAGCCTCACATAGAAGATTCCAGCATCGCCCGGTAATCCGCCACACTGGCCAGGCGCGGGTTGGTCTTGTGGCAGTGGTCGGCCAGGGCACCTTCAATCACCTTGTCGAACAGGTCGGGCGTCACGCCCATCGCGGCCAGGCCTGACGGCAGGCCCAGGCGGGCGTTCATGTCGCGAATGGCGGGGCCCAGGTCGGCCGCGCTGCCCAGGCCCATGGCTTGGGCCATGCGCTCCAGGCGCCGCTCTTTCTGCACGCTCTCGGCCCCTGCATTAAAGGCAATGACCGCTGGCAAAAACATGGCGTTCAGCGTGCCGTGGTGCAGGCGCGGGTTCACGCCGCCCAGGCTGTGGCTGAGGCTGTGCACGCAGCCCAGCCCTTTCTGGAACGCCATGGCGCCTTGCATGCTGGCGCTCATCATGTTCAGGCGCGCTTCGCGGTCTTGTCCGTTTTGTGTGGCGCGTTCAATGTGTGCCCAGCCGCGCTGTAGGCCGTCGAGCGCTATGCCGTCGGCCGGGGGGTTGAACGGTGCGGCCATAAAGGTTTCCATGCAGTGGGCGATGGCGTCCATGCCGGTGGCGGCGGTCAACAGGGGCGGCAGGCCGAGCGTGAGTTCGGGGTCGAGCAGGGCGGTTTTGGGCACCAGGTGCCAGCTGTGAAAGCCCAGCTTGCGGCCATCGTCCACGATCACAATGGCGCCGCGCGCCACCTCGCTGCCGGTGCCGGCGGTGGTGGGCACCGCAATCAGCGGCGGCACGCGGTCGGTGATTTTGGGCGATCCGCCTTCGATGGTGGCGTAGGTTTTCAGCGGGCCTTCGTGGGCGCTGGCAATGGCCACGCCCTTGGCGCAGTCGATGGCGCTGCCACCGCCCAGCGCAATCAGCCCGTTGCAGCCCTCGCGCTGGTACACCGCCACGGCCGCACGCACGGCGGCTTCGGTTGGGTTGGACGGCGTTTGATCAAACACCGCCAGCGGCAAGCCGGGCAGGGCGGCCCGCGCTTTGTCCAGCAGGCCCACGGCTTTCACGCCGGCGTCGGTCACGATCAGCGGGCGGGTGATGCCCACCCGCTGGCACTCGGCCTGCAACTGCGCCAGCGCGCCGAACTCGATCAGGATGTTGGTCACATACAGAATTTGGGCCATGGGTGTCTCGTGTTCTGGTTAAAAAAACAAAACTATACGGCTGCGCCCGCCCGGTGCCTATGCCACCCACGCGACGACCGGTCCCGCAAAAGACAGCCACAATGCCCACCCATGTCGCACCACCCAAATCCCCGGGCCCTGCTCACGCCGCTCATGCGCGGCCTGCTCGACCGCATCGCCCGCGCCGGGCACCCGCCCATGCATGCGCTGTCGCCCACCCAAGCCAAACAGTTTTACGAAGCAGGTGCCACTGTGCTCGACATAGCCCCCCACAAACTGGCGCGTGTTGAAGACCTGAAGATACCGGCCCGCGATGGCTTTGCGCTGCCCGCCCGCCTGTTTGCCCCGCAGGCTGAGCAGCCGCTGCCGGTGCTGTTGTACCTGCATGGCGGCGGCTTTACCGTGGGCAGCGTGGCCAGCCACGAACGGCTGTGCCGCCATCTGGCGCACTTGGCCCACTGCGCCGTGGTGTCGGTGGACTACCGGCTGGCACCGGAATGGAAATTCCCCACCGCCGTAGAAGACACCTGGGACAGCCTGGCCTGGTTGCGCGAACACGCGGCGGCGTTGCGGCTGGATAGCTCTCGCATCGCCGTGGGTGGCGACAGCGCGGGCGGCACGCTGGCAGCGGTCACGGCCATTGGCGCCCGCGACGCAGGCTGGCCGCTGGCATTGCAATTGCTGTTTTACCCCGGCTGCGCTGGCCACCAAAACACGCCTTCGCACCACACCTTTGCCAAAGGCTTTCTGCTGGAAGAGCAGCACATCAGCTACTTTTTTAACCACTACCTGCGTTGCCCCGCCGACCGGGACGACTGGCGATTTGCCCCGTTGGACGGGGTGGATACGACCGGGCACGTGCGCGAGCTGGACGGTGTGGCGCCCGCCTGGGTGGGCCTGGCCGAATGCGACCCGCTGACCGACGAAGGTTTGCTGTACGCCGACCGCCTGCGCATGGTCGGTGTGCCGGTGGACCTGGAGATTTACGCCGGGGTGGTACACGGATTCATCAACTTCGGTCGCGCCATTCCCCAAGCGCTGACCGCCCACAACGACGCCGCCCGCGCGCTGCGCCATGCTTTTGGAGACACCTGAATGAGCACCCTGAAACGCACCGACTTTCGCTTTTTCCACCGCATGCGCGTGCGCTGGGCCGAGGTGGACATGCAAAAGATCGTGTTCAACGCCCACTACCTCATGTACTTCGACACCGCCATTTCGGATTACTGGCGTGCGCTGTGTCTGCCGTACCAGGACACCATGGACGCGCTGCAAGGCGACCTGTACGTGGTGAAAGCCACGGTCGAATTTCACGCCTCGGCGCGGGTGGACGACCAGATTGAGGTGGCCATGAAGTGCAGCCGCATTGGCAGCTCGTCCATGACCTTCACCGGCGCCATTTTCCGGGGCGACGAGTATCTGATCACCGGCGAAATCGTCTACGTGTTCGCCGACCCCGCCACCCAAAAATCGCGCCCGGTGCCGCAGGCCCTGCGCGACATCATGCTGGGTTTTGAAGCGGGCGAAGCCATGAGCGCGGTGAAAGTGGGCGCCTGGAGCACGCTGGGGCCTGATGCACAGCGCATCCGGACCGAGGTGTTTGTGCAAGAACAGCGCATACCCAAAGAGCTGGAATGGGACGCGGCCGACGCCAGCGCCATGCACGCCGTGGCCTACAACCGCCTGGGCGTTCCCGTGGCCACCGGGCGCTACCTGGACAAGGGCGATGGCACGGTGAAAGTGGGTCGCATGGCGGTGAACCGCGTGCTGCGCGGCGGCAGCCTGGGCCGCGACGTGCTGCACGCCCTGATGCACGCAGCCCTTGAACACGGCGCAACCGAGGTGGTGCTGTACGCCCAGCGCAGCGCCCAAGGTTTCTACACCCGTCTGGGCTTTGAATGCCGGGGCGAGCCGTTTGTGGAAGCGGGCATTGACCATGTGGAGATGGTCAAAAGCCTTTGAGGGCACTGCGTACCTGTGGGGGGCCACCGCTGCGGCCCTGTCTATCCACCCTTGCCAAGCCCTTGCTCGAACCGGGCTTGCAGATTGGCACCGGAGACCTCCAGGTAGCGCATGGCCGACTTGACGTCTTTCCAGCCCACGTATTCCATCAGTTCCTTGATGTCCCAGCCGCTGGCTCGGGCCCAGCCTGCGAAGCCGCGGCGCATGGAGTGGCTGCTGTATGCCTGGGGCGAATCGACACCCGCTTCTGTGAACAGGCTGCGCAGCACCGGGATCAAGCTGCTGGCATGCAGGCCTTCCTCACCCAGGTGCCCCCAGCGGTCGATTTTTCGGAACACGGGGCCCTCGGTCAAACCGGTCAGCTCGATCCAGTCGTTGAAGGCGCTCACGGGACACAGGCGCGATAACGCCGGGCATTTGAAGACGCGCCCCTGCAGCTGCCGGTCGGTCTTGCTGCGACCCAGGTAACAGGTCATGCCCTGGTCGGGGGTGACTTCGGTGTGTTCCACGCGCAGATGGACCAGCTCGTCGGAGCGAAAGCCACGCCAAAAACCCAGCAGCATCAGGCTGCGGTTGCGCGTGTGGCGAAGCAAGGCCTGCTGGTCACCGGTGCTGCGGGCCTGCTCAATGGCAGCGCCGAGCCACGCATCCACCTGCTGAAGCACCACCAACTCCAGAGGCCGTGCCCGCTTGTCTGGCACGGCGTGGACCGCACGAATGCCTTTGAGAACCTGGCGCACCAACGGCGACTTGGTGGGGTCTGGAAAGCCGTGGTCGGCATGCCAGCGCGACAGCGCCGCCAATCGCTGGCGCAGCGTGTTGATGGCGTGTGTCGCGGCGTGGTCGGCCAGGTAGCGGGCCATGGCCTCGGCGGTGGACGGCAGCAAGCCCTTCCACTCGATTTCGAAATGGCGAACAGCGGAAGCGTAACTTTTGCGCGTGTTGTCGCGCTCTGCCGCCTGGAGGTACTGGTCCACACGGTTCATGGGCGGGCGCTGTGGCGGGCGTGAAAAAACCGCTGGAGGTTTTGGCTTGGGATCTTGATCTTCATCGTGGCGCGCATTGTCTACCGTGGCTGGTCTGAAAACGTGTTTTTCGATCACTTCGATCACTTCGCGCCCTCACGCAGCCCGCTTCTCACTTTCCCCACCCCTAAAACGCCTTTTCATCGCACGGCATGCGCCAGCGCGCCTGTCCACGTGGATTTCGCGGATCACCACAAATAATCAACCATTACTCTATGTGATTTTATATAGAAATGAAATTTTCTAGAAGATAAAATAGTATGTAATATCATATTACGTACTGTAGTATGAAATAACCGAGGCAACCCATGGCCAGAGCCGGAATCTACAAATCTGAGGTGGTGCGCGCACGCGATAGGCTGCTGGCCAGCGGGCGCTATCCGTCGATTGATGCGGTGCGCGAAGAACTGGGGAATACCGGCTCCAAGGGCACCATCCACCGCTATCTGAAAGAAATCGAGGAGGAAGAGGGCCCCGCCACCGGCAGCCGGGTGGCCGTGAGTGAGGCGATCCAGGACCTCGTCGGGCGCCTGGCCTCCCGGGTGAACGAGGAAGCGCAAGAGCGCGTCACAGCCGCCCAGGCCCAACACGCCGAGCAGATCAGCCAACACGAGCAAGCCGCAGCGGCCCTGAAAGCAGAAGCGCTGTCAGCCCGCCAACAGCTGGAGCAAACCCAGCGCATGCTGGTCAGTGAAAAGGCGGGGCACTGCAAAGCGAACGAGGCGTTGAGCCGCAAAACCCTGGAATGCACCCAGCTCACCCAGCAGGTGTTGGACTTGCAAGAACGCCTTGCAGCTGAGGAGCGGCACCGCCAGTCGCTGGAAGAAAAACACCAGCATGCCCGCCAGGCCCTGGAGCATTTCCGGCAATCCAGCAAGGAGCAGCGCGAACAAGACCAGCGCAAGCACGAGCAACAGATGCAATACCTGCAGGCCGAATTGCGCTCGGTGAACGAAGTTTTGGCAGGCAAACGGCAAGAAGCCGTTCACGCCCTGCAAGAGAACGCGCGGCTGTTGGGCGATTTGTCTCGCGCACAGAGCGATCTGCACACCGCACAAGAAGAGGTGCGATCCCTGCGGCCGCTGAAGGATGCGCTGGGTTTTGCACAGGGGCGCACCGAGGCGCTGGGCCAGCGTCTGGTGGAGCAAGATGCAGCACTGGAGCAGCTCAGCACCGCCAAAGACCGGCTACAGGCCTGGGGCGATGGGTTGCTGGCCGAGAAACAGCAGTTGGAACTGGCGCTGGCTGTGGCCAGGGCGTCGGTGGCGGCGCAAGAAAACATCGTGGCCAGCGTGCTGGACCGCTTTGTGGCGGCTGCAACGGCTTCTGAAGCGGCGGTTAAAAAAACGGAAGTTGAAGCCGAGGGGGAAGAGGATGGGGGAGAGGAAAAAATGCCACCGAAAACACAGGCTTGAACCCGATTCTGCGGTTTTCACCACACCAGTGTTTCGCTGCGGTGCTCGGGCTGCAAGCCCCCAACGGGCTTGGGCATATTCGGTGCAGCTGCGCTGTGCGCATGGGTCCATTCGTCCAGCTTGACCTGCCACCGCCCAGGCGTGCGTGCATGCGGCTGGACGCGCACCACCAAGCTGCTGCGGGTGCCGTAGCCGCGCTCAGGCATGCGCACGAACGGACTGGACAGGTGGCGCTCCAACGCCAGCGCCACGCCGGTGCTGGGTAAATCCGCGTCAGCGGCCTGCTGCTCGTCAACCAAAGCCGGGGGCAAGTGGGCCCACCAAGGGGTGCCGTTTTCAGCCTGCCCCAGTTTCTCAAGCGATGAGCCCAGCGCCTGCGTCAGCCGCTGCGTCTTGGGCCACGGGGTGTTCAACGTGGCGTTGGACAAGCCATAAATACCAGCGCCCAAGCGTTGCGTGTGCAGCCGGGTCGTGTGGGTCGATGGCGCTTGGTGCGGGTTCTGGGGGTCGCGGTTGCCCAGCCAGGCCCAAAAACGCTGGTGAAAATCGCCCACGACCAGGTTGAAGCCGCCGTAGGCCCCGGGGTCGATGCTGGACTGCAGGGCGTCACCGTCCAGAGCGCCAGCGAGCCAACGCGTGGGCAACTCACCCCGGCTGCGCTGGGCGGTGCCCGGCTGAGCGTCGCGCACATTGGTCAGCATGGCCACGCGTCCGTTTGGGCTCACACCCAGCCAGGTGCCGCCGTCGCGCAGGTCGCGCCCGGCCACCACGTCGGAGCCTGAAGGCAAAGACCAGCGGTGCAGTCCCGCGGTGGGGCGGTCCAGAAACTCGTCGCGGTTCGCTGCAATCAGCAGCGGGCAGGCTGCGTGGGCGTCAATCGCAAAGGCGATCAGGCACATGGGTGGATTGCCATTAAATATCGTTGAGCAAAGGGTAGGGCAGTGGCAGCAGGGCCAGCGCCGGGCCTTGCGGGCCCACCGCGTTGAGCATGCCCGCCTCAGCCGCGCGCGTCTGCATGGACACCACGGCATGCCAGCCGCCGCCCGGGCAAGGCGCAGCGGCGGCCACGGTGCCGCAAGGTTGCTCGGTGTCGCTGCTGTGAAACACCTCTTGCCCCACGGCCAGCGGTGCATCGGCTTGCACCAGGTAGGCCCGGCGCTTGAGCGTGCCCCGGAACTGGCTGCGCGCCACCACCTCTTGGCCGGGGTAGCAGCCTTTCTTGAAGTTCACACCCCCCACCGATTCATAGTTGAGCATTTGCGGCACAAAAGCTTCGAAGATGGGCTGCGTGACCGCGGCCACGCCGCTCATCACATCGAGCCAGGCCCAATGCGCCGTCTCCAACAGCGGGCCTGTGGGCTGCGGCGCAGCACCGTCCTGCACAGGCAGCACCCACAAGGCTCGTGCCACGCCAGCGCCGGGGTACAGGCGCACACCATGCGCGCCATCGGGCCCGGTGGTGTGGCTCCACGGCGTTTGCGGCACATCCACCGGCGTCGGCCCTGCCACGCCCCACAGGGCGAACGCATCGCTGGCATCGCTGAGCTTGGCCTGCGCGCGCAGCACAAACATGGACAAGCGCTTGAGGGTGGCGGGCAACAGGTCGCGGCTGCAGACCAGCAAAATATCGTCGTGGCTGAGCTTGAAGCCCACAAAGCTGGCTTGCATGCGCCCTTTGGCCGAGCAAAAAGCGGCCAAACGCGCTTCGGACAAGCCCAGGAGTGAAAAGTCTTGTGTGAGCTGGCCGTGCACAAACTTCGCGGCATCGGCGCCATGGACGCGAATCACACCCAGATGGGGCAGGGGCGCTGCGCCCACCAGGGTTTGGGCATCAAAGACGCGCGCGAAATCGGGGGCTGTAGCGGGTGCGTTGCTCATGGTGGTGGTTCCATCGTCGTTCAGATGGCTGGATTATGATCACCCGCCCATTGCAGCGTACCCCGCTGTGCACGTACCCCCTCTCCTTTCCCAGACGCCCAACCTCCTGTGATACGCCTGCTGAAACTGCTGCTTGCCCTGACAATTCTGGGTCTGGGTGCCGCTGCCGCTGCTGCTGGTGCCTGGTGGCTGCAGCGCCCTCTGCAGATGCCCAACACCGTGAGCGCCGAGGCACCGCTGGAGGTGACCATTGCACCCGGTAGTTCGGCCCGTTCCGTGGCCGACACGGTGGTCAATGCCGGCGTTCAAGGGCCTTCCGTGCTGCTGTACGCCTGGTTTCGACTCTCGGGTGAATCGCGCCAGATCAAGGCGGGCAGTTACGAACTGGCTCCGGGCACCACGCCTGCCAGTTTGTTGTCCAAACTGGTGCGGGGTGAACAGGCGCTGCGCAGCCTGACCCTGCTGGAAGGCTGGAACATCCGCCAGGTGCTGCAAGCGGTGCGCAGCTCGCCCGACCTAAAGCAAGACATTGACGGCTTGAGCATGGCCGACCTGATGGCGCGCATTGGCTACCCTGGGCGCCACCCCGAGGGGCGGTTTTTCCCCGACACCTACCGCATGGCGAAAAACACCCCGGCCTCTGCTGTGCTGCGGCAGGCCGCTCAGGCCATGGAGCAACAGTTAAACATCGCCTGGGCGCAGCGCGCACCCAACAGCCCCCTGCGTTCGCCAGACGAAGCCCTGATTCTGGCCAGCATCATTGAAAAAGAAACCGGGCTGGAGAGCGACCGTGCCATGGTCGGCGGCGTGTTCAGCAACCGCCTGCGCATCGGGATGCGGCTGCAAACCGACCCCAGCGTCATCTACGGACTGGGCGAACGCTTTGACGGCAACTTGCGGCGGGTGGACCTGCAAACCGATACCCCCTACAACACCTACACCCGTGCCGGCCTGCCGCCCACGCCCATTGCCATACCGGGGCGTAACTCGCTGAAGGCGGCGGTGATGCCTGCGACCACCGACGCCATGTATTTCGTTGCCCGGGGCGATGGAGCCAGCTATTTCAGCGCCACGTTGCAAGAGCACAATGCGGCGGTGCGGCGCTACATTTTGGGTCGCTGAGCGGTCTTTTGCCTGGCATCCCCCGATACCCACTGTTTATATGGCACAGCCCGGACTTTTTATCAGCTTTGAAGGCATCGACGGCGCGGGCAAGTCCACCCACATTGAGGGCTTGGCTGACGCGTTTCGTGCGCAAGGTCGCAGCATCACGCTCACCCGAGAGCCCGGTGGCACCCCATTGGCCGAGAAATTGCGCGCGCTGGTGCTCAACGATGCCATGGACCCGCTGTGCGAAGCGCTGCTGATGTTTGCCGCACGGCGCGACCACTTGCAGCAAGTGATTGAACCCGCACTGGCTCGGGGTGAGGTGGTGTTGTGCGACCGGTTCACCGACGCCACGTTTGCCTACCAAGGCTATGGGCGCGGTTTTGACTTGGGTGTGCTGCGCCAGCTGGAAACCTGGGTACAAGCCCGACCCGACACCGCAGACCCATTGCGCCAGCCCGATCTGACCGTCTGGTTTGATCTGCCGCCCGAAGTGGCTGCACAGCGCCTGGCATCGGCGCGGGTACCCGACCGTTTTGAATCCCAGCCTGTGGCATTTTTTGCCCGCGTGGCAGCGGGCTACGGCCATCGAATGACCGAACAACCCGACCGGTTTGTCCGCATTGCGGCCGAACAGCCGGTGGACGTGGTGTGGCTCAGCGTGCGGCAGGCGTTTGTGCAACACGGCTGGCTGGCGCCAGAGGAGTCGACATGAGCACCGCGCCTGAAAAGTCCACCGCCGCGCCACTGGCGCCCTGGCTGCAACAGCAACTGCACAGTCTGCTGGCCCAACGCGGCCATGCCTTGCTGCTGTCAGGGCCGTCGGGCCTGGGTCAGTATGAATTGGCGCTGGCGCTGGCGCGCACCTGGTTGTGCGAACAGCCGACAGAGCAGGGCGCTTGCGGCCATTGCGGCAGCTGCCACGCCATCGACGTGCGCACCCACGCCGATTTGTGCGTGCTCATGCCGGAAACGCTGAGCCTGGAGCTGGGCTGGCCGCTGGATGAAAGCGCGCAAAAAGAGATAGACGACAAAAAGCGCAAGGCCAGCAAGCTGATTCGGGTAGAAGCCGCCCGCGACGCCGTGGGTTTCACGCAGTTCACCCGTTCGCGCGGCAGCACCAAGGTGGTGTTGGTGTATCCGGCCGAGCGTATGAACACAGAGGCCGCGAACACCTTGCTGAAGACACTGGAAGAACCGGTGGGCGAGGTGCGTTTTGTGCTGGCCACCGAAGCTGCGCACCAGTTGCTGCCCACCATTCGCAGCCGCTGTCAGGGCCATGCCATGATCTGGCCAGCGCCCGACGACGCTTTGAACTGGCTCCAGGCGCAAGTCAGCGCCCTGGGCAAACCCGGCACGGACGCGGCCACACGCGAACAAGCCGAGGTGTGGTTGCAAGCCGCTGGCGGGCGCCCCACCGACGCACTCGACTGGGCGCGCGGTGGCTTGAACGCGCAGGTCTGGACCCAACTGCCACAAGCCCTGGCCCGGGGCGATTGGAGCCTGTTGGCCGACTGGCCCGCAGCCCGCCAATTGGCTGTGCTGCAAAAGCTCTGCCACGATCTGATGGCCACCGCCGCAGGCGCCATGCCCCGGTTTTTCCCGGCCAACACGCTGCCCAAAGCTCCGCGCTGGGCGGTGCTGGCCACTTGGTCGCGCGAACTCATGGGGGCCGCCCGCACGGTGGAACATCCATTCAATACAGGTCTGATGCAGGAAGCCTGGGCCGCTCGTACCCGACAGCTACTCAACCCTGGCGGCGGAGCCATCTGACCAGCGCCACCGCAGGATGGCGCGCATGGGCAGGACCTGAATGCCGCTAAACTCACCGTCCATGAGCACCGCCCCTTCTCCATCGGCCAACGCAGCACGCCCCAGCGTGATCCAGCTTTCCATCAAGGAAAAAGCGGCGCTGTACGCGGCCTACATTCCTTTGTTTGCCGATGGGGGCATTTTCATACCCTCATTGCGGGACTACCGCCTGGGCGACGACGTTTACGTGTTGCTCACGCTGCCCGACGACCCTCAGCGCTACCCGGTGGCGGGTAAAGTGGCCTGGATCACACCCGCGAAGGTATCGGGCTCGCGCACACGTGGCGTGGGCATCCGTTTTCCAGCCGATGAGAAATCGCGGCTGCTGAAAATCAAAATCGAAGAAATCCTGGGCGCCAGCCTGGGTTCCGAGCGCCCTACGCAAACCATCTGAGCGGTCGATGCGCTGCTGTTTGCGACAGGGCTGCGCCCATGGCTGTCGTTGTCGGCTGTTTCATGGTTTTTCACAGCAGGTTTTGTTCGCATGTTCACAGACTCCCATTGCCACCTGAACTTTCCTGAACTGCGGGAACAACTGCCCACCGTCCTGGCCGCCATGGCGCAAGCGCAGGTCAACCGGGCCCTGTGCATCTGCACCACGCTGGAAGAGTTTGAGGGCGTGCATGCTTTGGCCCGTGACCACGCCAACCTGTGGTCCACCGTGGGGGTGCATCCCGACAACGAAGGCGTACAAGAGCCCACCCTGCACGATCTGATCACCCGGTCCGAGCGACCCAAAGTGATCGGCATTGGCGAAACCGGGTTGGATTACTACCGACTCAACGGCCGCAGCGTGGGCGACATGGCTTGGCAACGCGAACGGTTTCGCACCCACATCCGTGCAGGGCGTATCACCGATTTGCCGCTCATCATCCATACGCGCAGCGCGTCCGTCGACACCCTGGCTATCCTGCGAGAAGAGGGCGGCTTTGTCGAGGCAGTCGATCCCCATGTCCGTCAAGCCCGATCACGCGGGGTGTTTCATTGCTTTACCGAAACCGAAGCTGTGGCCCGTGCAGCGCTGGATATGGATTTTTTCATCTCCTTTTCCGGCATTCTCACGTTTCGCAATGCAGCCGATCTGCGCGAAGTGGTTCGCTTCGTACCCATGGACCGCATCCTGATTGAGACCGACAGTCCCTACCTTGCCCCGGTTCCCTACCGCGGCAAAACCAATTCGCCAGCCTACGTTCCTCATGTGGCCCGGCAAATTGCCGAACTCAAAGGGATATCCCTTGAGGCGGTTGCTGAAGCCACCAGTCGCAACTTTGACGTTTTGTTTACCCGTGTGGCAGGTTGATCAAGTGAGTATGAGAAATGACATGAACACAAGCGTTAAAAAAAACGTCAAGAACCTTGTTTTTGCCGGGTTGTTGCTGGCTGCTTGTCATGCATTTGCGGGCTCTTTCGACGACTATTTCAGAGCCGTGCGACAAAACGACGAGTCCAAAGTGATTGCCCTCACCCTGCGTGGTTTCGACCTGAACACACGCAATGAAAAAAACGAACACGCGCTGCTGCTGGCCTTGCGCGAGGGTTCACTCAAAGTCGCCGATTTTCTGCTTGCGCAAAACAGCGTAGACGTGGAAGCCCACAACTCGCAAGGGGAAAGTCCGCTGATGATTGCAGCACTGAAAGGCCAGCTCGTCCAGGCGCAACGCCTGATAGAGCGGCGCGCCGAGGTCAACAAACCCGGCTGGACACCGCTGCACTACGCAGCTTCAAACGAAGCGCCTACCAGCGTGGCCATGGTGCGGCTGCTTCTGGAGCACCACGCATACATTGATGCCGAGTCGCCCAACCGAACCACCCCCCTGATGATGGCTGCGCACTATGGCAGCCCAGCTGTGGTCAAGCTGTTGCTGGAAGAGGGCGCGGACAGCTCGGTCAAGAACGAAAAAGGCCTGACCGCTGTTGACTTCGCCAACCGTGCTGGCCGCAAAGAGGCCGCCAGCATCATTGCCGCCTTCGTTCGAAGTCAGCAACCTGCGGGTCGTTGGTAAACCATCCACAAGAAGGCATGGCCCATCTCGCCAGGAACCACGCCCACCGCTGTCGCACCACAAATAGGTGTAACCCACATAAGTGCGATGGCCAGCGCACCACAAAATCGCTTCATATCCACAAAATGAGGAGATGTCGTGAAGCTGGCAAGTCAAAGAGATTTTTTTTCTGGGGTGTTGTTTACTGCGGTCGGCATAGCCTTCGCAGTAGGCGCAACCAATTTCACAGTGGGCGACGCAGCCCGCATGGGTCCTGGTTATTTCCCGTTGATGCTGGGCGTCTTGCTTGCCCTTTTGGGTTCGGCCATCACCGCCAAGTCGTTTGCGACGGGTTTACCCTGCGGTGACAAAGTGGGGCACATCGCTTGGCGACCTCTCGGCTTCATCCTCGGTGCAAACATTGCCTTTGGCGCCTTGCTGGTGGGACTTCCATCCATCGGCTTCCCCTCCATGGGCCTTATTGTGGCGATTTATGCCCTGGTGATCATCTCCAGCATGGCCCGCCAAGGCTTCAGTATCAAGGAAACCCTCGTTCTCGCAACGCTCCTGTCTGTTGGCAGCTTCATCGGGTTTGTGTACCTCTTGAAATTACCGCTCCCGGTTTGGCCAGCCTTTTTCAGCAACTGACCCGGGGCCAGCAAAATGGAACTCATCGACAATCTTGCGCTCGGTTTTGGCGTTGCTTTCACGTTTCAAAACCTGATCTATGCCTTCATAGGATGCCTACTGGGCACGCTGATCGGCGTCTTGCCGGGCATCGGCCCACTGGCCACCATCGCCATGCTGCTGCCAGCCACCTACGGTCTTCCCCCGGTGGCTGCACTCATCATGTTGGCTGGCATTTACTACGGCGCCCAGTACGGCGGATCGACCACAGCCATTCTGGTCAACCTCCCGGGTGAAACGTCTTCGGTCGTCACGGTCATTGACGGTTACCAGATGGCGCGCAAGGGCAGGGCAGGTCCTGCGCTTGCTGCCGCTGGTCTCGGTTCCTTCTTCGCGGGCTGTGTAGGCACCTTGGTTCTGGCCGCCTTTGCTCCGCCATTGACCGAAGTGGCACTGAGTTTTGGTCCTGCAGAGTATTTTGCACTCATGGTCGTGGGCTTGATTGGCGCGGTGGTCATGGCCTCTGGCTCGCTGCTCAAAGCGCTGGCCATGATTCTGCTCGGTCTGCTCATGGGGCTTGTCGGCACCGACGTGAATTCTGGCGTCGCCCGGTTCAGCTTTGACATTCCTGAACTTACCGACGGTATCAGCTTCTTGGCCATCGCCATGGGCCTGTTCGGCTACGGTGAAATCATCAACAACCTGTCACAGCCCGAGGAAAAGCGCGATGTGTTCACCGGCAAGGTCACAGGGATCATGCCCACAGCCGAAGACTTCAGAAACATGGTTCCGGCCGTTTTACGCGGTACAGCATTGGGCTCGGTGCTGGGCATCTTGCCTGGCGGCGGTGCCGTGTTGTCGTCGTTCACGGCATACACCATTGAGAAGAAAACCAAGCTGCGCCCCGGTGAAGTCCCGTTTGGCCAAGGCAATATCCGTGGAGTGGCATCACCAGAGGCGGCCAACAACGCAGGTTCACAAACGTCTTTTATTCCACTGCTTACGCTGGGCATCCCACCCAATGCGGTGATGGCATTGATGGTCGGCGCCATGACCATCCACAACATTCAGCCTGGACCCCAGGTCATGACCAGCAACCCCGAGCTCTTCTGGGGTTTGATCGCATCGATGTGGATCGGCAACCTGATGCTCGTTATCCTGAACCTGCCGCTGATTGGCTTGTGGATCAAGTTGCTCACCGTGCCATACCGTTGGTTGTTTCCGGCCATCGTGCTGTTTTGTGCCATCGGGGTGTATTCGACCAACAACAACAGCTTTGACATATGGGTCGTCGCCTTGTTCGGACTGATTGGTTACCTCTTCATCAAACTTGGATGCGAGCCTGCACCGTTGCTGCTTGGACTGATTCTGGGGCCCATGATGGAAGAGTACCTTCGTCGCGCACTTCTGATTTCACGCGGCGACTGGTCTGTGTTTGTTACCCGTCCCATCTCAGCCTCGTTGTTGGCGGTAGCCGTTGTGCTGCTTATCCTGGTGCTGATGCCATCTATTAAAAAGAAACGCGAAGAAGCGTTTGTGGAAGACTGATCCGACAGATTTCAGCACAAACCCCGCCGCGGCGGGGTTTGCTTTTTGGTGTGCCCAAAGTCACGCTGCGTATGGATCGGCGTGAGCATTGACGACCGACGGCACTGTTCAGCAAAGGCCACAGGACAGCGGTAGACAGCCATGATCGTGGGTTTCGGTGTCATTTTGATATTCCACGATGTATATTATGTATAGTTAATTTTGCGAAACCAGACAGGTCTGAATATTGCTGGGACATGTGAGTCGACAGCATGGCATGCGGGGAAACACCAGCATGGTGCATACAGAGAATTGGTCTGCCCCAGCCTACAATTAAGCGCCTTGCCGATGACCAATTTGGCAAACCACTATTTGAATAAATCTTTAAGGACTTCCATGAAGAACCTGTTTTTATCTCTGAGTCTGATCGGTGCCGTTGCTTTGGTAGGTTGTGGAAAAACCGAGGCTCCAGCACCTGCCGCTCCTGCACCGGAAGCTGCATCTGCTCCGACAGCAGCACCAGTGCCAGCAGAACTGCCCGAATTGAAAGTCGCCATCGATCCCACCTACGAGCCCTTCACGTTCAAAACCTCAGACGGCAAGCCCACCGGTTTTGATGTGGACATCGCGGAAGCACTGTGCAACGAAATCACGCGCAAATGCGTCTACGTTGAACAGGTTTGGGACAGCATGATCCCTGGCCTGCAAGCTAAAAAGTACGATGTGATCATCAGTTCCATGTCGATTACAGACGATCGCAAGAAGGTGGTCGACTTCACCGATAAATACTACAACACGCCCAGCCGCATTGTTGTCAAAAGCGAAACCGCCTTTACCGACCTGAACTCGCTCAAGGGTAAAAAAATTGGTGTTCTGAAAGGCTCTACCCAGGAAAAATACGCCATGGGTGACCTGAAACCCGTGGGTGTGAAAGTAGTTCCTTACGAAGCACAAGATCAGGTCTATCTCGACATCAAATCGGGTCGCCTTGACGGCACGGTGGCCGACTCGGTGGAGGTTACAGGTGGCTTTCTGAGCAAGCCAGAAGGTCAAGGTTACGGCTTCGTTGGGCCTGTACTCAACGATGTGAAGTACTACGGTTACGGCGTCGGCATTGCACTGCGTCAGGGTGAAACGGGCCTGCGTGACGAGTTGAACGCGGCCATCAAGGCGATCCGCGCCAATGGCGTGTACGAGACGGTCAGCAAGAAGTACTTCGACTTCGACGTGTACGGCGAATAAAGTTTGACCGGCTATTACGCGTCCATCCTTCAAGGCGCCCTCCTCACGGTGGGCGTCTCGTTGGCCGCGCTGGTGGTGGCTGTCTTGCTCGGCTTGGTTGGCGCGGCAGCCAAACTCTCAGGCCGGCCCGTGCTGGTGTCACTGGCAACTCTTTACACAACTTTGGTGCGTGGGGTGCCTGAGTTGGTGCTGATGCTGCTGATTTTTTACGGCGGTACCATCGGCCTAAACCATCTGCTTGAAGCCTTGGGCAGTCAGGCCACGGCCGATATCAATCCTTTTGTGGCTGGCGTGCTCACCATTGGGTTCATTTACGGCGCATACATGACCGAAACCTTTCGAGGGGCCATTTTGTCTATACCGAAAGGGCAAATGGAAGCTGCATGGGCTTTTGGCATGGGCCGAGTTCGTACGTTTGTCCGTATCACGGCCCCCCAGATGGTGCGCTATGCCCTGCCCGGCTTCACCAACAACTGGCTGGTGCTGATCAAGGCAACTGCCCTCATCAGTCTTATTGGCTTGCAGGAAATGACCTATCTCGCCAAACAAGCCAGTTCAGCCACGAGAGAGCCGTTCACCTTTTTCCTGTTTGCCGCAGGTTTGTTTCTGATTTACACATCGGTGTCCTTGTGGGCACTGCGCAAGCTGGAGCGCCGCTTCAGCATGGGCGTTAAGCGCGGGCGGGTCTGAGGTGGTGCGCTCATGAAATGGCAAGTCATCTTTGAGCCCGACACCTTGGCTCTCTATGGCGAAGGTGTCGTGACCACCCTTACCCTGCTGCTGTCTTCGCTGGGTGTGGGTGCTGTGCTGGCGGTATTTTTTGCACTCGCACTCACCAGCTCCATAGCGCCACTGCGGGCTTTGGTCGGCGTCTACACCTACGTGATTCGGGGCACCCCGCTGTTGATTCAGGTTTATTTGATCTATTACGGCCTGGCGCAACTGGAGTGGATTCAGTCTCGCTGGGACGACGTGTGGCCTTGGACGCACTTCAAGGAACCCTTTTTCTGTGCCTTGCTGGCATTCAGCCTCAACACCGCCGGCTATACCGCTGAAATGCTGGCGGGGGCCATCCGCGAAACTGCGGCCGGTGAAATCGAAGCTGCGCAAGCCATGGGTATGAGCCGCGTCCAGGCGATGCGTCGCATTGTGTTGCCCAGCGCTTTGCGCCGCACCTTGCCGGCCTACAGCAACGAGGTGGTCATGATGTTGCACAGCACCAGCTTGGCCAGCACCGTGCCCGCCATGCTGGACGTGACCGCAGCCGCCAGCCGCATCTACTCTGATTTTTACCTGCCTTTTGAAGCGTACTTGTTCGCTGCGGCCATTTACCTTTGCATCACCTTCAGCCTGGTCGGCCTGTTCAAATTGGCCGAACGGCGTTTCCTGGCCCACTTGGCACCGCGCAGACACTGACGTGGTTGACCTTCACCAGTTGTCCCACCTTCCATGCAGCGTACCGAACACCCTTTGTTGAGTCCGAGTCTGGGCAGTCAGAAGACGCTCGTGAGTTTTCAGTTTGGACACTCCAGCGCAAGGCCCAAGGTGTACCTGCAGGCCAGCCTGCACGCCGAAGAGTTGCCCGGTATGCTAGCGGCGCACCACCTGAGAGCGCACTTGGAGGCTGCAGAGCGCGATGGTCGGCTGGTTGGTCAGGTGGTGCTTGTGCCGGCAGCCAACCCGATTGGTTTGGCTCAGCGGTTGGACCACAAGGCCATGGGACGGTTTGATCTGGACACCGCGCAAAACTTCAACCGTCATTACCCTGATCTCGCGCTGGCGGTATGGGACCGCGTGAAAACCCGTCTGGGTGCCGATGCCCAAACCAATGTCACCACCGTTCGCGAGTGTGTGGGTGCTTGGTTGCAAGCATGGCAACCCCTGACCGAGCTGGACAGTTTGCGCCGTCAGTTGTTGCTGTTGTCACACGATGCCGACGTGGTGATCGACTTGCACTGCGACTGGGAAGCCGCCCTGCACCTTTACAGCGAAGAAGCCTGCTGGCCGCCCTTGGAGCCGCTGGCGCGCTTGCTCGGTTGCAGGGCCGTTTTGCTGGCCAAAGAGTCGGGAGGTGGACCTTTTGACGAACGGCTCTCCGGCCTTTGGTGGCAACTCGCCGACCAGCTCAAAGCCGCCGGGATCGGTGTACCTCTGCCACAAGGCTGCGCCAGCACCACGGTCGAACTCCGCGGAGAGTCTGACGTGAGCCACCGACACGCCACGCAGGACGCGGCCGCCTTATTGGCCTATCTTGAACACTTGGGCGTGGCTCAGGTTGCGGCACCACACGAACTCCCTGCCCTGCCCTGCGTCCCAACGCCTTTGGCCGGTTCACAAACCTTGCGTTCACCCGTTCCAGGTGTGTTGGTTTTCCTGGTGCAACCGGGTCAGGTGCTGGCCATGGGCGATGCGGTCGCCGAGGTGATTGACCCAACGGCTGCTGGCCAATCGCGCGTGCACACGGTGCATGCGGACGTCGCCGGCGTGCTCTACGCCAGGGTCAAAGAGCGCTATATCGTTGCCGGTGGCGAGGTAGGCAAAATCGCTGGCAGCACGCCTTTCCGATCCGGTGACCTGCTAGGCGCCTAGCGCCGTAACCGGTACATCTTCCAACAATGAACCGCCCTTTATGAACGCTGACGACACTGCGACCACACCCACCTCCAGCCCTCTGCTGGCGGTAGAGAATATTCACAAGCGGTTTGGATCCAACGAAGTGCTCAAAGGCGTGTCGCTACAAGCAAGTGCGGGCGACGTGATCAGTCTCATCGGCAGTTCAGGCTCGGGAAAAAGCACTTTGCTGCGTTGCATCAACCTGCTGGAAAAACCCAATACTGGGCGTATTGTCCTGTCCGGAGAAGAGTTGCAACTCAAGGCGGACCGGCACGGTGAGTTGCAGGCTGTCAACGCGGCACAGTTGCAACGCTTGCGCACCAAGCTGGCCATGGTGTTTCAGCATTTCAACTTGTGGGCACACATGACCGTGCTCGAAAACATCATTGAAGCGCCTGTGAATGTACTGGGTATTTCCCGCGATAAGGCGGTAGAAACCGCACGGCGCTATCTGGAGCGGGTGGGTCTGAACGGCGTGGAAGACCGGTATCCTGCCCACATGAGCGGTGGTCAACAACAGCGTGTGGCCATTGCACGTGCACTGGCAGTGGAGCCGGCGGTCATGCTGTTTGACGAACCCACCAGCGCACTCGACCCCGAGTTGGTTGGAGAGGTCTTGCGTGTGATGAAGCTGCTGGCCGAAGAAGGCCGAACCATGCTGGTGGTAACACACGAAATGGGTTTTGCGCGCGAGGTGTCTTCACACCTTATCTTCTTACATCAGGGAAAAATCGAAGAACAGGGTGTACCGGCCGAGGTGTTGGCGCGCCCGAAAAGCGAGCGTCTGGCGCAGTTTCTGTCGGGCAATCTCAAATAATCGAACGATCCGCGGCTTCACACCTGCACAGTACGATCGCCAAAAGCGAGTCGATCGTCGACCAACCTGAAACTGACGGTGGGCGTATTGAAGTCCGAGAATGGCGCACCCATAGCAATTTCACCACGGCTGTGCAACAGGCATTCCTGACGTCTGAGCGCAACGGTATTTTCGTGTCCTTCGAACCGCACCCAAGTGCCATAGCTGCTGGTGTCTTTCAGTACGTAATTGCCCGAGCAGCTGTCGATCCTCGCATGCAAGCGCGAGACGCGGGGATCGTTGACCACAAAATCGGCTTCGGGTACACGCCCAATTCTCAACGGAAAATCCGTCAGTTTGAAGGCGCAGGAAGCACCCAAGTGCTTCAGTTCAAGGCCGACAAAAGTCGACTCGGAGGTCATGTCCAGTTGAAACAGATCGGAGGGCAGCGTCAGAAACTCAGACAACATCTCAGGCTGCCACTCGATTCTGAAAACGTCACAGGGCTCGACCCTTCCCTTGATCTGCATTGGTCCCAGGAGGCGGCTGCGCACGCCATGGCGAACACCCAGATTGCGAACCACCTGACCCGTCACCAAGATCTGCTCAGGACCAGCCAAATCACTCAGACGTGAAGCCACGTTCACCGAATCACCAAAACAGTCTCCATCGAACTGCAGAACCTGGCCCCGAGCCATACCGATCTGCATTAAAAGCTTAGGGTGGTGGGGCCAATGCGCTGTACGCTGCGAGTGCTCTTGCTGAATCCGGATAATGGTTTCTACCGCCTGTAGGTTGCTGCTGAAGGACAGCAGAACACCATCGCCCAGCATCTTGACCACGTCGCCACCGTTCTCAAGACCAACAGATCCGATCCAATGGGTCAACTTCATGATTGCTTTCGCAGCACGGTCATCGCCCAATGTTTCAAACACAGAGACGCTACCGGTCAAATCGATGAATGCGACAGTCAGCTCAGCCATATTTCAGAAGTCATTCGGCTGAATTACAACACATTGTTACGAATCGATCGAGCCTCTTACAGAAGGGTTTCTTGTGTGCAGGATGCGCCGTTTGCGCCTTGAGAACAACCGTTGGGCAGATCTCAGGTCAGTCCAGAGCATTCAGATCGGCAGGTATACGGACGAATGGCTGAGAGGCTGAGCTCGGACACCGCGCAGAGTGGATGCTGCCAGCGCAGACTGTCCCACCGTCCACGAGGTGGCAAAAGTGCAAGATTCCAGCGTTGCTTTTCGTTGGACACAGGTATTCACGGTTGCACACACCGGCTTAATGGCGTACCCTAACAACATAAGCATAAAGTCGTTGAGGTTATTTACATGCGCTGGTTCAAACCGGGTATACGAAACAGTATTTCGGCCCTTTTGGGGTCCGAGGTCCGTAAAAATTCACCAGAAGCACTAGAGCCGGTGAGAAAAGCCATGCTGGCAGCGCTGGGTGAAGATGGCGCGTTGATCAATCCGCAACTCACACGTCGCTTGAACTACTTGGCCGATGCACATGCACTCTGGTTTGCTCGATCAGAAATGATGTCGGTGCTTAGCCAACTGCATGGCGAAGCCAAAGCTGTCGACACCGTGCAAAACCTTTCACCGGTTTTTCGAGGGCTGGTACCCAACAGCCTGATTGAGTCCTGCCGCTTGCGTCGCTAGGAACCGATCGGACTTGGACACCACCGGCTGCAAATCGACCGCAGCAGGGGCAATATCATCCCCAATACAACAGGGCATCGCGCCCTTGCACCATCAGTTCTACCTGATGACCTACGGGTAGCAACACTTTGGTGGGTACATGTCCAAAAGGAAGGCCTGTGAATACGGGTGTGCATGTTTGTGAGCGCAACCATTTCACAACCGTTTGCAGTTTGAACCCCCGGTCGTGTGGGCTTGGCTGGTAACGGTTGAATGAACCGAGCAGCACCGCTTTTTGTTGATCCACAATACCGGCGTGCAACAACTGGGTGAGTTGCCGCTCAATCCGATAAGGGTGCTCGTTCACATCTTCGAGAAACAAGATGCCGCCTTTGATTGCGGGCAAATACGGGGTCCCTACCAGCGAGCACAGTACCGTCAGGTTGCCTCCCCACAGGGTGGCTTTGCTTACCCGCAGTTCGTGCGACTCGTTATCGGCGATCTTGTTCTTTTGCTGTAGCAGCGCGGCCAAGGCGGGCACGTCACCCGCAGGCAAGCGCCAGCCAGAGCCTTCGCCGTGGCCACAGATCAGATCGTCAAAGCAGGCCTCCATGATCTCGTCTGGCCCCCCCTCGGCGCCAAAATCTTCACCCAAAGCGGGTCCTGCCCAGGTGACAGCACCGGTTTTGGCATGCACAGCACATTGAAATGCCGTGAAGTCGCTGAGGCCGACAAACTGGGTGCCGCGTTCGATGGCCTTGGCCAGTGACTTGTAGGGCAGGCCCCCCAAGATGCGGGTGAGACCGTATCCTCCGCGTGAGATCAGTGCCACATCAGCGCCGCTGGCCGCAGCGCGGCCAATGGCAGCCAGGCGGGTTTCGTCATCGCCTGCGAAACGCAGATGGCTGCACAGGGCCGCCTCGTCAATCTCTACATCGTGCCCCAACACCTTGAGGCGGGCCACACCCCGGCGAAATGCGGCTTTGTCGCGCACGGCGCTGGAAGGGGAATAAATGTAGATATGGCTCATGGGGTGTGGCGGCTGGCAAAGAGGGGCATTATCCTGGAAAGGTCAGCAGGACGAATGCGAGCTCAGTGTCACGGCTAGGCGCCTGCGCGACAAAACCCCCTCTTTTGCCGTACGGGCAGCCTAGAAGTGTGCGCAGGCCATCTGGGCGAAGGCTTCGCTGTGTTCTGGCACAAAATGACCTGCTTGGGGCAGCAGCACAGGCTCTGGGGCATTGCGGATGAGCCGATGCAAGCTGCGCATCACCGGCTCGCCCAGCACCGGGTCTTTTTGGCCAATGACCATGAGGCTTTGGCCCCGCCAGCTGTCTTGCCAAAACGCACGGGCCAGTTGCGAGACGGCGGCGCCATCGTCTTGGGCATGCTCGGGCACCAAAGCCGCAAAGGCGCGCAACGCGGCACGGTGACCTTGGTCGGGAAACGGTGCGTTGTAGGCTGCGCACTCCCCGTCGCTCAGGCGCGGGTTGCTGCGCGCGAACAGGCGGGCGATGTCAAAGGCAGGCTTTTCAGCACACATCTTTCGCCAGGCCAAAAAGCCGGGCGACAAGGGCGTATCTCCTGTGGCCAGCATGGTGTTCATCACGAGCAAACCCCGGTAGCGCTGTGGTGCGGCCATGGGCAGCGTCAATCCCAGCAAACCTCCCCAGTCTTGCACCACCAGCACCACATTGCGAAGGTCCAGCCGTTCGATCAATTCCAACAACACCTGGCGATGCCAAAGGAAAGTGTGGGCCGCTTCCTTTTTGGGTTTGTCGCTTTTGCCAAAGCCAATCAGATCGGGTGCGACCACCCGACCGCCTGCCGCCGTGAAAACGGGAATCATCTTGCGGTACAGGTAACTCCAAGCGGGGTTGCCATGCAGGCAAAGCCAGGTCCGGGGTGCGTCGCTGGTTGGAGTCGAAGGCTTTTCGTCTAGGTAATGCAGGCGCAATCCGTTGAGCGATGGGAGATCGCTGATGTAATTTGGCGCCCACGGGTAGCCGGGCAGATGGTCAAACCTTGCCTGGGGTGTGCGCAGAGCGTCTTCGCGCAATGGGTGCGCATTGCGGCGGTGTTCATCGCGCCGCTGACGGAAAAAATCGGCCAGCAGGCGTGAGCAGTCCGCGGCCAACACACCGCCCTGCACCGCTGTGTGGTGGTTCAGACGGGCCTCTTCGAACAGGTTCAGTACCGAGCCAGCCGCGCCGGTTTTCAGGTCGGTTGCGCCAAACACCACCCGTTTGAAACGGGCATGCAACAAGGCGCCGCTGCACATGGCGCAAGGCTCTAGGGTCACAAACAGTTCGCAGTCGTCCAGTCGGTAGTTGTCAAGAACGCGGGCGGCTGCGCGCAAGGCCTCGATTTCGGCATGCGCCGTGGGGTCGCATCCAGCAATGGGCGCATTGCGACCCGCTGCAATCACACGGTCTTGGTGCACGACGACGGCACCCACAGGCACTTCGCCATGGGCTGCCGCCTCGCGCGCCTGGGCCAACGCCAGGCGCATGAAATGTGCATCGCGGCTTGTTCCGCTGCCGTTGTCGTTCTCGATTTCAGTTGGCATGGCTCATTCCATTGAACCCAGCCGCCTGTTGGCCCTGGCAAGGACACTGGGTCTATCTTGGTTCAGGCGGCGGGTTGCGGTTCGCGCTTCACGCGAAACCACGCAGCATACATGGCGGGCAGCGCCAGCAGCGTGAGCACCGTGGCCACGATCAGGCCACCCATGATGGCCACGGCCATCGGGCCCCAGAACACGCTGCGCGAGAGCGGGATCATGGCCAGCACGGCGGCTGCGGCGGTCAGCACGATCGGGCGCATGCGGCGCACGGCGGCCTCCACAATGGCATCCCAGGCGGGCACACCGCGGTTGCGGTCTTGCTCGATCTGGTCGATCAGGATCACCGAATTGCGCTGGATCATGCCCATGAGCGCAATCACGCCGAGCAACGCCACGAAACCGAACGGGCGGTTCAGCAACAGCAGCGCCCCGGCCACGCCCGCCATGCCCAGCGGACCGGTGATGAACACCAGCAGTGAGCGGCTGAAGCTTTGCAACTGCAGCATGAGCAGCGTGAAGGTGATGAACAGCATGATGGGAATGCCCGCAGCAATGGACGACGATCCCTTGCTGCTTTCTTCCACCGCGCCAGCCACTTGCACCCGGTAAGCGCTCAAGCCGCGTTGCGCCCAGCCGTTCTCAATGGCTTTGAGCGCCGGCAACAGCTCGGCGGTGACGGTGGCGCCTTGCAAGCCCTCAACCACGTCGCCCTGCACCGTGATGGCGTAGTCGCGGTTTTCGCGCCACATCACGCCGGGCTCCCAGTCGAACACCGGGCGCGCAATCTGCAACAGCGGAATGCTCTGGCCACCGGCGGTGGGCAGGTAGGCGTTGGCCAGACTGGAAATGGCGTCGCGCTCATTGAGCGGCTGGCGCAGCACGATGTCGATCAGCTTGTCGCCGTCGCGGTACTGGCCCACGGTGCTGCCACTGAGCAAGGTGCGCCCGGCCTGCGCGATGGACTGGCTGCTCACGCCCAGGGCGCGCGCCTTGGCCTGGTCCACGGCCAGACGCAGCACCTTCACCGACTCGTTCCAGTTGTCGTTCACGCCGCGCATGTTGGGGCTGGCGCGCACGGCGGCTTTCACCTCGTCGGCCAGGGTGCGCAGCACGGCCGGGTCGGTGCCGACCACGCGGAACTGCACCGGGTACGGCACCGGCGGGCCGTTGGGCAGCAGCTTCACGCGGCCGCGCACCTCGGGGAATTCGGTGGCCAGCAGTTCGGGCAGGGCCTTGCGCAGGCGCTCGCGGGTTTTCAGGTCTTGCGGCAACACGATCATTTGCGACACGTTGGTCTGCGGAAAGATCTGGTCCAGCGGCAAATAAAAACGCGGCACGCCCGAGCCGACCCAGGTGCTCACGCTGGTCACGCCCGGCTCTGCCGCCAGGCGGGCTTCCACCCGGCGCGTCACCTCGTCGTTGGCGGCCATGCTGCTGCCTTCGGGCAACCACACGTCCACCATGATCTCGGGCCGGCTGGAGTCGGGGAAGAACTGCTGCTGCACCTGACCCATGCCCACCATGCCCAGCACAAAGGTGCCGATGGTCAAACCAATGGTGATCCAGCGGTGCTGCACACACCAGTTCACGGTAGCGCGAAAGCGGTCGTAAAACGGACCGTCAAACACCTCGTCGGCGGGTCCCACATGGGGTTTCACTTTGAGCAGCTTCACGCCCAGGTAAGGCACAAAAAACACCGCCACGATCCAGGACAGCACCAGCGCAATGACCGTGACCGCAAAAATGGCAAAGGTGTATTCGCCCACGGTGGAATTGGCCATGCCGATGGGCAGAAAACCCGCTGCGGTGATCAGCGTGCCGGTCAGCATGGGCATGGCCGTGGCCTCCCAGGTGAAGGTGGCCGCGCGCATCATCGTGTAGCCCTCTTCGAGCTTGCGCACCATCATCTCTACCGCAATGATGGCGTCGTCCACCAGCAAACCCAGCGCGATGATGAGCGAGCCCAGCGAGATTTTGTGCAAGCCAATGCCCCAGTACTGCATGGCCAGAAAGGTGATGGCCAGCACCAGCGGAATGGTGATGAACACCACCAGGCCGGGCCGCATGTCCAGCGTGTAGCGGCGCAGGCCGTGCCCGCCTTCGCGCTTGTGCAGGCCCAGCGCCAGAAAACTCACCGCCAGCACAATCACCACCGCTTCAATCAGCACCTTCACAAACTCGTTGACCGAGCGCGTGACGGCGCTGGGCTGGTCTTGCACCTGCACCAGCGTCATGCCCGCAGGCAAAGCGGCTTTGATCTCGGTCACCGTGGTTTCCAGGGCCTTGCCCAGCGCAATGATGTCGCCGCCCTTGGCCATGGAAATGCCCAGGGCAATGCTGTCGATACCGTTGTGCCGCACCATCACCTGCGGTGGGTCGGCGTAGCCCAGGCCAATTTGTGCAATATCGCCCAAGCGTATTTGGTTGCCGTTGGCGGCGCGGATGGGCATGGCGCGCAACTGCTCCACCGAGGTGAACGCACCGGCCACCCGCACCTGCACCACGTCGTGGGGTGCCTGCACCGCGCCAGCGGATTCGACCGCGTTTTGCTGCCCCAGCGCGGCCAGCACCTGCTGCAGGTCCAGCCCCAGCGTGGCCAGGCGTTTCATGGAGAGTTCGATGTACAGCTTTTCATCCTGCACACCAAACAGCTCGACCTTGTTCACGTCTTTCACACGCAGCAGGCGCTGGCGCACGTCGTCGGCCACCAGTTTCTTGTCCGCCGGCGAAAAGCCTTCGCCCTGCAAGGCGTAAATAACGCCGAACACATCGCCAAATTCATCGTTGAAAAACGGCCCCACCACGCCCGGGGGCAGCGTGCCGCGCATGTCGCCGATTTTTTTGCGCACGGTGTACCAGGTTTGCGGCACGTCGCTGGCGGGCGCGTTGTCCTTGAGCTGGAAGATGATGAGCGCTTCACCTGGCTTGGAATAACTGCGGATCTTGTCTGCGTAGGGCACTTCCTGCAGCGTCTTTTCTACCCGGTCGGCCACCTGTTCGGCCACCTGTTGGGCGGTGGCGCCGGGCCAGTAAGCCCGCACCACCATGGCGCGGAAGGTGAACGGTGGGTCTTCGTCCTGACCGAGCTGGAAGTAGGCGGCCACGCCCAGCAACATCAGCACGATCATCAGGTAGCGGGTGAAGGCCTGGTGGTCCAGCGCCCATTGCGACAGGTTGAAACGCGACACCCAGGACGTCTGGGCGGCTTGAGACGGTGGTTTGGTGGGGTGCATGGCGGACCTCACTGCGTGGCGGCTGCGGTAAAGCGCGTCACCTTCTGGCCCGGCTGCAACACATGCACACCCGCAGCCACCACCTCATCGCCGGGCTTCAAGCCGCTGGCGATCACCATCTGGTTGCCGTCGGCCCCCGCCACCACCACCGGGCGCGGCTGCACCGTGCTGGTGGTGGCATCAAACACCCACACCGAGGTGCTGGACGGTGCGCCCGCCTCCGAACGCATCAGCGCGCTGGTGGGTAGTTTCACCACCTCAGGCGCTGAGGCCCCGGCCCAGGCAAACGCCACGTAGGCGGTGGCGCCCAGCGGCACCGGCGTGCCTTCGGGCAGCGCCAGCTTGACCTGGTAGGTGCGGGTGGCGGGGTCGGCACTGGCCGCCACTTCGCGCACACGGGCCTGCAGCGGTGCAGCGGCCACGGGCATGCCCGAGCCCGCCCACAGCCGCACCTGTGCGGCTTGCCCGGTGCTCAGCTGCGCCAGCCGGTCTTCGGGCACCGCCACCACCACATCGCGCGCACCATCGCGCGCAATGCGCACCACCGGTGTGCCCGCCGCCACCACCTGGCCGACCTCGGCGTCCACCGCCAGCACCACGCCGCTCGCGTCGGCCAGCAACCGGGTGTAGCTGGCCTGGTTGCCCTGCACCATCCCTTGGGCTTGCGCCTGTTTCAGCGTGGCTTCGGCCGCTTGCAGCGTGGCCTGGCGCCGTTCAATTTCGGCCCCGCTCACAAAGCCCTGGGCCTTCAGGTCGGTGAAGCGTTTCAGGTCGGCAGCGGCCAGATCGCGCTGGGTTTGCGCAGCGCTCACTTGAGCCTGAGCCGCCTGGCTGGCCAGAGCCAAGTCCTGTGCGTCCAACTGCGCGAGCAACTGACCCGCCGCCACGCGCTGCCCCACCTCGGCGGGGCGCTGCACCAGCTTGCCACCCACCCGAAAGCCCAGCCGCGATTCGGTGCGCGCACGCACCTCGCCGGCGTATTCGCTTTGCGCGCCCAGCGCTGCGGTACCCACGGTGAGCAGCTTCACAGAACGGATCGGTTCCTGCGGCGCCTCGGGGCGCGAGCAGGCAGCCAGCGCAAGTGCGGCTGCCACGAGGAGAACAAAATGCGGTGTTTTCATGGGAATGATGAACAAGCGGTGGTGAAATTGGTCAGCCGAAACTTGGATCAGAACGCCCAGCACTTTCAGCCTGAACGCGTACGCAAAGCCAGCATGGCAACCCCGTTAAATTAATGACTGACTGGTTAGTAAGCAAAATTGTAGTGCAATTGGACGCCTTTAAGCCTGTCAAACTCTCACGCCCAGACATCTATCCCACACCGCAAGTCCCACATGCCAGATCCATTGCCGACCCACTTACCGGGTGCACCGACCCAGCCCATGGCAAACGCCCCGTTGTCGGCACAGGTCGCGCATTACGAAAATTTTCCGGTGGCGTCGGTGCTCTGCCCCAGGCACCTGCGCCCGGCCATCGTGGCCATTTACCACTTTGCCCGCACGGCCGACGACATCGCCGACGAGGGCGATGCGTCGGCCCAGCAGCGCCTGGCCGAACTGGCCGCTTACCGCGCCGCCCTGAACGCCTGTCTGAGCGGAAACCCGGCGCAGGGCCGCTGGGCCGGCGTTTTTGGCCCGCTGGGCCAGGCCGTGGCGCAACACACCCTGCCCGCCCAACGGCTGCACGACCTGCTGAGCGCGTTTGAACAAGACGTGCGCCACACCGCCAGCGGCCACCGCTACGCCCACACCGCCGAGTTGCTGGACTACTGCCGCCTGTCGGCCAACCCAGTGGGTCGGCTGCTGTTGCACCTGTACGGTGTGCACGACGCGGTGTCGCTGCAGCAAAGCGACCAGATCTGCAGCGCCTTGCAACTCATCAACTTCTGGCAAGACATCAGCGTGGACCTGCCCCGGGGCCGGGTCTACTTGCCCAGCGACAGCTTGCAGCGACACGGCGTGCAGCTCAGCGACTTTTTCAGCGACGGTGTGCCACCAGCCACCACCGCATCCCAGTCCCGCCGCAACGCCCAGCAAGCGCTGGTTGCCGAGCTGTGTGCCCACGCCCGCGGCCTGATGCACATGGGCGCCCCCCTGGTGCACCGCGTGCCGGGCCGCGCCGGATGGGAACTGCGCCTGGTGGTGCAAGGCGGGCTGCGCATACTCGACGCCATTGCCGCCGCCGAGCACCGCACCTGGCAGACCCGCCCTACGCTGAGCAAGGCCGACGTGCCGCGCCTGCTCTGGCGCGCGCTGTGGATGCAGCCTCGGCCGGCAACCGACAAAACAAAGAAAACCGTCTAAAAACCGCACCTCAGGAAGACCGATGACACAACCCAGTCTGCACCCCTACAGCACCTGCCAGACCGCCGCATGGAGCGCGCTCACACTCAGCCTGGTGCTGGGCCTGAGCAGCGCCTGGGCACAAACCAGCACCGCCCCAATTGCGACCCCACCCGCTGCCGCGAGCCCGGCGCGCGCCCTGGTGGGCGTGGCCCGGCTCGACAGCGTGTGGGTGCAGCCCGAACGCGAGGCACCGGCCAGCGTGGTGGCGCGCAACGTGTCGCGGCTGTCGGCCGAAACGGCGGGCACCCTGCTGCGCTGGACGGCCGATGTGGGCGCCACCGTGAAGCGCGGCGATGTGCTGGCCCAAATCGACCCGCGTGACGCCGAGCTGGGCGTGCAACGCGCCCAGGCCGCGCTGGACGCCAGCAACGCCCGGCTGAAGCTGGCGCAAGCGCAGTTGCAGCGCTCCAAAGAGCTGGTGGCGCAAGGCTTTTTCTCGCAAGAAGCGCTGGCCCAGCGCGAAACCGAGGTGGCGCTGGTGCACACAGAAGCCAGCGCCAACCGCGCCCAACTGGCCACGGCCCAGCGCCAGCTCGGCAAGACCACCCTGCGCGCGCCCTTCGACGGCAGCGTGACCGAGCGCCTGGCGCAAGCCGGTGAAGCCGTGGCACCGGGCAATGTGTTGTATGTGATGGCCGACAGCGGTCCAGCCGAATTGGCCACCAGCTTGAGCCCGGCCGACGTGGCCGGTCTGCGCGCTACCCAGGCCGCACGCTTTGAAACCCCGGGCGCCAGCCATGCCGTGCGCCTGCTGCGGGTGGCACCCACCGTCACCGCACCCGCACGCACGCAGGCCGCCCGCCTGGCGTTTGCCGACGCGACCACAGCGCCAGCGGCCGGCACCAGCGGCACCCTGCGCTGGCAAGAAGCTGCCCCGCACCTGCCCCCGGGCCTCATGGTGCGGCGCCAGAATGTGCTGGGCGTTTTTGTGCAGCAAGGCAGCGGCGCCCAGGCCACGGCGCGTTTTGTGCCGCTGCCCGGCGCGCAAGAAGGCCGCGCCACCGCCGTGGCCTTGCCGGCCGATACGCCGGTGATCGTGCGCGGCCAGGCCGCGCTGCAGCCCGGGCAAGCCATCGATGCCCAGGCCGTTGGCCAGTGAAGCGGAGCCTTTATGAAATTCATGCGCGCCCTGCTCACCAACCACCCGTTGGCCAACATCGCCTTTGTGGTGGTGCTGCTGCTCGGTCTGGTCAGCTACAACACCATGCCCCGCGAGCAAGACCCCGAAATCAACTTCAACTGGGTCAGCGTCACCGCCGTGCTGCCCGGGGCCAGCGCCGAAGAGGTGGAACGGCTGATCACCAACCCGCTGGAAGACGGCATCAAGGGCGTGGCCGATGTGCGCTTCGTCATCAGCAATTCGCGCGAAAACGTGGCCAGCATGTTGGTGCGGTTCCGTGAAATCAACGAACGCACCTTTGACAAGCGCATGGCCGATTTGCGCCGCGAAATCCAGAACAAAGCCGCCAGCGAGCTGCCCAAAGAAGCGCGCGACCCGATGATTCTGGAAATCACCACCAGCAACGGATTCCCCACCGCTGCGCTCATGCTGCTGGGCCAGGCCGACGACGAAACCCTGCGCCAGAACGCCCGGCGCATCAAAAACGACCTGGAGCGCCTGGGCGGGGTGGACCAGGTGTACGCCTCGGGCCTGCGTGAGCCGGAAATCCTCATCAGCCCCAACGCCCAGGCGCTGGCCGCGCGCGGGCTGCTGGCGTCCGACGTGGCCGACACCGTGTCGGCCTGGTGGCGCGACACCTCGGGCGGCACCCTGAAAACGCAAAACGGCGCCTGGTCCATCAGCGTCAAGGGCGTGCTCACCGACCCGCAGACGCTCGAAGGCCTGCCGGTGGCATCCAGCATGCGCCCCGGTGTGTCGGCCCGGCTGGGCGAGGTGGCGCGCATCGAGCGCGCCCGCGCCCCGGCCTCGCAATACGCCGCGTCCAACGGCCAGCCCGCCGTGTCGTTGGCCGTCACCAAAAAGTCGGGCACCAACACCCTGGAGCTGGTGGACCGGCTCAACGCCTACCTGGCCAGCCAGAACAGCGTGCTCGCCGCCGCCGGCCTGCAACTGGTGCTGACCGACGACCAGACCGTGCCCACACGCGACGCCATCAACGTGATGCAGACCAACGCGCTGGTGGGCATGCTCATGGTGCTGGCGGTGTGCTGGGCGTTTCTGGGCTGGCGCATTGGGCTGCTGGTCACGCTGGGCATTCCGTTTTCGCTGCTTGGCACCTTTGCCGTGCTCTCGGCCATGGGCTACACGGTCAACGTGTCGGTGCTGCTGGGTGTGGTGATTGCGCTGGGTATGCTGGTGGACGACGCGGTGGTGGTGGTCGAATCCATCTTCTACCGCATGCAGCGTGGGCAGCAGGCCCTGGCCGCCAGCCTGGACGCGATTGGCGAGGTGTGGAAACCGGTGCTGGCCTCAGTGGCCACCACCATGGCGGCGTTTTTGCCGCTCATGCTGCTGCCCGGCATCATCGGCAAGTTCATGTTTGTCATTCCCTTCGTGGTCACGCTGGCGCTGGCCATCTCACTCATTGAAGCGTTCTGGATGATGCCGGTCCACGTCAGCGCCATCGGCGTGCGCTTTGACCGCCCTTCGCGCGTGCAGGCCTGGCGCGAGCGTTTCAACCGCGGCATTCGCTTGCGTTACGGCCAGGCACTGGGCTATGTGTTGCGCCGGCCCAAGCGCTCGGCGCTGGTCAGCAGCCTGGCGGTGGCTGCGGCCGTGGCGTTGTTGGTCACGGGTGTGATCCGGGTGCAGTTCTTTGCGTTCGACCCGATCCGGGCGTTCTACGTCAACGTGGACATGCCGCAAACCGCCTCGCTGGAAGACACCTTGGCAGAAACCCAGCGCGTGGAAGCGGCCGTGCGCGAGCAACTGCGTGGGGTGGGCCTGGATGGCGAAGCCCGGGCTGTCACATCCACCGCCGGCCTGAAGTTCACCGAAACCGAGCCGGTCTATGGCGATTTGTACGGTCAGGTGTTCGTCTCGCTCAACCCCCGCACCGACGACTCGCGCGACGTGCAACGGGTGGTGGAAGACATGCGCCAGCGCATTGAAAGCCTGAGCGGCCCCGGGCGCAAGAGCTTCACCGTGCTGTCGGGCGGCCCACCGGCCGGCAAGGCCATCAGCGTGAAGGTGCGCGGCGATGAATTCGAGCAGATTCAGGCCGCCGCCGACGCGCTCAAGACCATCGTGGCCGCCGTGCCCGGCGCCAAAGACGTGCAAGACGACAACCTGCCCGGGCGCGCCCAGCTGCAACTGCGGCTGGACCGCGACGCCCTGCGCGAGGCTGGGCTGAATGCCGCCCAAGTGGCGCGCTTGGTGCGCCTGGCGGTGGACGGCGAGGTGGTGGCCTTCACCCGCGACGAGGGCGACAAGATTGAACTGCGCGTGCGCTCCGACCAGGCCCTGCGTGGCCCCGACCAACTGCGCGCCGACCCCGCCAGCCTGCTGGACGAACCGATTGCCCTGCCCAACGGCCAAACCACCCGCCTGGGTGCGCTGGTGCATGCCGAGGCCACGCCCGGGCGCGGCTTCATTCGCCACTACAACCTGCGCCGCACCACCACGGTGGAGGCCAATCTGGACAAAGAGATCACCGACACGAAAGTGGCCAACGACCTGATCAAGGCCGGCTGGGAAACCATCCGCGCGCAACACCCGGGCGTGGATCTGGACTTTTCGGGCGAGCTGGAAGACATCGAAGAAAGCCTGGCCTCCATGCAACAGCTGTTTTTGCTGGGCATGGGATTGATCTACCTGATCCTGGCCGCGCAATTCAAAAGCTACTGGCAACCGCTGATGATCCTGGTCACCGTGCCGCTGGCCTTCACCGGCGTGGCCTTTGGTCTGGCCATTTCCAACAACCCGCTGTCGCTCTACACGCTGTACGGCGTGATCGCGCTCACCGGCATCGCGGTCAACTCGGCCATCGTGCTGATCGACGCGGCCAACGACCGCCTGCAGCGCGGCATGAGCACCATCCACGCCATCATCCAGGCCGCACGCCGCCGTGTGGTGCCCATTCTGATCACCACCACCACCACCATCGGCGGCCTGTTTTCGCTCGCTTTCGGCATTGGCGGGCAAAGCCTGCTGTGGGGGCCGGTGGCGGCCAGCATCGTGTGGGGTCTGGCGTTTTCCACCGTGCTCACCTTGTTTGTGGTGCCGCTGCTGTTTCTGGCGTTCATGCGGCCCAAGAAAACGAAAAAAGTGGAGCGTTCGTGGGCCTTTTGGCGCCGTGGTCGCGCTTGATAGTCTCAGCCTGACCCCAGTAGCCGGAGCTTCCAGCTCCGGTTCATCTGGAGCTGGAAGCTCCAGCTACTGAATCCATCTGGTTTGGCTGATTACACTCAGAGCGCCCATGAATCCACAAGACTACGTTCAACAAAAAGCCGCCGCCTCGGGCAGCAGTTTTTATTACGCCTTTCTGTTTCTGCCACCTGAGCGGCGCGCAGCCATCACCGCGTTTTACGCCTTCTGCCGCGAGGTGGACGACGTGGTGGACGAGGTGAGCGACCCCGGCGTGGCCCAGACCACGCTGGCCTGGTGGCGACGCGAGGTGGCGCAGGCCTTTGCGGGCGAGCCCAGCCACCCGGTGATGCTGGCGCTGATGCCGCACACCACCCCGTTTGGCATCGAAGCCCGGCACCTGCTGGCTGTCATTGATGGCTGCCAGATGGACCTGGACCAAAACCGCTACTTCGACTTTCCCAACCTGCAGCAATACTGCCACCTGGTGGCGGGCGTGGTGGGCGAGGTGGCGGCCCGCATTTTTGGCCAGACCGTGCCCGAAACCACCGCCTTCGCGCACCGGCTGGGGCTGGCCTTTCAACTCACCAACATCGTCCGCGACGTGGGCGAAGACGCCACGCGGGGGCGCGTGTACCTGCCGGTGAATGAACTGCAGCGCTTTGACGTGAAGGCCCACGAACTGCTCAAGCGCGGCAAAGCACCGGGCACCGATGCGGCCGACTTTGAACGCCGTTTCACCGCGCTGATGCAATTCCAGTGCGAACGCGCCCTGCGCACCTACAACGAAGCCCTGGCCCTGCTGCCAGAAGCCGACCGCCGCAACCAGAAGCCCGGCCTGATGATGGCCAGCATCTACCGCACCCTGCTGCAAGAAATTGCCGCCGACCCGATGCTGGTGCTGACCCAGCGCGTGAGCCTGACACCGCTGCGCAAGTTCTGGCTGGCGTGGAAGGTGCAGGCGCTGGGGCGGCTGTAGACATGCCCCCCAAGCGTCTTCCCGTCTGCGGTGTGAATCCGGGGCTTCACCGCTGCGCACCATGAAACTCGCCATCGTCGGCGCGGGTTGGGCGGGCATGGCCTCTGCGGTGGAGGCTGCGGGCGCGGGCTGGGATGTCACCCTGTTTGAAGCCACCCGCACCCTGGGTGGGCGCGCCCGCGCCCTGCCCGCGCAGCGGCCCGACGGTGTGGCGCTCACGCTCGACAACGGCCAACACATCCTCATTGGCGCCTACGCCGAGACGCTGGCACTCATGCAGCGCGTGGGCGTGTCACCCCGCGAAGCCCTGCTGTGCCTGCCGCTGGCCCTGCCCTACCCCGACGGTACCGGCCTGCAAACGCCCCGCTGGGCCACCCGCTGGCCCGCGCCGCTGGACGCCGTAGCCGCCATTGCCACCGCACGCGGCTGGCGCTGGGCGGATCGCTGGGCGCTCGTTCGCGCATCCCTGGCCTGGCAACGCGCTGGTTTTGCCTGTACGCCTCAACTCACCGTGGCCCGCCTGTGTGCCGCGCTGCCCCAGCGGGTGATGGACGAACTGATTGAACCGCTGTGCGTGTCGGCCCTCAACCTGCCCGCCGCACAGGCCAGCGCCCAGGTGTTTCTGTGCGTCATGCGCGATGCGCTGTTTGGCGCCGGTTACGGCGGCTGGGCCGCGTCCAGCCTGCTGCTGCCCCGCACCGACCTGAGCGCGCTGCTGCCCAACGCCGCCGCGCAGTGGCTGCGCACGCACCACAACGCCAGCACGCGGCTGCGCCTGGGCGCCCGGGTGCTGGGGCTGCGGCCTCAAGCCGGTGGCTGGCAATTGCAGGGCAGCGGCTGGCAAGAGCGCTTTGACCGCGTGGTCTGGGCCACCGCCGCCAGCCCCGCCGCCCAAGCCATGCGCCAGGCCGCTCACGGCACACCAACCGAATCCTCTGTCCTGGCCGAAGCCTTGAACAGCTGGGCCAACACCGCCGAAGCGCTCAACTTCACCGCCATCACCACCGTGTACGCCTGGGCACCCGGTGTGCGCCTGTCTTCGCCCATGCTGGCCTTGCGCGCCACGCCCAACGCCCACGCGGCCCCGGCCCAGTTCGTGTTCGACCGCGGCCAGCTCAACCCGCAAGACGCCAGCGCCCAGGGCGTGCTGGCCTTCGTCATCAGCGCCAGCGAAGGCGAGCGCGACGACCTGCAGGCCCGTGTGCTGCAACAAGCGGCGCAGCAGCTGGGTCTGCACGCACTGCAACCCCTGCAAACCGTGGTGGACAAACGCGCCACCTTCGCCTGCACACCCGGCCTGCAACGCCCCAGCCAAGCCATTGCGCCCGGCTTGTGGGCCGCAGGCGACTATGTGGACGGCCCCTACCCCGCCACGCTGGAAGCGGCGGTGCGCAGCGGGCTGGCGGCTGCGCGGGCGCTTGAAACCCCACCCTCCTCTCAGAGATAAACCACATTCACCTGCTTGCCCAGCACCTGCTGGGCCAGGGGCACCAGGTGGTCGTGGTGGGTTAAGAACACCACTTGCATCTGGCGCGAGAGCTCGCCCAGCACCTGCAGGCCAGCGGTGGTGCGCTCGTCGTCAAAGTTGATGAACAGGTCGTCGGCAATCAGGGGCAGGCACAGGCCTTGGTCGGTTTGCAGTTCCAGCGCGGCCAGACGCAGTGCCAGGTAAAGCTGGTCGCGGGAACCTTCGCTCATGCCGGCCACGTCCACGGCTTGGCCGTTGGGGCGGATGCCGAACAGGCGCGGCGTGGCTTCTCCGGTGTCGACCAGCAGGCGGCTGAACGAGCCGCGTGTGAGGCCGCTGAAATGGGCCGAGGCTTTGGCGAGCATGGGGCCTTGCTTGGTTTCGCGGAATTTCTCCATCGACCACTTCAGCAAGCGCGCGGCGGTGTGCAGTTTCAGGTAGCGCTCGGCGGCGTCGCCCATGGCGGCCAGGGCTTCCTGGCGGCGCGCTTCGGCTTGAGCGGCGCTGTCGGTGCCGTCCAGGGCGTCAAAAGCGGTTTTTTGGGTGCCGTGGCGGTTGCTGCAGGCGGCGATGTCTTCCACCACCTCGCCCGCCTGGCGGGTCAGTTGTTCCAGTTGGGCTTTGAGTTCGTCGGGGTCGATGGCGGCGATGTCTTGGCGCAGCCCATCCAGCGGCAGGCCATCGGCGGCCTGGGCCAGGGCGGCTTCGGCGGCTTGCATGTTGCGCAAGGCTTGACGGCGCTGGTCCGACTGTTCCACGGCGCGGGCCAGGGCGGCCAGGGTGTGCTCATCCGGTTGGTTGGGCAGACCGGCGGCGCTCATCAAGGGGGCCAGGCGGGCTTGCACGGCCTGTTGTTGCTGTTGGGCGGCGGCCAGTTCGGCGTGGCTGCGTTGCAGGCTTTGGCGCAGTTCGGCCGCGGTGGCGTCGGCTTGTTGGGCCTGGGCCAGGCGGCGGGCGAGTTCTTGGGCGGTGTGTTCGGGCGGGTGGTTGCACAGTTCAGGGGCGAGCTGGGCGGCCAGGGCTTGTGCCGTGGCGGCCAGACCGTTCAGGTCGGCCTGCATGTGGTCGATGCGTTCGCTGCGGATGCTGCGGATATGGTCCAGCAGGCGCTCCAGCGCTTGCAGGGTGTCCAGGTCGGCTTCAACCTGATCGGCCAGCGCGGTGTCGGGGTAGCCTGCGGCGGCCACGGCGGCTTGCCAGGATTGTTCCCAGTCGTGCCAGGCGGCCTGGGCGGTCTGCAGGGTGGTTTGCAGGCTGAGCAAGCTGGTTTGTGCTTCGTGCCGTTGCTGCGTCAAGCTGTTGCGCTGGCCTTGGGCTTGTTCGGCTTGGCTGAGGTGGGCACGGGCGCGGCGCAGGCATTCGGCCAGTTCGGGGGCGTCCGACGGGTTGGCGGTTTGCGCATGGGCCTCTGGACTCTCTGGACTCAGCAGCGCCCACAGGGTCTGCTGGATGCGGGCGGCGTCCTGGGTTTGGGCGGCCTGCTGTTGTGTGGCTTGGCTGTGTTCGGCGTGCAGGTCCAGCACGCGCTGGCGCTGCTGCAGCCAGACGGGGGCCATGTCCAGCGGCAGTTCGGGCAGGCCGCAACTGCTCGCCAGGGTGTGCCAGTCGGCCAGGCGCTGGGCCATGCGTTGTTGCACGGTCTGCCAGCGGCTGGCCAGGTGGCTTTGTTCTAAGCGCTGCTGTTCCAGTTGTTCGGCTTTGGCCTGGCGGGCGGCTTCGTGTTGGGCGCGGTCGAGCCGGGCGTCGGCCAGGTGGTCGGCTTCTTGCAATTGCGCTTCAAAGCTGGCTGCGTGCTCGTGCAGGTGCTGCGGTGTTTGCTTGATATGGCTCCAGGTGGCGTCGCGGTTTCGGCGGGCTTGTTGCACATGGTCCAGCGAGACGGGTTGGAAGTCGCGCACCAGTTGTTCCAGCGCCTGCTCCAGGCGTTGCAGTTCCTGGTTTTTTTCATCCAGCGCGGTGTGGTGCGACTGGGCCTGTGCCGCGTCGCTGCGGTGTTGGCTCAGCAGGCTTTGCACCAGGGCGGCATCGGGCACCACCATGGCGCGCAGGGTGTCGGGCTCCTGGCGCCAGGGGCCCAGGGCGGCCAAAGCGGCTTCGGTGTGTTGGGCCAAGCGGGCGATGTGTTGGCGCGCCTCGCTCATGGCGGCGGCGTGGTCGCCCAGTTGCAGGGCCTGTTCCACGGCCAGGGCCAGACCGGGGTGCACCGCTCCGGCGCCCAGGCGGCCCAGGGCCTCTTGGGTGTGTTGCAGTTGTTGCTGGCGCTCGGCCATCTGGCGCTGTGCGCCGCGCAGGTCTTGGCTGAGCAGCACGCGCTGTTTCAGCAAACGCGCCAGGCGCGCGCGCACCGGTGCGCCGGGCAGGCGCTGGCGCACCGCGTCTTCGCTGTCCACCGGCCAGCCCAGGCCGCTGGCCAGCGCTTGCACGCGTTGCCACTCCAGGCGAATTTCGTCGGTGCGTTTGACGATGTCGGTGCGGTGGGCGCGGAATTGCAGGCGGCGTTCGTTCAGCTCGGTGATGTCGGGCGCCAGGGCCAGCAGGTGCAGGTCCACCGGCGTGGCGTGCAGCGCGGCCTGGGCCTGCTCGGCATCGCGTTGCAGCCGCTGCACATCGGCACCCAGCAGCGCCCGTGCTTGCTGGGCGTCGCGCAGCACATCGGGCGCGTTCTCGGGCAGCAAGGGTGTGTCGGCATGGGCCAGGGCGTCGTGTTCGGCCCGGGCGGCGTCCAGCGCCATGAGCATGGGGCGCACGCGGCGAATGCGCTCCAGGCGGCTGAGTTGTTGGCGAATATCCACGTCGCGTTGCCGGGCTTCGGCCAGGGCGGCGGCGGTGGCGGCCAGCGCGTCGTGCAAGGTTTTCCAGTCTTTGGTGCGCAGCGTGGCTTGTTTGAAGGCGGTTTGGGCGGCGTCCAGGGCGTCTTGCGCTTGGTAATAGATGCGCGCAGCAGACTTGCGCGGCGCCCAGAGGGCGTCGGCCTCTTGCTGCAATTTCAACAGCGCTTCGCCCAGGTGTTGCACGCCGGCGGCAGACTGAAACAGCATGCGGCCCATGTCGTCGGAGGCCGACAAAATGCCCGCGCCGCCTTGCACCAGGGTGCTGTGGTCCAGCGCGTACATGCGGTTGAAGGCGGTGGCCTGCAAGCTGCCCAGCCAAGGCTGCAGGGCTGTATCGGGCAGGGGCGCGTCGTTGGGCGTGCGCAGCGTGTTTTTGTTGCCTTTGGTGCGGTCAAACGCGAAGGGCTGTGCCGCATCGGGGCCGGGCCGTTGCTCCAGCACGCCGCCCAGGCGCAAATCGGGCATGGGGTGCAAAAACGCCAGCGGTGTGCGCGCGGGAATGCCAAACAGCCAGTCGCCTATGGCCGTGCGCACGGTGGATTTGCCCGCCTCGTTGGGGCCGACGATGAGGTGGATGTCGCGGTCTTGGTGCGGCAGGGCCAGGGTGCGGTCGGTGAATTTGCCGTACCGGATCAGCTTGAGTTCGCGGATGCGCATGGTGGGACCTGCGGATCAGGTGGGTGTGTTGGCGGATGCCGTGGCTGAAGCGCGGGCGTCTTGGCCCACCCGGGCCATCAGCACGGGCGTGGCCTGGCGGATGCGTTCGGGCACCTGGGCGGCGGGGTCCTGGCGCAGCAAAGACAGCTCGGGCGTGGCTTGCAGCACCTCGTGTGGCAGTTTTTCCAGCAGGGCCTGCCAGTCGGCCTGCAAAGCGCGCACAAAGTCGGGGTCGTCCTGGGCCGACAGCGCCAGACTCTCCAGCTCGGCCAGCGCGCCCTGGGTTTCGTCGTCGGCGCTGCTGCAGGCGGCAGCCAGGGGTTCGCTGGCCAATCGCACTTTTTCGATCCAAATGCGCTCGGCGTCCAGCGCCACGGCCTGCGCAATCACCTCCTGGCGCAACTGGCCCTCGTCGGCCACCAGGTCGGCATGCGCGGCAGAGCGGCCTTTGAACACCACCCGCACCGCCAGCGGCAGGTGCACCGGTGTGTCGCTCAGCAGGCGTTCCAGGGCCTGCCCCACCAGGCGCACGGCGCTGCGCCCGTCGGCCACCGGGGCAATGTCGATGTCCAGCAGGTGCCAGCGCAACACATCCACCGCCAGGCGCTCCACGGCGGTGATGTCGCCGTCTTGCGCCGTGACCAACAGCGCACCGCGCTCGCCCAGTTCGCGGATGTGGCGGCCTTGCAAATTGCCCGGGTAGGCAATGGTGACATCACCGCGCTGCACCCAATGCTCGTGCACATGGCCCAGCGCCCAATACTGGTAGCCCTTGGCCTGCAGTTCGACCACCGAACAGGGTGCGTATTGGGCGTGCTCGCTGTTGCCCTCCAGCGCCGTGTGCAACACGCCAATGTTGAGCCAGCCCGGCACCGGCGCGGGGTAACCCGGCAGCAGGTTCTCGGTGGTGGCCGCCACCTTGAAGCTGCGGCCGTGCAGCGCCACCTTGTGCTGCGCCAGGCAAAACGTGTCGGCCTTGCGCGCAGAGAACACTTGCACGTTGTCGGGCAAATCCAGGCTGCGCGTCATGTCGCTTTCGGCGTCGTGGTTGCCGTGCAGCAGAAACACCGGTATGCCGGCCTGGCGCAGCCGCCCCATTTGCTTGATGAAGAACAAGCCGGTGTTGAAGTCTTTCCAGTCGCCGTCGTACACATCGCCGGCAATGACCATGAAGTCCACCGGCTCTTCCATCGCGCACGTCACCAGGTTGTGAAACGCATCGCGGGTGGCGGTGCGCAGGCGTTCGGCGGGCGCATCGGGGTAAGCCGACAACCCCCGCAAGGGGCTGTCCAGGTGCAGGTCGGCGGCGTGGATGAATTTCATGTGGAACAACCCAGTCGTGTATCGTCAGCCTTGAATGATGCTGGATATTGTGGTCAATACCGTTGTGGAACCGATCTTTGCGCAAGTCCCAGGTGATTCAACTGGCCACACAGCGGCTTTGACACACATCAACGGCAACGGCCGGCCTCGCCGGTAGAAAGGTCTGCATGCCCACCACCGCACTCCAGCCCCAACAGCTTCGGCTGACCATCGACCCCGCCACGCTGGGTTTTCAAGACACCAGCGAGTTGCTGGCGCAGCCCGTGCCCTGGATTGGCCAGGAGCGCGCCGAAAAAGCCGCGCGCTTTGGCATGGCGATGGACCAGCCCGACTACCACCTGTTTGTGCTGGGCGAGGTGGGCAGTGGCCGGTCCACCCTGCTGCGCGAGCTGGCGCACAGCGTGGCCGCCACCCGACCGGTGCCGCCCGACCTGTGTTACCTGCACAACTTTGACACGCCGGAGCGCCCGCGCGCCCTGCGCATGCCACCCGGCCAGGGCCGTCAGCTGCGCCAGCTGATGCAGCAGCTGTGCAAAACCCTGCAACGCGAGGTGCCTTTGCGGCTGGACAGCGAGGACTTCAAGGCCGAGAGCGAGCGCATTGAAAACACCTACAAGAGCGAAGAATCGCGCGCCTTTGCCGCGCTGGAGGCGTTTGCAGAAGCCCGCCACTTTCACCTGTTTCGCGAAGAAGGTCACCTGGTTTTCACGCTCATGGGCGACAGCGGCAACGCGCTGACCGCGGCCGAGGCCCACAGCCTTTCGCGCGAGCGCCGCGCCGAAGTGGACCAGGCAGAAGCCGAACTGCGCGAACAGATTGGGCAGTTTCTGGAAAAAACCCGGCCCATGGCCCGCGTGATGAACGAAGGCCTGGCCGCGCTGCGCCGCCAGGTGGTCAAGCCCCTGCTCGACCACGCATTGCAGGACATCCGGGTCAGCCTGAAAAAGCAGATCAAGGACTCGGTGAAGCTCGGCCACTACCTCGACCGCGTGTTGCACGACGTGCTGGAGCACATTGAACTCTTCATCGTGCAGGACGAAGACGACGAACAACGCCTGGCCGCGCTGGAACAGCTGCTCATGCGCTACCAGGTCAATGTGGTGGTGGACAACAGCGGCCTGGGTGGCGCGCCGGTGATCGTGGAAGACAACCCGGTCACGCACGCGCTGTTTGGCAGCATCGAATACCAGGCCGAAGAAGACGTGTTGATGACCGACTTTTCGCGCGTGCGCGCCGGCAGTCTGCTGAAAGCGCACGGGGGCTTTTTGCTGCTGCACCTGCGCGACCTGCTCACCGACCCGCAAGCCTGGGAAAAGATGCGCCGCTACCTGCGCTGCGGGCGGGTGCAAATTGAAGAGCCCGGCGCAGCGCTCATGCCCATGGCGGCGGTGTCGCTGCAGCCCGAGGCGGTGGACGCCGAGGTCAAGCTCATCCTGATCGGTTCGGTGGAGCACTACTACGCGCTGCAGGAAGGCGACCCCGAGTTCGCCCGGCGCTTTCGTGTGAAGGTGGACTTTGCCGAAAGCTTCGCACCCACCGACGGCACCCGCCAGTCCACCGCCGTGTTTGTGGCCCACACCTGCCGCAAGCACGGTTTGCCGCCCCTTTCGGCCGCGGCCGTGGCCCGCCTGCTGGAAGACGCCCACCGCGAGGTGGACGACCAGGCCCGCCAGAGCGCCATTTTTGCGCGCACCGAAGCGCTGGTGGTGGAAAGTGCCGCACTGTGCCGTAGCCGTGCCGCCCACCGCGTGGATGCCGCCGACGTGGATGCCGCCCTGGCCGCGCGCCGGCTGCGCCACGACTACCCCGAGCAGCGCCTGCGCGAATCGATTGCCGACGGTGAACGGCTGATCACCTGCCAGGGCAGCGAAATCGGCCAGATCAACGGTTTGACACAGATCGACCTGGGCGACTGGCGCTTTGGCCTGCCGGTGCGCGTGAGCGCGCGCACCCACGCCGGCAACCAGGGGCTGCTCAACATCGAGCGCGAGGTGGACATGTCGGGCCCCATCCACGACAAAGGCGTGTTGATTCTGCACAGCTACCTCACCGCCCTGTTTGCTCACCTGGCGCCGCTGGCGCTGAACGCCTCCATCGTGTTCGAGCAGGAATACCACGGCGTGGAAGGCGACTCCGCTTCATGCGCCGAGCTGTTTGCGGTGCTCTCGTCGCTGGCGGGCGTGCCGCTGCTGCAGGGCATTGCCGTGACCGGTGCGCTCAACCAGCACGGCGAGGTGCTGCCGGTGGGCGGCATCAACGAAAAAATAGAGGGCTGGTTTCGCGTGTGCGAAGCCGCCGGGCTGGACGGCCAGCAAGGCGTGCTGATCCCCGCGCGCAACCTGCGCCACCTGATGCTCGACCCCGCCGTGGTGGACGCGGTGGCGCAAGGCCGCTTTCACATCCACACCGCCGCCCGGGTCGACGACGGGCTGGCGCTCATGACCGGTATGGCCTCGGGCCTGCCCACGGCACCGGGCGAACCGGTGAGCTACCCGCAAGAGAGCGTGCTTGGGCGCGCCGCCCACGCGCTGCTGGCCTACCGCCGCGCCTGCCAGCGCGCAGGGGCCACTGGTCGCTCGCGCCGCAACCGGCCCTGAAGCAGCGGCGGCCCCCCGCCCGGCAGGGTATGTTCAGGGGAACCTCTGGGGCGGGTGCTGTTCCCATGGGCTGGGTTTTTCAATGCTGGAACCCCCCACCCTTGCAACCGAGAGAAAAGGAGCCTCTGCTGATGACCTGGTCCACCCCCACCCGACGCCGCCTCACCGCTGCCAGCCTGTGCATCGCCGCACTCTGCGCCAGCCCCCTGCTGCAGGCCCAACCGGCCCAGCAGATGGTCAGTGTGAGCGGCAGCTCGCTCAACATGCGCAGCGGCCCCGGCACCAACGCGCCAGTCTTGTGGGAGCTGAAAAAAGGGTACCCGCTACAGATCACGCAGCGCCAGGGCAACTGGCTGCAGGTGCGCGATTTCGAGGGCGATACGGGCTGGGTGGCGCGCTCGCTCACAGGCAAAGCGCCGCACCACGTGGTGAAGGCCAAGGTGGCCAACATCCGCAGCGGGCCGGGCACGCAGCACCGCCTGGTCGGCAAGGCCGACTATGGCGAGGTGCTGCGCACCCAA
Organism: Hydrogenophaga sp.; assembly: GCF_030656115.1. Lineage (GTDB taxonomy): Bacteria > Pseudomonadota > Gammaproteobacteria > Burkholderiales > Burkholderiaceae_C > Hydrogenophaga. The sequence continues at coordinate 98,565 of NZ_JAUSOO010000061.1, forward strand.
GAAAAACGCGCCGACTGGGTGCGGGTGGACCGCGCCGAAGGCCCGGGTGGCTGGATCGCCAAGTCCCTGCTCTGGGGCTGGTGAGCGGCTGATGGTCTGAAAAAAAGCGGCGGGCCTCAAGGGCCCGCCGCTTTTTGGGGGTGTGAAGCCTGGTCAGACCGACGGTGCTGAAACCGCCTCCGGGTTGGGCGGCACGATGGCGCCGATGATGTCGCCCATGCTCAGCGTGCCCAGGTGCCTGCCTTTGCTGGTGACGACATTGGCAACCTCCTTGTTGTCGGCACTCAGCAGGCGGGCCACTTCTTCAATCACCAGGCTCGGGTCCACATCGGGGCCGTCCACCCGGGCGCCCGGCACCATGAGCGTGCGCGAGCGGATCACGCGGCCGCGGTTCACATCGCGCACAAAGCTGGCAATGTAGTCGTTGGCCGGTTTCAGCACGATCTGCTGCCCGGTGCCCTGCTGCACCGCTTCGCCGTCGCGCAGAATCGCAATGCGGTCGCCCAGGCGCAAGGCCTCGTCCAGGTCGTGGGTGATGAACACCACGGTTTTGCCAATCTCTTGCTGCAGGTCCAGCAACACGCTTTGCATGTCGCTGCGAATCAGCGGGTCGAGCGCGGAAAACGCCTCGTCCATCAGCAAGATGGGCGCGTCGTTGGTGAGCGCCCGGGCCAAGCCCACGCGCTGCTGCATGCCGCCCGAGAGCTGGTTGGGGTAGCTGTCTTCATAGCCTTTGAGTCCCACACGCTCGATCCAGCGCAGGGCGCTTTCGCGCCGTTTCTTCTGCTTGATGCCCTGCACCTGCAAGCCGTATTCGGCGTTTTCCAGCACCGTGTAGTGCGGAAACAGCGCAAAGTTCTGGAACACCATGGCGGTCTGCTCGCGCCGAAAACGCAGCAGCTCGCGCTGGTTCATCTTCACCACGTCCACCTCGCGCCCGTCCACCGGCACCCGCAGCTCGCCCGATGTGGGGTCGATCAGGCGGTTGATGTGGCGGATCAGCGTGCTCTTGCCCGAACCGGACAGGCCCATCACCACCTGAATGCCGCCCGCCGGCATGTCGATGTTGATGTCGCGCAGGCCCAGCACATGGCCGTGCGTGTCGCGCAGTTCCTGCTTGCTCATGCCTTGCTGCACGGCCTCCAGGAACTTGTCGGGCGTGGGGCCAAAGATCTTGTACAGGTGGCGAATCGAAATGCCCGTGGGCGTGGCCTGCGGGTTGGCAGACGGCGCGGCGGTTTGTAGGGAGTCAACCATGCACAACCTCCAGGTGCCGCTGCAGCCGCTTGCCATAGGCCTGCGACACGCGGTCAAAAATAATGGCGATGCCCACAATGGCCAGGCCATTGAGCACCCCCAGCGTGAAATACTGGTTGGAGATGGCTCTGAGCACCGGCTGGCCCAGGCCCTGCACGCCGATCATGGAAGCGATCACCACCATGGCCAGCGACAGCATGATGGTCTGGTTGACGCCCGCCATGATGGTGGGCAGCGCCAGCGGCAACTGCACCTTGCTCATCTTTTGCCAGGTGGACGCGCCAAAGGCGTCGGCCGCTTCCAGCAGGTCTTTGTTGACCAGGCGAATGCCCAGGTTGGTGAAGCGGATCACCGGCGGAATGGCGTAGATCACCACCGCGATCAGGCCCGGCACACGGCCAATGCCCAGCAGCATCACCACGGGAATCAGATACACAAAACTGGGCATGGTCTGCATCACGTCCAGCGTTGGACTGATGAGTTTTTGCAAGCGATCCCAGCGGCTCATGGCAATGCCAATGGGCAAGCCCACCACCAGGGCCACCAGGGTGCACACGAAGATCATGGAAATGGTCTTCATGGTGTCGTCCCACATGCCAAAGAACCCGATCAACAGCAAGGTGACCACGGTGCCGACAACGATCTTCCACGAGCGCGAAGCCAGCCAGGCAATCAGGGCGATCACGCCCACCACAGCGGGCCAGGGCGACTGGGTCAGCAGCCGCTCGGAAAACAGCAGAAAGTCGCGCAGGGGGTCGAACAAACGCTCCAGCGGCTCGCCATATTCGCGGGTGAAGTTGCGAAAGCTGCCGTCGATGGAGCGGCGCATGGCGCTGAGCGTCTCCGACCCCAGCGAGGGAAATTCATTGAGCCAGGGCATGGTCTCTCCTTGGGCTGAACAAAAAGAACGGCGACACGGCGCCTTGAAGGGCGCCGGCCGCGGGGCGACGAGGCCGGGTTGTGAGCACCCGGCCACGCCATCTGACAGCGGTGCGCTTTACAGCGCCGCCTTGATCTTTTCAGCCACGTCGGGCGACACCCAGGGGGTCCAGATTTCAGGCTGGGTTTTGAGGAAATGGGTCGCACCGTCGGCACCGGTGGCCTGGTTGTCGCTCATCCAGGCCAGCAGGCCGTTGACCGTGTCGTTGCCCCAGGCGCGCTGGTTCAGGTAGGCCACGGCCGGGCCGCCTTCTTTCTGGAAGCGGTCGGTCACCACGGTGAACACCTCGGCGCGGGCCCAGTCGGTCTTGGTCGGCTTGTCGCAGTCGGCCTTGGTGTTGCAGGCCTCAAAAGCGTCTTTGTCATGCGGCACGCCGGCGTCGAGCTTCACCATCGCGTACTTGCCCAGAATTGAGGTGGGTGCCCAGTAGTAGCCCAGCCAGCCTTCTTTGCGCTCGTAGGCCTTGGCGATGGAGCCGTCCAGGCCAGCGGCCGAGCCGGTGTCCAGCAGCACGAAACCTTTGGCCGTGCCACCCCAGGCCTTGAAGGCGTTGTCGGTCGTGATCTGGCAGTTCCAGCCCGACGGGCAGTTGTGTACCGCGCCCTTGCCTTTGTTCTCAGACGAGGGAAACAGCTCGGGGTGCTTCAGCGCGTCGTCAATGGTCTTGATGGCGGGGTGGGCATCGGCCACGTATTGGGGAATCCACCAGCCTTCGACGCCACCGTCCGTCAGCGAGCGGGCTGCGTAGTGCAGCTTGCCTTCGGCCACGGCGGCGTCCAGCGGCTGGCGCACGGCGTTGATCCAGGCCTCGGGCGCCACGTCGGGCTGGCCCTTTTCCATCATGGCGGTCAGCGTGGGCATGGTGTCGCCCGGCACCAGTTCCACCTCGCAGCCGTAGCCCTTGGACAAAATGATGCTGTCGATGTTGGCCAGCACTTCGGCCGATTGCCAGGTCATGTTGGCTACCGTGACCTTGCCGCAGACGGCAGCGGCGGACGGATCGGCCACGGCTGGCGCTTCGTCTTTTTTGCCGCAGGCGGCCATCAGTGCCGCCGAGGCGATCAGGGCCAAAGCCAGTTGGGGGGTGGGTTTCATGCGTTTTCTCCGGTGTCGCTGTGAGGAACCCACCGACGCGCGGCGCCGATGGATGCGATAAGCACACCCAACGACCTGGAGAAAACGAACGCTGCTGCAACCAAGGTGACCAGCCGCTCAACCAACAGGGCGTTGGATTGAACTTAGCCACTTAATATAGCTTTTTATCTATTTCGCACGCAAATACTGCGGCTTTTCATATAACGATATCTGAGTCTTTCACTCAACCTCTGCGCTGGTACCGGTTTTTGGCCAGGGTGCCACCGAACTTCGCCCCCCAGCTTGCCGCATCAAGCCTTTCCCAGGGCCTTGACCGCCAGCTGCGCGGGCCGCTCCATGCAGCGCACGATCCACTGGTGGGTGAGCGGGTGCACGGCCATGAGGCCATGGGCTGGGCGCGCCCAGTTGAGCACGCTGGCCACACACAGATCGGCCACGGTGAAGCGGTCTGCCGCCAGGTGGGCCATGCCAGCGCTTCGCTGGCGCTCCAGATGCTGCTCGATCACCCGGAATGGCACAGCGAGTCGGCGCTCGGCGGCCTCGGCCAGCTCCGGCTTGCGCCGCTCAGAAGGCATGACCATGCGGTGCATCAGCACGGTGAGCCCGTCGGCCTCGGCTTCGGTCACCACCCAGAAGCTCCAGCGCAGGGCCTCGGCGTCTTCGCGCGGGTTGGCCGGGGTGATGCCCACGCCATCGGGCTGGCCGTGGTGGCGCGCAATGTACAGCGCGCAGGCCATGCTTTCCCACACCACCACCTCACCGCCCTGCTCCGGCGGCCGCTGGTCCACCACCACCGGAATGTGGCCATTGGGGTTGAGCGCCAGAAACTCGGGCGTGCGGGTGGCACCGCCCTGGTACGGCAGGTTGACGTGTTGAAAGTTCAGGCCGAGTTCGGTGGCGGCCCACAGGGGGCGCACGGCGCGTGACGCGGGAATGCCGTAAATGGTGAGGCTCATGGTGGGGACGTGTGCAAATGTGTGAACAAAACGGTCAGCCCAGCTGGCGACACAGCGCCAGCAAGTCGGCCACGGTGGTGTGGGGTTGCTGCGGCCCATGGGCCCAGGGCTGGCCTTCGCGGTTCAGCCAGGCCGCCTGCATGCCGGCGTTGAGCGCGCCCACGCCGTCCAGGTGGGCATCGTCGCCAATGTGCAGCACCTGCGCGGCGCTCACCCCAGCGGCCTCGGCAGCGGCATGAAAAATGCGCGGATCGGGCTTGCCCACGCCGAATTCGCGCGCGCTGAGCGCCGCCACAAAATGCGCACCCAAGCCCACCCGGTGCACGTCGGCGTTGCCGTTGGTCACGGCCACCACCGGGAAACGGCTGCTCAGAAAGGTCAGCGCGGGCAAAGCGTCAGCAAACAGCTCCACGCGCTGGCGCTCGGCAAAAAACACCTCAAACGCCGGCTCGGCCAGCGCCGGGTCGTCGCCCGCGCGCTGCAACACCAGGCGAATGGACTCGCGACGCAGCGCGCTCATGTCGTGCGCCAGGTCGGGTCGGGTGGTGTTCATGTGGTTGCGCACCTCGCGCAGCGCACCGGGCGTGGTGCACAGCGCGGCGGTGGCGGGCGCGTGGTCGGCCAGCCAGGCCTGCAACACGTTTTCAGCCCGGGTGATGGTGGGCCAGATCGGCCAAAGGGTGTCGTCCAGATCGAGCGTGATGGCGCGGATGCGCGACACGTCGAGCCCGGCGGGCGTGGGGTGGTCGGTTGGGGGAGTGGCGTCGGGGGTCTTCATGTCTGCGGGAGAATAGCGCATGGCATTTCACAAAGAACCTCCCTTTTCGCATGGTCAAGCCGCGCGCACGGCCATTGTGCTGTGCAACCTGGGCACACCCGACGAACCCACCGCCCCGGCCGTGCGCCGCTACCTGGCCGAGTTTCTGGGCGACCACCGCGTCGTCGAAATTCCCAAGCCCATCTGGTGGCTCATCCTGCACGGCATCATCCTGCGCGTGCGCCCCAAAAAGTCGGCGGCGAAATACGCCACGGTGTGGACCCCCGAAGGCTCACCCCTGAAGGTGTGGACCGACAAACAGGCCACGCTGCTGCGCGGCTACCTGGGCGAGCGCGGCCACCAGGTCACGGTGCGCTACGCCATGCGCTACGGCAACCCGTCCATTCCTGCGGTGCTCGACGAGCTGAAAGCCCAGGGCATGACCCGCGTGCTGCTGGTGCCCGCCTACCCGCAATACAGCGGCACCACCACCGCCAGCGTGTTCGACGGCGTGGCGCTGTGGGGCCTGAAGGCCCGCCAGCTGCCTGAGATGCGCTTCATCAACCGCTACCACGACGACCCGGGCTACATCGAAGCGCTGGCCAAAAAGGTGCAACACCACTGGCTGCACCACGGCCAGAGCGAGCAGCTGGTGATGAGCTTTCACGGCGTGCCCCAGCGCACCCTGGAGCTGGGCGACCCCTACCACTGCGAATGCCACAAGACCGGCCGCCTGCTGGCCGAAAAGCTGGGCCTGGCCAAAGACCGCTACAAGGTCACGTTCCAGTCGCGCTTTGGCAAAGCCAAATGGCTGGAGCCCTACACCGAGCCCACCCTGATTGCCCTGGGCCAGCAAGGCGTAAAGAGCGTGGACGTGGTGTGCCCCGGCTTCACCAGCGACTGCCTGGAAACGCTGGAAGAAATCAACATGGAAGCGCGCGAGGCGTTCCTGCACGCCGGCGGCCAGCAGTTCAGCTACATCGACTGCCTGAACGACAGCCCCGACTGGATTCGCGCCCTGACCGACCTGGTGGAAAACCACCTGCAAGGCTGGCCGACGAAACAGGCTGATGACCCGATGGCGCTGAAGGCCAGCCGGGAGCGGGCTTTGGGGATGGGGGCGAAGGATTGAGGGGGCTTGGGTGGAGCTCTCCACCCATTGAAACCACGCATCTCGGCACGCTGCCGGACCGCTCTACGGCGGTTGCGTTTGTTGACCTGAAGCTTCTGGCTGACTGCGGACGGCCATTTTGAAACACTTGGCTCTGCACCATAGACCTGACAGTCCGACCTGCTCCCCGCCACCCTTCTCACCGAAGCTCATTCAGATCCTAGTTGCTCAAGCTAGATCTGTGGCGAATCCCTCCGCGCGCCAAACGGCAAGCTTGAGTAGCGTTGTCCGTGGAGCAGCAAAGCATGGGCGGTGGACCGTAGATTTGATCGCCTACTCAATTTGGACAGTCGAATGCACCAAGTCTGGAGAGCCCACGTAAACAGGGGGAGGAATCACTAGGTTCGAGATCACCAACTCCTGCGCTGTTCGAGATGACTTGACCTTGTAGTCCAAGTAGATGGGCTGCATCTGCTTTGATGCGTACAGTTCACGGATGCGCGGATGATCGTCGTAGCTGACCAGCCACGGATATCCTTGGGATGTGATGTATCCGGCCAGTATCACGTGGTCAGTATCTGTGTAGTGGTGGCGGTAGAGCTTTCGGCCCTGTGTGTAGTAGGGCGGGTCGATGTAAACGAACGAGAAGCCCGCAGAAATCTTGGCGGCGTTCTTCCGCAGAAATGTCAGGGCATCGCCAAAGTGAACCGATACGCGAGGTGCAAGAAGGGATGCCGCCTTAATCTGCCTGACCAATGCGGTCTTGTTGAAGCGGCAGTTAATTTTGTAGGCGGACGTCTGTGCCTGCCCTCCTATTGGCCCGGCCCCGATGATCCCAGAGAAGTTTGTTCGATTGAAAAACAGTCCAGCAAGCCCAAGTTGCAAAAGCGTATATGTTGACTTCGTCGGGTCGTCAACAGCTTTCGTTGCCTGAAGGGCATGCCATGTCTCCAGCGTCACTGGGCACGTCTCAATGGCCGCACACAAGGCCTCGGTCGCGTTAAAAACTGAATGCCAGAATGCAAAAACCAAGGGATCGCGTTCAACCAAAACCGCCTTGTCCACGAAGCCCATGCGTAACAGGTCCAGGGAGACTGAGGCTCCCCCTGCATATGGCTCGTAAAAGGTGCACCCAGCGAGAAGGTTCTCCTCCAGCACGCCGCTGATGTAGGTAGACAACAGTGACTTGCCACCAGGGTACCGGAGAGGACTCGGGGGATCTCTCGCTAATAGACCCGAGATATTGGGTTGTGCCCTTTTAGTTGCCATTGAGGATGTACTGAATGACTGCGCGGATGTTATTTGCGACGGAGGCGAGCGTCGGCGGGTCGGCCTCTTGGAATTTCATATGAGTCATCGAATCCAGGTAGTTTTTAGCACTTTTTGTGGTGCCGGACGCCAAGGTTTTGCACATGTTTTGCTCTACGAAAACGCCGTTGGCATGTACAGATGCAAATGTGATCAAGTCGCCAAGACCAGGGTCACGACCTGGTTGCTTGCCTTGCTTCTGCTGTGCCATTACGTCGCCCCACTTCTTGGCCTTCCGAATGCGATACACAAGGGCGCATTCAAAAGTGGCCCGCAACAACAGCGATGCAGCAACAGGCATCTTGATGTGGTTGATACTCTTCAGTTCCCCCGAGAGTTTGATCAGTATGTCGTCCTGAACATGACATTGCAGGTTTTCGAAAAAGACAGATGCCTTCGGCGTTTGAGGTTGCGTAGCAGTGCCTTGGGCCGTACCTTGAGGTTTCGTCGAAGTTTTAACAGCCGCTGCCGGTGCAGCAGACGGTTTGCTCGCTGATCCGCTGGCCGCTTGACCAGTCGCACTCCCCTGTGCGCCGCTCAACGTCCAACCCTGAGCTTTATTTTCTGCGAGCAGTTCCGCGAAGTACTCGGCCGGATCAGTTCGGGTGTCGCACTTCGGCTTCCCACCATTCGCAGGATCAGGAATCAAAAAGTCACGAGCGATCCGTTCTAACTCGTTCCGAAATTTCTCCTCAGCCAGCCCGCTGAGGATATTCTGATCGTCATCGAAGTGCGCTCGTAGTGCTTCCTTGGTTGCTGCAAGGGTGAACAAACGCGTGTATGGGTTCGTCTTCAGCTTCTCGTCTTCAAGGACGCGCCGCTCGTCGGGGGTCCATACCGCGAGTCCCAGAGCCAGTTTTAAGAGACGGTATGGTCTGATGAGTTTTCTGACTTGCCCTATTGACGTGCCAAGCAGCTGGGCAACCTCTTCAACGGAGTGAGTGTCCAGCAAGCGCACGGCACGGCGCATCTTGGCAACCGGCGACCAGGGCTTCGCGCTCTGCTCTGTGTGCCGCTTCGTCAAGATGGGTTCGGCTACGGCTCTGCTGGGGCTGACATCTGCCGGAATCGACCGTATGGCCGCCTTCGTCTGTGCGGAGGCTTTTGGGAAGCGTGATTTGAAGTTCGCAGGAACAAGCGCGGGACTAAGCAACATCTGGCAAGCGGCAACTCGCCGATTGCCTTCAAGAACAACCGCTTTCCCCGCTTCTTCGACCACGATGATGCGCTCACCGTAGAACAATCCATTATTGCGCTCGATGCCACGAGCCAGATCGAGCACGTCCTCAAGTTCAAGCAGCTTTAAGCGGATTTGCTCTTGGGTGGCGTTCTTTTCAACTTCGATGCGTGGATTTTGAGGGTCGAGTTGGAGTTTCTTCGGTTCGAAGCTCTGGGTCTTCCACTGCGCTTGTGCCATTCATCCTCCGTAGGTAATTTTTAGAAGTGTATCGCCCTACCCAAAGCCTTTGGGCGACCGCCTCAGAGCAAGACCAGTGCCCGCTCCGGGTCGGGATGTGCCCTCAAGCGCACCGCGACGATCAGCCCTAAAACCAACACTCGCCGCCCCTCTAAAAACCGCCTCGCCAGCTTCAGATGCACCGGCACATTCAGCGCCGGTGCATGTCCACAGCCCGCAATGGAGACCGGGGGAGCTGTCGGTGAGCAACGCCCACTGCTTCAGCCGGGTCAGGGCAAGGCCGGGTCGCCCTCCGAAAGCCAAGCCGGCATATCGCGCGCGCTGTGCAGCACCCGCCACACGTCCACATGGTCAGACTGCTCGGCGTAAAACACGATGTACGGATACCGGCTGAGCGGCCAACTGCGCAGGCCGGGCAGGTTCAGTTCTTGCGCGTAGCGCGGTGAACCTGTGCCGGGTTGGCGGCCCAGGTGTGTGTAGGCCTGCTCCAGCCCGTCGATGAAGCCCAGCGCCACATCAGGCCCAGCCTCCTGCAGGTAGTAGCGGATGGCATCGTCCACGTCTGTCACGGCCAGAGCCCGCAGCCTGACCGGCTTGGTCAAGCTCATGCGCCCTGTCGGGTGCTGTTCTTGCGCGGGGCCTGAACACCACCGCGAAGCCCTTGCCGCAAGCCGTCGAAATACGCAGGCGTTGCTTCCTGAACCGAAGGCGATGCCGCACCGGCCAGCAACAGGCCCCTCAAGTGTTGACGGTCCTGGTCGCGCCGGATCAGCTCGCGCACGTACTCGCTGCTCGTACCGTAGCCGCGCTGGCTGACCTGCTCATCCACGAAAGATTTCAGTGTGTCGGGCAAGGAGATGTTCATGGTGCTCATGGCCGTCAATGTAGGCAAAAAAGGCTTCCATGGCAAATTTTGCCAAACATGAAGAACTCGGCACCCCCCACGGCACGCCATACGCAGCGGCAAGCTAATCAGAGCACAGCCCAGATGGGCATTGCGGCAGGGTGCATTGGTGCTCGCGTTCAGAAAATACAGGGTCAGATTCGAATTTTCAGTAGCCACGCTGCAGAATCTAGAAATTAGAACCTGACCCCGATTATTTGAGTGCATCCACCGGAGAAAGATGCCCCAGAGAGCGCTGCGGGATGTGGTGGTTGTAGGTCCGCATGTAATTGTTCAAAGTGGCCTGCAACTCATCTCCTGATGCGAAGCGGATTTGCTGCACCACCTCGTTGATGCGGCATTCATGCAGCCATCCTTCGCTATTGCTACTTCAAGCCTCAGCCTTCAGGCCGGGGTGGATGACGTTGGAATGGCGCCCAAATCGGTAAAGTTGCTGATCTTGACCGAGCCGTCTGGAAACCGTGCAATCACATCCAGTTCCCCGCCCATAGCCTCGATGTGGCTGCGCAGTGTGGACAAGTACATGTCGGTTCGCTTTTCGAGCTTGGCAATCGATGGCTGCTGCACATGCAGCACTTCGGCCAGCATCTTTTGAGACAGGCCTCGGGCCTGTCGCAGTTCGTTGAGGGGCATTTCAGCCAACATCTGCCGGGCCATGCCATCGGCCTTCTCGCGTGCAGCCTGGCTCATACCTGCGCGCAGTTCTGTAAATTTTTTAGCCATCTATCGCTCCTTCACGTCGAAGTTGTACGAGGTGCTGGTCGTACAACTAGTCGGCCATCGGCACATTAACGTCGTACCAGCGATCATCGCCCGTCTTGTCGCCGCCAATCAAGAGAATCGCCATGCGGCGTGGATCGAATGCGTACAGCGTGCGAAACGGTCGCCCAGCATGTTGGGTGCGAAGTTCACGCATATGTCCGTGTCTGGAGCCATGGATACCGCTGCTGTGCGGGTGCCCCAACGCGGGTCCTCGTGTTTCCAGCAACTGCACGGAGGCAGCCACCGACACCTGCTCGTCTTCAGTTAGGCTGGCCCACCAGTTACCGAATTCGTCTGTGTATTCAACATCCCAAGTTATGCACAAATATAGCGCACAAAGAATATTCCATCAAGGGAATATTTGGCAATCATGACCCCTCCGGATCGGGATCTCTTCAGACAGGAGGAGGATGGAATGGCGGAGGTAGGGTGATGGTCACCTAGGTGCGAACGATCCCCACTACAAATCGCTTTTCGAGCTTGCGACGCCACGCGACATTGCGAAACAGGTTGAACTATTCATCATTGATCTCACGACCCATGAAGCGCGGCCCGACGATGCGCCCTCAATCCAATACTCACTGCCCCGCCAAAAACCGCCCAACCAGTTCCAGCTGCTCCGGCACATTCAGCGCTGGCGCATGCCCGCAGCCCGCGATGGTGACCACCAGCGCGCGCGGGCCGCGGTCGCGCATGGCTTCTGCGGTGTCGGGCAGCAGCAGGTCTGAATCGGCACCGCGCAGGCACAGCACGGGGACGGTGATGCGGTCGTAGTCGTCCCACCGGTCGTAGTCGGCCGGGTGGTGGGTGAACTGCATCACCATGGCCGGGTCGTAGTGCGGCGTCACGCGGCCGTTGGGCAGGCGGCGGGTGGAGCTTTCGGTGAGCAGCGTCCACTGCGCGTCGGTCAGGTAACCGTAGGGCTTGTAGACGGTGCGAAAGTAGGCTTCCAGCTCGCTCACGGTGGCAAAACTGGCCGGGCTGCCCGCGTAGCTGCGGATGCGGTCCACCGCCGCCGTGGCCAGCTGCGGGCCGATGTCGTTGAGCACCAGGCGCTGAATGCGCCCTTGCAAGGCGCCGGCTGCGCACACCATGCCAATGGCGCCGCCCATGGAGGTGCCCACCCAGTGAAAGCGCGCCAACCCCAGCTGGTCGGCCAGCGCGGTGGCCAGGCGGGCGTAAAACGCCAGGCAGTACTCCGCCTCGGGTACCGGGCTCCATTCGCTCAAGCCCCGGCCAATGGTGTCGGGACAGATGACGCGGTACCCGTAGCCCACCAGGTGCGCGGCCAGCGCGTCCATGTCGCGCCCGGTGCGGGCCAGGCCGTGCCAGGCGATCACCACCGGGCAGGCCGGGGGTTGGACCACCGCAGCGGGTGCCCAGTCCATGAAGTGGATTTCGCGGCCTTCGCAGTTCAGGTAACGCGACTGTGGGATGACGGGGGTGTTCATGGTGTTCAGACCCGGTGACTGGAAAGAAAGCCGCGTGTGGGCAAACAACTCAGGGGCGCCGTGCGGTGGGCTGCGCAGGGCTGGCCGCCCCACCCGCTGGCCGGGCACGCGGCGGGCGGGCGGCCCTTTCCCTCAGCTTGCCCACCACTCCACTGGGAAAGTAATACACCGACAGCACAAACAGCACGCCGAGCCAGAGCAACCAGCGGTCGGGCGTGAGCAAGGCGGGCAACAGCGGCAGGCCTTCGGTGGCGCCGCCGGCCAGGCGCAGCAGGTCTTGCAGGTAACTTTGGGCCAGCACAAACAGCACGCTGCCAATGACCGCGCCGTACATCGTGCCCATGCCGCCGATCACGACGATGAGCAAGATGTCGAGCATGATCTCGAACGAGAGCGAGGTGTCGGGCCCGTTGTAGCGCAGCCAGATGGCCAGCAAACAGCCTGCCAGCGTGGCGAAGCTGGCCGACAACACGTTGGACAGCGTGCGGTAGACCACGGTGCGGTAGCCCAGCGCCTCGGCGCGAAAGTCGTTTTCGCGGATGGCCTGCAGCACCCGGCCAAAGGGCGAATTCACGATGCGCAGCAGCGTCAGGAAAATGGCGGTGACCGTCCCGAAGATCAGGTAATAGGTGATGAAACGGCCATTCAGGTCCACCTCGCCCAGCGGCGTTTGCAGCGGCTCTTCCATCAGCGCAAAGCCGGGGGTCAGCAGTTCGGGCACCGAAAAGCTCAGGCCATCTTCACCGCCGGTGAAGTCGGACAACTGCGAGGCCAGCGTGAGGAACGCGGTGGCCACGGCGAGCGTGATCATGGCAAAAAAGATGGCCTTGACCCGCAGCGAAAACAGCCCGATCACCAGCGACAGCACCAGAGACACCAGTAACGCGGCCAGCACGCCCTGCCCCAGCGCCCACCAGCTCGGGCTCTCGGCGGCATTCAGCGAAATGGCCACGCCATAAGCCCCGATACCGAAAAACATGGTGTGGGCAAAACTGACGATGCCGGTGTAGCCCAGCAACAGGTCAAAACTGGCCACCAGCGCAATGAAGACCAGCACCTTGGCGGCCACGTTCAGCGCCTTGACGCCCGGAAACAGAAAAGGCGCGAAGGCCAGGCCCAGAAACAGGACCAGCAGCAGGGCCGCCAGCCAGCGGCTGCGCGGTAAATCGTTGGAAAGCAATCGGTTCAGCATGGTCAAACCTCGGAGATCGGGGAAGCGAAGGAGGTGTTCATCACCGGCTGGTCACCGGGTAAACGCCTTGCGGGCGCCACAGCAAGATGGCCACCATCAGCGCGATGTTGGAAAACAACGCCACTTTGGGAAACAAGAAGCCGGTGTAGTTGGCCATCAGCCCCACCAGCAACGCGCCAATGAGGGCGCCCAGCGTGGAGCCCAGACCGCCGATGATGATGACGATGAAGATGAGCACGTTGACCTGGTGCCCCATTTGCGGCGTCACGGTTTCCTGGTACAGACCCCACATCACACCGCCCAGCCCGGCCAGCGCACTGCCGGCCACGAACACACCCACAAACAGGCGTTTGATGCGGTAGCCCAGCGACTCGACCATTTCGCGGTCTTGCACGCCGGCGCGAATGAGCAGGCCGACCTTGGTGCGGTTGAGCGTCCAGACCATGGCGGCGAACACCGCGCCACCCACCAGCACCGCGAGCAGCCGGTATTTCGCCACCGCCGCGTCGCCCAGCAGAATCGAGCCGCGCAAGGCCTCGGGCAGCGGCAAGGGAATTTGCTCGGGGCCCCAGAACACCTTGATCAGCTCCTCGCCAATGATCATGCCGCCCATGGTGATGAGGATTTGCTTGAGGTGCATGCCGTACACCGGGCGGATGATCAGCCGCTCAAACGCCAGCCCCAGCGCACCCGCCACCGCCATGGCCACCAGCATGGCCGGGAACAGCGCCATCAGGTTGAGCCACAGACTGTCGGCCGTGGTGTAGCTGCCCATGCTGGCCAGCACGGTGGTGGCCACGAAGGCACCGAGCGCAATGAACACGCCGTGGCCGAAGTTCAGCACGTCCATCAGGCCAAACACCAGGGTGAGGCCCGAGGCGATGATGAACACGATCATGCCCATGGCCAGACCCGCCACGGTGAGTGTGAGCCAGGTGGACGGGCTGCCGGTGAGCGGCAGTGCGATCAGCGCCAGGGCGGGCACCAGCGCCATGGGCTTCCAGTCGAGTTCTTTGAGTTGTTTCATGCGTGACTCCCGAGAGAAAGGCCGAGCAAACGCGACTGCAAGGCTTCGTCGGCGGCGAGTTCGGCCATGCTGCCGCTGTGCACCACGCGCCCGTCGTCCATCACCGCCACCGTGTCGCCCAACTGGCGGGCGAAGTTGAAGTTTTGTTCCACCAGCAAAATGGTGGTTTGTGCCGCTTTGAGCTGGCGAAAGGCCTCGATCATGTTTTGAATGATGGCTGGCGCCAGGCCCTTGCTGGGTTCGTCGATCAGCAGCAGCTTGCGCGGCTCGATGATGGCGCGCGACACGGCCAGCATCTGCTTTTGCCCGCCGCTGAGCTTGCCCGCCGGGTGCAGCCAGAACTTTTTCATGGCCGGAAACAGGCCAAAAATCCATTCCAGCCGGGTGGTGTCGATGTCGTCCAGGCTGCGGGCGCCGCGCGCGGCCAGCAGCATGTTTTCGCGCACCGACAGGTCGGAAAAAATGCCCATGTTCTCGGGCACATAGGCCACGCCGCTGTGCGCAATGTCGGGCGTGGGTTGGCGGGTGATGTTCTGGCCATCGAGCTGCACCGAACCCTGGCTGGCCTGCCACAGGCCCATGATGGTGCGCAGCGTGGTGGTCTTGCCCGCGCCGTTGCGGCCCAGCAGCATGGTCAGTTGGCCCTGGGGCACGACCAAGTCGACACCGTGCAGGATGTGGTACGCGCCGATGTGGGTGTGCACCCCATCCAGTTTCAGCAAGGGCTGCGTCTGATCCGGTGCCGGGCCGCCCCAAGCCGGATCAGCCCCCTTGGGGGGCAACGACCCGCGCAGCGGTGGAGTGTGGGGGCTCATACAGTCGCCTCTTCTTTCTCTTCGGGGTTGATGCCCAGGTAAGCCTGCTGCACCACCGGCGACGCAATCACCGTGGCCGGGTCACCGTCGGCCACCAGCTCGCCGTTGTGCAGCACGATGATGCGGTCGGAGAGTTCGCGCACCACATCCATCTTGTGTTCGACCAGCAAAATGGTCTTGGACTTGTCGGCCTTGAGCTTGCGGATCAGGTCCAGAATCACCGGCGCCTCGTCCACGCTCATGCCCGCAGTGGGCTCGTCGAACATGAACACCAGCGGCTCCAGCGCCATCAAAATGCCCACTTCCAGCTTGCGCTGGTCGCCGTGCGGCAGGCTGGAGGCCAGCGCGTCGCGCTTGTCGGCCAGCGCCACGGTTTCCAGCACCTGGTCGGTGCGCTCCAGCAAGTCCTTGCGGTCGCTCCAGATGCGCCAGAGGTTGAGCCCGGCGCCCGCCTTGGCCTGAACCGCCAGGCGCACGTTTTCGCGCACCGTGAGGTTGGGAAACAGGTTGGTGAGCTGAAACGCCCGGCCCAGTCCGGCTTGAGCACGGGCTGGCGCCCCCAGGCCCGACATGTCTTGGCCACCCAGCACCACACGCCCGGCTGTGGCCTTGATCTGGCCCGAGATGAGGTTGAAATAGGTCGTTTTGCCGGCGCCGTTGGGGCCGACGATGGCGGTCAGCGTGCCTGGCTGAAAAGCACAGGACACAGCATTCACCGCCACGTGTCCACCAAAGCGGACCGTGAGATCAAAGGTTTCAAGCATGAAGTCTCCAGGCACCGCCGCCTGACGGCGCAGCGCAAGTGCGCAAGCAGTCGCCGCCAGTGCGGCGACTGTCCAGAACACCGCGGAACCGGCTTCGCCGGACCGCAGGTGTTGCCCCCTAGAGGGGGTGACGCGCCCTTGGGCGCGGCGCGGGGGTGGTCAATGTTCAGCGCTTGTTGCGAATCGGAATGTCCATGTCTTCCGGCTTGATCTCGCGCACCAGCTCGGGCACGCCCCAGGCAAACGCGGGGTCCACCTTGATCTTGAAGTGGTACATGCTCTGCATGGCCTGGTGGTCTTCCTTGCGGAAGGTCATCTTGCCTTTGGGGGTTTCAAAGCTCATGCCCTCCATGGTGCTGATGAGCTTGTTGGTGTTGGTGTCGCCGCCGGTTTTCTTCAGCGCCGTCACCACCGCCATGGCGGCGGAGAAACCACCCGCCGTGAAGAAGTCGGGTGGGGTCTTGAACTGGCGGTAGTGCTCGGCCACCAGGGCATCGTTGACCGGGTTCTTGGGCAAGCCGAAGTAGTAATAACTGGCGCCTTCCATGCCTGGGAACTGCTTGTAAGCGGTCATGGCGGGCAGGATGTTGCCGCCGGTGGCAATTTCAATGTTGTAGCGCTTCAGATCCAGGTCGGCAATTTTGAACGGGTTGCCCGCACCGGCCCAGATGATCCAGATGATCTTGCGACCAGGCTGGTCTTTGAGCTTGTCGATCAGGCGCTGGGCACCGGCCGTGAAGTCGGTGGTGTTGGTCGGCAGGTATTCCTCGTGCACGATCTTGGCGATCTTCACCGCCTCTTTGAACGCCTTCACGCCATCGCGGCCAAACGCGTAGTCTTGCGCCAGCGTGGCGATGGTGGTGCCGGCTTTGTCCAGCGCCACAGCGTTGGAAATGGCGTCTTGCGAGCTGTTGCGTCCGGTGCGGAAGATGTACTTGTTCCACTTGTCCCCGGTGATGGAGTCGGCCACGGCAGGCTCCACCAGCAAAATCTTTTTGTATTCCTCGGCCACCGGCAGCATGGCCAGCGCCACGCCCGAGCCGGTCGGGCCAATCGCGATGTCGGCCTTGTCGTCGGCATAGGCAGCGGCCAGTTGCGCGCGACCCACGTCGGGCTTGAACTGGCTGTCTTTCTCGATCACGACCAGCTTCTTGCCGTTGACTGCCATGGTGCCGCCGGTGGCGTAGTTCAAGCCCATCATCAAGCCGGTGTGGGTCTGTTTGGCGTAGGCCTCCAGCGGACCGGTTTTGTCGTACACGTGGGCAATGCGGATTTCGCCCGACGTGGACTGGGCAAAACCGAGCGTGGCCGTGCAGGCGAGCGCAATGACCGCAAGGCGGCGGGTGGGGTGTGTCATGTCTTGTCTCCTGGGTTGAAGGATCACAGCGCTGTGCGCCGTACACCGGGTATTGCACACTCCATGCCAGTGCAAAACATCATTGATTTATAAAGATTTTTCTCCAACCGATTTTCGGTTTGTCTGAATTTCAGACGAATTGATGCCCTTGAAGTTGTATGATTTTCAGACGATCGTCTAATTTTCAGACATGTTTTCGGTGTCGGCCAAGCGGTCGTACAAGCTCGCACGAGAAATGCCCAGCAGCTTGGCTGCCGCCGTGCGGTTGCCGTTGGTGTGGGCCAGCGCCGCGCGGATGGCTTGTTGCTCCAGCTCGGCAATTTGCTCTGGCAGCGGGCGCAGCGCACCCACGGCGCCCAGCGGTTCGATGCGCGACACCGGCCGGGCTTCAGGCGCAGACCAGGTGACGGCGGTCAGACCCGCCTCTTGCAGCACGGCCACCACCTGCGCGGCTTCGATGTGGTGCGAATCGCTGCGCAAGGCCAGCTGTTCCAGCACATTGCGCAGCTCGCGGATATTGCCCCGCCAGGCCTGTGCAGCCAGCAGGGCTTGGGCGTCGGGGGTCAGTTCGAGCTGGGGGCCGCCGCCGCGCGCGGCAATGTCTTCTCCCAGGGCTTCGATCAACAGCGCAATATCGGCCCGGCGCTCGCGCAAAGGCGGCACCCGCACCGGCAACACATTGAGCCGGTAATACAGATCCTCGCGAAAGGTGCCGTCGCGCACCATCTGCTGCACGTCGCGCGAGGTGGCGGCCACCACCCGCACGTCAAAGCGCACCAGCTTGTTGGAGCCCAGCGGCTCCACCTCGCCCTCTTGCAGCGCCCGCAGCAGCTTGACCTGGACCGACATGGGCATGTCGCCCAGCTCGTCCAGAAACAGCGTGCCGCCGTCGGCCAGCTTGAACTTGCCGTCGCGGCCCTTTTTGTCGGCGCCGGTGTAGGCGCCGGGAGCAACGCCAAAAAACTCGGCTTCGAGCAAGGCATCGGGCACGGCGGCCATGTTCACGCTCACAAACGGGCGGCCCGCGCGCGGCGAGGCCGCGTGGATGGCGTGGGCCAGCAGTTCTTTGCCGGTGCCGGTCTCGCCCAGCAACAGCACCGGGCTGGACGACTGGGCCGCACGCCGGGCCTGGCGCTTCACCTCCAGCGCAGCGGGGCTGCTGCCCACGAAACTGGCAAAGGTGTACTTCGTGCGGCGCTGGCTGGCGAGTTCGCGCCGGGCATCGTTCAGGTCTTGTTCCAGCCGGGCAAACTTGGTGATCAGCGGTTGCAAGGTGGTTTCCGGGTGGTCAAACAGCACAATGCCCAGCACGCCAATGACCTCGCCCGCGTCGTCGCGCAACGGAATGCGGCTGACCCCGAACGTGCCCGCCTTGTTGTCCAGCAGGTCGATCAATATCGGTTTGCCCGTGGCCAGCACCTGGTGCATCAGCGTGTTTTGCACCACGCTGGAAACCGGGTGACCGACAAAATCTTCCTCCCGCTCAAAACCCAGCGCCGGCAGAAAGCGCCGGTACTGGTCGTTGATCCAGACCACGCGGGCGTTGCGGTCCACCAGCATCATGCCCTCGCTGGCGTTGGCAAAGAGGTCAAACATGGACCGCGCAGCCAGCTCCAGAATGCTCTGCGCGTCGCGGGGAAGTCGGTTGTCGGCGGTCATGCCCAGCATGGTAGCGCCGGGGCGCAGCGTGGGGGCCAGGAATTCAGCGCTGGGCCGTCCCAAGCTGAATGTGCACCCCCTCGGAGGCAGCGACCCGCGCAGCGGCGGAGCGTGGGGGCCAGGAATTCAGCGCCGGGCCGTCCCAAGCTGAATTCGCACCCCCTCGGGGGGCAGCGACCCGCGCAGCGGCGGAGCGTGGGGGCTTTCTTTATGCCCTGCGGTGCCAGGCCAGCACACGTGGTGTGATCAGCACCAAGGCCACGACAACCAGCAGCGTGGCCGACATGGGGCGCTGCACAAACACCATCCAGCTGCCTTCACCAATCGACAAGGCGTTGCGCATCTGCGCTTCGGCCATGGGGCCCAGAATGAGGCCAACGATGACAGGTGCGGTGGGAAAGTCGTAACGGCGCATCACCACACCCAACAGACCCAGGCCGTACATGAGAAACAGGTCGAAGGCGCTCTGGCGCATGCCGTACACACCGACGGTGGCAAAAATCAGAATGCCGGCGTAGAGCTGCGGACGCGGGATCTTCAGCAACTTGACCCACAGACCCACCATGGGCAGGTTCAGCACCAGCAGCATCACGTTGCCGATGTAGAGCGAGGCGATCAGCGCCCACACCAGGCCAGACGATGTTTCGAACAGCTGTGGGCCTGCGTTGATGCCGTAGTTTTGCAAGGCGCTGAGCAAAATGGCTGCGGTCACCGACGTGGGAATACCCAGCGTGAGCAGTGGCACCAGCGTGGCGGTGACAGCCGAGTTGTTGGCAGCCTCCGGGCCGGCCACGCCTTCAATGGCGCCGGTGGTGCCAAACTCTTTTTTGTGCTCAGCGCTGGCCAGCTTGCGCTCGGTGGCGTAGCTCAGGAAGGTGGGAATCTCTGAGCCGCCAGCCGGAATGGTGCCAAACGGAAAACCGATGGCGGTGCCGCGCAGCCACGCGGGCCATGAACGGCGCCATTCGCTGCGGGTCATGTGCACCCGGTTCATTTTGTTCATGCTGGGCTCGCTGCGGCCTTCGTACAAGGCGTTGTACAACGCCTCGGCCACGGCAAACAGGCCCACCGCCACCAGCACCACCTCAATGCCATCCATGAATTCCAGCACGCCGCCGGTGTAGCGCACCTGCGCCGTGATCTGGTCCATGCCAATGAGGCCCAGTGCCAAACCAAAAAACAGCGCTGTGAGTCCACGCAAGGTGCTCTGGCCCAGCACCGCACTCACGGTGGTGAAGGCCAGCAGCATCAGGCAGAAGTATTCGGGTGGCCCGAGCTTGACAGCGAACTGTGCCAACACCGGCGCGAACAGCGTCACCAAAATGGTGGCGATGGTGCCGGCCACAAACGAACCAATGGCCGATGACGCCAGCGCCGCCCCGGCGCGCCCGCTTTTGGCCATCTTGAAGCCTTCGAGCGCGGTCACCATGGTGCCGGTTTCGCCCGGGGTGTTGAGCAAAATGGAGGTGGTGGAGCCACCGTACATGGCGCCGTAGTAAATGCCCGCGAAAAAAATCATGGAAGCCGTGGGCTCCACCTGCCCGGTGATGGGCAGCAGCATGGCCACCGTAACAGCAGGGCCCAAGCCGGGCAGCACGCCAATGGCGGTGCCCAGCGCACAACCAGCCAGCGCCCACAGCAGGTTGATGGGGGTGCCAGCGGTGGCAAAGCCGCCCAGCAGTTGATTCAGAATATCCATCATGGTGTGTCCTTGTTTTCTGGCTTCGGTCTGCTCACAGCCAGCCGGTGGCGGTCAGGCCGGGCAGGTTCACCGCCAGCAACTTGGTGAATAGCCAAAACACTGGGGCCGAGATCAACATGCCGGTGACCGCGTCTTTTAAGGTCTGCCGTGCATCACCGATGGGCTTGCCTTCGCTGGCGCGCAACCCCCGAACCGCCAAGACAAAACACAGCGCACAACTGAGCACAAAACCGATGGTGGTGATCAGCGAGGCATTGAGCAAAATGCCAGCAGACACCCAGGCCAGTGCACGCCAGTCGCCGCGTGCAGCGCCCGACGGTTCGGGCATCTGGCGGAAGCCACCGGTGCGGGCTTCCCACACCAGCAACACGCCGCAGACGGCCATGGCCGCGCTCACCACCCAGGGTAAAAAGTTGGGGCCCACGCCGGCGTAGCCGGCATCGGCGGGTATGGCCACAGCACCATAGGCCAGCACACCGGCCACCAGAAGAGCGCCCACGCCCATGAGCAGCTGCCCCCGTGAATGGTCAACAGGGGGGGTATTGGGTTGGGATGGGGTGTGAGCGGTGTCCATACGGCGATCCAGAAAAGAGTCGCTGCACACCCGCCAGGGTGCACAGCAGAAAAAGCGCCGCGCCCCGTTGCAGGACGCGACCGGTGGTGAACCTTTAAACCATGCCAGCGCGCACCATGGTGGCGCGCAACGACGAGAAGTCGCGGTCCACGAACTCGTCAAACGCTTTGCCACTGAGCAAAGCGGGCGTCCAGCCGTTCTTGGCCAGCGACTCGGACCAGGCCTTGGTCTGTGTGGCCTTGACCACCATGGCGGTCAGCGCGTCGCGCTGGGCCTGGGTGATGCCTGGCGCGCCGTACACACCGCGCCAGTTGCCAATTTCCACATCAATGCCCTGCTCTTTCAGCGTCGGCACGTCAATACCTTTCACGCGCTGGCCCGACGTGACCGCGATCGCTCGCATCTTGCCGGTTTCGATGTACTGCTGGAATTCGCTGTAGCCGCTGCCACCCACGGTGACGTTGCCACCCAAAATGGCTGCTGTGGCTTCACCACCGCCCCGGAACGGCACGTAGTTGATCTTGGAAGCGGGAACACCCGCCGACTGCGCAATCTGTGCCGCGGCAATGTGCTCGGTGGACCCGCGCGAGCCACCGCCCCATTTGATGCTGCCCGGGTCCTTCTTGAGCTGCTCCACCACGTCCTTCATGGTCTTGAAGGGGGAGTTGGCCGGCAACACGAACACGTTGTACTCGGTCGTCAAACGCGCAATGGGCGTGAGCTGCGTCACCGACACCGGTGGTTTGCCCGTGATGATGCCGCCCAACATGACCGCACCCATGACCATCAACGCGTTCGGATCGCCTTTGCTGGCGTTGTAGAACTGCGCCAAACCAATGGCGCCAGCAGCCCCACCCTTGTTTTCAAAGGTCACCGAAGACGCCACGCCCGCTTCGCGCAGCGCGTTGCCCAGCGCGCGGCCGGTGCTGTCCCAACCGCCACCCGGGTTGGCCGGAATCATCATTTTCAGGTTGGCATTGGCCCAGGCTGCATTGGGCAGGGCACCAGCGGCGGCCAGAGCGGCCAGGGATTTCAGAAAGGTATCGCGACGCATGCTTGTCTCCTTGTTGAATGGACACACGCATCTTGCTTTTCGGTGCTGTCAATCGGCTGTCGAACGACCTAGGACAAACCCTGAAAATCGGATGCCGTATGCTGGCGACGATCACCTTGGCGGCCCTCGGTGCAAATGGAACGGCCCAAAGCAAAAAACCACCTTTCGGTGGTTTTTTTGTTTTTTTGTCAGAGCCTGGACGGCTCCGACGGCAGAAGCAACGCTATCAGCGAATCACAGCCAAGGTGGTGCGCGCACCGGCCTTGTAGGTCATCAGCGTCAGGGCGCCGTTCTTGATATCGCCTTTTTCGTCAAAAGCGATATTGCCGGTCACGCCTTTGTAGTCCGTGGCTTTCAGGGCCGGCAGGTACTTGGCTGGATCAGCCGAATTGGCGGTCACCATGGCGTTGGCCATGACTTTCACAGCGTCGTAGACGTAGGGGGCGTACACCTGCACGTCAGCGCCAAACTTGGCCTTGAAGTCTTCACGGAACTTGTCCATGCCAGCTTTCTGCTCGCCTTCAACACCACCGGCTTCCGCACAGTAGACCTGGTCGTCGGCCATGCCGTCACCGGCCAGCTTGGGCAGCTCGCTGGAGCAGATGCCGTCACCGCCCATGAACTTGGCGTTGATGCCGAGCGCCTTCATTTGCTTGAGCATTGGGCCGGCCACGGCGTCCATACCGCCGAAGAACACCACATCAGGCTTCTTGGCCTTCAGGGTGGTCAGAATGGCGTTGAAATCGGTGGCTTTGTCGTTGGTGAATTCACGACCCACCACGGTGCCACCGGCAGCAATCACGCCTTTTTCAAACTCGTCAGCAACGCCCTGCCCGTAAGCGGTGCGGTCGTCGATGACGGCCACCGTTTTGGCGGCCAGGGTCTCGACAGCGTACTTGCCCAGCGTACCGCCCAGGTGCACGTCGTCAGCCACCATGCGGAACACGCCTGCGTAGCCCTGGCGGGTGTACTTGGGGTTGGTGGCCGATGGGGAGATCTGGGGAATGCCAGCATCGTTGTAAATCTGCGAAGCGGGAATGGTGGTGCCCGAGTTCAGGTGGCCGATCACGCCTGCGACTTTGGCGTCCACCAGTTTGGTGGCGGCAGCGGTGCCTTGCTTCGGATCGCCAGCATCGTCTTCGGCCAGCAGTTCAAACGTGGTGGCCTTGCCGTCAATCATCAGACCGGCTGCGTTCAGCTCTTCAATGGCCATCTTGGCGCCGTTTTCGTTGTCCTTGCCAAGGTGAGCAATGCCACCACTGGTGGGACCGACGTGACCAATCTTGATGACCTGAGCTGCGGCAGGCGCTGCGGCAGGAGCAGCAGCAGGTGCAGCCTCTTCTTTTTTGCCGCAAGCGGCCAAAGCGACAGCCGCGGCAATCACGGCCAGTTTCATGTTCAGTTGCATAGATATCCTCGGAAAGGAATGAAAGTTGGAACGCGGAGGGAACTTTTTTCTCCACACTCATAAAGATACTCTAAAAATCCAAGGTATTTCGACCCGCGTGATGAACTAGTTCGCCGTTCAAGGGTTTGCACGCAGGCCTATCACACCAATGAATGTTTCATTAGAACTGCGCATATCTTGCAGGCAAAAGTCACCAGGCTGCCCGGGTGTACAAAAAGACAAAGTCATTCCTGAGACGCGAGATGGAGGTCGTGTCGCACAGGCTCAATCCCGTGTTGTTTGTAGGCCCGCCAACGCGCTCGGGCGTGCAAACGATCGTCTTCGTCTTGCGTAACCACTTCGATCACCCGCCCAAAACGCTCGTAACCGGGTGGCAAACTCGCACACAGGTTGACCAGAACAGCAGATGCGGTGGCGTCCAGGTTTTCGGGGAGTTCGCTGTACAGCAAAATGGGCGAGCGCCTCAGCACCGTCGGCGCATCACCCTCGCAGCCATGTGGAATGAATTCGCCCTGGGCAAAGGTCCACAACGCGGTGTCCAGTGAAGACAGCGCCTGGGCATCGACTCGCACCACAAGCCGGGCTCCTTTCAGGTACCCCTTGCGCAACAAGCGGCACGCGTAGCTTTGCTTGTTGGGCGCATTGAAATGAAAAGCCACCTCGGTCATGTTGGGTGCATCAACCTTGCCAACCCGTCAGGCCTTGCGTGCGCGTTTGCTGGCTTTCTTGGGCTCAGCAAAGGCCACAGGCGCAGGCCGGGCTGCCTCGTCCAGCAGGTATTGCAACAGGAGCGGCACGGGTCGACCGGTGGAGCCTTTGGCGGCACCGCTTTTCCAGGCGGTGCCGGCTATGTCCAGGTGCGCCCATGGCAGATCGGCGGTGAACTTCTGCAAAAACTTGGCGGCCGTGATGGATCCGCCCGCGCGCCCGGCCACATTGCCCATGTCGGCAAAGTTGGACTTGAGACCCTCGGCGTACTCGTCGTCCAGGGGCATGCGCCAGCAAGGGTCCATGGCACTTTCACCGGCTTGTTGCAGTGCTGCGGCAATCTCGTCATGCGCAGAAAACAGGCCCGAGCGCACAGCGCCCAGCGCGATCACGCAGGCGCCGGTGAGGGTGGCAATATCCACCACGCTGCGGGGTTTGAAGCGCGCCGCGTAGGTGAGCGCGTCACACAAAATCAGGCGACCTTCGGCATCGGTGTTGAGAATTTCAATGGTCTGGCCGCTCATGCTGGTGACCACGTCGCCGGGCTTCACTGCCTGGCCGTCGGGCATGTTTTCGCAGCTGGGGATAAGCCCCACCACGTTGATGGCGGGCTGCAGTTCGGCCAGAGCAGCAAAGGTGCCGAGCACGCTGGCCGCGCCACCCATGTCGTACTTCATTTCGTCCATTTCAGGGGCAGGCTTGATGGAGATGCCGCCTGTGTCGAACGTGATGCCCTTGCCCACCAGCACCACCGGCGCGCTGGACTTGGACGCACCGGTGTAGTGCATGACGATGAAGCGCAGGGGCTCCACCGAACCGCGCGCCACGGACATGAAAGCCCCCATGCCCAGGGCGGCCACTTCTTTGGGGCCCAGCACCTCGGTCTTGATGCTGGGCTTGCGCCCGAGCTTGCGCGCGGCATCGGCCAGCATGCTGGGTGTGGCGTGGTTGGCCGGCCGGTTGGCCCATTCTTTGGCGAACTCGACGCCGGTGACCATGGCCTTGCCGGTGTCAAAAGCGGCTTGAACCGCAGACGCATCGGCCACCGCCACCACCACCTCCTGCAAAGCGCGTGCTTTGGCCGACGGCTTGGTGGTGGTGTAGGTGTAGCTGGCGTCTGCGCAAGCTTGCACCGCCGCACTGACCGCGTCGTTGCTGTCGTCCAGCAGGCTCAACACCAGGCCCAGTTGCTTGATGTTGGGCTGCTTGAGCGAGGCCAACCCCGCCGTGACGGCCTTGCGCACTGCGCTGCCCGAGCCGTTACCGGCACGCACCAGCACCACGCGGCTTGCCCTGATGCCGGGCACCCGGTAACACGACAGCGTTTTGCCCAGACCGGTTTCCAGATCTCCCTTGCTGGCCGCCTCTGAGGTGAGGGTGGCCAAGGCACCGGCCAACGGGGTGGTCGACAGGGCGTCGGGCACCAGCACCAGCAAGGCATCTACCGCCAGTGCGGCGGCTTGTTCGGGCGAAAGGGATTTAAGTTCGAAGTCCATAATTGCGTTTTCCTGTTGTCATTCGATGTTATTCCATTCTTCCATTCGCAAAGAGCTGGCTCGCAGCTTCGGGGCCACGCTGGTGGTGCTGTTCACCATCGTGCTGACCATGCTGCTGATTCGCACGCTGGGCCTGGCTTCGCGTGGGAGTGTCAACCCCGAAGAAATCATGTTGGTGCTGGGCTACACGGTGCTGGGGCGCATGCCCACCATCCTGACGCTGGCCCTCTTCATTGCCATCGTGTTCACGCTCTCGCGCATGTACCGCGACAGCGAAATGATCATTTGGTTTGCCAGCGGGCGCTCGCTGGGGGGCTTTATGGGTCCGGTGATGCGGTTTGCCTGGCCGATCTTGCTGGTCATCACGTTGATGGTGTTTTTTGTCTGGCCCTGGGCCAACCAGCAAACCGAGGATTTGCGCAACCGCTTCCAGCGCCGTGGCGACCTGGAACGTATCGCACCCGGGCAGTTCCAGGAATCGTCCAGCGGACGCCGCGTGTTCTTTATTGACAAAGACACCGCTGACGGCACCGAAGGCCGCAACATTTTCATCTCCAGCATGGACGACGATGGCCGCGAAACCATCACCTCGGCCCGCTCGGGCCGCATTGAATGGATCGACGAGCAACAGATGCTGATGCTGAACAACGGACAGCGACTTGAAATTGCTGCCGATCAAAGCAGTCTGCGCGTGAGCGAATTTGAGGAGTACGGCACCCAGGTGGGCGAAAGCGCTGCGGTGGTCGGCGGTGTGCAAGGGCTGAAAGCCCGACCGAGCTGGGACCTGATTCGCGACCCCAACCGGGCGAACCTGGGTGAGCTGGGCTGGCGCGTCGGCATGGCCTTGACAGCCTTCAATTTCGTGCTCATCGCACTGGCCACCACCGCGGGCAATCCGCGCGCCGGGCGCGGAGGCAATCTGTTTTTCACCTTGTTCGCCTTCGTGTTTTATTACAACCTGCTCAATCTGGGGCAAAGCTGGGTCGCCAAGGGCTTGGTGAGCCTGGGCACTTTCATGGTGCTGCTGCACGGTGTGGTGTTTGTGCTGGCGCTGCTGTGGCTGGCCAAGCGCCACAACAACCTCACTTTGCGCGACTGGCTGCATGCCTGGCGCAACAAGGGCAAATCGGCCTGGGAGGCCCAGGCATGAAAACCATTCGCCGCCTGATTTACGGGGAAATTTTTGTCGCCGTGGGCTTTGTCCTTCTGGCGTTTCTGTCGCTGTTTTTCTTCTTTGACTTCGTGGACGAATTGCCCGCGCTGGGCCGGGTGTCGCCACTGGACGCCACCATGGTCTACGAGATTCGCCACGCGCTGCTGTACGTGGTGTTGCTCATGCCGAGTCGGGTGTACGAACTCATGCCCATTGCGGTGCTGATTGGCTCGGTGTTTGTGCTGGCGCGCCTGGCCCAAGGTTCGGAATACACCATTTTGCGCACCAGCGGCCTGGGGCCTTGGCGCGCACTGCGCACCTTGCTGGGGCTGGGTACCGTCTTTGTGGTCCTGACGTTTGCCATCGGTGACTATGTGGCCCCGCTGGCCGACAAAACCGCGCAATTGCTCAAGGCGAGCTACCAGGGCCGCATCAGCCTGGGGCAAACCGGCGCCTGGCTCAAAGAGCGGCAGGCCTACAGCAACTTTTCGGTCAATGTGGGTTCCTTGTCGCCGCAGGGCGGGCTGGGCGATGTGCGCATTTTCGAGTTCGACAACCAGGGTTTTCTGGTCTCCACCTTGCAGGCCAAAGCCGGGCAGATCGAAACCGATGAGTCCTGGACTTTGCTCCAAGTGGAGCGGCGTGAATTTGATACGGCCGGCCTGGCCTCGGCGCGCATCACCCGCACGGCCATGGAACGCTTTCGCTGGCCCAGCAGCATCAGTACCGAAATGGTCTCGGTGGCCTTGCTCAAGCCCGAGCGCATGCGCACCGCCGACCTCTTCGCCTACATTCGCCACCTGGAAGCCAACGGGCAGACGGCCCAGCGCTACGAAATCGAGTTCTGGCGCAAGGTGTTTTACCCCCTGAGCTGCCTGGTGATGGTGGTACTGGCCCTGCCCTTTGCCTACCTGCATTTCCGTTCGGGCGGCATCACCGGCTATGTGTTTGGCGGGGTGCTGATCGGCATCAGTTTTTTCCTGCTCAACAACGTTTTCGGCTACATCGGCAATCTCAACCAGTGGCAACCCTGGCTGGCTGCGGCGTCGCCGTCCCTCATTTATTCGGTTTTTTCACTGGGCGCCTTTGGCTGGCTGGTGCTTCGACGGTAGGTTCAACATGCTTGGTGTGATTGTTTTTGCCCACGGTTCGCGCGACCCGTTGTGGCGTTTGCCGGTGGAATCGGTGGCCCGCGAGATTGAGCGCAGCGACCCCGCTGTGCCCGTGTCGTGTGCTTACCTGGAGCTGTGCGAGCCCGACATGGTCACCGCTGCGCGCCAGTTGGTGGTGCAGGGCGTGAGCCGGGTGCGTGTGCTGCCGCTGTTTTTTGGCATGGGCAAGCACGCCCGCGAAGACCTGCCGGTGCTCATGGCCGAACTGGCCCAGGCCCACCCCGAGGTGCGGTTTGAGCAGTTGCCCGCCGCGGGCGAAGACCCCCGCCTGACCGCGCTGCTCGCCACCATCGCCCTTGAAGCGCAGCCATGAACCTGCACCAGTTCCGTTTTGTGCAGGAAGCGGTGCGCCGCAACCTGAACCTGACCGAGGCGGCCAAAGCGCTGCACACCTCGCAGCCCGGGGTGTCCAAGGCCATCATCGAACTGGAAGACGAACTCGGCATCGAGATCTTTGCCCGCCACGGCAAACGCATCAAACGCGTGACCGAACCCGGCGCCCAGGTGCTCAAAAGCATTGACATCATCTTGCGCGAGGTGAACAACCTCAAGCGCATTGGCGAGCAATATTCCGCGCAAGACACCGGCACGCTGTCCATTGCCACCACCCACACCCAGGCCCGCTATGTGTTGCCCGGGCCGGTGGCCGCGCTGCGCCATGCCTACCCCAAGGTCGGCATCAGCCTGCACCAGGGTTCACCCGACCAGGTGGCCAAAATGCTGATGGAAGAAGTGGCCGAAATCGGCGTGGCCACCGAGTCGCTGGTGAACTACCCCGAGCTGGTCACCCTGCCCTGCTACGAATGGCAACACGTGCTCGTGCTCCCGTTTGACCACCCGTTGCTGGCGCGTGAACGCATCACCCTGGAAGACCTGGCCCAGGTGCCGCTGATCACCTACCACCCGAGCTTCACCGGCCGCACCCGCATTGACCAGGCCTTTGCCCTGCGCCATTTGCAACCGAACGTGGTGCTCGAAGCCATCGACTCGGACGTGATCAAAACCTATGTGAAGCTGGGCATGGGCGTGGGCATCGTGGCTGAAATGGCGATGCAGGGCGACAACCAGACACCCGATCTGGTGGCCCGCCCCGCCGCCCAATTGTTTGGCCACAACCTGGCCCGCGTGGCGTTCAAGCGCGGTACTTACCTGCGCCATTTCGTGTTGCGCTTTGCTGAGCTGCTGAGCGACCGCCTGAACCGCGAATCGATCCTGCGCGCCATGAGCGGCACGCCGGACGACTATGAGCTTTGACACCCCTCCGGTCGCAACTCCCCAGATATCCGGACATTGACATGCCTTCTCCAGTTCTACACACCCCCGCCCTCACCTCGCGCCTGCCCCATGTGGGCACCACCATCTTCACCGTCATGTCGGCGCTGGCGACTGAGACAGGCGCGGTCAACCTGGGCCAGGGATTCCCGGACTTTGACTGCGACCCGGCGCTGGTGGATGCGGTCACCCGAGCCATGCAGGCTGGCCACAACCAGTACCCGCCCATGCCCGGTGTGCCTGCCTTGCGCCAGGCCATGGCCGCGAAAATGCAGGCGCTCTACGGCTGGGTCTGCGACCCGAATACGGAAATCACCGTCACAGCAGGTGCCACACAAGCCATCCTCACCACCATCCTGGCGGTGGTGCACCCCGGTGACGAAGTGATCGTGCTGGAGCCTTGCTACGACAGTTATGTGCCCAACATCGAACTCGCTGGCGGCGTGGTGGTGCGCGTGCCGCTCACACCGGGCAGTTTCCGGCCCGACTTTGACCGCATCAGCGCGGCCATCACCCCGCGCACCCGTGCCCTCATCATCAACAGCCCGCACAACCCCAGCGGCCAGGTGTGGAGCGAGGCCGACATGCTGCAGCTGCAAGACCTGCTGGCGCCCACCAACGTGCTGCTGATCAGCGACGAGGTGTACGAGCACATGGTGTTTGACGGCCAGCAGCACCAGAGTGCGGCGCGTTTTCCCGGGCTGGCGGCGCGCGCCTTCATCATCAGCAGCTTTGGCAAGACCTACCATGTCACCGGCTGGAAAGTGGGCACCGTGGTGGCGCCCGCCGCACTCACCGCCGAGTTTCGCAAGGTGCACCAGTTCAACGTGTTCACGGTGAACACGCCCATGCAGCATGCGCTGGCCGCCTACATGGCCGACCCCGCGCCCTACCTGAACCTGCCGGCCTTTTACCAGCGCAAACGCGACCTGTTTCGCGACGGCCTGGCCAGCACCCGCTTCAAGCTGCTGCCGGGCGCCGGCACCTACTTTCAGTGTGTGGACATCTCCGACCTGGCCGTGCCCGAGCGCGATCTGCCCGAGGCCGACTTTTGCCAGTGGCTCACGCGCGAGATGGGTGTGGCGGCCATTCCGCTGTCGGCGTTTTACGGCAACGGTTTTGACCAGAAGGTGGTGCGTTTTTGTTTCGCCAAAAAAGACGACACGCTGCGCGAAGCGCTCAAGCGGCTTGCCCGTCTGTGAGCCGCTGAACGCGCGGGCTCAGCAGCGCACGGCGTTGCGGCAGAAGCTGTCCAGCTCCCGCACCATGCTGCGCCCAGCCACTGCCTGCCTGGCGCGGGGGCCCACCTCCAGGCTCAGCTTCATTTCGTATTTCTTGAAAAAGTCGTCAAACAGCTCACCGCCCAGCGTGCCGGTCGCGGTGAGGGTGTCGGCCTTCGGGTCGTGCTCCAGCAGCACGGCACACAGCGGCTGTTCGGCTGGGCCCCCCAGCACCTGAGCGCCGCGCGCCGGGTCGTACTGGCTGTGGTCGGCACAGCAGTGAATCAGGTCGCTGCCTTTGCTGGGTGTCTTGGGATTGACCGCCGCACCTTTGCGAAAGCTGATGAAACTCAGGTCTTTGGTGGGGTACACCAGCTTGTGCGCGCAAATGGCTGAAAACGCCACCAGACTGCGCGCAGGACCCACACCACCGGGCCACTGGTAAGCCTGCTGGTCGCGCGTGCGCAGGCTGGTGGCCAGCGCCGGTTTGCCCAGATCCAGCAAAAACACCGGCGTGGCTTCAAACGGGTAATGGAAAACATAGTTGGTCTGCGCCCGCAGGCGCGAGGCCTTGATGGGCTGACCCAGCTCATCGGTGAGCAACACCCGGCCGTAAGAACGGGGCTTGGCGTCTGCTGCCCAGGCACTGCCAGCCAAAACAGCAGACAACGGGCCCGAGCCCAAAGCACAACGCTCAACAAACATACGGCGGTCCATGTGCTGCTCCTTGTCCAATGAAAGCGACGCATGCCTCAGTGAAACGCAAGCTCGGGCGATCTGTCAACAGAACCCGTGAATAGAACACCAACCCGATGGGGCATGCCAGACGAAGACATTCGCATCCCCATACAAAAAGGCAAATCGTGATTTACTTCAACAAAAACACACAAAACAATGGGTTTTAAAGTTTTCAAATGATAGGCTGACCCGGCTTTTTGGCAACCTGCGCAATACAAGTGCGACGAAAGCGTGCCGATAAACCCCTCATCTGTTGGCTTCTTTTAACGAGGTACATGCATGTACACAGACCCATACACCCCATCGGTAAAGCACACGCATTCCATCAGCCAGCACAGACAAGGTTTTTACCGGACACGACTGGCCCGGTATCTTCGGGCTTTGATGCTGATCGCCTGTGTGGGTGGTCTGGGTCAGGCCACGCAAGCTGCGGCGGCCAACACGGTGGTCGAAGCTGTGCAACTGCCCGCCTGGGTAGAACGCCAGGGTCAGCGCAGCGCAGCCCAACCGGGCCAACAGCTCAGAGACAACGACAAGGCCATCACGGCCGACGGCGCGCGCATGCTGCTGCGCTTGCAAGATCGTTCGGTGATCAAGCTGGGCGAAAAAACCCAACTCCAGATTGATGCCATGGCGGTCAGGCAACCGCGCGGGGAGCCGTCCAGCATCACGTCCAGCTTGCGCCTGATCACAGGCGTGTTCCGCTACGCCACCGACTACACCAGCAAAGCACTGGGTTACAAGCGCGAGCTGAACCTCCAGATGGCCACAGCCACCTTGGGCATTCGTGGCACGGATTTCTGGAGCATGACCGACGCTGAGCACGATGCGGTGTGTGTATTTGACGGCAGCGTCGCGGTTGTACGCGACGCCAAACCCGAGATCGTTTTGGACAAACCTGGTGCATTCTGGGTTGTTTTCACCGGTCAACCAGAGCAACCCGCTGGCCAAGCCACACCCGACCAACTGGCCAAGTTCATCGGTCAAGCCGAGATGAAACAAGGCAGTGGCATTTTGCTGCAAGGCGGTCGCTGGCGTACGGTCGCGGGGGTGCGGACCCGCGTGTCCGAAGCGGTCGCGCTGCGCCTGCGCCTTCAGACTGCCGGATATCCGGCCGTGATGGTGTCCAACAACGGTCGGCACGAGGTTCGGATCAATCAGTTGGCCACCCGCGAAGACGCTGAAGCGGTGCTGGCACGGTTGCAGGCGAACCCCGAATGGGGGGTGACACAAGGCCGGGTGGTGTGGGCGGCCAACTGAAAAAGCACTGAGAGGCCAGGTCATGTCAAACATGATCAAAACGATTTCGATGCCCGCTTCGTCCGTGTCGCGAAAGACATCATCGCCCTGACTGCCGGTGCGCGCGTCGTTGTCCTTCTTGAAATACGCCCTGGGAATGCTGGTTTGGGAAACGGTGCCTGACCCCAGTGCGTCAGTCTGACAACGACAGCACATGCCCCAGCCGGGCATCGGAGCGACCACCCAACACCAGCGCGTGGGCGGCGCGCACCGCGTCTGCGCCGTTGTGGGTCTGCACCACCAGCCAGGGGGCGGCCGGGTCGCTCACCTGGGCTCTGAACGCATGCCAGGCCGACACCAGACGCTGGTTGAATTCGGCCGGTCCCCAGTCCTGCACGCGCTTCTTCACCTGCGCTGGTGCAAAAAACAGCACCGGGCGCGGCCCAGGCAAGTCGCGCCCACTGGCCAACGCGCTCACATGCGTGCCGCCAATGGAGCAGCTGTAGGCCAGCGCGGTGAACCGGGTGTGAATGGCTTTGCGCAGCGCGCCGTTGCCGGCAAAGTCCACGTACACACCGGGCGTGTCGGCGGGCAGCTGGTCCAGCTGGTCGTAGGTCAGCACCCGGTGGTAAATGCCCAGGCTCTCGCAAAACGCCACGTTGCCCGGCGATGTGAGCCCCACCACCTCGATACCGGTGCGCCGGGCGAGCTGTGCGGCCGTGGCGAAGGCGGTTTTGCTGCTGGCCGACGAAAGCAGCATCACGCCCCGCTGGCCGGCCTGCGTGGTACCGAAAAAGGCGTTGTCGGCCAAGAAGTCGTCAATGAGCCAGGCGGTGAGAAACAGCGGGCGCAGCAGCGCCTGCACGGCTTCGCTGTCGGCGTTGTAGAAAGCATCGCTTGCGCACCGCAGGTACTGGTTGTACACCGCGTGCAGTGTGCTGCGGTGCGGCGCGCCGTCGGCAAAGCCCGTGGGCGACATGCGCACCGGCTGCAACACCGCGTGCGTGGCCATGGGCCAGTAGCCGTACAACCGCTCCCCCACCGCCACGCCCTCCGCATGGGAATCCACCACCTCGCCAAAGCCCCACACCGGTATGCAGCCCCAGGCGGTGCCGTCGGCATCAGGCGCCACGGGGAAAAACTGCCAGTACTGCATGGCCTCGCCAAACGCGGCGTAGGTGATGTTGTTGGATGTGTAGGCGAAGTGCGCGATGCGCACCCGCACCGCCCCATCGGCCAAGGGCTCATCGGGCAGGTCCACGAAGCGGGTGGTGGCAAGCTGGTCTTTGCGAACCTGGAACTGGGTGGTGGTCATGGTGGTGTACCGGGTTTGGCTGGAAGTTGTCGGTCTGGACAACGAAGTTTTGTCGCAAAGGCGTTGCAGGCCTGTCACCCGAAGGTCAACTTCACCCCGGGTTCACACGGGCGCCCGATAATCTTGCCCCATGTTCTTGCTTTCCTTGCGCCCGGCGGTTGCAGCCCTGGCTTTTGTTGCCGCCACGGTAGGCCTCGGCACGCCGCCTGCGGCGGCGGCCACGTTTGAGCTGCCGCCCATTGACCGCATCGTCAATTACCAGCCCAAACTGCCGCTGCAGGTGTTCACCGCCGACGGCGTGGAGATTGCGCAGTTTGGCGCCGAGCGGCGCGAATACGTGCCGCTGGCGCGCACGCCCAAGCTGCTGCAAGACGCGGTGCTGGCGGTGGAAGACGCGCGCTTTCGCGAGCATTCGGGCGTGGACCCCAAAGGCATGGCCCGCGCCGCGCTGGCCCTGCTCACCGGTGGGCGCAAGCAAGGTGCCAGCACCATCACGCAGCAGCTGGTGCGCACCATGCTTCTCACGCGCGAGCTGACGGTGGAGCGCAAGGCGAAAGAAATTCTGCTGGCGTTCAAGGTGGAAGAGGCCTTGTCCAAAGACCGGATTCTGGAGATTTACCTCAACGAAATTTTTCTGGGCCAGCGCGCTTACGGGTTTGCCTCTGCGGCACGCACCTATTTCGGCAAGCCCATGGACCAGCTCACGCTGGCCGAAGCCGCCCTGCTCGCTGGCTTGCCGCAAAACCCGTATTACGCCAACCCGGTGGCGAACTTCGAGCGCGCCGTGCAGCGCCAGCGCGTGGTGTTGGAGCGCATGCGCGCCACTGGCGCCATCACCGCGCAGCAACTGGCGGCGGCGCGCGCGGAAAAGTTGACCATTCGCCCACCCGGCCAGCGCAGCGTGAACGCCGAACATGTGGCCGAAATGGCACGCCGCACCGTGGTGGAGCGATTTGGCACCGGCGCCTACACCACCGGTCTGCGGGTCACCACCTCGCTGCGCGCAGCCGACCAGCGTGCCGCCTTTGAGGCGGTGCAACGCGGGGTGCTGGCCTTTGACCGCCGGGGCACCTGGCGTGGGCCGGAAGGCTTCGAGACCCTGCCAGAAAGCAACGGCCCCGAGCTGGAAAGCGCCGCCGCGCTGGCGCTGAAAGACCACCGCGATGATGAAACGCTGCGCGTGGCGGTGGTGCTGTCGGCCTCACCGAAAGAGCTGCGCGTGCAGCTGGCCAGCGGCGAGCGGGTGAGCGTGAAAGGCGAAGGCCTGCGCTGGGCGCAGCCTGGGCTCAACGCCAAAGCCAAACCCGAGCTGAAACTGGCGCGCGGTGCGGTGGTGCGCGTGGTCAGCACCGGCAACGGCCCAAGCGGTGACACCTGGGCCATGACGCAATGGCCCGAAGCCGAAGCCGCGTTGGTGGCGCTGGACACGCAAACCGGCCGGGTGCGCGCACTGGTGGGCGGGTTTGACTTCACGCGCCAGCCGTTCAACCACGTCACCCAAAGCTGGCGCCAACCCGGCTCGGCCTTCAAGCCGCTGCTGTACTCGGCCGCCCTGGAAGCCCGCGTGATGCCCGCCACGCTGGTGGACGACCTGCCCTTCACCGCCGCCAACGGCTGGAGCCCCGGCAACAGCAACGGCGCGCACAGCGGCCCCATCACGCTGCGCCAGGCGCTGAGCCAATCGAGCAACCTGGCCAGCGTGCGGGTGTTGCAACATGTGGGCACCCAGCGTGCCCGAGAATGGAGCACCCGCTTTGGCATGGACGCGCAGCGCCACCCCGACAACCTCACGCTGGCCCTGGGCACCGGTCTGGTCACGCCGCTGCAAATGGCCAGCGCCTACGCCACGCTGGCCAATGGCGGCTGGCATGTGGCGCCGGTGGTGATTGAAAAGATCACCGACGCACAGGGCAAGGTGCTGTTTGAAGCCCCGCCACCCGCCGCGCTGACGGAAGACAACCGCGCTCTGCCCGAACGCAACGCGTATGTGATGAGCAGCCTGCTCAACGACGTGACCCGCGTGGGCACCGCCGCCCGGGCGCAGGCACTGTTGAAGCGGCCCGACCTTTACGGCAAAACCGGCACCACCAACGACGCCATCGACGCCTGGTTCACCGGCTACCACCCCAGCCTGGCCACGGCCGTGTGGCTGGGTTACGACAAGCCGCGCAGCCTGGGCGCCAGCGCATCGGGCGGCGGGTTGGCGCTGCCGATCTGGATCGACTTCATGGGCGACGCCCTGAAAAGCGTGCCTGTGGTGCCACCGCCCGCCCCCCCGGCCGGCCTGAGCCGGGTGAATGGCGAATGGCTTTACAGCGAATGGCTGGAAGGGGGTTGGGTCAGTAGCATTTCAGACACGGGCGGCGTGCAATACGCCGGCCCGCCCGCGGTACTTGACGCGCTGCGCGACTTGTTCAAGCCCTGAAAAAGCACAATCTGCCCGCGAGGGTGTTAATAAGCTGATGACCATTGCACCTGTTGGCGCCGACACTCCACACAAAAAACGGCGATGACGCACCCTTGCGCTCGTGCTACCCTGTGAAAAGAGGAATAAACAACAGAACTAGACGGCTCATACACGTGACTCTTTTTCAGGACACCCCAAGACTTTTTCGCAAGACTTCGTCCAACTCCCGGCACCCGTCCGTCCGCCGCAACGCGCGCGTTGCGAAAGGCTCGCCCCTGTGAGCGCAAGTGCCTTCTTTGAATCCGAGCGCCAGCGGTTCTTTCGCCCTCTCAACAGCGCCCGAAGAGAGCTGGTCGCAGCTTGCCTTCGTACTCTCTACGAGCGGTTGCACGGCCCCTCGGCGGACTACGCCCACAACCTCAACCGTGACGAGCTCAAAGACGTCCTGATGCCGGAGGTTCAAGCCCACCAAGAGCGCCTCGACTCCGTTGACGCCCAAGATGAACTCAACACGAAGGAATCCGAAGACCCCCAGCAACTCGCCGCCATGCTTATCCGGGTTTTGGTTCAGGACGGGTGGCTGGAGCAATACCCCGACCGACAGGGCCTCGTAACCGCATTCCGCTTCTCACGTCCGGGCAAGCTATTTGCCGAGGCCTTTTGGTCACTGCACCGCCCGAGCCGCAGCCGTCAGCGGAACATGCGGAGTTGCCGGAACGCGCTTGATGCGGCACTCAGTGAGCGCGGGGATGCTCACGACCTGGTGGATGCCTATGAGTACGCGGAAAAGGTCATTGAAGACCTGACCGAGGGCATCGACGACCTGCAGGAGCGGGTTCGGCACCTCATGGTGGAGGCGTCAATTCATGACCAATGGGACAGCTTTGTGGAGTTCTTGGAGCGGTTTCAAAAGGACTATTCGAAACAGCTGACCATCGACAGTTCTACGATCAACCGAAGTGCCATCAAGCAAAAGCTCGAACAGCTCCGCACCGAGCTGGGGGACGCGAAGTACCGAAGGATGGAGGCCCAACTTCAGGACATCGCATCCTGGGCTTTGAAGGAGCACACGGGTGGGACCGTTCTGGACTGGCTGCTGGAGCGCATCGAAGAAATTGTCGACGCTGCCCATCAGTCAAAGCAGCCGGGCTTCATCCGAGCAATGGAGAACTACGTCAAGCGCATTTCAGGGTTGGTGCAGCAATCGATGATGCTGCGCACGGGCAGAGCGCGGCATGCCTATCTCGACGCAGTTCAACGGGTGGCCCGCCTAGACACCCCCAACCAAGACGCATTGCTTGAGCGAATAGGCGAGCACATTGCGACGGTCGAGGTTCGCCTTCTCGACCCCTCCAGCTTCAAGCTTAGGTCGGCAGTACAGCGTCGTAAAGCAGCAACCACCTCTGTTCCGCCTCGCCCAACCCGTGCGGCTCGCCTTGAAGCGGCGATGAAACAGGCGCAAGACCAAGCCTTTACGGTGCCGAACGAGAGCCTCACGCAGCAGATTCGCTCGGACCTACGACTCTTCAAGCATCCGGTGCGCCTGTCGGGGCTGCCCGCGGCCACCGCGCGCGATGTCCTTGCGACCATGCAGGCAGTGGAGGCGATTCGCAGCACGAAGGCCCGGGACCTCCGGGCAGCAAAACTCCCCGGGCGGGTCGAAAACGAGTTCTACAGCGGCTTTGACTACGAAATTGATTTCAAGAAGAACACATGAGCATCACCACAGCTTTGCGCGAGCAACTTGTCGTTGCGAACATTTCATTTGAGCGATTCAGGGAGCTCTTGACCAGGCTTCTGGCTCAAGGCGTCATCGTTCGCGATGAGGACCGCACTGAGCAGCTGCTTTACGACGATGCTCGGCGTGTGCAGACCCTGATGTCGGACTACTTTGACGTGGCGGGCCTCTATCTGCACCACGATGTGACCTCCCAGTTCTTCAGGCTCTACGCCCCCGGTGCGGTGGTGGACGGGCTACCAGAAGACACCCATGAGCCGGTACCCGCGCTTAAGGCACGTGTGTCCGCAGACTTTGTGGCGATGGCCCTGGCCCTTCGGTTCCTCTACCAAGAGAGATTCAACCAGGGCCACATTGGAACCGGAGGCGATGCGCTCGTGAGCTTTGAAGACGTGGCCGCGACGCTGCAAACGCAGCTCAAGCGCCAACTGCCCCCTGGCAATGGGGAGCGCATGTTGCTTCTCAAGGAGCTCCGGCGCCATCGGCTGCTGCATTTCACCTCCAGCTTTGAGATTGCGGACGCAGACGCCTTCTTGGCAATCCGCCCCACGATTCTGGGCATTATTTCCAACGAAGCCTTGGCCACCGCGCTAGAGGCTGACGGCGTAATCGAACAAGAATCTGAAATTGAGCAGAGCGAAGAATGAAACTGGACCGACTGATTCTTGTGAACTGGGGCCAAATCCGCTCCGGCGACTACGACATGGGGGACATGACCCTCTTGACCGGCGAAACCGGCTCGGGGAAATCGACCATGCTCGATGGGCTGCAGACCATCATGACCGCCGCCTACAACGGCATTTTGAATTACAACCCTGGTCAAGACGAGGTGACACAAGGCCAGCGACGCGGGAAGTCCAAGCGGTCGGTCGAATCGTATGTCGTAGGCGCTGAATACAGCAAGTTCTCAAGGGTGGAGGGAGCACAAGGCTACGTCGCTGCAGTTTTCCGTCCTGATGCAGGCGAAGACGGACTTTCCCCGTTCACGGCAGTTGTTGCGGTATCCGCCCGAGTGGATGGCACTGGCGAAAAACGCCAGGCCAAGCTGGAGTCGTTCGTCCCGTTCATCGTGGACAACGCGATGCTCTCGTACGCTGACTTCATGGTGGACCCGGAAGCCGGAGCCTGTATCCAGACCGAACAGATTGTCCGCAAGCTGAAAGGGGCGCATCCGCGCATCCACGAGTTTCACGATCGAAAGCGCGACTACCTGAGCGCGCTCTACGGAAGGTTTCGCGGCAAGAACAGCGTCA
Source organism: Hydrogenophaga sp. (assembly GCF_030656115.1). Lineage (GTDB taxonomy): Bacteria > Pseudomonadota > Gammaproteobacteria > Burkholderiales > Burkholderiaceae_C > Hydrogenophaga. The sequence continues at coordinate 137,786 of NZ_JAUSOO010000061.1, forward strand.
CCTGGGACGAGGCCAGCCAAGCCGCCCGAGCATGGGTGCAATCCATTGCGTACCGGCCAATTGGCTCCGTGCATGAGCTGGTGCGCGATGAAATTCTGGACTTTGACGGCAAGCAACTGCAGCAAGATGTGGAACGCATCAGCGGGCTCATGCGTCAGGTTGCGAATCTGCGGGAAGAAGGCAATCGACTCGAAGAGAGTGTGAAAAAGCTCGATGCGCTCGAGGGCGTGTTGAAGGAAACGGCTGAAGCGCACGAACGCCATGTTCGGCAAGACCTATTCGTGGCGCGCCTGCAGCGAAAACTTGATGAGGAGCGAGTCGAAGCATGCGAGGCGCAGGTGACCCACGCCAAAGGGGCCATCGGCGGATTGAAAGACCGAATCAAGGGACGATCAGATAGAGCAAAAGGGCTGGATACGCGAAGGACCCAACTGGCCGCTCAGTTGCTCGGTATTCCGGCAGCGCAGCAGAAAGCTGAGCTAGAGAGGCAGTTGGACGCGAACACTCGCAAAGCAAATCAGCTGGTCAAGGCCTTGAGTGAGGCGTTGATTGCCGCCGGCCTTCTGAATGAGCGGTCCGCCGCCGTTTCCTCTCGCCCCTATCAGGACGGAATGACAGAAGTAAACGCTGCCATTCAACATGTAGCAGACTCTCGCGCGGGGACCCGCCTGGAGCAGTTGGCACGGCACTTCGATTCGGTGTTCGCCGTAGCTGGGCAACAGGCCCCTGATGCGGAGCAGTTATTGGCCGTGGCGAGCGCTTTCAGCGCCGAAAGCAATACCGGCCTCGACCGCCTGTATGCCGCCATGGCAGGAACTGGCGCTAGCTTGCAAACCGCAGTGACCAAGGAGCTTGTGAGGGTTGAGCAGCGCGCCGACCTGGCCGCCACAGCTGTACGGGAACTCGGAGCCAAAAAAGCGAAACTGGCAAAAGGTGGGGTCACCTACCCGCCCAACGTGGAGCCGGCGGTTGCCCGAATTCGAGAGACCTACCCCGAAGCCAATGTGCAGGTCCTGTGTGACCTCGTAGAGCCGGTGTCAGAGGAATGGCAGGCGGCCATTGAGGGCTATATGGACGGCGCACGGTTCAACATCATCGTCGACCCTGACTGGGAGCGCAGGGCAATAGATTTGGTGCAGGCCAACCGCTGGGGCGCCAAGGTCGTCCAGGGGTCGATGTGCTTAAAAGACGCAGACCGGACAACGTTGTCCAACGAATCTGTTGTCCATGAGCTGCGCACCGCAAACCCCATTGCTCGGGCTTACCTTGTCGTGCAGTTCGGCAAGACAGTCAAAGTCTCAAACTCGGAGGAATTGCGGACCACTCACCGCGGTGTTACCAAAGCTGGCGCCGGCGCAGGCGGCAGAACGATGTTTTCAACAGAAATTCGCTGGGGCCTGGTTTTTGGGCAAAAAGCGCGTGAGCGACAGTTGGAGACGGTTACAAAGCAGTTGGAAGCAGCTGTTTTGGAGAGCGCTCATGTTTCAGGCGTGAAGGATGAGCTGCTCAAGTTGCAAGGGTTTATCTCAGGGCTCAAAGAACCGCGATTCGAGGTGGGTCCCTTGGCAGAACTGGCATTGGGAATTCAGTCGGCGCGGGCGGCATTGCAATCCTTGGATTTGAGCGAGACAGCGGACCTTGATGGGCAGGTGAAGCAGCTGGAAACAGAGCTTGCCCAACTCGCGGACGAGACTGACGCGGACAACAAATCGATTTACAGGCTCGAAACCAGTATCGGTGCTGCCGAAAAGGAAATCGCTGCTATTGAAGACAACAAGCTTGCAAGGCTGGACTACCTGGAGCGTCAAATCGGACGAGTGAAAGCACTGGCGGAGGCCAACCCCGCAGTATCGTATTCAGTGGTGTCCCAGAGTGTCGATGCTCAGTTAGCTACCCCCGGCCAGGCCATAGACGCAGCCCGCCTCGAGCTTGACCAACTTTCCAGGCGCCCGGCAACGCTGCTTTCCAACTCCCGTGAAGCATTGGGGGACTACCACCTCACTTCGCGCTCGGATGAGCGGTTTGTCGAAGCTCTTCCGCACCCGCAGCCAGGGTCCGCATTTGACGAGGAGTACCCCAAGGTCGTGGCGCTGTTGAGTGCCGTTGTCGAGCGATTGCAAGCCTTGCGCAGCATCGGGCTGTACAACAACAAGACCGAGCTTGAGACGGCGGTGTCCTCTTTCAATGACGTCTTCACCAAGAATTTTTGTGCCGAAATCAAGACCAAAGTGGATGACGGCATTCGAACTTTGCGGCAGATGAACCATGAGCTGAGAAGCCTCAAGTTTGGCTCTGACCGCTTCAGCATTGACTGCTCTAAGTGGGAGCCCGAATTCGAGGAGTACCTCGATTTCTTCAATTCGGTTTACAGAATGACGGAATCTGCCGATGCCTTGGACTTGTTTGGGGAAAACGAGCTGTCGGCCAAGCATCTGGTAATCCGCGACCGCCTGGTCAAGCTGCTGCTTGACGACGACCAGGACCGTGCGACACGGGAACTGCTGCGAATTGCCGATTACCGCAACTACCGCCGTTATGACATCTTCAACGAGTCGGATAGCGGTGGTCGGATTCGCCTCTCTGAATGGGGGACGGGTTCCGGCGGCCAACTGGAAACGCCTGCCTACATCGTTCGCGCCGCGGTGGTGACCAATCGGTTGAAGATTTTTGAAAAGGGCCCCAGCCTGAAGCTGTTGGTCAACGATGAGTCCTTCGCCAAAATGGACGAGGCCCGCGCCCGCGCTGTTCTCAGCTTCCTCAGGGACAACCTTGACCTGCAGGTTGTCAGTGCCATGCCAACCATGAAGGCGGGCGCTGTCAAGGACGAGTTCAACCGGGAGTACAGCTTTACCCGTTTGTCGCCGATTCCGAACGGCGAGATTGACTTCATGACCGACATTGACGAACGAGTGTTCAAGAACGACAAGATGCGCGAATTGTGGGAGCGCCAGCGCGTCCTGGCTCGCGAGAGAGCCAAACAGCTTTTCGATTTGGCCGACCCCGAAGATGTCGCTGATGCGGCAACGGCTCCCGAAGGTCAAAAGTTTTAACGTGGCCAATGCCTTCAAGCCTTCACGGGACTTGTTGCACTTTCTTGGGCGCCTGGTTGACCGCTTGGACGCCGCGGAACTGCGTGGGGCCGGCAAGGCCCAGTCGATTCTCCTGAACGCCAAGACCTGGCCTGAGCTGGTCAATGCGCGGTTCGAATCCGACAAGGAAGTCCTCTGGGAGGAGGCTTGCCAGCTCCATCGATTGGGGTGGATACAGATAGCGCCGCCCACTGCCGTGCGTTCTTCATCCGGCTACGCCCAGTGCGTCAGAGTCAGCGTTATCGAGCCCTCTGAAGTGAGGGGCGCTGTCGGCCGAATGGAGCGCGCAAAGTCCTCCGGTGAACGCTGGCGTGAGGCGCTCAATGCTCACCTTGAGGCTACGGCAGAGGTCAAGCAAGCAGCGAGCGGCTACTGCATCGAGCTTCCAGGGCATGAGATGGCGGAAGTCGTTCAGCGGCTCAATCGCTTGCACGAGCTCAAAGACCAGGCTCTACTCCTCAGAGAGGTGTCGGCCAGGTTGTTCTGGGGTATGTCGAAAGTTCTTGACGGGCGGCAAGGTCTTGTCGCTGCAGTCTTGGGGATGCAAGAGTGCCCCTTCCCTGCGAGCCCCGTTCAGTTGCTGGTGCAGCTTCCAAAAGGGAAGTTGCGAGGGGTGCTGTTCATTGAGAACCAGATGAGCTTTGAGCAGGCCGCGCGCTCGGGGTCTGGGCTTCTCGACGGGCTTGCACTGGTGTTTTCAGCGGGGTTCAAGGGAAGTGCCCCCCGGCTCAGGAAGGCCTGGGGGGCCTCGGTTTTCTACTCATCCAGAGGTTCGATGACCGCAGAGAACGCGACATCATTTGAGCGGTGGTTGTTTTCAGAGTCCGATGAGCTGCCGTTGTGGCTGTGGGGAGACCTCGACTGGGCAGGTCTGGCCATTCTGCGGGCAATGCGTGCAACTTTTCCTGAGCTAAACGCGTGGCAGCCCGGATATGCGCCCATGCTGGAGAGTCTGCTCTCGGGACATGGCCACGCCGCCGATGCTGCGGAAAAACAGGGGCAGCAGCCGCTGGAGTCGACCGGGTGCTTGTACGCGGACACCCGCTTACTGCCCGCTCTTCGTGAGCGGGGGAAGTTCGTCGACCAGGAACTGTTTACGCTCAGATTTGCACGAGAGCGGGGTAGCGCGGGCCGGGTTGAGGGATTGAGCCCCAGCCAAGATTGGTTTGTTGGACCTGTCCGCTAATTTTCTTTTTGCCTGCTTCAAAAATGACGTAACCAATTGATTTTTATGGTTTTTTGTCATCTGCTTAGTATCACCCGCCCGCAAAAAAAACCGACCTGGCGGTCGGTTTTTTTCTGCATGGTGCGGTTTCAGCCGCCGCAAATGCGCGCTTTGGCTTCGGCGTATTCGCGCTGGAAGCGCGCCACCAGATCGGCCGCAGGCACCACTTCGCGGATGGCGCCAATGCCCTGCCCGCAGCCCCAGATGTCTTTCCAGGCTTTGGCGGCATTGGCACCTTCGCCGGTGGAGAAGTTCATCTTGCTCGGGTCGCTCTCGGGCAGGTGGTCCGGGTCCATGCCAGCGTTCTTGATGCTGCCCTTGAGGTAATTGCCGTGGATACCGGTGTAGAAGTTGCTGTAGACGATGTCGTCCGAATTGCTCTCGGTGATCATCTGCTTGTAGCCGTCCACCGCACGCGCTTCATCGGTGGCAATGAAGGCCGAGCCGATGTAGGCAAAGTCGGCACCCATGGCCTGGGCGGCCAGCACGGCACCGCCCGATGCAATGGAGCCCGACAAGGCCACCGGGCCGTCGAACCATTCGCGAATTTCCTGCACCATGGCAAACGGGCTCTTCACGCTGGCGTGGCCACCGGCACCGGCCGCCACGGGAATGAGACCGTCGGCGCCCTTTTCAATGGCTTTGTGGGCAAACACGTTGTTGATCACGTCGTGCATGACCACGCCGCCCCAGTTGTGCACGCCCTGGTTCACGTCTTCGCGCGCGCCCAAGCTGGTGATGATGATCGGCACCTTGTATTTGGCGCACAGCGCCATGTCGTGCTCCAGGCGGTCGTTGCTCTTGTGCACGATCTGGTTGATGGCAAAGGGCGCGGCCGGATTGTCTGGGTTTGCAGCGTCGTGCGCGGCCAGGGCTTCGGTGATTTCGGCCAGCCACTCGTCGAGCTGCGAGGCCGGGCGCGCGTTGAGCGCCGGCATGGAACCCACCACGCCGGCCTTGCACTGGGCAATGACAAGCTTGGGGTTGCTGATGATGAACAGCGGCGAGCCGATCACGGGGAAGCGGATCTTCTGCAGCACCGGGGGCAGGTAGCGTTGGCGGGTGTTCATGGGGTCTCCGTTGTGGTTTTGGATTCGCTGGAATGGACCAGAAGCATTCTGGGTCACGCCCATCCGGCGGTCTGTAGCTGGGGCGACAGACCGCGCGTGGGTGTCTGCGTCAGAACGCGTCCACCGCCATCGCGGTCACGGCATCGGCACCCTCCACGATGCTGTCGCGCACACCTGGGGCACGGCTCAGAATGTGGTCGGCGTAAAACCGCGCGGTGGTGATCTTGGCCTGCATGAAGGCCGCGTCGGTGCCGGCGGCCAGTTGGTCTTCGGCCACCAGCAGCGCGCGCGCCAACTGCCAGCCCGACACCAGGTTGCCAGCCAGCATCAGGTAAGGCACGCTGCCGGCAAAGGCGGCGTTGGGGTTGCTGCGGGTGTTGGCCGCGATGAACTCCACCACGTCCACAAAGGCCAGGCGCGCAGCGGTCAGGCGCTTGGCCACGGCCAGCGCGTTGGCGCTGCCGCGCTGCACCAGTTCGGCTTCGGTTTTTTCAATTTGTGCGGCGATGGCTTTGGCTACTGCGCCGCCGTCGCGCGAGGTTTTGCGGCCCACCAGGTCGTTGGCCTGGATCGCGGTGGTGCCTTCGTAGATGGTCAAAATCTTGGCGTCGCGGTAGTACTGAGCAGCGCCGGTCTCTTCAATGAAGCCCATGCCGCCGTGCACCTGCACACCCAGGCTGGTGATCTCCAGGCTCATTTCGGTGCTGTAACCCTTGACCAACGGTACGAGGAATTCGTAGAAGGCCGCATTTTGCTTGCGGGCGTCGGCGTCGGGGTGGTGGTGGGCCGCATCGTACGCGGCAGCAGCCACGGCGGCCATGGCACGGCAGCCTTCGGTGCTGGCGCGCATGGTCATGAGCATGCGCTTCACATCGGGGTGGTGGATGATGGGTGCGGCGGCACTCAGCGAGCCGTCCACTGGGCGGCTCTGCACGCGGTCTTTGGCGTAACCCACTGCCTTCTGGTAAGCGCGCTCGGCAATGGCAATGCCCTGCACGCCCACGGCGTAACGAGCGGCGTTCATCATGATGAACATGTACTCCAGGCCGCGGTTTTCCTGGCCCACCAGGTAACCCACCGCACCGCCGTGGTCGCCGTACTGCAGCACCGCCGTGGGGCTGGCCTTGATGCCCATCTTGTGTTCGATGCTGACGCAATGCACGTCGTTGCGCGCGCCCAGCGAGCCGTCGGCATTCACCATGAATTTGGGCACGACGAACAGGCTGATGCCCTTCACGCCCTCGGGCGCGCCGGTGACGCGGGCGAGTACGAGGTGCACGATGTTCTCGGCCATGTCGTGTTCACCGTAGGTGATGAAGATCTTGGTGCCGAAGACCTTGTAGGTGCCATCCGGCTGCGGCTCCGCGCGGCTGCGCACGGCGGCCAGGTCGCTGCCGGCCTGTGGCTCGGTCAGGTTCATGGTGCCGGTCCACTCGCCGCTCACCAGTTTTTCCAAGTAGATGGCTTTGAGCTCGTCGCTGCCGGCGGTGATCAGCGCTTCGATGGCACCGTCGGTCAGCAGCGGGCACAGCGCGAAGCTCATGTTGGCGCTGTTCAAAATTTCACCACAGGCTGCGCCAATGGTTTTGGGCAGGCCTTGGCCGCCGAAGTCCACCGGGTGCTGCAAGCCTTGCCAGCCGCCTTCGGCGTACTGCTTGAAAGCTTGCTTGAAGCCGGGCGTGGTGGTCACTTTGCCATCGTGAAAGGAAGATGGGTACTTGTCGCCTTCCCAGTTCAATGGCGCAATGACGCCTTCGTTGAGCTTGGCGCACTCCTCCAGCACGGCTTGCGCGGTTTCCAGTCCGGCGTCTTCAAAGCCAGGCATCTGCGCCACCGCAGCAAGGTCGGCGACGTGCTCCATGTTGAACAGCATGTCTTTGAGGGGGGCGGTGTAGCTCATGTCTTGTCTCCAGAGAATTCACGGGGTTCAGATATACAGGACTTACGCAAAGCCGTCAGGGCCAGGCGCGAAGCTGCAGGCAGTCGGGGGTACGACAAGGTGAAGCAGCAACGCCATGGCGGTTTTGCGTAAGTCCTGATACAACAAAGGCATCGCGAACGATGCCCTTGCAGGATGGCTGCGGCTTAGAGCTTCGAGATCAGTTCAGGCACGGCGGTGAACAGGTCGGCCTCCAGGCCGTAGTCGGCCACCGAGAAGATCGGGGCTTCCGGGTCCTTGTTGATCGCCACGATCACCTTGCTGTCTTTCATGCCAGCCAGGTGCTGGATGGCGCCCGAGATGCCTGCAGCGATGTACAGCTGTGGCGCCACGATCTTGCCGGTCTGGCCCACTTGCCAGTCGTTCGGGGCATAGCCCGCATCCACGGCA
>NZ_JAUSOO010000065.1 GCF_030656115.1 Hydrogenophaga sp.
CGACTTTCAACTGGAGACGATACACATGAAACACAAGGACATGCAGGATGTTCTCGGCGGCTTGGGGTTGGCTGCCCTCGGGGTGTTTGCGGCGGTCTACGCCCAGCGCTACGAGTTCGGCGATCTCAACCGCATGGGTGCAGGCTACTTCCCGGTCACGCTGGGCGTCTTGCTGACGGTGCTGGGGCTCATGATCGCCGTCCCGGCGTTCTTTCGCAGCGGGCCAGCCATCCAGGTGAAGTGGAAAACCTTCGCCTTGGTCATGGCCAGCATCGTGGCCTTTGCCCTCACGCTGAAGGTGCTGGGCCTCATTCTGGCCACCATGTTGTCGGTGGTGCTGGCCACACTGGCCGACAACGACACCCGCTGGAAAGGCCGGCTGATGATCGCCGTGGGCGTGGCCGCCGTGACCTACCTCGTGTTTGGCCTGGGTTTGAGCATGATTCTGCCCATTTGGCCTTGGAGCCCCTGATGGCTCTCAACGCCCCGACCGCTCACACCACACAACACTGAGAGACACCCCACCATGGACATTCTCAACGGGCTGATGCTCGGCCTTGATTCGGCATTGCAACCGGTCACGCTGCTGTACTGCTTTATTGGCGTTTTTCTGGGTACGCTGATTGGCGTGTTGCCCGGCATCGGAGCGCTCGCCACGATCTCGCTGCTGTTGCCCATCACGTACCACATTCCGCCCACCGCGGCCATCGTGATGCTGGCGGGCGTGTATTACGGCGCCCAATACGGCGGCTCCACCGCGTCGATCCTGCTGAACCTGCCGGGCACACCGTCGTCGGCGGTGGCCTGCCTGGACGGCTACCCCATGGCCAAGCAGGGCCGGGCGGGTGTCGCGCTGTTCATGACCACCATCGCCTCGTTTGTCGGCTCCATGCTGGGCATTCTGGCGCTGGTCTTGTTCTCGCCAGCGATTGCCGAACTGGGGCTGAAATTCGGCGCCGCCGAATACTTCGCCATGATGCTGCTGGGTCTCATTGCGGCATCGGCACTGGCCTCGGGCTCGCCCGCCAAAGGCTTGTCCATGGTGGTGCTGGGCTTGCTGCTGGGCACGGTGGGCACCGACGTCAACTCGGGCCAGGCGCGTTTTGACTTCGGCATCCCGGAGCTGATGGACGGCATCAACCTGGTGGCGCTGGCCATGGGCATGTTTGGTATTGCCGAGGTGGTCTCCAGCATCAACCAGGTTCGCGGCAGCGACGTCAAGGAAAAGATCTCGATGCGCTCCATGACACCCACGCGCAAAGACGTGAAAGACTCGATCATGCCCATGCTGCGCGGTACGGGTATTGGCAGTTTCTTCGGCGCTTTGCCCGGCACCGGCGCATCGATTGCCTCGTTCATGTCTTATGCCGTCGAAAAGAAGATTGCCAAGGACCCCAGCCGTTTTGGCAACGGCGCCATTGAGGGCATCACCGCCCCCGAAGCGGCCAACAACGCCGCCGCCCAAACCGCTTTCGTGCCCACCTTGTCGCTGGGCATTCCGGGCGACGCCGTGATGGCGCTGATGCTGGGCGCGTTGATCATCCACGGCATCCAGCCCGGCCCGATGCTCATGTCCCAGCAACCCGATCTGTTCTGGGGCCTGATCGTGAGCTTCGGTATTGGCAACATCATGCTGATGGTGTTGAACCTGCCGCTGATCGGTCTGTGGGTCGCCATTTTGCGCATCCCCTACCGGGTGTTGTTCCCAGCCATTCTGGTGTTCATCAGCCTGGGGGTCTACAGCGTCAACAACAACACCTTTGACGTGTTGATGGTCGCGGCCATTGGCTCCATGGGTTATTTGCTGGCGGTGTTCAAGTTTGAAGCGGCGCCCCTGCTGCTCGGGTTTGTGCTGGGCCCGCTCATGGAAGAAAACCTGCGCCGGGCCTTGCTGCTGTCGCGCGGCGAACTGTCCACCTTCATCGAGCGCCCCATCAGCGCCGGCTTCCTCGCCTTTGGCGCGGCCATTCTGCTGTGGAGCGCCTGGGGTTCGCTGAAAGAATTCATGCGGGCCCGCGAGAAAGAAGCAGACGCCCAGCAGGTCTGACGCTGTCAGCGCTGAAACGCACAACACCGTGGGCATCACAAGTTGATGCCCACGGTGTTTTTTTTGGATGCTTCAGCGCATCAATCTTTCAACTCAAACGCGGCCACCACCCGGTTCACGGCGGCATACAGGCTGGCGCGCTGGCTGTCGCTCACAAAGCTGGCCTCCACGCTGTTGCGGGCCAGCACGACCACCTCGCGCTCGGTCAAGCCGAGTGCTGCCACGGTCTGCTCCAGGTTGGCGTTCAAGTAACCACCAAAATACGCCGGGTCGTCTGAATTCACCGTCACGCACAGACCCGCGTCCAGCATCGTCTTCAGCGGGTGCTCGCGCAGGTCGCGCACCACACACAGCTTCAGGTTGGACAGCGGACACACGGTGAGCGGCAGGCGGGTGTGGGCCAGTTCGGCCATGAGCAACGGGTCCTGGAGCGCCGCCACGCCATGGTCGATGCGCTGCACTTTCAACAGGTCAATGGCCTGCCACATGTATTCCGGCGGGCCCTCTTCGCCCGCGTGCGCCACCAGGTTCAAACCCAGTTCGCGGCAGCGCGCAAACACGCGCTCGAATTTTTCGGGCGGGTGCCCGAGTTCGCTGGAGTCGAGCCCCACACCGATGAAATGCTCGCGGTAGGGCAGCGCTACTTCCAGGGTTGCAAAGGCGTCTTCTTCGCTCAGGTGGCGCAGAAAACACAGGATCAGCGCCGAACCGACGCCCAGTTCCGCTGCGGCCTGGCGGCAGGCGCTGGCCAGCCCTTGCACCACCGTGGCCATGGGCACGCCGCGGGCGGTGTGGGTCTGCGGGTCAAAGAAAATCTCGGCGTGGACCACGTTGTCGGCCTTTGCGCGCAGAAAGTAGGCCCAGGCCATGTCGTGGAAATCCTGCGCCTGCAGCAGCACGCTGGCACCCGCGTAGTAAATGTCCAGAAAGCTCTGCAGGTCGGTGAACGCATAGGCCGCGCGCAAGGCCTCTACGCTGGCGTAAGGCAGCGTCACGCCGTTGCGCTGGGCCAGCGCAAAAATCAGCTCGGGCTCCAGCGAGCCTTCAATGTGGATGTGCAGCTCGGCTTTGGGAATGGCGCGGGCCAGGGCCACAGCGCGGTCAACGGCGGGGTTTGTCATGTCAAGTCCAGGAAGGTTCAAAAGCAGTGGGCGGTGTTCAGCAAACACCGAGCGTCGCGCCCAAACGGGCCAGGTAACGGCGGTAGGCGCTGGACATGCGGTCGGCCGGGCTGTGCACCTCGGCCAAGGGTCCGTCTTTGCCGATGGGCAAGGCCTTGGGCCGCTGCGACTCGACGATCGGGCGGTCTTGCGCAAACACAGCGTCCTGAAAGTCGCGCAGCTCCTCGTCGTCCGACAGGTCGCCCAGCGTGGCCATGGCAAACCAGGCCGTGCAGGAACCGGCCGAGTCGGGCCGGATGAACAACGCGATGGCGTTGCTCACCGGGTCGCCCTCGGTGGCGTCTTTGCGCAAGATGGCGGCAAACGGGTGCGGCACGGTGTAGCGGTAGGCCACCCAGCCGCCTTCGCTGGCACCGGCATAGGCACGCGGTTGCCAGGCGCGGCAATCGCTGGCCACCAGGCCGTCGGCGCTCTCTTGCACCTGCCCGGTGTCCACCTGCGCGTGGCTGCGAGCGCCCAGCCAGCCCTCGTGCACAAAACCAAAATGGCTCAGGTCCAGAAAATTTTCCACCAGACGCGGTGCGCTGGTGTTCACCTCATAAGGTCCACACAGCAGCTGGCGCCAGAGCGGGTCTTGCCACGGGGCAAAAGCCGGTGGCTGGCGCAGGCTGGCGGGGACGGAGCTGGCGTCGGGCACGGCCAGGCGCACCCACACCAGGCCCGATTGCTCACAGGCCTCAAACACCGTGGCCGCGTGCGCGGCCGGTGGTTCAAACAGCGGCGCGGCGGGCACATGCACGCAACGCCCGCACGCCGCCGTGGCCTGCGCAGCCGCTGCGTCGCCACCAAACTGCCAGCCGTGGTACGGACATTCCAGCCGGGCGCCGTGCAGGTGGTGCAACACCCGGCCCAGCGACAAGCGCGCACCCCGGTGCGGGCAGCGGTCGGCCCAGGCGTGCAGCACACCCGGCGTGCCGTCGTGACCCGGCTCGCGCCAGAGCACGAGCGGCTGCCCCAGCAGCTCCACCGCCACGGGCGCTTCGCGCACGCTGTGCGATGCTGTCACGGGATGCCAGAGCTGTGTTTCGATCATGTGAGTACCTCAATGAAAAACGCCGCTGCCAAGGAGCAGCGGCGAGTGTGTCCGGCGCGCGTGTCCCCACCCAGGATGCGGTGGAACCGGCTCCGCCGGGCCACTCGCATCGCCCCCTGGGGGGGTGACGCGAAGCGGCGCGGGGGGTAACTCAGTTAGGCACTTTGCCTTCAACGCCCTTGACGTAGAACTTCACGCCGCCCAGGAAAGCGTCGTCGGCCACGGCGTCAGCCGCCAGCACTTCCTTGCCGGACTGGTCCACGATGGGGCCTTTCCAGATCGAGAACGTGCCGTCTTTCAAGCCCGCCTTGATGGTGTCGATCTTGGCTTTGGCATCGACCGGCACGTCTTCGGCGATGGACACCATGTCGATGGCGCCTTCTTTGTGGCCCCACCACACGCCACCGGTGCTCCAGGTGCCATCCAGTGCGTCCTTGACGGACTTGATGTAGTAAGGGCCCCAGTTGATCACGGCCGAACCCAGGTGGGCCCTGGGGCCGTAGGCGGTCATGTCGGAATCCCAACCGAAGGCGCGTTTGCCCATTTTTTCAGCCGTTTGCAGCACCGCCGACGAGTCGGTGTTCTGGAACAGCACGTCGGCGCCGCCGTTGATCAGCGAGGTGGCAGCTTCGGTTTCCTTCGGTGGGTCAAACCAGCCGTTCACCCACACCACCTTGGTCTTGACCTTGGGGTTCACCGACTGGGCACCCAGGGTGAAGCTGTTGATGTTGCGGATCACTTCGGGAATTGGGATAGAAGCCACCACGCCCAGGGTGTTGGACTGGGTCATGGAGCCCGCGATGACGCCCGCCATGTACGCGCCTTCGTAGGTGCGGCTGTCGTAGGTGCGCAGGTTGGGGGCCGTTTTGTAGCCGGTGGCGTGTTCGAACTTCACGTCGGCGAAGTCGGGCGCAACCTTGAGCATGGGCTCCATGTAGCCGAAGGTGGTGCCGAAGATCAGCTTGTTGCCCTGGCCGGCCAGGTCGCGAATGACGCGCTCGGCGTCGGCGCTCTCGGGCACGTTCTCCACGAAGCTGGTCACGACCTTGTCACCGAACTCGGCCTCGACGGCCTTGCGGCCGTTGTCGTGGGCGAAGGTCCAACCACCGTCGCCCACCGGGCCCACGTAGGCGAACGCAATTTTCAGCGGATCGGCCTTGGGCGCTTCCGCCGCCGCAGGCGCGGGCGCTGGGGCGGCCTCTTCTTTTTTGCCGCAGCCGATCAGCGCGGCGCTGGCCACAGCCGTCAGGGCCGCCAGCTTGATCAAGGAACGTTTGCTCAGGTCAGTCATGAAAACCTCTTGGAGGGTTGGAAGTGAAGAAAAACAGACAACGAAAGATTATGAACCCGCACAGTGTTGGAGCGTGGGGGCCAGGAATTCCGCGCCGGGCCGCCCCAAGCGGAATTCGAACCCCCTCGGGGGGCAGCGACCCGCGCAGCGGTGGAGCGTGGGGGCCAGGAATTCCGCGCCGGGCCGCCCCAAGCGGAATTCGCACCCCCTCGGGGGGCAGCGACCCGCGCAGCGGTGGAGCGTGGGGGCCACATCCTCATGCGCCGGGATAGAACGGTTTTCCGATAGACGTGGGCATGTTGATGCGGATCCAGGTTGGGTTGCGCGAGATCAGCACCAGCACCACGATGGTGGCCAGGTAAGGCATCATGGTCAGGAACTGGCTGGGCACGTTGACGCCGATCCCCTGCAAATGGAACTGCAGCATGGTCACACCACCAAACAGATAAGCACCAAGCAACACCCGTGCCGGGCGCCAGGTGGCGAAGGTGGTGAGCGCCAGCGCGATCCAGCCTTTGCCCGCGATCATGCCCTCCACCCACAGCGGCGTGTACACGGTGGACACATAGGCGCCCGCCAGCCCGCACAGCGCCCCCCCGGCCATGACGGCCATGAGCCGGATGCGGCGCACCGGGTAACCCAGCGCATGGGCCGACTCGGGGCTTTCACCCACACTGCGCAGCACCAGACCCGCGCGCGTGCGGTACAGAAACCAGATCAGCCCCAACACGATGCCCACGCACACATACACCATGGGGTGGTGGCGAAACAGCGCCGGGCCGAGCAGCGGAATGTCGGCCAGCACCGGAATGGCGAACTGCGCCTGTTCGGGCAGTTTTTCCTGCACATAGCGGGTACCTGCAAAAGCCGAAAAACCCCCGCCAAACAGCGACAGCGCCAGCCCGGTGGCGTACTGGTTGGTGTTGAGCCAGATCACCAGGCCACCAAAAATGGCCGCCAGCAAGGCCCCGGCCGCCATGCCAGCCGCAAAACCCGCCACGGTGCTGCCGGTGTGCACCACGGTGGCAAACCCGGC
>NZ_JAUSOO010000068.1 GCF_030656115.1 Hydrogenophaga sp.
CCTGGGCATTGACGCCCACACGCTGGAGATTCGTGCCATTGTGGTGTCCGACAACAGCGTGGGAGACGCGGCGATGCTGCCCGAGCTGCTGGCTCAGATACCGCCCGACGAAGCGCTGGCCAGTGTCAGCGCCGACGGGGCCTACGACACCAAGGCGTGCCATGCGGCGATTGCCCAAAGTGGCGCACAGGCGGTTATCCCACCGCGCAAGAACGGCAAGCCGTGGAAGGCGACCCTGGTGGGGGCGAGCGTGCGCAACGAGGCGCTCAAAGCCTGTGGCCGGCTGGGGTTGACCATCTGGAAGAAGTGGAGCGGCTACCACCGCAGAAGCTTGGTGGAAACCAAGATGCACTGCTTCAAGCGCCTGGGCGAGCGGGTTATGGCGCGCACGTTCGCTCGTCAGGTGGCGGAGTTGCATGTGCGTGTGGCGCTGCTCAACCGCTTTACGCAGCTCGGGCGCCCGACAACGGTGCCCGTGGCCGCCATGGCATAGCTGCGTCTGGGGTTGGGGTCAGCTCGTTCCGTTTTTGAGTTGTGCAACAAAGCCCTGGGGCTCCATCCGGTGGCTTGGCCGTACCTGCGTACTGTCTGCGGCTTCGCGCCTGGCCCTGACGGTTTTGCGTCGGTCCTGCCTCCTGCTGAATCGTCAGGCTACCTAATGGTTTATCCGGATGCAAATCAACAGTCTACCTGTCATTATTTGGGTGTGATTCATCCGAACCGCTGCGCACGATCGTCACCGGGGGCGCAGGATGTATGGGAACAACGATGGCTATCAAGCGCAGAGATTTCGCTCACCTGAGCACGCTGGCGGCGACAACTTCCTGGTTCGGCCTTGCCGTGGCGCAGGAGCCGTTGCCGGGTCGGGTCAGGCTCCTTGACGTGGTCCCGAAGAGCCCGGGCGACAAGTTCGGGGAACGGACGCCCGTGGCCAGCACCGCGCAGCGTTCGCACGCGGTGGCCATTGGCGCCGGGGTGCCCGAGGCGGTGTGCAACATGCGGGGCTTTCTGGCATGGGCCAGGGCCAGCCGGGGTCGCGCCAATTCCGGGTCCCCGGGCGCCAACGGTGCGCAGGAGTGCCTGGTGGCCGCCGCCATGGTTTCTTCGGTGCGCAGCGCTGCGGCCTGCCGGTGGGTTGGGTGTTGCGCTCGGTGTTCTTTCTGCCGCGCAGGCTCCCGGGGGGCCACCCCACCGCCGGTCAGGCGTTTGCCAGTGCCTCGCGCGACGGTTGCAACGCCTGGGGCGAGCCTGTGCGCATCACCGGCTACAAGCCCGAATGAGCGGGAGGCAGGTCGACCATGAGCATCAAAGGCAAGGCCTGCATCGCGGGCATTTACGAACACCCCACGCGGCGTGCCGACGGCATCTCGTCTGCCCAGCTGCATGCCGAGGTGGCACTGGGCGCCTTGAAGGACGCCGGTCTGTCGCTGTCGGATGTGGATGGCTTCTTCTGCAGCGCCGACGCGCCGGGCTTTGGCGGCATGACGATGGCCGAGTACATCGGCCTGAACCGGCTGCGCCACATGGACAGCACCGAAACAGGCGGCTCGTCCTACATGCTGCACGTGAACCACGCCGCGCAGGCCATTGCCGCGGGCCACTGCGATGTGGCGCTGGTGACGCTGGCCGACCGCCCGCTCGCCGCCGGTGGTGGCACCGGCCTCACCGGCATCGACCTGCGCCACATGCCCGATCTGCCGTTTCTGGCGCCCGTTCCGATGGCGCCGCTGTACGCCTACGCGATGGCGGCGCGCCGGCACATGCACGAGTACGGCACCACACCGGAGCAACTGGCCTGGGTCAAGGTCGCCGCGTCGCACCATGCGCAGCACAACCCGCATGCCCTGCTGCGCAAGGTGATCACGGTCGACGACGTGCTGGCCTCACCGCTGGTGGCCGACCCGCTGCGCCGCATGGACTGCTGTGTCATGACCGACGGCGGTGGCGCCGTGATCGTGACCCGCCCCGAAATCGCGCGCGAACTGGGCCGACCCATCGTCAAGGTGCTGGGCGCCGGCGAGGCGATCAAGCACACCCACGGCGGGCGCATCGACCTCACCTACACGGCCGGTGTGCAGTCGGGCGCGGCGGCGTTTGAAGAGGCTGGCGTCAAACCCGCCCACATCCGTTACGCCTCGCTCTACGACAGCTTCACGATCACGGTGATCCTGCAACTGGAGGACCTCGGCTTCTGCGCCAAGGGCGAAGGCGGGCGCTTCGTGGCCGATGGCAACCTGATTTCCGGCGTGGGCCAGCTGCCCTTCAACACCGATGGCGGTGGCTTGTGCAGCAACCACCCGGGCAACAAGGGCGGCATGACCAAGATTCTGGAGGCGGTGCGCCAGTGCCGGGGCGAAGCCCACCCCGCGGTGCAGGTGCCCGACTGCGAGCTCGTGCTGGCGCATGGCACGGGTGGGTCCCTGGCGACCTACCACGTGGCGGGCACGTTGATTCTGGGCCGGGAGTGACACCATGACATCCCAACTGCTTCCCCCCATCGACGTGCAACCCGAAGCCGCGCCCTTCTGGGCGGCGGCCAACGAAGGGCACCTGCTGCTCAAGCACTGCCCGGCGTGCAAGGAAACCACGTTCTACCCGCGCACCCATTGCCCGCTCTGCGGCGCAGCGCAGACCGATTGGCTGCAGGCCAGTGGCCAGGGCACGGTCTATTCGTTCTCGGTGGTGCGTGGCGCGCGGCGGCCGACGGCGGTGGCGGTGGTTGACCTGCCCGAGGGGCCGTCGATGGTCACCACCGTGGTCGATTGCGATGTGCACGCCATGCAGATCGGCGAGCCTGTGAGCCTGCGCTTCCTGCAGGCCGAAGGCGATCAGCAGGTCCCGGCCTTCACCACCGTGGCCGCCGAGCAGGCGCGGCAGTACACGCGGCGCGCCGTGGCGGCGTCGCGGCACGTGCCGGGCCTTCCTGGCCTGCCCGAAGGGTTTGCCTGGCGCAGCGCGGCGGTGGTGGGCGCGGGCACCATGGGCAGCGGGATTGCCACCGCGCTCATCGCGGCCGGCATTCGCGTGTGTCTGATCGACCGGGACGAAGCGGCCTTGCAGCGCGCGAGGGAGGCGGTTGCGAAGAACCTGGCTTCGCTGGCGCAGCGCGGCAAGTTGCCCGACGGCGTGCGTGAATCGCTGCACGACACCCTGCGCACCAGCATGCGCATGGAAGATGTGGCCGGTGCCAACCTCGTTATCGAGGCGGTGTGGGAACAGCTGGCGCTCAAGCAGGAAGTCCTGGCCCAGATTGATCGCCATGCCGATGCCGACGCACTCTTGGCCACCAACACGTCCACCCTGGACATCAATCTGCTGGCGCGCGGCCTCCAGCGCCCCGAGTCCCTGCTGGGCTTGCATTTCTTCAGCCCGGCCCATGTGATGCCTTTGCTGGAGCTGGTGCGTGGCGAACGCACGCGTGCCGACTTGGTGGCCGCCGGCATGGACCTTGGCCAGCGGCTGGGCAAGACCACGGTGGTGGTCGGCGTGTGCGACGGTTTCGTGGGCAACCGCCTCTTCATCGCCCGCGACCAGGAGGCCAATCGGCTGCTCTACGAAGGCGCCTTGCCCGAGCAGATCGACCGCGTGCTCACCGACTTCGGCCTGCCCATGGGCAGCTTCGATCTGGCGGACATGGCCGGTGGCATCGAGCTGGGTTACCGCTATCGGCAGTCGCGCGGGGAGCGCGAGCCGGTGGGCGACCGCTTGTTCGAGGCCGGGCGGCTGGGCCAGACATCGGGCAAGGGCTACTACCGCTACGAAGCGGGCAAGCGGCGCCCGCTGCCCGACCCCGAGGTGACGGCCATCGTGGAAAGCGTCTCCAGAGCGATGGGCATTCAGCGGCGCCGCATCACCGACGACGAGGTGCGCGAGCGGCTGATCCTGCCCATGATCAACGAGGGCGCCAAGCTGGTGGAGGAGGGCATCGTGACGCGCGCCAGCGACATCGACGTGGTCTGGCAGAAAGGCTTTGGCTGGCCCGACTGGAAGGGCGGCCCGATGCACCACGCCGACCGGCTGGGCCTGGCCCATATTCGCGACCGCCTGCTGGCGCTGCAGCAGCGCCACGGCGAACGCTTCCGGCCCAGTGCCTTGCTGGTGGAACTGGCTGGAAGCGGGCAGGGCTTCACCGCGTAACGCCTCGGCCCACAGACCGAACAACAGGAGACAGCCCCATGCTCGACACCGACCAGGCGCCCTTCCGGGCGCACCCGTTCATTCACCGCCGCTTCGATCTGAACCGCCGCAGCGACGGAACGCTGCTGCTGCAAAGCGGCGAGCGCTTCGAGCCCTGCCTGGAAACCTGGCCCCAGACCCTGGCGCGTCTGGCGCAGTCTCAGCCCGAGGCCACCTGGCTGGCCCAGCGGCGCGGTGCCGACCGGGCCTGGCAGTCGCTCAGCTACGGCCAGGCCAAGGCACAGGTTGACGCCGTCAGCGAAGCGCTGTTGGCGCTGCGGCAGCCCGGGCGGACCGTGATGGCGCTCAGCGGCAATTCGCTGGAACACGCGGTGATGAGCCTGGCGGCCATGCAGGCCGGCATGCCGTATGCGCCGATCACCCCGGCGTATTCGCTGATGACGCCCACGCTGGAAACGCTGCAGGGCATGGTGGACCTGCTGAACCCGGCGGTGGTGTTCGTGCAGGACGG
Source organism: Hydrogenophaga sp. (assembly GCF_030656115.1). GTDB lineage: Bacteria > Pseudomonadota > Gammaproteobacteria > Burkholderiales > Burkholderiaceae_C > Hydrogenophaga. The sequence continues at coordinate 4,649 of NZ_JAUSOO010000068.1, forward strand.
CGCGCAGTTCAAGAGGGTGATCCAGGGGCTGCGCATCCCGCCCGACGCGCGCTTCGTCTGTGTGGACGAGGTGCCAGAGCATCCGATGGTGGTTCCCTGGAGTGCATGGGCTCAGACGCAGGTGACGCCGCAGGCCGAGGAGGCGCTGGCCGCGCTGAAGCCCGGTGCCGTGGCCAAGTACCTCTTCACCTCCGGCTCCACGGGCGCGGCCAAGGCGGTGGTGATCACGCACGCCATGCTGTCCAACGGCGTGGCCATGCACCGGCAACTGCTGGCGCCGAAGCACCGCGAGCAACCGGCGCGGATTCTGGGCTGGCTGCCCTGGAGCCACGTGGCCGGCGGCAGCATCCAGTTCGGTGTGGTGCTGGCCTCGGGGGGCACCCTGTGGCTGGACGACGGCAAGCCCGTGCCGGGCCTGTTCGATGAAACCATCCGCAACCTGCGGGAGATCTCGCCCACCGAGTTCGGCAGCGTGCCCCTGGGCTATTCGATGCTGGTCGATGCGCTGGAAAAAGACCCGGCCCTGGCCGATGGCCTGTTCAGGGCGCTGCGTGTCGTGGCCTACGCGGGCGCCAAAATGCCCAACGCCATTTACGAGCGCATGCAGGTGGTCGCCGTGCGCACCACCGGGCAGCGCATTCCCTTCATCTCCGCCTTCGGTTCGACGGAAACCTCCGCCTGCGTCACCCTGTCCTATTGGTGCACCGAGTCCGCGGGCTGCATCGGCCTGCCACACCCCGGCGTCGAACTGAAGCTGGTGCCCCTGGACGACACCCGCTACGAGATCCGCGTGCGCAGCGAGGTCAACACGCCCGGTTACCTCAGCCGCCCCGACGCCACGGCCGAAGCATTTGATGAAGAGGGCTTCTTTCTGATGGGGGACGCCGTTCAGTTCGTCGACCCGGCGCGCCCGGAGGAGGGCCTGGTGTTCGCCGGGCGGGTGGCCGAAGAGTTCAAGCTGCAGTCGGGCATTTTTGTGCGCGTGGGTTCGTTGCGGGTCGAGCTGATCGACGCCAGCGGCGGCCTGTTCAGCGACGTGGTGGTGGCCGGTGCCGACCAGCCCTGCATCGCGCTGCTGGCCTGGCCCAATGTGGCGGTGTGCCGGGTGCGCGCCCAGATGCCGGGTGCTTCGGCCGCCGAGCTGGCGGCGTCCGACTGGATGCGGTCGGCGGTCCGCTACGCCATCGAGCGCCACAACGCGGCGGGCGGTGGTGGCAGCCGCCGTGTGCACCGGGTGCTGTTGTTGGGCGAGATGCCCGACATGGGCGCCGGAGAGATCACCGACAAGGGCTATGTCAACCAGCGCCGGGTGCTCACGCGGCGCGCGCAGGACGTGGCCCGACTGTTCGCCGAGCCGCCAGACGCCGAGGTCATCCAGATCGTCTGATGTCTCGCGGTGCACCGCCCACCGCAGCCTCCCCAACACAACCAGGAAACGGAAACCGACATGTCCCAGACTCCCTTGCTCAAGGTCGAGCAGCACGGCCCCGTGTATGCGCTGGCCATTGACCGCGCGGACCAGCGCAACGCGCTGAACCACCAGCTCATCGAGGAACTCATCGCCTTCTTCGCCAACCCGCCCACCGACGCGCGCGCCATCGTGCTGCACGGGCATGGCGAGCACTTCTGCGCCGGCCTGGACCTCAAGGAGCTGCTGGCCACGCGCAGCGACAACACCATCATCGACCAGCGCCGCTCCAAGGCCTGGTACCGCGCGTTCGACCTGATCCAGTTCGGCGAGGTCCCCGTCATCAGCGTGCTGCAGGGTGCGGTGGTGGGTGGGGGGCTGGAGCTGGCGGCGTCCACCCATGTCCGTGTGGCCGAGCGCTCGGCCTTCTTCCAGCTGCCCGAGGGCCAGCGCGGCATCTTCGTGGGCGGCAGCGGCTCGGTGCGGATTCCCCGCATCATCGGCGCGGGCCGCATGGTCGAGATGATGCTCACCGCGCGAACCCACGACGCCGATACCGGGCTGCAGCTGGGCCTGGCGCACTACGTGGTCGACAACGGCACCGGCCTGGCGTTCGCGATGCAGCTGGCCGCCACCGTGGCCAGCAACGCGCCGATGTCGAACTACGCCGTGATCAACGGCATCCCCCGCATCAGCGACATGGGGCAGGCCGAGGGGCTGTTTGCCGAGACCATGGTCGCGTCGATGACCGGCGCCGATGCCAGCCAGCGCATCACGAGCTTCTTCGAAGGGCGCAAGGCGCAGAAGTGAAGGCGCCCGTTGGCGCCGCCAGACAGACAAGGACACACAAGGACATCCCGTGCCGCTCTACCGTTCCCCCGTTGAGGACCACCAGTTCCTGTTGCACCACCACCTGCGGCTGAGCGAGCGTACCGAGCTGCCGGGGTTCGCCGATCTCACGCCCGGGTTCACGGGCGAGCTGCTGTCGTCCGCTGCGCGCTTTCACGAGGAGGTGCTGCACCCCATCAACGCGCCGGGGGACCAGGAGGGTGCGCGCCTGGTGGACGGCCGCGTGGTCACGCCCCAGGGCTTCCGCGAGGCCTGGGCCATGCACAGCGACAGCGGCTGGCACCACCTGACCTTGCCCGAGGCCATCGGTGGTGCGGGCCTGCCGCCGGTGCTGTCGGTGGCGGTGGATGAAATCGGTGTGGCCACCGGGCACGCCTTCAAGATGTACGGCGGCTTCTGTGCGCCCACCGCCCGCATGCTGCAGGCCCTCGGCGACGACTGGATGAAGACGCACGTGGTGCCCCGGCTGGTGGCCGGCGACTGGACCGCCACCATGTGCCTGACCGAAAGCCATTGCGGCACCGACCTGCGGCAGATCCGCACCCGGGCGGTCCCCGCTGAGGATGGTTCCTGGCGCCTCTCGGGCAGCAAGATCTTCATCTCCGGCGGCGACCACGACCTGACGGAGAACATCGTGCACATCGTGCTGGCCAAGGTGCCGGGCGACGACGGCCGGGTGGCCGACGACCTTTCGGCCGTGCACGTCTTCCTGGTGTCCAAGCGCGAGCTGGACGTGGCGACGGGTCAACTCGGTGCGCCGAACCGGGTGAGTGTGAGCGCGATCGAGCACAAGATGGGCATCGAGGCCAGCGCCACCTGCGTGCTGGACTTTGATCAGGCCCGCGCCTGGCGCATCGCGGGGCAGGGGGCGGGCAGCAGCGGCCACATGGCCGCGATGTTCCTGCTGATGAACCATGCCCGTCTGGGCACCGCCATTTCCGGCATCGCCTACGCCGACATGGCCTACCAGAACGCTGCAGCCTACGCGCGCGAGCGCCTGTCCGGCCGCAGCGCGGCGGGCGTGCAGGCGCCCGACAAGGCGGCCGACCCCATCGTGGTTCACGCGGACGTGAGGCGCCTGCTGCTGGAGAGCCGTGCCTTTGCTGAAGGCGCACGCGCGCTGGCGCTGCGGGTGGCCCTGTACCAGAGCGAGGCGGCCGATGCGCCGGACCCTGCCCAGCGGCGCACGGCCAGCGACATGGTCGAGCTGATGACCCCCGTGATGAAGGCCTACTTCACCGACTGCGGTTTCAACGCCACCAACGCCTGCCAGCAGGTGCTCGGTGGGCATGGCTATGTGCGCGACTGGGGCCTGGAGCAGATGGTGCGCAACGCGCGCATCGGCCAGATTTACGAAGGCGCCAATGGCGTCCAGGCCATTGACCTGGTCACCCGAAAGCTCACGGCGCACGGCGGGCGCAGGATGGGCGTGTTCCGCGACGTCCTGCTGGCCAGCATCGAGCGCTGCACCCCGTTGCCGGCCATCGCCGATCTGGCGCAGCGGCTGCGCCAGGGCCTGGAGCGGCTGGCGCAGGCCCACCAGGCCGTGCAGCGGCAGGCAGCGGACGACCCGCACGCGCCCACCGCGGCCGCCCACGACCTGCTGACCATGTACGGCATCCTCGCTGTGGGCTGGGCCTGGCTGGAGCTGGCCGAGACGGCGCTGCGCCTGCCCGAAGACCTGGCGTCGACCGTGGGGCTCAGCAAAAGGCAGCTGGCGCAGGTCTGGATGGACCGACAGATGCCCTGTCTGGCGGGCCTGGCTGAACGGATTCAGCGCGGCTCTGTCGCGTTGATGGCGATGGACGGTGCGCAGGTCTGACGGTGCGGCGGCTGCGGCTCTGGTGCCTGTTTGCAAGGCTGTGCAGGTGGATGTGCAGGTTGCCGCGGGCCCTGGCTCTCAGCCATTGCGGATCGTGGTTCCCGCTAAGGTCAATGCGTTGCTTTGCGCCAGTTCGTTGACGAGACCCTGCGTCCACAGGGCACCCGCTTCCCTGTCTGAACCTTGGTGTGGCATGGCGGCTTTGAGGTAGGTGCAACGGAAACTCCATTCGATGAGTTCATCCATTTCGACCGACTGCCATTCCAGCAGCTTGTATTTGAGCAAGACCTTTAAGGCGTGCCGGTGGTGTTTGGCCGGGTTTTTGACAAAGTATTCCAGTTTGTTCCGCGCCCGCTGCAAGGCATCTTGGGCGTCATGAAAAATGGAACCGTGGCCCGGTATGACGAGCAACGGGTCCAGCTCTTCGATCAGGTCCAGTGTGGCGGCAACGTCATCGAATGCCGAGATGCCTTCCAGCTCGGGGAACACCACGCCGAACCCGTTTTCCCACAAGGCGTCTGCCGAAATCAGGATGCGCTGTTCGGGCTGAAAGAGGACGATGGAGTGGGGGTCGTGCCCCTTGGCACCATGGATCTCCCAATCCAATGGACCCAGACGGATGCCTGTCCCGGGCGTCAACACGGCGTCGTGCCGAAACGGTGGGCAGTGTTGCCCGGTCGGTTCGTAGGTGAGGGCGACGGGATCCCAATCGGCTACGCAGCTGGCGTGACCCGGCGGAATGCACGTTCTGGCGTTCGGGTGCCGTTGCTGGATTGCCGCATTGCCGCCGCAGTGGTCGCTGTGCAGGTGGGTGTTGAGCAGCAGGTCCAGCGCACGACCACCCAATGCGTGATCCATGAGGGCCAAGGTGTGTTCGGCGTGGGTCCAGTAGCCGGAGTCCACCAGCGCGGTGGGGCCGTTGCCTTGAATGAGGATGTTGTTGGCCGATAGCCAGCCGCGCTCGAAAACCGTGACGCCAGCCGCGGTCAGTTGCTCGGCGATGGAAAGGGTGCTGTTGTTCAAGAAAGTGCCTGCGGGTAGGGTGGACGTGGCGGACGTGCAAGGTTTGTGTAGGGCTTGCGCACAAGCGCCAGGGTGGTGTTGCAAAGCCTTGCCGTTTGGGGCATGTGCTGTCTGCGGCTTGGCGTTCAGCCCTGGCGGTGTTGCGTCCGTCCTGTCATGTGGCCGCACGAAGGGCTCGACGCAGGATTTTCCCCACGTTGGTCTTTGGCAGCTCGTCGCGGAATTCGATGTATTTGGGCCGTTTGTAGCCGGTCAGGTTGTCGTGGCAATAGCGCGCCACGTCCTCTTCCCGCAGGGTCGGGTCCGACCTCACCACGAACACCTTGACGGCTTCGCCCTGGGTTTCGTCGGCGACACCGATGGCCGCGCATTCGAGCACACCCGGGCACAAAGAAATCACGTTCTCAAGCTCGTTCGGAAACACGTTGAAGCCGGAGACCAGGATCATGTCTTTTTTGCGGTCGACGATGCGGGTGTATCCGCTCGCATCCATCACGCCAATATCGCCGGTGCGCATGTAACCGTCTGGCGTAAAAGCCTGGGCGTTTTCTGCGGGCTGGTTGAAGTAACCGGTCATGACGTTGGGACCCCGGATGCAAATCTCACCGGCGCCGCCCTGGGCCACGTCCTGGCCGGCGTCGTCTTTGATCGCGATGTCGATACCCGGTAAGGGCAACCCGATGGTGCCGGAGAAGTTGCGGTTGGTGACCGGGTTGTTGGTGCCGATGGCACAGGTCTCGCTCATGCCCCAGCCTTCCACCATGGCGCTGCCGGTCACCGCCAGCCACTGGCGCGCCGTGCCTTCGGAGGCTGCCATGCCGCCGGCTTGCGACAGCGCCAGAGAAGAGAAGTCGAGCTGGCGGAACTGCGGGTTTTGCAGCAGGGCATTGAACAGCGTGTTGACGGCGGGCAGGATGTGAAATGGCCGTTTCTTGAGCGTCTCCACGAGTTTGGGAATGTCGCGCGGGTTGGGAATGAGCGTCATGTGCGCCCCCCAGCGCATGTTCAGCAAACTGAGCGTGAGCGCGAAGATGTGGTACAGCGGCAGGGCCGCAATGGCGTTGGTCTTGCGCAGGTCGCCCAGGCGCTGCAAGGCCGGGTTGAACCAGGCTTCCGCCTGCAAAACGGCGGCAATGACGTTGCGGTGGGTGAGCACCGCGCCTTTGGACAGGCCGGTGGTGCCGCCGGTGTATTGCAAAAATGCCGTGGCATCCAGGTGGGCCTGGCTGGGTTTGAGCGCAAGCTCGGCGCCCTGGTTGAGTGCCTGCCGAAAACTCAGAATGGTGCGGGGGCCGCGTGAGCTGTTCAGCGGCAGCTTGAAGGGGGGCACCATTTTGGCCAGATGGCGCACCGCAAAGCTGATCCAGCGGCCGTACCAAAAACCCAGCAAATCACCGAGACTGGCCACCACCACGTGCTGGATCGCGGTGTGATCGATCACCTCTTCGAGCGTGCCGGCGAAGTTTTCCAGAATGACGATGGCTTCTGCGCCCGAGTCTTTGAGTTGATGCTCCAGCTCGCGCGCGGTGTAGAGCGGGTTGACGTTCACCACGGTGTAGCCCGCGCGCAGGATGGCCACCATGGTGACCAGAAACTGCGGCACGTTGGGCAGCATGATGGCCACCCGCGCGCCGGGCAACATGCCCTGGGACTGCAGCCAGGCGCCCAGGGCGGCGCTGTGGGCATCGAGTTCGCCGTAAGACATCCAGCGCTCCATGCACACGGACACCGGTTGGGCCGCGTTTTTCTTGAGCGACGCTTCCAGCAAAGCCGCCAGGGAGCGGTACTGCTCGGGTTCCACGGTGTGCGGGACGCCAGGAGGGTAATGGGCAAGCCAGGGACGGTTCATGGGGCGAGGGCCGGTGCGTTGAAGACCCTTCCATTCTGGCGCGCTGCGGCCACACCGGGCTCAGGGCCTGCCCTAACAACGTGTCACCGAAAGCACAGCCCGCCCATGGCGCTCCGCCGATCAGGCGCGGGCCAGTTCGCTTTGAAGTGCGTTCGCTGCCAACGCCGCATCGGCGGTGAACAAGGTGTTGATCCAATGGCGCTCGCGCTGTTCAATGGCGGCCAGAAAACGCCTCGCATCGCCCATGGTGGCAAACGCGTCAAAGCCCCGTTCCAGAAACTGCTGCAGGGCGTGGAGCCCGGCCGCCTGTGCCGGGCGGCGCATCATTTTCAGCGCCACACGCAAGGGGGTCATGCGGGTCAGGCGCTGCAGTTCGGTACCCATGTGCAGCACGACCACCAGTTGGCGTTCGCGTTCGGCGTGCTGGCCGGTGAGGCGCCAGCAGCGGGTGTAGCGCAGGGCGGTGGGGCTTGCGGGGTCTTGCGCCAGCCAGTGCGTGGCCAGCTGGTGGTCCAGCGTTTCCGTGAGTGCGTGGGTTTCGGCCAGGTCCACCGCCAGCTGGGCCACCGCCTCGGGGAACAGCCGCTCAAGTGCGCCTGCGATGCGACCAAACTGGCTGTCGCGTTCGCGGAAATCGTGCTCGCCGTACAGTTCTTCCAGAAAGAACCGGGTGGCCGGGGCGTGGCGGGCGTCGGCCAGAAAGTCGGTGTAGGTGGCGCGAAAGCGTTGGGCCTGCAGTTGCTTGACCGCATGCACCGCCTGCGCCAGGCCAGCGGCGTCGGCCTGTTCGCGCAAGCGGGCCACCCGCGCCAGGTGGGTGCGGATGCGCTCGGCAGCTTGGGTGGCTGTGGTCATGTTCAAAACAGTTTAGCCCGGCCAGACGGCTTGATCTGACCGCTAGAGCGCAACCTCTAGCAGCGGTCCCCGCCGTGCGCTTGACCGCCTCAAGCGTGGGATAGTGTGGGGATGCCTGAAACACCTGTTCAAGAAAGTCCATCCCTTTCAGCGCTGGCGCCTTCCCGCCTGGCGCGCTTGCAGCAATGGGCCGTGTGCGTGGCGTTGGCCGCCGCCCTGGGCTGGGGTCTGTGGGTGTGGCCGCATTCGCCAGCGGCAGCGGTGGCGGGCGTGGCGCTGTTGCTGGGCGGCTACGCGCTGGTGTTGGCGCTGGAACTGGTGGCCGTGGCCAGGGTGCACGGCGCCGACCCGGCACCGCGCCCGCGCTGGGCCGATCTGGCCCGTGCGTGGTGGCAAGAGGTGCGCATGGCGCCCCGGGTGTTTGCCTGGCGCCAGCCGTTTGTGTGGCGGCGTTGGCCCGATACGCTGACTGCACCCGCGTGCAGCGCCAGCGGTGCAGGTGCCGTGGTGTTCGTCCACGGCTTTGTGTGCAACCGGGGTTTCTGGCACCCCTGGATGCGCGAATTGCGCCGCCTGGGCGTGCCGTATGTCTCGGTCAACCTGGAGCCGGTGTTCGGCAGCATCGACGACTATGTGCCGCTGATGGAGCAGGCCGTGCGCAGGGCCGAGGCTTTGGGCGGACTGCCGCCGCAATTGGTGTGCCACAGCATGGGCGGTTTGGCGGCGCGCGCCTGGCTGGTTGCCGATGTGGCGAACCCCGCGCGCGTGCAGCGGGTGCTGAGCATCGGCACGCCGCACCACGGCACCTGGCTGGGGCAGTTCAGCCACCTGCCCAATGGCCGTCAGATGCGCATGCACAGCCCCTGGCTGCAGGCGCTGGCCGCGGCCGAGGCGCAGCACGCGCCCGAAGCCACCTACCGGCAGTTCATTTGCTGGTACGCCAACACCGACAACATCGTGTTTCCCGCCTCCACCGCCACGCTGCCCGGCGCCGACAACCGGCTGGTGCCCGGTGCGGCGCACGTGGCCATGGCGTTTCACCCCAGGGTGATGCGCGAGTCGCTGGCGCTGCTGGCGTCCGGCGCCAGCTCGCCTTGCGCAGCCACGGCCTCGTAGAGCGGCGCGAAGTCGGGCGCCGTCAGCTCAAACAGCTGGTCAAAGCTGTCGATCACGAAATAGGTGGCCTGGTAGTCGTCAATTTTGTAGCGCGTGCGCATGCAGCGCAGCAGGTCCAGCGCCAGGCGCTGGGGTTGTGGGCTGGTGACGCTGTGGCGCAGTTCCCCGCTGGAACTCAAGATGCCAGCCCCGTAAGCCCGCAGGCCGTCGGCTTGCTGAATCAGGCCAAATTCAATGGTGTACCAGTACAGCCGCGACAACAACTCGCCCGCGCCCAGGTCGTGCGCCTTCAGCCCCCCGGCGCCGTAGCGCTGCACGTAGTCGGCAAACACCGGGTTGAACAGCAGCGGCACATGGCCAAACAGGTCGTGGAACACGTCGGGCTCGACGATGTAGTCGAACTCTTCGGGCTGCCGTATCCAGTCGGTGACGGGGAAGCGGCGGTCGGCCAGCAGCTGGAAAAACGGCCGTTCCGGGATCAACCCCGGCACCGCCACCAGCTCCCAGCCGGTGGCCGGCTTCAGGCGCGCGTTGATGTCTTCAAAACGCGGAATCTGGTCGCTCGCGCCCAGCGAGGGCAGGGCGTTGATGAACGCCTCGCACGCCAGCCCGGGCAGCAGTGCGCTCTGCCGTGCGTACAGGCGGCGGTAGGTGTCGTGGTCGGCCTCGGTGTAAGCCGCCCAGTTTTGTGCACAGGTGTAGTCGTCGCTGGCGCGGGCGTAGTCGCCGCGCGGGGGGCGCTCGCTGGCGCCATAAACAACAGGTTCAACAGCCATCACAGTCTCCAGGTATTCAAGCGGGGTGCCACACAAGACCTTCGAAAAGGGTGCCGGGCACGGCGTGGCGGTGCAGACCGTGGCAGCGCCACGGCCAACAGCCGCAACGCGGCCAGGCGCCCTTTCTCGAAGGTCAACCTTTCAGCACGCCGCGGCGCATCTGGTCCAGCTCCATGCTCTCAAACAGGGCCTTGAAGTTGCCCTCGCCAAAACCCTGGTTGCCCTTGCGCTGGATGAACTCGAAGAAGATCGGGCCCAGCTGGTTCTCGCTGAAGATTTGCAGCAGCAATTCACCGGGAACGCCGTCCACCAGAATGTTGCGCTGCTGCAGTGCGGGCACGTTTTCGCCGTGCCCCGGAATGCGCTTGTCCAGCAGTTCGTAGTAGGTTTCGCCGGTGTTGAGCAGCTTCACGCCGCTCAACTCCAGCGCGTCCACCGTGGCGTACAGGTCGTTGGAGCCCATGGCAATGTGCTGGATGCCTTCGCCTTGGTAACGGTCCAGGTACTCTTGAATCTGGCCCGCTTTTTCGTTGCCTTCTTCGTTGATGGGAATGCGGATCTTGCCGCACGGGCTGGTCATGGCCTTGCTTTTGACGCCGGTGGCCTGGCCTTCGATGTCGAAATAGCGCACTTCGCGGAAGTTGAACAGGCGTTCATAAAAACCGGCCCACTCGTCCATGCGGCCGCGGTGCACGTTGTGCGTCAGGTGGTCGATGTAGGTCAGGCCGTGGCCCACCGGGTTCAGTTCGGCGCCAGGCAGGGGTTCAAAGTCCACGTCAAAAAAGCCGATGTTGCCAATGTCGCCGTCTTGTGCGCCGTTCTTGCCGCGCCAGCGGTCGATGAAATAGATGATCGAGTCGCCAATGCCCTTGATGGCCGGGATGTTCAGCTCGCCCGGGCCGGCGGTGTGGGCGTAGCCCCAGGCACCGAGTGAAATGGCGCGCTCGTAGGCGGCCTTGGCGTCTTGCACCCGAAACGCAATGGCACACACGCTGGGGCCGTGCAGGCGGGCAAAGCGCTGCGCAAAGCTGTCGGGTTCGGCGTTGATGATGAAGTTGATGCCGCCCTGGCGGTACAGCGTCACCGCTTTGTGGCGGTGCTTCGCAATCGGCTTGAAGCCCATGCGCTCAAACAGGGCGCCCATGGCCACCGGGTCGGGTGCGGCGTATTCGATGAACTCGAAACCGTCCGTGCCCATGGGGTTGGCCCATTCCGTGGCGGTGGTGGCGGGTGGGGTGGCGGTCTGTGGCAAGGCGGCGTTCATGCGTGTCTCCGTTGTGGTCGAGGTGATCCGCCACTGTATCGGCGCAAGGCATCACGATTCCAGCGTATTGGGGTGTTGCCTGAGGCGCATACGCAGGAAAACTGCAAAATGTGGGCTATGCCCACACTGGACAAGCTCGACCGCCACATATTGCGCAGCCTGCAGGCCGACGGCCGCGCCACCTACGACCAGATTGCCGAGGTGGTGGGCCTGTCGCCCAGCGCCGTGCTGCGCCGCGTGAAGCGGCTGGAAGACAGCGGCGTGATCGACCGCTACGTGGCCCTGGTGAAGCCCGAAGCCGTGGGCCTGGGCCTGACCGCTTATGTGAATGTGCGGCTGGAGAAGCACGCCGAGAGCGCCAAACGCAACCCCATGGACCAGTTCCGCGCCAGCGTGATGGGCTGGCACGAGGTGGTGGAATGCGCCGCGCTCACGGGCGAGATGGACTTTCAGCTGCGCCTGGTGGTGGCCGACATGGCCGCGTATTCGCGTTTCATGATGGACACCTTGCTCAAGCACCCCAGCGTGCAGGACTGCAAGACCAGCTTTGTGATGGACCGGGTGAAAAGCACCACCGCTTTGCCGCTGTGATCACCATCCGTCCGTCGGGTTTCTGTGGATTAGGGGAATCCGTCCTTGTCAATATAGGGAAAACCCTTATATTCGGGCCATGTTCAATTCCACCCCCTGGTTCAAGTCGGCGCCTGAAGCGCCGGTGCCGGCTGACACGCCCGATGCCGCACCCAACCACCCACCCGCGCCGCCGCGTGCCAAGGCCGCGGGTGTGCCCATTCGGTCCATAGGCGCCGCCCAGCGCGAGCGCATCGCAGCCCACCTGCTGGCGCTGGAGCCGCAAGACCGCTACCTGCGCTTTGGCTATGCGGCCAACGACGAGCATATTCACCGGTACGTGGATCAGTTGGACTTTGACCGCGACGAGCTGTTCGGCATTTTCAACCGCAAGCTGGAGCTGATCGCCATGGCCCACCTGGCCTTTTCGGTCGATCCGGCGTGCATCAACTGCGCCGAGTTTGGCGTGTCGGTGGGCAAGAGCGCCCGCGGTCGGGGTTACGGCAGCCGCCTGTTTGAGCGGGCCGCCATGCACGCCCGCAACCAGGGCGTGAACCTGTTGTTCATCCACGCCCTGTCCGAGAACACCGCCATGCTCAAAATTGCCCGCCAGGCCGGTGCGGTGATCGAGCGCGACGGCTCTGAGAGCGAGGCCCATGTGCGCCTGCCCCCGGCCGATTTTGATTCGCGCGTGACCGAGCTGTTGAGCGAGCACGTGGCCTTGGGCGACTACCACCTCAAGGCGCAGGCCAAGCAGTTCTGGTCGGTGCTGGGTTTGCTGCAGGACATCCGTCAGGGCGTGCGCGACGCGCGCACCCGGTACCGCAACTGAGCGGCTGAGCCACCGCAGGTGGGGCGTTTTTGCTGACGGCCTGGGCCTTGCGGTATCCTTGTGCCCTGTCTCAACACTCACTTACCCTTCAGTGGCCGAATCCCCTCCCAGTAGTGGGCCGCAGCGCAGCCTGCGGCATGTCGACAAACGTGGTTTCCTCCAAAAGCTTGCGGAATTCATCCATCCCGGGCCGGACTCCAAGGACGAGCTGATCGAAACCCTCGCCGAGGCCGAGGACAACGACATCATCAACGCCGAATCCCGCGTGATGCTCGAAGGCGTGATCCGCATCGCCGACATGACGGCCGGTGATGTGATGGTGGCCGCCCCGCGCATGGATGTGCTCAGCATCGATGCCCCCTACGACGAACTCCTGCACCTCGTGATCGACACCGCGCACTCGCGCTTTCCGGTGTACGAGGGCGAGCGGGAAAACATCATCGGCATCTTGCTGGCCAAAGACCTGCTCAAGCTGCAGCGCGCGCCCGAACTCAACATCCGCGCCCTGTTGCGCCCGGCCACCTTTGTGCCCGAAACCAAGGGGCTCAACGACCTGCTGCGCGAATTCCGCGGCAACCGCAACCACCTGGCCATCGTCATCGACGAATTCGGCCGCGTGGCCGGTCTCATCACCATTGAAGATGTGCTGGAAGAAATCGTCGGTGAGATTGAAGACGAGTTCGATGTGGTGGAAGACGAGGGCGACATTTTTGCCCTGGCCGACAGCACCTGGCGCGTCAGTGGAGACACGCCCATTGAGCGCATCAACGAGTCTTTTGGGCTGAAACTGCCCGAAGAAGACTTCGACACCATCGGCGGCATGATCGCCCACGCCATGGGCCACGTGCCCAAGCGCGGCGAGGTACACGAACTCGAAGGCCTGCGCTTTGTGGTGTTGCACACCAAAGGCGGCGCGGTGAAGTGGTTCAAGGTCATGCCGGTCTCGGCAGAAGCCTGACCGCCGCCTGCCCGCCCATGCGCAGCCTGTTCGGATCGCTGCACGCCCCTTCGAGCTTTGGGCCGATGAGCCAGCTGCCGCCCGGGCGGCGCGCGCGCAGCGGCGCAGCCGTGTGGGCGCTGCTGTGTCTGCTCGCCGGTGGTTTGCAGGCGGCTGCGCTGGCCTGGCCCTTTCCGGGTTGGAGCCTGCCCGGCACCGCACCGGGCCAGCCCTGCGGCTGGTTGCAAATCGCCTCCCTGGCCGTGTTGGTGCTGGCGCTGCAGCGCAGCGGGGGCGTGGGCCGCGCGGCCTGGCGGGGTTGGTTGTTTGCCACCGCCTGGCTGGTGGGTACCTTCTGGTGGCTGTTTGTGTCCATGCACACCTACGGAGGGTTGGCCGCCTGGATGGCCGTGCTGGCCGTGCTGGCCCTGGCCGGAGCGCTCGCGCTGTATTACGCGTTGGCGGCGGCGTTGTTGTACCGGTGGGCGCCGGTGTCGCGCAGCGCGCAAGCCCTGCTGTTTGCCGCGCTCTGGACGCTGGCCGAACTGGCCCGTGGCCGCTGGCTCACCGGCTTCCCGTGGGGCGCGGGCGGTTACGCGCAGGTGGACCTGATGGCCGCCTGGGCGCCGCTGGTGGGCGTCTACGGCATGGGCTTTGGGGCGGCGCTGCTGGCCTACGCGCTGGCTTCTGGCGTGGCGTGGGTGGGGGCCGCGCTGGGCTACTGGCTGGGCTCACCCGCCCGGCGCTCGGTGCCTGGCTCGGGCATTCCGCCCCTGATGGCCCGCTCTACCGCGTTCCAGGGGGATGGCCTGTGGCGCACGGCCTCGACCGCCATTGTGTGGCTGGCGCTGGTGTGGAGCCTGCTGGGCGGCGGCGAAGCCTGGCGCGCCTACGGCCAGCGCGACACCACCAGCGCTGGCACGCTGCGGGTGTGGCTGCTGCAGGGCAATGTGGCGCAAGACGAAAAGTTTGAAGCCGGCACCGGCGTGGCCCAGGCACTGGCCTGGTACCCGCAGCAAATCAGCGCAGCGGTGGCAGCGGCCAAAGCCGGCATGGCGAATGCCCCGCAACTGGTGGTGGCTCCCGAAACCGCGTTGCCCCTGCTGCCGCAGCAGCTCGGCCCCGAATTCTGGCAGCCGCTGCTGGACGGGCTGGCGCAGCCCGGCGTGGCCGTGCCGGTGAGCACATTGCTGGGTCTTCCGCTGGGGAGTTTTTCGCAGGGTTATACCAACTCGGCCTGGGGCCTGTCGCCGGCGTCGGCCGCCGCAGCGCGCGCCCAGCTGACCCGCACCACCGACCCGCAGGCACCGGTGAACCTGGTGTCGGACGGGTTTTACCGCTACGACAAGCACCACCTGGTGCCATTTGGCGAATTCATTCCACCGCTGTTTCGCTGGTTCATCGACCTCATGCGCATTCCGCTGGGCGACTTCAACCGGGGCACGCTGGGGCAGGCGCCCTGGGCGGTGGGCGGGCAGCGTCTGGCCACCAACATTTGTTACGAAGACCTGTTTGGCGAAGAGCTGGCTGCCTCGTTCCGCGACCCCGCCCAGGCTCCCACGGTGCTGGTGAACCTGAGCAACATCGCCTGGTTTGGCGACACCGTGGCGATTGACCAGCACCTGCACATCTCGCGCCTGCGCGCGCTGGAACTGGGCCGGCCCATGCTGCGCGCCACCAACACCGGCGCCACCGCGGTCATTGACCACCGGGGCGTGGTCACGCACCAGTTGCCCCGCCTGACGCGCGACCGGCTCGAGGCCACGGTGCAGGGCCGCAGCGGCACCACGCCCTACGCCCGCTGGACGGCCCAGTGGGGCCTTGGGCCGCTGTGGGGCGTGTGTCTGGTGCTGGTGCTGCTCATCGCCGCGAGCCGCCGCCGTGCGCGCCTGCCGCACGGCTGAGCAGGCCCCGTAAAATCACCGTTCTGTGCAACGGGCCCGGCCGGGTCTGTTGTCTTCACACCAAGACCACCTTCAGCCCGGGCACCGCCCTGGCTCCACGCGCATGTTGACCTTCCAGCAAATCATTTTGAAACTGCAGTCCTACTGGGACGCCCAGGGCAGCGCGCTGCTGCATCCCAACGACATGGAAGTGGGCGCCCGCACCAGCC
>NZ_JAUSOO010000093.1 GCF_030656115.1 Hydrogenophaga sp.
CACGCCATGTCTGACTCCCTCCCCCTCTGGGGGAGGGCTGGGGTGGGGGCTCTCCCGAACTTTTCAAAATGAGAACAGCTGCAGCGTGGCAGAGCCAGCGTCCGCGTGGCGGTTGAACCCATCCCCTGCGCTACCATGCCCCGCATGGACAAATTCTTCAACACCGCAGGCCCGAACCAGCCCGCCATCCACGACACGCATGAGCCCCATGCAGCGGGTGGACTGGCGCGAACTCTCCGGCCTGATGGCCTGAATTCAGCGGTTGTGTGGTGTCGCACAGGCTATATGTGTCACTTATCTGTCGCATAAAATGAAAATGCGCCATTTTTTTGTCGCATTTTCATCCTGTGAACAAGGAGCCAAGCGCATGTCACGCACCGTCGCCACCCGGCAACAAGAGCTGGATTTTCTGGCCGCCCTGATTGGTGCCGAGCCTGAGGGAATGGGCCTGGATGCCATATCGCAAAAGCTGGGTGGCACCCACCAGCGCCGTACCTTGCAGCGCCGGTTGGCGTTGTTGGTGGCACAAGAGCGCATCAAGATGATGGGAGACAGGCGGGGTGCCCGCTACCGTGCCAACCCTGCACAAAGCCGCAGCACCAACCAGCCTGCGCGTGCCGAGGCGCTGGCGCAAGCCCCAACATCTGTCTATGTACCCACTTCTGTCGAAGGTGCAGAAGTCCGCGCTTACGTCACCCAGCCACGGCAGTTGCGCACCCCTGTGGCCTACCAGCTTGATTTCCTGGAGCAATACCATCCGAATCACACCTGCTATCTGCCGCCAAACCTGCGCGAGCAATTGCACGGTCTGGGCCAGTCTGCGGCCCATCGGCACCCTGCGGGCACCTTCGCCCGCGACATGCTCAACCGCCTGCTGATTGACCTGTCCTGGGCTTCGTCCCACTTGGAGGGCAATACCTACAGCCGCCTGGACACCGAGCGGCTGATTGAGTACGGGCAGGTCGCCGAAGGCAAAGAGGCCTTTGAAACGCAGATGATCCTGAACCACAAACAGGCCATCGAGTACCTGGTGCTCAATCCTGCCCATGCCCGTGTGGACACAGACACGCTCATTGCACTGCATGCGTTTTTGTCGGACGGTTTGATGGCAGACCCGACGGCTGTCGGGCGCATCCGTCGCCGTGCCGTAGAAATCGGGGGCAGCGTGTACCTCCCCGTGGTACTGCCTCAGCGCCTGGAGGCGTTGTTTGGCATCGTGGTTCAAATGGCCTCAGACATTGCAGACCCGTTCGAGCAGGCCTTCTTTCTGATGGTGCATGTGCCCTACCTCCAACCGTTTGAAGACGTGAACAAGCGGGTATCCCGGCTGGCAGCCAACATCCCGTTTATTCGCCACAACTTGTGCCCGCTGTCTTTCATTGACGTGCCCCAGCAAGCCTATGTGGATGCCATGCTGGGCGTGTATGAGTTGAACCGGGTGGATCTGCTGCGCGATGTGTTTGTGTGGGCCTACGAAAGGTCGTGCCAGCAGTACGTGGCGGTGAAGCAGAACCTGGTGCCGCCCGATATGTTTCGGCTGCGCCACCGGCAAGCTTTGGCTGAAGTGATCGTTGCCATCATCATGCAAGATGGGCCCGCCACAGAGCAGACCATCATGCACAACATGCCTGCCTCGGTTGCACAGGCGGAGCACAGTCATTTTGTCCAATTGGTACTGGCTGAGTTCGCGGCCCTGCATGCAGGTAATGCCGTGCGGTTTGGCATTCGGCCACTGCAACTGGCTGCGTGGCAGAGCCAGCATCTTCGTGGTGGTTGAGCCGTCCCGCTGCGCTACCATGCCCCGCATGGACAAATTCTTCAACACCGCAGGGGTGCGCTGCGAAACTTACCATCCAGTGTGCTGAGCACCTGATGGTGGGCTGCCAGGAGAGGCCATGACGAACATCCAAAAACTTCCATCTGATGCGCTGGCCGAATACCAAGACTGGCTTCAACGTTATCAAGCAGCGCATCGTTTCGGTGCGCCTGCGAATGGCTCTGGCTGCCAGCCGTGAGTTGACGCTGTTTTAAACGCTCTCCCTCACATCAAGGGCTTGTCGGCTTCCAACCTGAAGTATGGCCTGCGCTTTTTCAGTTCTACACCACCGCGCAAGACACGCACGAACCTGGCAACCCGGATGTGCCATTGGGGCAACAGCCTGTTGACCCAATTCTCTGGGGGCACAACACACAACATACAGATGGATGTGGAACGCCAACCGACCC
>NZ_JAUSOO010000101.1 GCF_030656115.1 Hydrogenophaga sp.
AACGCACACGGCGGTTGCCCAGGTGGTCGATGTCATCGACTTCGCCGCGACCGTTGCGCAGGTCCACCAGGATCTTGACCACGGCCAGGATGTCCTCGTTGGACAGCACCATCGGGCCGGTGGATTCGTCACGGCCCACGCGGGCGTTGAACTTCATGCGACCCACGCGCGACAGGTCGTAGGTGTCCGGGTTGTAGAACAGGCGGTGGAACAGGGCCTGCACCGCGTCCTCGGTCGGGGGCTCGCCGGGGCGCATCATGCGGTAGATGGCCACGCGTGCAGCAAACTCGTCAGCGGTTTCGTCGCTGCGCAGGGTCTGCGAAATGTAAGCACCCTGATCCAGTTCGTTGGTGTAGAGGCACTGCAGGTCCTGCACGCCGGCGGTGCGCAGTTTTTTCAGCAGCGCTTCGGTCAACTCGTCGTTGGCCTTGGCCAAGATTTCGCCGGTGTCAGCGTCCACGATGTTGCGGGCCACCACGCGGCCGATCATGAAGTCTTCGGGCACGCTGATGTGCGTGGTGCCCGACTGCTCCAGCTCGCGGGTGTGGCGCACCGTGATGCGCTTGTCCTTGGCGACCACGACCTTGCCGGCCTTGTCGGTGATGTCGAAACGGGCGACCTCACCGCGCAAGCGCTCGGGCACAAAGGCCATCTGGGCACCGCTGTCCATGACACGAAAGTGGTCGTTGACGAAGAAGTTCGCCAGGATGGTCTCTGGCGTCAGGCCAATGGCCTTCAGCAGAATCGTGACCGGCATCTTGCGGCGGCGATCGACGCGGAAGAACAGAATGTCTTTCGGATCGAATTCGAAGTCCAGCCAGGAACCACGGTAGGGGATGATGCGCGCCGAAAACAGCAGTTTGCCCGAGCTGTGGGTCTTGCCCTTGTCGTGCTCGAAGAACACGCCGGGCGAGCGGTGCAACTGCGACACGATCACGCGTTCCGTGCCGTTGATGATGAAAGAACCTTTGTCGGTCATCAGGGGCACTTCACCCATGTAGACCTCTTGCTCTTTCACTTCCTTGATCACCTTGGACTGGTTGGTCGAGGACTCACGGTCGTAAATGATGAGCTGCACGCGGGCGCGCACGGCCGAGGCAAAGGTCAGACCACGGGTCTGGCATTCGCGCACGTCAAACGCCGGCTTGGCGAGGTTGTACTCGACGAACTTCATCTCGACAAAACCGTTGTGCGAGACGATGGGGAAGGCGGCTTCAAACGCAGCCTGCAGGCCCTCGTTGGTCCGTTTCTTGGGGGCCGAATCCGCCTGCAGGAACGCGGTGTAGGCGTCCTTCTGCATCTGCAAGAGGTAAGGAATCGCAATGACGGTTTCGCGGGTGCCAAAACTCTTTCGGATGCGTTTGCGTTCGGTGTATGAATAATTCGATGCTGAGGCCATGCGATCTCCGGGCTTGAGGTCTGCGGCGACTGTCTTGACTACCGGGCGCATCAAACGCTCGGTGACATGCTTGGTGGCTGGCCTCTACCAACCATTGGCGGACGGCCTGTGCGTTGCACACAGGCCCGAACCAAGTCGTCTTCTGCAGTCGGGGTCAGAAGACACTCAAAAACACCTTTTGAACGTTTTTCGCCAGCATTCACGCTGTCTAGAAACCGGTCCAGAGGTCGATTTTTGGGTGTGCTCTGAAAGCACCAAAGGCTGGAGGCTCTTTCGAGCACTCCAGCCCCTGAAGGGTTCCGAATTACTTCAGTTCGGCCTTGGCACCGGCGTCCACCAGCTTCTTCATGGCGGCTTCGGCGTCTGCCTTGGCAATGCCTTCTTTCACGTTCTTCGGCGCGCCGTCGACCAGGTCTTTGGCTTCTTTCAAGCCCAGACCGGTGATTTCGCGCACGGCCTTGATGACGGAGACCTTCTGTGCGCCGGCTTCCAGCAGCACGACGTTGAACTCGGTCTTCTCTTCAGCCACGGCAGCAGCGGCACCGCCACCTGCAGCAGGCGCGGCCATGGCGGCAGCGCTCACACCAAACTTCTCTTCGATGGCTTTCACCAGGTCGTTGAGTTCCATGACCGTCATGCTGTCGAGCGCGGTCAAAAATGCGTCTTTATCGAATGCCATTTTGATTTCCTAACAATGGTTTTAAACGAACGTGCCCAGCATCAAGCTGCGGCAGCGTCTTCTGCCGGGGCGGCGGTTTCAGCTGCAGGTTCTGCAGCCTCTTCTGCCGGTGCGGCAGCGCCTTCGCCTTTTTTCGCCGCCAAGGCGCCCAGCACAACGGCCGTACGCGACATGGGCGACATCAGCAAGCCACACAGCTGAGCCAACAACACTTCTCTCGAAGGGATGCTGGCGAGCTGCTTCACGCCCTCGACGTCCAGGACCTTCCCACCGTAGACACCACCGCGAATCACCAACTTGTCGTTGGTTTTCGCGAAGTCAGCCACCACTTTCGCGGCGGCCACAGCGTCTTCAGAGAAGCCATAGATCAGCGGACCGGTCATCTGGTCCACGCCCACTTCAAAACTGCTGCCAGCCACCGCACGGCGGGCCAGGGTGTTTTTCAACACACTCAGGCTCACACCGTTGCTGCGGGCTGTGACGCGCAGTTTGTCCATGTGCGCAACCGTGATGCCACGGTATTCCGCCATCACGAGCGTTTGAGCTTTTGCGGCGAGGCTGGTCACTTCGGAAATGACCGCTTCTTTCTCACTGCGATTCAGACTCAAGGTCTACTCCTTAAATGTGCCTATGGC
>NZ_JAUSOO010000052.1 GCF_030656115.1 Hydrogenophaga sp.
CCAACATGGACCCGGCGCACCGCGACCGCATCGCCTTCGTGCGCGTGGCCAGCGGCCACTTTGAGCGCGGCATGAAGCTGCGCGTGGTGCGCAGCGGCAAAGACCTGCGGCCCAACACGGTGGTGAGCTTTTTGAGCCAGCGGCGCGAGCTGCTGGACGAAGCCTTTGCCGGCGACATCATCGGCATCCCGAACCACGGCGTGCTGCAACTGGGCGACACGCTGACCGAAGGCGAGAGCTTGCAAGTCACCGGCCTGCCCTTCTTCGCGCCGGAGATCATCCGCAGCGTGGAAGTGGCCGACCCGCTGCGCAGCAAGCAGTTGCGCGCGGGTCTGACGCAGTTGGGCGAAGAAGGTGCCATTCAGGTGTTTCGCCCGGTGGCGGGCTCGGTGCTGCTGCTGGGCGCCGTGGGCCAACTCCAGTTTGAGGTGGTGGCGCACCGGCTGGAGCACGAATACGGCGTCAAGGCCCGCATCATGGGCAGCCCTTACCAGGTGGCGCGCTGGGTGACCTGCGCGCCCGAAGACGGTGGCGAGGTGGAGTTGAAAAAATTCATCGACGCCAACAGCCACCGCGTGGCGCTGGACGCGGTGAACGCACCCACCCTGCTGGTCGACCACGCGGCCACACTGCGCGCGGTGGAGGCGAACTGGCCGAAGATCAAATTCCACGCCATGCGCGAGCACGCGGGTCTGGTGTTTCACAAGAGCATGTGATTTTCACCCCCCGCGCCGGGCTGAGCCCGCCACCCCCCAGGGGGCCATGCGAGCGGCCCGGCGAAACCGGTTCCGCCACATTCTCGGTTGACGGCCCTTCGCCGCTCTGCCCGCTCGGTGGATTTATGCCATTTTTTCCAGCAAACGCTCCACCGCTCGCGGGTAAATCAGATGCTCTTGCGTCAGCACACGCTCGGCCAAGGTCTGCGCTGTGTCGCCCGGCAGCACCGGCACCACCGCTTGTTCCAGAATGTCGCCGTGGTCCAGCTCGGCCGTCACGCGGTGCACGGTGACGCCAGCAAACTTGCAGCCCATGTCGATGGCGCGCTGGTGGGTGTTGAGCCCGGTGAACGCGGGCAACAGGCTGGGGTGGATGTTGATGATGCGACCCGCGTAATGCGCCACGAAACCGGGCGTGAGGATGCGCATGAACCCGGCGAGCACCACCAGCACAGGGTTATGGTGGTCGATAGCGGCCATCAACTCGGCATCAAAAGCTTCGCGGCTGGCAAACGCCCTGTGGTCCAGCACGGCGGTGGCGATGCCCTGTTCGCGAGCAAAAACCAGGCCTTGGGCGTCGGCTTTGTTGCTGATCACAGCCGCCACACGGGCGCCGAATTGTTCTCTCCAGTGGTGTTTTTGAGCGGTCTTCAATATGGCGGCCATGTTGGAGCCGCCGCCGGAGATCAGAATAACGATGTTTTTGTTCACGCCTGACATGGCCGAGAAGTGTAATGACCCCAGACCAAGCCCCCGCCCCTCGCTCCCACGATTTCCAACAGCGCCCCTTGTCTGTGGCTGAGGCCCGCGTGCTGGGCACGCTGATGGAAAAAGCGCGCACCGTACCCGACAGCTACCCACTCACGCTCAACGCGCTGGTCACCGGCTGCAACCAGAAGTCCAGCCGCGACCCGGTGTTGCAGTTGCCCGACGCGCTGGTGGTGGAGGCGGTGGAGAACCTGCGCCAGCTGAACCTGGTGCTCGAGACCAGTGGCGGACGCGTCACCCGCTACGAACACAACATCATGCGCGCGGTGGGTGTGCCGTCGCAATCGGCGGTGCTGCTGGGCATGTTGATGCTGCGCGGCCCGCAAACGGCGGGCGAATTGCGCCTGAACACCGAGCGTTGGTACAAATTTTTGGACATCGCCTCGGTCGATGCGTTTCTGGAAGAGTTGCAAGACCGCGCCTTGGAGAAAGGCGGTCCGCTGGTGGTGAAACTGCCGCGTGCACCCGGTGCCCGGGAGCAGCGCTGGGCGCACCTGCTGTGCGGCCCGGTGGACCTGTCTGCCGTGCACAGTGCCACCGCGCCCACGGGCACCGGCGCCACCGAAGACGATGTGATCGCACTCACCCGCCGTGTATCCACCCTGGAGGACGCTGTGGCGCTGCTCCAGGACCAGCTGCAAAACCTGCACAAAGAACTCGGCTTGTCGCAGCCCGGACAGGGCTGAAACGAACGGTCGTGCCAAACTGAAGCTTGATTGGCGCAGACCCCGTTCACCCTGCGCCCCACAAGGAGACAACCCCATGGATTTGGCATTCACGCCCGAAGAGCAGGCGTTTCGCGAAGAGATTCGCGCCTGGGTCAAGGACAACCTGCCCGCCGACATCGCCCACAAGGTGCACAACGCCCTGCGCTTGTCGCGCGACGACATGCAACGCTGGGCCAAGATACTGGGCCAAAAAGGCTGGCTCGGCCACGGCTGGCCCAAAGAGTTTGGCGGTCCGGGCTGGAACGCGGTGCAGAAACACCTGTTTGAAGAAGAGTGCGCGCTGGCGGGTGCGCCCCGCGTGGTGCCTTTTGGCCCGGTGATGGTGGCCCCGGTCATCATGGCCTTTGGCAACAAAGCCCAGCAAGAGCGTTTTCTGCCGGGCATTGCCAGCGGCGAGGTGTGGTGGAGCCAGGGCTACAGCGAACCTGGCTCGGGCTCTGACCTCGCTTCCGTGAAATGCCGTGCCGAGCGCCAGGGTGACACATACATCGTCAACGGCCAGAAAACCTGGACCACGCTGGGCCAGTACGGTGAATGGATTTTTTGCCTCGTCCGCACCTCCACCGAAGGCAAGCCACAAACCGGCATCAGCTTCCTGCTGATCGACATGACGTCGCCGGGCGTGAGCGTGCGCCCCATCAAGCTGCTGGACGGCGAGTGTGAAGTCAACGAAGTCTGGTTTGACAACGTGCAAGTGCCCGCTGAAAACCTGATTGGCGAAGAAAACAAGGGCTGGACCTACGCCAAGCACCTGCTCAGCCACGAACGCACCAACATCGCCGACGTGAACCGCGCCAAACGCGAGCTGGAGCGCTTGAAGCGCATCGCCAAGACCGAAGGGGTGTGGGACAGCACCGTAGACGGCCCGTCGGCCGGGCGCTTTCGCGACCAGATCGCGCTGCTCGAAGTGGACGTGGTGGCGCTGGAAATGCTGGTGCTGCGCGTGCTGTCGGCCGAAAAATCCGGCAAAAACTCGCTCGACATCGCCGGTCTGCTCAAGATCAAAGGCAGCGAGATTCAGCAGCGCTACGCCGAACTCATGATGCTGGCGGCCGGACCGTCTGCCCTGCCCTTCATTGAAGAGGCCATGGAAGCCGGCTGGCAAGGCAACTTCCCCGGCGGCGAGGTGGCCAACGCGCCGTTGGCATCCACCTACTTCAACATGCGCAAGACCACCATCTATGGCGGCTCCAACGAAGTGCAGCGCAACATCGTGGCTCAGACCGTGCTCGGCTAAGCCCCTCGACCAGCTCAAAAACGGAGACACACATGGATTTCGATTTCAGCGATGACCAGGAACAACTGCGCGATGCAGTGCGCAAATGGGTGGACAAGGGTTACGACTTCGAGCGCCGCCGCGGCATCGTGAACGCCGGTGGCTTTGACCGCGTGGCCTACAACGAACTGGCCGAACTTGGCCTGGCGGGCCTCTACATCAGCGAAGCCGACGGCGGTATGGACATGGGCCCGACCGAGGGCATGCTGGTGATGGAGGCACTCGGCCATGGCATCGTGCTGGAGCCCCTGGCCCAAACCCTGATTTGCGGTGGCGTGCTCGGCGCCTACGCGGGTGCCGACCTGAAAGCCGCCTGGCTGCCCCGCGTGGCCTCGGGTGAGGCGCTGGTGGTGCTGGCACACCAGGAGCGCGCAGCGCGCTACCGGCTGAACGTGTGCACCACCCAGGCGGTTGAAAACGCAGGAGGCTGGACACTGAGTGGCTGCAAGCACGTGGTGCCCGTGGGTGACCACGCGGAGGCCTTCATCGTGCCCGCCATGGCCTCAGGGCAGCTGGCGCTCTTTCTGGTGGAGCGCACGGCGGCGGGCGTGACCACCCAGGGCTACCGCACGCAAGACGGTGGGCGTGCTGCCGAAGTGTCGCTTGAGCAGGCCCCGGGGCAACTCATCACCACCGACGGCCTCACCGCCCTGGAACACGCGGTAGACATCGGCATTGCCGCCACCTGCGCCGAAGCCGTTGGCGTGATGGACCAGACCCTGGCGATCACGGTGGACTACATGAACACCCGCAAGCAGTTTGGCGTGGCCATTGCCAGCTTTCAGGCGCTGCGCCACCGCGTGGCCGACATGAAAATGCAGCTGGAACTGGCCCGCTCCATGAGCTATTACGCCAGCCTGAAGCTGAACGCCCCTGCGGCCGAACGCCGGGCGGCCATGGCCCGGGCCAAGGTGCAACTGGGCAACTCGATGCGATTTGTGGGCCAGCAGGCGGTGCAGCTGCACGGGGGCATTGGCGTGACCGACGAATACATCGTGAGCCATTACTTCAAAAAACTCACCCAGTTGGAAATCACCTTTGGCGACACGCTGCACCACCTGGGTGAAGTGTCGGCCCGGATGCAGGACACGGCCGGGGTGTTTGCCTGAGCTTTGCGACTTGAAGAGGCACTCCACTTTCCAGGGGTGCTTTTCCGTTCCAAGGTGAGACGGGATCACAGAGGCGCTTGCAGACCAGTCTGAAGTCGTTCCTTAGCGAGTGCACCACCTGAAATATGTGAAATCAACTTTTAGCTCGGTGACTGTGGCATCGCACGGATCCACTGCAGCGCCTCGTCGATGGCCAAGTGCTGGGTTCCAAAGGCTCGGCGCAGCAAGCCGTCTGGAAGTGCCCAATCCCATTTCTCGCGCAGCAGGTTTTTTGTGTCGGCGAGTAGAACATCGATAGGCGGAGGTTCTTTAAGCCCGAGATCGAACAACACGCCGACAAGGTCCTCTGTCGTTGCCTGACGCTTCAGCACATCCACGCCCGGTCCGGCCGGTGATGCGACAAACCCGCGGTAGCGCAACAGGCAGGCAAGCGCTTCGTTGGCCGCATCACCCAGCCAGGTCAACAGGAACACCCGACGACCCTGGTCCAGCACATATGTAGCAGACAAGCCACGGGCCGTGTAGTTGAGTCGTGCCTCGGCGAGGAAGCGCCTGGCCACGTCGTCCAGATACGCCGGCTGTTCTTGGGAGGCCAAGAGTTCTCGCATCCTCTGCCGTATGCGCGTGTGGGTTCGTCCTGCACCGCCAGCGAAAAGGGGCTGCGTCCCGCCTGCCGCATGGCTCACATAGATCGCCCTGCGCGCCTCATCGATGTCCTCCACCTTCCAAGTGCGGCCAGCGAACAGGATTTGCTGACCGACCGCCAGCGATTGCGGCACGGGCAAGGTGCCGAGCGGCTTGCCGCCCGCGACAAGGCGGAACTCCTCGTCCGAGGCGAACGCCGCGTAGAAAGTGTGGTGATTGACCATCTTTTCGCCAAGCCGCCCATGAAGCAAAACACCCGACGAATCCTGCATGAGCAGTTCCTTCTGGCCAAGGTGCCGGATCAGCTCGACAAATTCGTCTTGGGTAACACCTGTGAAAGGCGACGCAGGAGCACACAGCAGCCTATAGAGCTGCCCAATGGTCGCGCCGCCGTTCTGCGCGATGTAGGACAACACTTGCTGGACCAGAGTAGACAGGTGCACGCCCTTCACCACAGGTGGCTCGAACCACCCTTCCAACAAGAGCGAGATCATGGCAATCATCTGCAGCGTGCCGAGCCGCAGTTCGTCTGCGATCGAGGACTGGCCATCCAGCGCGTCCTCGACGCAGTAGCCACGCAGAACCGCCGGTTCGCCGTCTCGGCGGCCAGAGCGCCCCAAGCGCTGGCGCAGACTGGCGACAGAGGGGGGTGGACCGATCTGCGCCACGCTCTTCACAGCGCCAATGTCAATACCAAGCTCCAGCGTGTTCGTGCAGATGGCGGTCGCAGGACGCTCCTGCTGCTTCAGCGCAGCTTCCGTCTCGGCTCGAGTTTCCTTGGAAAGACTGCCGTGGTGGGGCCAATACTCGTTCGGCACGCGCCGTGCCTTGCACATTTGGTTGAGCAAGTGGGTGTAGCGCTCAACCTCACGTCGAGAGTTCGGAAAGACCAGATTATTCGAACCTCGCAAGCATTTGAAGAGGTGTGCCGCGATCTGCGCCGCTGTGACAGGCTCAAGCGTCTCTCTATCGGCTTCAACGGGCACCACTCGAGGCTCCTCGTATCCCTTCACCAGAATCTTCAGCTCTCCGCCAGACGACCTTGACTCGACCAGTTCAACAGCCGATCCATAACCAAGACGGAGAAATTCGGCCGCAAGCTCCATATCTCCCAAGGTAGCAGACAGCCCGATGCGAGAAACGCGCCGACCGAGGACGTGCTCGATGCGGTGCATCAATGATTGCAACTGCTTGCCGCGCTCGGTGCCGATGAAAGCATGCAGTTCGTCGACAACCAGATAGGTCAGGCGCTCGAAGGTGGAACCGACGGTCGTGCCTCGGTTGCACAACATCGCCTCAAGCGATTCCGGCGTGATTAGCAAGACGCCTTGCCGCTGGGTCAGAAAACGGCTCTTGTCTGACGCCGAGATATCACCGTGCCACGGCCACACGGGTATTTCGAGTTGCTCGCAGAGTCGATGGAGCCGCCCGAACTGATCGTTGATGAGTGCCTTGAGTGGGCTGATGTAGACGACAAGGCCCGGAACATTGGCCTGCATCAGGCGGGTCAAGGCTGGAAGGAACGCGGCTTCGGTCTTACCCGCTGCGGTGGCGGCCGCAACGATGACATCGCGATCTGCCTGGACAATCAGCGGAATCGCTGCTTCCTGCGCATCGCGCAGCGACTCCCAACCTTCGGCCCAGATGAAGCGCTGGATGCTCAGGTCGAGCAGGTTAAACGATCTCGATGGGCTGGACACAGCTTACCAAGCCTGGGATTTGATCGACGTCTGCGATGTCGGTATGAATGCAGGAGGGAACGCCTTCACGCCAACACCAGTGCCTTTCGAACCTCACCCGCGACGGTCTGGTTCACATCCAGATCACCGTCATCCACGATCAACGCCTCGCCGGCAAGATCGAACACTGCCTCGTTGAGGTGCTCCAGAGCCCCGTCAAACATCAAGCCAAGCTCATCAACTCTTCGCTGGATACAGCCCCTGCTCCAATTTGGCTGGCAGATCAGTTCTGTCAGCAGCGTGAAATGTGCTTCGTCGAGTCCCAACCGGATGTGATTCTGGCTTGCCAAAACGGCAAATGGAGAAACAGCGGTGACATTCAATGGCAGCTGATCATCAACATCCTCGACAAACAGACCCGCGAGCAGCACTGACGCAGCGGCATCGTCTTCACGAATTCTTTCGAGACGAGCCCAGTCCAAAACAAAGTGCCTTTCAGCAACTTCCGTTGCCACAGGAGCGTTGCGCGGATCGCCATGCTCATTCAAAAGTTCTGGACTGCGATCAGCCTCGTTTCCCTCAATTATCGTGACGGCGACCACATCAGTGTCATCCTGCTCTGGTCGAGGCGGGATGTCCCACGCGCGAGGTTCTGGGTCTATTCCAAGCTGCGGAACCGTGACAGGATCGTTGTGTCCATCGGGAGCTTGGATAGATACAGGAGCCGCTACCTCTACAGCTGGCGTGTCAGCGGTTTCCGATATGCCGTTTGCCGGTCCAAGCGATTGGCCCAACTGCACATTCGGCACCATGTCGTGACCAGACAATGAGGATCGACGCTCAGCGTCATCGCAACCGACGGTCGTCCATGAAGGTTCAGGTTCTTCATGAGCAAGGGGCAAGCCAGCAATCAGTTGAACGGGCGCTGCCCTCAAGGCCCTGAGCGCAACCAGTGCAGCCTGTACCCGCTCACGCTCGCGGTCGGTCCAGCCCAGACCGTCAAGCGGTAGCGGTCGAGTGGGTGCATGTTCTGTCTCCGTTTGAAAAACGTCCTGACTCTCACGCTTTGACTTCAGCAGCCCGACCGCACTGATAACCGCTTGGAGTCGAACGATTTGTTTCTGTCGCCCAACAGCGCTGAGCGCTGCTTGTAGTCGAGTTCTTTCCTCTGCCGTCCAAAGGCTCTGCCTGCGGTTGTACGGATGCAAGGGCAAGGCCTCTTGAGGTCTATCGCTCGACGTGCGGTTCGCATGGTCATCCACCGCATTGAGACATCCGATAACGTCAGTTCGCTGCGACGCCATGCGCTGGAGCGCTCGGGTTTCCGCATCGGACTTTGCTTGATCAAGCACCTTCTGCATTTGCAGCCGATCTGCCTCAGACCATCGTGACTTCATTCATCCTCCTCCACTATGGCATTGGAACATCAGCGATTCATCGATTCATCACCGTTGACGATTTGGCGGTTCCTTTTGCTCGACCAAAGTAGATCTTCCATTCACCAACCGATGAAGCAAAACGAAGTCAATGACAGGCTCTAGAGCTTGAAGCTGGCAAACTCGTCGTCCCCTTCGGCGAAGGCAACATGATCAGCCGCACCACCCGTGTCAGGCATGACCTTGATGTCCCCCAGAAGACTTTGCCAAGAGGTGCCCGGGTTTTGCTCCAAGACCGCCAAAAGGTTGACAAATGCGGTGATCGTCGTGCGCGGCGTCCGAAAGTACATGTCGCCGATGCGCTTCGAGCAGTGCTGCATGAAACTCAAGATACCGTCGTCGGAGATCAGATGCCTGGTGGAGTCGCCGAAAGCGTAAACCCCTCGGATCTTCAGAAGCAGCATATAGAAGTCCTCCGGTGTCAGGCTGGACAGCGGGACCACAGGTCCGCTGAAGTCAACGAGGCCCTCTGAAACGAACGTATTCTGCGCAAGACGGCTTTGCAATGCGGGATAGCTGTACAAGCCGCGCCGGGGATCAAGCAAAAATTCCGTCGTGCCACCCAACACGAAGCCCAGCCCCACAGCAGTACCCTGCAAAGAGTCATTCAAGATGCGCAGAATCTGCTCGTAGTTGGCATTGCGTGCTTGGCTGTTGGCCAGTTTGTATATGTTGACCATCTCATCCAGGCTCACCAGCAGACCCGCGAAGCCAGCCAGGCGCACGAAGCGCGACATCAGCTTGAGCTGGTCGTAGACCGCTGCGTCATCGACGATGTTGCGAACCCCCAGAGCCGCCCGCGCATCGGTCTTCGTGCTGAACTCACCGCGCAGCCAGCGCACAGCGTCCGACTTCAACTGCTCATTGCCCTCCTCGTGTCCACGGCAATAGGCCGCAATCACGTCGGCAAAGTCGTAGCCGTTCACCAACTCGGTCAGCTGATCCAGCTTTTGCCGCAGGACCGCTTCGGTCGAAGCTCCAGACACCTTGGCCTCGGTTTTTGCGGTGGCAATGAATTTTTCGACAATGCCGCCCAAAGCGCCACCTTCAGGCCTTGTGCGCGTAGCCAGATTGCGCATCAGCTCCGCGTACAGCGACCGGGCTTGCCCACCGCTGGCGTGCAGCCTGCGGTCCGGATTGAGGTCGGCGCTGGCCACAACAAGCTTCTTCTCCATGGCTAACGCGCGGACCAGGTTCAGGAAGAAGGTTTTGCCCGCGCCATACTCACCGATCACGATGCGGAAGGCCGAGCCACCATCGGTCACGCGTTCAATGTCCGTGAGCAGGGTCTTGATCTCCCTTGTGCGCCCAACCTGAATCAGGTGCTGCCCGGCACGGGGAACAACGCCTGCACGCAGCGACTGGATGACTGCGTCGCGGTCCTTGGGGCGGATGGCCGGTGTATTCATACTTTCACTTTCTCCACTATGTCAGTGTTGAGAATTAAGGCTAATTCCCTTGAACAGCGGCATTCATGTGCGGCGAAGGCCTCATCAATTGATGCGCACCAGCACGCCCATGCCATTGGAATAGCCGTAGGATCCTTCCTGATCCGATCTTCGCCGAACTTGTGCAGTTGCAAAGACCGGCACGCAAGTCAGATACAGGCACCAAGCCAAGTATTGCCGGAATTCCCCCGTCTTTTCCGGGAGGCGAGGACGACCCACAGCACAGCACATTGAGTCGGCGACCTGATTGCTGGCTTAGAAATCGAAAAGACTGGCTTGTGAACTGCGGTAGAAGCGCATCAGCCACGGAGGGTGGAAAACCGTCTCACGCCGCCACTTCGTCAGACTTTGGCGACGGAACAGCCCACATGAGGGGGGAAAAAACTGGGGTCTTGCACCACATGTTCTGCTGCAGGACTTCTGCCACGCAGACTCCTAAACATGCAAACGCGACGTCTTGGGCAAATGCGACATCAGAAACTCCATCTGGTCGGCCAGGATGCGGCGGTTGCGCAGAATGAAGTCTTCCCACAGGCTGGGCACATACGGCGCATACAGCAGCGGCATGTGGGCTTGCTCGGGCGTGCGGTTGCCCTTGCGGTGGTTGCACGACTTGCAGGCCGTCACCACGTTCATCCAGCTGTCTGCGCCCCGCTGCCCCAGCGGCACGATGTGCTCCCGCGTGAGCTGGTCTTCATGGAAACGCTCCCCGCAGTACGCGCACAGGCAGCGGTCCCGTGCAAACAGCTTGCTGTTGGTGATCGACGGGCGCTGCTCAAACGGGTTGATGCGCGGCACACCCTGGGTGCCGATAATGGAGTTGATGGTGATGCTGGACTGGCGCCCAGTGAGCGCGTTGTGCCCGCCGCGAAACACGGCCACCTCGGCACCCATTTCCCAGCGCACTTCGTCCGCCGCGTAGTGCAACACGGCTTCTTCAAGGCTGATCCACGACTGTGGCAACCCCTGCGCAGACAGCTTCAAAACCTTCAAGACCCACCTCCACGTTGAGAACCAACCGGACAATCTGTCTTCAAGACGAGGCCCCCTGCAGACAAAGGGGCACATCTTGTGTGTCAATATACAGCGCTTCTGTGACAAACACTTTGAACCGCGTCCAACACCCCGGCCTGGACGGACATCGCCCATGAAAATCATCCGAGGTCTGTGGAACCTTCAACACGCCCTGCGCCACGAGGCGCCAACAGGCTGCGCGCTCACCATCGGCAACTTTGACGGTGTGCACCGGGGCCACCAGGCCATGCTGGCGCTGCTGATCAACGAAGCCCGCCACCGCGGTGTGCACAGCTGCGTGATGACCTTCGAGCCGCACCCGCGCGACTACTTTGCTGGGTTGCACCAAAACCCCGATCTGGCCCCAGCCCGCATCGCCACCCTGCGCGACAAGCTCGAAGAGCTGGCCCGCTGCGGCGTGGACCGCTGCCTGGTGCTGCCGTTCAACGCCCAGCTCGCATCGCAGCCACCCCAAGACTTTATTCAAGACACGCTGGTGCACGCCCTGAATGTGAAATACGTGCTGGTGGGCGACGACTTCTGTTTTGGGGCCAAGCGTGCTGGTGACTACGCCATGCTCGACGCGGCCGGCGAACGCCTGGGTTTTGACGTGGCGCGCATGCAAAGCTACGAAGTGCACGGTATCCGCGTGTCCAGCTCGGCGGTGCGCGAAGCCCTGGGCTGCGGCGACATGGACCGGGTGGCGGCCCTGCTGGGGCGACCTTACGCCATCAGCGGCCATGTGGTGCACGGCCGCAAACTGGGGCGCGAACTGGGCGCCAGCGCCGAGGGCCAAGGGGATGGCTTTCGCACCCTGAACCTGCGTTTTTCACACTGGAAGCCCGCTGCCAGCGGCATTTTTGCGGTGCATGTGCATGGCCTGAACCCCGACGGCACACCGCTGACCGGCGTGGCCAACCTGGGCGTGCGCCCCTCGATCGACCCCACCGATGTGAACGGCGGGCGCGTGCTGCTGGAAACCCACTGCTTCGACTGGCCCGAAGCGCTGGCCCGCAGCCTGCCCGGCGGGGAGGCCTACGGTAAAATCATCCGCGTGGACCTGCTGCACAAACTGCATGACGAACTGAAGTACGACAGTCTGGACGCCCTGACCCAGGGCATTGCCAAGGACTGCAACGACGCTCGTGCGTTTTTTGCCACCCTGCCCACGCAGGCCTATGGGCAAACCCACCGCCAGACCACGCGCGACCGAATTTAGCGCCCGCGCGCACCCGGTCGCCGCCCTTCGACAGGCTCAGGGCGAACGGTATCTCTCCCCAGCATCTTTCAACACCCCGTTCGGGCTGAGCCAGTCGTTGTCCCCACCGAGCCGCCCCTATGTCTGAAGCCAAACAACCCCCTGCCGCTGCCAGCAAACCCGAAGCCAGCGCCTACCGCGCCACGCTGAACATGTCCGATACGCCGTTTCCCATGCGCGGCGACCTGCCCAAGCGCGAGCCGGCGTGGGTCAACGACTGGAACAACGGCGGCCTGTACAAACGCCTGCGCGATGCCCGCCAGGGCGCGCCCTTGTTCGTGCTGCACGACGGCCCGCCGTACGCCAACGGCAAGCTGCACATCGGCCATGCGCTGAACAAGGTGCTGAAAGACATGATCGTCAAGTCGAAACAGCTCGCCGGTTTCGACGCGCAATACATCCCGGGCTGGGACTGCCACGGCCTGCCGATCGAAAACGCCATTGAAAAACTGCACGGCCGCAACCTGAGCCGCGACGACATGCAGGCCAAAAGCCGCGCGTTTGCCACCGAGCAGATCAACCAGCAGCGCGAGGACTTCAAGCGCCTGGGCGTGCTGGGTGACTGGGAGCGCCCCTACCGCACCATGGACCCGGCCAACGAGGCGGGGCAAATCCGAGCCTTCAAGCGCGTCATCGAACGCGGCTTTGTCTACCGGGGCCTGAAGCCGGTGTACTGGTGCTTCGACTGCGGCAGTTCGCTGGCCGAGTTCGAGATCGAATACGCCGACAAGAAGAGCGACACGCTGGACGTGGCGTTCGAGTCCAACGACGCCGTCGGTCTGGCCCAGGCTTTTGGTCTGGCCGCCCTGCCCGAAGGCAAACAAGCCTTCGCCGTCATCTGGACCACCACCGCCTGGACCATCCCGGCCAACCAGGCACTCAACGCCCACCCCGAGCTGGAATACGCGCTGGTGGACACGCCCAAAGGCGTGCTGCTGCTGGGTGCCAACCTGGTGGACAGATGCCTGGAGCGCTTTGGCCTGGAAGGCACCGTGCTGGCCACGGCCAAGGGCGAGGCCCTGCGTGGCCAGGTGTTCCGCCACCCGCTGCACGACTTGCCGGACAGCGGCAACGCCTTCAGCTACAAGCGCCTGTCGCCGCTGTACCTGGCCGACTATGTGAGCGACGCCGACGGCACCGGTATCGTGCACTCGGCCCCCGCCTACGGCGTGGACGACTTCAACAGCTGCGTGGCCCACGGCATGGCCTACGACGACATCTTGAACCCGGTGCTGGGCAACGGCGTCTACACCGATGAGCTGCCGCTCTTTGGTGGCCAGCACATCTGGAAAGCCTGCCCCGTCATCATCGACACGCTGCGCGAGCACGGCCGCCTCATGGCCACGGTGGGCATCACCCACAGCTACCCGCACTGCTGGCGCCACAAGACGCCCGTGATCTACCGCGCCGCAGCGCAGTGGTTCGTGCGCATGGACGAGGGCGAGGGTGTGTTCACCAAGGACAAGGCGCCCAAGACCCTGCGCCAGCTCGCGCTGGACGCCATCGCCCACACCCACTTCTATCCGGAGAATGGACAGGCCCGCCTGCGCGACATGATCGCCAACCGGCCCGACTGGTGCATCTCGCGCCAGCGCAGCTGGGGCGTGCCGGTGCCCTTCTTTCTGCACAAAGACAGCGGCGAGCTGCACCCGCGCACCATGGACATCCTGGACCAGGCAGCCGACATCGTCGAAAAGGGCGGCATCGAAGCCTGGAGCCGCGTGACCGCTGAGGACATCCTGGGCACCGACGACGCGCCGCACTACACCAAGAGCACCGACATTCTGGAAGTGTGGTTCGACTCGGGCTCCACCTTCTGGCACGTGCTGCGCGGCAGCCACGCCCAGGCCTACCCCAACGGTGCCTTCCATGCCCAAGGCCCCGAGGCCGACCTCTACCTCGAAGGCCACGACCAGCACCGCGGCTGGTTCCACAGCTCGCTGCTGCTGGGCTGCGCCCTGTTTGACCGCGCGCCCTACAAAGGCCTGCTGACCCACGGTTTTGCCACCGACGGCCAAGGCCGAAAAATGAGCAAAAGCCTGGGCAACACGGTGGAGCCGCAAAGCGTCACGAGCAAACTGGGTGCCGAAATCGTGCGCCTGTGGGTGGCCAGCACCGATTACTCGGGCGACCTCAACATCGATGACAAGATCCTGGCCCGCGTGGTCGATGCCTACCGCCGCATTCGCAACACGCTGCGCTTCCTGATGGCCAACACGGTGGACTTCGACCCCGCCCTTGATGCCGTGCCGCTGGACCAGATGCTGGAAATCGACCGCTACGCGCTGGCCCGAGCGAGCGAATTGCAGGCCCAGATCCTGGCGCACTTTGACGTGTACGAATTCCACCCCGTGGTGAGCAAGCTGCAGGTGTACTGCTCGGAAGACCTGGGCGCGTTCTACCTCGACGTGTTGAAAGACCGCCTCTACACCACGGCACCCAAGAGCCTGGCACGCCGCTCAGCGCAAACCGCACTGCACCAGATCACCCACGCCATGCTGCGCTGGATGGCGCCGTTCCTGAGCTTCACCGCCGAAGAAGCCTGGCCTTTGGTGGCCGGCAAGGCCAACCAGGGCTCGATCTTTTTTGAGACCTTCTTGCCCCTGCCCGCCCCCAACGAAGCGCTGCTGGCCAAGTGGTCGCGCATCCGCGCCATTCGCGATGTGGCGAACAAAGACATCGAGGCCGTGCGCACCGCTGGGCAGGTGGGTGCTTCGCTGCAAGCCACGCTGACCATTGCCGCAGGTGCCGACGACGCAGCGCTGTTGCGCTCGCTGGGCGACGACCTGAAGTTCGTCACCATCACATCCACCGCCGTGGTGGTGGACGGCCCGGAACTGGCTGTGAGCGTGAGCCCCAGCGCAGCCACCAAGTGCGAGCGCTGCTGGCATTACAGCGACGACGTGGGCAGCCACGCCGAACACCCCACCCTGTGCGGGCGCTGCGTCAGCAACCTGACTGAGGCCAACGGCACGGGTGCGGGTGAAACCCGCAAGGTGGCCTGATGGCACGCAACCAAGGCACTTTCTGGCCCTGGCTCGGCCTGGCCGCAGGCATTCTGCTGCTCGACCAGCTCACCAAGGTGCTGATCCTGGGCTATTACCAACTGGGCGACAGCACCTATGTCACCAGCTTTTTCAACGTGGTTCGTGTGCACAACACCGGCGCGGCTTTTTCCTTTTTGGCCTCGGCCGGGGGCTGGCAGCGTTGGTTTTTCACGGCCATCGGGGTGGCGGCGGCGGCCTTTATTGTGTGGATGTTGCGTTCGCACCCTGGTCAGAAACTCTTTGCCTTTGCACTGGCCTGCATTCTGGGCGGCGCCATCGGCAACGTGATCGACCGCGTGCTGCACGGCTATGTGGTGGACTTCCTGGACTTCCACTGGTCGTTTTTGTCGGGCATTTTTCATGGTGGACACTTCCCCGCTTTCAACATCGCCGACGCGGGCATCACCATCGGCGCGGTGAGCCTGATACTCGACGAGATTTTGCGGGTTCGGCGCAGCAAGTAGACAAAGGCCCCCACGCTCCGCCGCTGCGCGGGTCGCTGCCCCCCGAGGGGGCTGTTTCGCCTTGGGGCGGCCCGGCGGCGAAACCCTCCGGACCCACGCTACAGCGCTGCGCGGGTTGTTTGCCCTGTGCTAATCTGACTGGCTGAACCAACAAGCCCTAGGAGACACCCATGCCCGGACTGCTGCCCCACATCGACCCCGACGGTCTGCTTGAATTTTCGGTGGTCTACACCGACCGCGCGCTCAACCACATGTCCAAGCGCTTTCAGGGCGTCATGACCGGCATATCGGCCATGCTCAAGCGCGTGTACGGCGCCCACTCGGCGGTGCTGGTGCCCGGCAGTGGCACGTTTGGCATGGAGTCGGTGGCGCGGCAGTTTGCCCACGGCAAGCATGTCATGGTGATCCGCAACGGCTGGTTCAGCTACCGTTGGACCCAGATTTTTGACATGGGCGCCATCCCCGCGAGCCACACCGTGCTGAAAGCCCGGCGCACCGGCGAAGGCCTGCAAGCCGCCTGGGCACCCGCAGCCATTGAAGAGGTGACCGCCGCCATCACGGCAGAGAAACCCGCCCTGGTGTTCGCGCCCCACGTGGAAACCGCCGCCGGCATGATGCTGCCTGACGGCTACCTGAGCGCCGTGGCCGACGCGGTGCACGCCGTGGGCGGTCTGTTTGTGCTGGACTGCATCGCCTCGGGCGCCATGTGGGTGGACATGCAGGCCACCGGCGTGGACATCCTCATTTCGGCGCCGCAAAAAGGCTGGAGCAGCTCGCCCTGCTGCGCCATGGTGATGCTGAGCGAGCGCGCCCGCCAAGCCATTGACAGCACCCAGAGCACCACCTTTGCGATGGACCTGAAAAAGTGGCTGCAGATCATGGAAACCTACGAAGGCGGTGGCCATGCGTACCACACCACACTGCCCACCGACGCCCTGGTGCGCCTGCACGAGACCATGAAAGAAACCGAAGCCTACGGCTATGAACGCGTGCGCCAGGAGCAAATCGCGCTGGGCCGTTCGGTGCGCGGTCTGCTGGAACAACATGGTTTCCCCAGCGTGTCGGCCCCAGGCTTCCAGGCGCCCGGCGTGGTGGTGAGCTACACCACCGACCCCGACATCCAGAGCAGCAAGAAGTTTCTGGCCGCTGGCCTACAAACCGCCGCCGGCGTGCCGCTGCAGTGCGACGAAGGCGCCGACTTCCGCACCTTCCGCATTGGCTTGTTTGGGCTGGACAAATGGCACGATGTGCCGGCCACGCTGGCGCACCTGGAAGCTGCGCTGGCCACCGTGGCACCGGTGCTGGAGGAGCGCGCAGCCTGAGAGGCTGCGCGGACGGCTCTTGGCATGGATCTTCGGCATTCAGGAGGCCACATGTTGACCCAATCCCTCGTTCGCCGCTTTGCTGTGGCGATCTCGGCCTTTCTGGTGACGGCCGTCGCCGTCGCCCAGCTGGCTCCACCACCCACCGAGGACCAGCTCAAGGCCGCTGGCGCGACACAGATCAAGGGCGATGACCTCGCCCAGATGCTGCGCAACCAGACCCTGGAGCACACCAACCTACAGTCGGGTCAGGCCATCTTCATCTTCTACCGCGAAGATGGTCGCCGCTTTGTCGGCTTGGGCAGCAGCGTGCGGGAAACCAAGTGGTGGATCAAGGACGACATGCGCTGCGAGGACAGCGTGGCCGGGCGCAGCTCGGTGTGCCAGAAAATCTACAGACACGGTGACACATTGCGCATCTGCACAGCCGGTGAGGCGCAGTGCCAATGGCTCGTCGAGGCGACGCCGGGCGACGTTCGGAAACTGGCCCAATGAGGCACCGGCGCCAGGTGCTGGGCGCACTGGTAGGCACCCTGCTTCTTTTCAGTGGTGCGGCGCAGGCTCAACAAGCGAGCCGCCTGCTCAGCCTCACGCTGCCCGCCGGGCCGGGGCCACACCCGGCCGTCATCCTGCTTCATGGATGCTCCGGCATTCTGGACA
This sequence comes from Hydrogenophaga sp., assembly GCF_030656115.1. Classification (GTDB taxonomy): domain Bacteria; phylum Pseudomonadota; class Gammaproteobacteria; order Burkholderiales; family Burkholderiaceae_C; genus Hydrogenophaga. Next base: position 17,571 of record NZ_JAUSOO010000052.1, read on the forward strand.
ACCAGCCGATGTGGCAACAATTCCTGCGCGACCGTGGCTATGCGAGCGCCAACGTGGACAGTTTCACACTTCGCCGCGTGAGCGAGATATGCACCGACTTCACGCGCGTGCGCATGCCCGACCGGGTGCGCGATGCCTACGACGCGCTGGTGGAAATGGCGGACCGACCCGACATCGATGCCCAGCGCATTGCGGTGATGGGCTTTTCCAATGGGGGCGTGGCCACGCTGGCGGCATTGACCCGCGCGGTGGAGTCGCAGCTGATGCCGGGCAGTCCACGCTTTCGCGCTGGCGTGGCCGTGTATCCCGACTGTGCCCTGACCAGCCCACGCTTTTATGCGCCGATCCTCACCCTCATCGGCGAACTCGACGACTGGACGCCGTCCGCCGAGTGCGTGACGCTGGGACAAAAAATTGCACCGGGGCGCCCTGCGTTCACCACCAACGTCCTACCCAAGGCGCACCATGCGTTCGACAACCTGAACCAGCCATATCACTACGACGGCAACGCGCGCAACCTCCACAAGCACAACGGCTATGGTGCCACCGTGGAAGGCAATCGGCCCGCCACAGAGCTGGCACGCCAAGCGGTCGAAATTTTCCTGAAGCAGGCCTTGGTGCCAGCCGAGGGCCACTGATCCTCCGTGCCTGCAGCAGCGGGCAAGGCCAGGGCGCTGACCTTGTCGGTCGCCGAGGCAGCATCAGGGCAGCAGCACGGTACAGCCCGTCGTGGCCCGTGCTTCCAGGCTCTCATGGGCCTGGCGCACCTCGGTCAGCGCAAAGCGCTGGTCAATGCGAATCTTCACCGCACCGCTTTGCACCACGGCAAACAAATCGTCGGCCATGGCCTGCGTGCGTTCGCGGCTGGTGATGTGGCTGAACAGCGTCTGGCGGGTCACGTAAATGGAGCCCTTGGGGCCCAGAATGCCCGGCGCAAACGGCGCCACCGGGCCGCTGGCGTTGCCAAAGCTCACCATCAGGCCAAACGGCATCAGGCAGTCCAGCGACTTGTCAAACGTGTCTTTGCCCACCGAGTCGTACACCACTTTTACGCCCTTGCCGCCGGTGATCTCTTTCACCCGGGCGGCAAAGTCTTCGGTGCGGTAGTTGATGGTGAACTCGGCGCCGTGCTCGCGGGCCAGCGCGCATTTTTCGTCCGACCCCGCCGTGCCGATCAAGCGCAAACCCAGCGCTTTCGCCCACTGGCAGGCAATCAGGCCCACGCCACCGGCGGCGGCATGAAACAGCACAAAGTCACCGGCCTCCAGGCCTTCCACCGGTTTACAACGCTTGAGCAAATACTGCGCCGTCAGGCCCTTGAGCATCATGGCCGCACCGGTTTCGAAGCCGATCGCGTCGGGCAGCTTGCACACGTTCATGGCCGGCATCACGCGCACATCGCAGTAGCTGCCGGGTGGGTTGGCGGCGTAGGCGGCGCGGTCGCCCGGGGCGAGGTGGCTCACGCCCTCACCCACCGCCTCCACCACGCCAGCGCCTTCCATGCCCAGCGCCAACGGCATGGGGTTGGGGTACAGGCCGGTGCGCTGGTACACGTCGATGAAGTTCAGGCCGATGGCGTGGTGGCGAATGCGCACCTGACCCGGGCCGGGTGCACCGACCTCCACGGTGTCGATCACAAGCTGCTCGGGGCCACCATGGGCGTGGATGCGCACGGCGCGGCTGGTCTGGGTCATGGGAATCTCCTCGTCGTTGTGGGAAAAACAAAAGCCTGAAGGCCTTTGCGGTGGAAGAAGCCCGCCATGCTGCCACGAAACGCCGCCTGCACCTGCGCGACAGCACCGCAGCCCCTGACCACAGGGGGGCTTGGCGCGGTTGTTACAGTGCAGGCCATGCCGCACACCGCCTCCGCCCGCCTCACGCCCGCCACCGTCGCCCTGCTGGTGATTCCACCGCTCATGTGGGCCGGCAATGCCGTGGTGGGCCGGATGATGCAGGGCGTGTTGCCGCCCATCACCTTCAACCTGCTGCGCTGGTCGCTGGCGCTGCTGATCTTGCTGCCCGTGGCGGGCTGGGTGTTGCGCCCCGGCAGCCCGCTGTGGCCGCACTGGCGGCGCTTTGCGCTGCTCGGTCTGCTGGGCGTGGGGCTGTACAACGCGCTGCAATACATGGCTTTGAAAACCTCCACACCGCTCAACGTCACGCTGGTGGCCTCCAGCACACCGGTGTGGATGCTGTTGCTGGGGCGGCTGTTTTACGGCGTGTCCGTTTCCCGCCGTGCCGCGCTGGGTGCAGCGCTGTCGCTCGCGGGCGTGGCCACGGTGCTGTCGCGTGGCGAACTGGCGCAGCTGCAGGCGGTGCAACTGGTGCCCGGCGACGGCTGGATGCTGCTGGCCGCACTGGTCTGGGCATGGTACAGCTGGCTGCTGGCCAAACCCAAACCAGGCAGCGAGCCCGCCGCCATCAAGGCCGACTGGGCCGCTTTTTTGCTGGCACAGATGGCCATGGGTGTGGTGTGGTCCAGCACCATGGTGGCGGTCGAATGGAGCCTGTTGCCCACCCTGCCGGCTGGGCAACACCACATCCAGTGGGGCTGGCCGCTGGCTGGCGCCCTCTTGTTTGTGGCCATCGGCCCGTCGCTGCTGGCCTACCGCTGCTGGGGCGCCGGTGTGGGCCGCGTCGGGCCGTCCATTGCCAGCTTTTTCACCAACCTCACGCCGCTGTTTGCTGCGCTCATGTCGGCCACGCTGCTGGGTGACATGCCCCGGCTGTACCACGCGGCGGGGTTTGCGCTGATTGTGGGCGGGATTGTGGTGAGCTCGCGGCGCTGAACAATCAAGCTCATACCCAACCGAGCGCTCCCAGCGCAGCCCCGGCCAAGAGGACCCATAGCAAGTGCACTTTTGTGCGCCACAGCAGCACCAGTGCCCCTGCACCCACGAACCAGAACGTCCAAGGCGTCTGCGGGTTCACGCTGGGTGCCATGAGGAGCCATGCCGTGGACATGAGCAGCGCGACCACCAGCGGCGTCATGCCTTGCTTGAAGGCCCTGACGCCATAGTGCGCCTGGTTGCGCTGTGCCCAACGCGTGGCCCACAGTGTGAGCAACGAACTGGGGAGCACGATACCCAGCAGGCACAACAAAGAGCCCAACAAGGCCCAGTGGACACCGCCCGCATTGATGCCAACATGCCACCCCATCAGCGCCACGAACAACACATTCGGGCCCGGCGCGATTTGCGCCAACGCCACCGATGAAGTGAACTGTGCGTCACTCAGCCAGGCTTGCTGGACCACCAGGTAGCGGTGCATGCCCGGTACCACACTGATACCGCCACCCACAGCCAACAAAGACAGGCCCATGAAATGCACAAACAAACTGACCCAATCCAGGGTTGACAGTTCAACGTTCATCTGCCCCCCCTTTGGCCAACGCTGTCGCAACAAGGCACCGGTAAGTCCACAGGCAAGAAGCGCCACCCACCAGCAGCAACACCCACAGAAGTGGCCATTTGAGCAACACAACACAGATTACCGTGGCCAGGCCCGCCAAGGCACAGAAAATTCGCCCCCCGGGGTGCGTGCCCAGCGCGGGTATGAGCTTGAACGCCGTGGTCATGATCAGCGCGGCCACAACCAAGCCCATGCCCCGCAGTGCGCCCTGAACCTGAGGCAAATGGCTCAGGCTCATGAACCCGATGGCGAGCACCACAACAATGACAAAGGGAAAAACGAACAAGCCCGCTACCGACACCAACGCACCGCGTGAGCCCATGAATCGGTCCCCAAGCATGACCGCGAGATTGGCCACATTCGGCCCGGGGAGAATTTGCGCAACCGCCCAATCCTCCAGAAAACCCTGCCGGGAGAGCCAGCGTTTTCGTTCCACCAACTCACGCTGGGTAATGGCCATGACCCCACCAAAGCCCTGCAGGGCCAGCAGGCTGAAAGACCAGAACAGGTCCCAGAGCGTATTTGGAGGAGCCAGAGGCTCGGTACTGATGGAAGATATTTTGGTCATTGGCTTGCGACTGATCGCTCGTTTCTTTGGTCTTCAATCAAAGCTCATGTCGGGGCGCAAACCGGCTTGGCGCGCCACCCCTTGCCAGCGCTCGGCCTCTGCCATCAACAAATCGTGCAGTTGACCCGGTGTCGAGGACTGCACCTGGGCACCGTCTGCCTCCATCCGGGCCCCGATATCGGGGTCTTTCAACACATCATTGAGCGCGGTGTTGAGCTGGCGAACCACCGAAGGAGCCGTCTTGGCAGGCGCAAACAAGGCGTACCACTGGGTCATCTCAACCCCGGATACCCCCGCTTGCGTCAGCGTTGGGGTTTCGGGCATAGCCACCAGGCGCGCGGGGCCGGCCACCGCCAGAGCCTTGAGCCGACCACTGCGAAGATAAGGCTGAGCCGTGAACAAGCTGGGGAACATCAGGTGCACCAGGCCACCCGCCACGTCTGCAATGGCCGGTGCAGCCCCCGAGTAATCCACGCGTTTCAACTGCACACCGGTTTGCAAGCAGAACAGTTCTGCCGCGAAATGCGGCACAGTCCCCTCGCCGGCTGAGGCATAGCTCAGACGCCCGGGCGATTCACGAATCAGACGAACGAGTTCTTGCACGTTTGCTACCGGGAGCGACGCCGGCACCACGAGCAACGTCGGCGAGTAGCCAATCAAGCCGATGGGCGAGAAGTCTGCCATCGGGTCATAGCGAAGTTTCTGAAGGGCCGGATTGATGGCGTGCGTGGCTATGTAGCCGAACATCAGCGTGTGACCGTCGGGCTGTGCTGCAGCCACGTACTCGCATGCAATGCTGCCGTTGGCACCTGCTCGGTTGTCCACCACCACGGATTGCCCCAGCAAGGGCCCCAGCTTGCGCGTGAGCGTACGCGCCATGGTGTCGTTGCCACCGCCCGCACTGGTGGGCACGATCACATGCACCTCGCGCTGCGGAAATTGACGGTGCGTTTGCGCTTCGGGCGCTCCGGCACCCTCTTTGAGGCTCGGCGGGAACACGTAACCCGGCAAATGCAGCAAGCCCTGCATGATCTTTCGTGCGGTACGAACGAGGGCCGCACTCTGCACGGAAGCACCCTCCCCTTCCCCTTGAAGCACCACCTCCACGTCGATTTGACCGGCTGGATGCAACACAACCAGCGGATGAAGACCCGCTGGCCGAGCCGCGCCACTGGCCACGGTACCTGGCAATGCGAACGCTGTGGCCACACCAATGGCGCCTGTGACCGCGTGAGATGCGTGGCATTTGTGTGGTGTGAAGTAGCGAGAAGTGATGCTGTTGGGCGCATCGCCAGCGCTCACCAGCACCGGTTTGGGTATCACACTGCCTGAAACGTCACCCAGACCCATGCGCTGGCCCGCAAGCAGGCGCAGCGCCTCAATGCGCGCTAGGAGCCCCGTATTCGCGTCAAGCTCAGCGGGACGTTCCCGGCCAGTGAGGCCAATATCACTGGCTCGAAGCACCATGATCGGCATCGCAGCGTCAATGCAGGTGACCTCCAGGCCATCGATGCAGTCGATGCGCTGGCCGGTGGGGAATAGTTTCCCGGTGACCGCACCCCATGCATCCAGGAAGTTCAGCAGAACAGGTGCCGAGGTGCCCGCCACCCCGTCGATGCGGGCATCGCCCTCATAGGTCACCTTGCCGCCAGGAGTGCACACCGTCACCTCAATCTGGGAGCCTGTGTTCACGTTGAAAATGCGCACCGTGGTCTTGCCATCCTGTGCCGTGATCAGCCCTTGATCTATCGCAAACGGTGCCACGCCCGAGAGCATGTTGCCGCAGTTGGGCCGCGTGTCCACCGACTGGTGCCCTACACCCACCTGGGCGAACAGGTAGTCGAGATCGCAGTCGCTGCGGGTGGAACGCGACACGATGGCCACCTTGCTGTTGAGCGTACTGCCGCCGCCCAAGCCATCCAGCTGAAGGGGGTCGGAAGCCCCAATGGCACCGATCAGCGCTTGGTTCCGAGCCTCATCGCCCTCGGGCAACCAGTCCCGCAAAAAGAATGGACCCCGCGAAGTACCTGCTCGCATGAGTACGCAGGGTATGGACAAGGGCATATAAAAACTCCAGTGAACAACCAACCGTCAGGCCACGAGGCTGACTGCACGACAGCTGACCGGTTCAGATGAGCGACAACTAAAAAAGGGAGCCTTTTGTGAAAGCTCCCAACCTTGAAAAAAGCGTTGTGTCAGAAGTTGTGGCGCAGCCCCACCATGCTGGCGTTGACGTCTGTGGCCGTCTTGCCTTTGCCGTTGCGTGTGTGGGCAGCGTAGATCATGGTGCGCTTGGACAGAGGGTAGCGACCTTCCAGCAACAGGTTGGTGTCTTTGTTGTCGGTATCACGTGCCACATCGGCAATCAGCAGGACAGGACCGGCATTCATCGATCCACCCAAGGTGAAGCCTTTGCCTCTTCCGGCTTCGGTCACATCGTGATAGCTGGCAGCCAGCTTGGCTGTGCCGAAACTGTAGGCAACACCGATGACCTGATTGCTGCCCTTGTTGCTCAGTTTGTTGTAAGACAACCCACCCGACAACGGCCCATTCTTGTAAACAACGTTCAAATCCATCTTGCTCACGCCCGCATTGTCGGCCTTGAGAATATGCCCAATCGTGACCGTAAAACCACCCAAATTGGGTGATGTGTAGCTGATCTCATTGCTGTTGCGAGCGTTCAGGCCGGCGTACTGAAACTGGCTGCTCACCACGTTGTAATTTGCCGCGCTGGTGAGCTCCCAGGCTCTCACACCCCAGTAGCTTGGCGTCAAGGTCCGCCCCAATTTCACAGCACCGAATCCACCACTCAGGGAGATGTTGGAAGCACGCACAAAACCCGCACTGCCGGTACCGTCCGTCGCATCCAACTGGGCTTCAAGATTGAACGAGGCCTTCAATCCACCACCGAGGTCTTCGCTACCACGCACACCCCAGCGGCTGCTGCCGTTGGTGAGCGGCGAACCACCTGCAAGCTCAACGGACTTTCCCGTGACTTTGGCCAAAGAGATATCAACCACACCATAAAGTGCAACAGAGGACTGGGCCTGAGCAACGCCTGACGCACCCAGCGATGCAAATGCGGCCAGAACAACGGATGTTTTTTTCATACAGAAGGTCTCCAAAAAATAATGGGCTGAAAAACACCGAATGGCAGACAACTGCCCGGCGCGGTGCGTGCCGATTCTGTTCAGGTGGTGCGCAGAAGAAAAGCAATCATTCGGCACGGAGTCCATCACTTTTCAAGAAGGCAACTCATCTGCCGCTCGGCATGGCCGGCTGAAGAGCGGTCCAGCAGATGGGCCAGCAACTTGCGCGCGGGCAGCGACAAGGTTTCAGCAGATCGAACGCAAATCACGAACTGCTGCTGAGCCCAGGCATCGCTCAAGGGAATCAATCGCACGCCCAACTCGCGCGCATGGTTTCGCGCCGCCTCGATGGGCAGTATCGACACCGCGTGAGACCCTCTCAACAACCGCAGGGCCGCGTAATAGCTTGCGACCTGGATGCGGCAGGTGGGATCGCAACCCAGTGCGGCCGCCTTCTTCTGCATCAGGGCCTGCATGGAGTCGCCCTGTTGAGGATCGCAGGTGAGGCCGATGCGGTCGTATTGCAGGGTTTGCTCGAACCAGAGCTCCGGAAACCGGGCCAGCGGATGCCCAGGGTCCATGGCGACTGCGAAGTGGTCGTAGCGGTAGGGGAAGGATTCCAGGCCTTGCAGGTCCAGGAAGGCCCGGCTGATGCCGATGTCGGCGGCACCGTCTTCGATGCCACGCACCACGTCGGCGCTGCGGCGCTCTTCCAGGCTGATCGCGATGTCGGGATTCGCCTGGACAAAGGCCTGGATTTCCTCCGGCACAAACTCGGCCAATGACGACATGTTGACCAGCAGGCGCACATGACCGCGCAGACCATCGCTGTAGTCGGAGAGCTCCGCCTGCAGTTCGCGCATGCTGCGCAGGATCTGGCGCGCATGGCGCAACAACGCGATGCCGGCGGCCGTGGGCTGTACGCCGCGTTGCCCCCGATGCAGCAGCGGGGTTCCGACCCAATACTCCATCTCGGCCACGCGCTTGCTGATGGCCGACGCTGTGATGCACTCCCGCTCGGCTGCGGCCGCGATGGTCCCTTGATCGCACACCGTCACGAACAGCCGCAAGCTCACCGGGTCCACGCGTCCGTTCAGGCCGGTGCTCACTGGACCACCCTCCGTGCTGCGCTCTGCGGGGCTGAGCGCCTTCGGAACGGCCGGGCGGCGCTCATGCCATCACCTCATTCGTCGCCCAGCGCCAGCGAACTGGGCTGGCGCTTTTCCACGGCGTAGCGCAACAACGATGCACTGCGGAAAATGCCGTGAGCGAACTTGCCATAGGGCAAGGTCGCGAACAGCGCCATCACGACACCCAGGTGCAGCGCCAGCATCAGGGCCAGGGCATCGGTGCCACGCAGCCACCACAGCAACAGCCCGGTCAGGCTGGTGAGGAACAGGAGTGCAATGAAACCGTAGTCCATGGGTTTCTGGGCAGCGTCGCCGTGCAGCGGGTGTCGCGACCATTTCAGGCGAAACAGACCGGCCGTCCCGAGCAACAGGCTCACCCCGCCCACAGCACCCAGGATCTTGGGCAGGCTGGGCAGGTCGTAAGGGGCTTCCCAGCCAAACACGTAGTGGTACACCGTGGCCAGACTGGTGGCGGCAAAACACAGCATGAAACCGTAGAAGGTCAGGTGGTGGGCACGTCGGCGCAACAAGGAGTAGGCATCGTCCTCGTTGTGACAACCTTCCCCGTGACCACCGTCCAGGTACTTGAGCGTCATCACATCGTGCGCAGCCTTTGCTGCATCACCACCGCCCACCGCCTGCCCCGTCGTCGCGGGCGACACATCGCGCAGGAAGCGCGTGACGCCGATGCCCAGCGCCAGCACAGCCCAGAGAAACACGGGCGCGAACATCAACACCAGCAGGTTGTGCGGGAACAGGTTGTAGAAATTGCCACCCAGGTCACCTCCCCACAGGGTACCGTTCAGCGCCAGGGCCAGCACCAGGAACAGCGCCAGTCCACCGGCCAGCGCGAGCGACACGGTCAGACCATTGCGCTCATACAGCGCACCCAGCGGTTGCGGCCAGGCATAGGCCACATAGGTTTCACCCCGCACCTTCGCCATGGCCTGCGGCACATTGACCGCGAACTCGTGTGGCGGGGCGTACTGGCAGGCGTGCAGGCAGGCGCCGCAGTTGTGGCACAGGTTGGCCAGGTAGTGGATATCGGCCGGGCCAAACTCGAGCCGGCGCGTCATGGCCGGGAATACCGCGCAAAAGCCTTCGCAGTAGCGGCAGGCGTTGCAGATGGCCATCTGCCGCGTCACCTCGTCCACCGCAGCCGACGAACCGTCCGCCCCGGAAGCAAGCGACCGAGCGTCTTGCACCAGTGAGTCAAGCGACAACATGCCGACCCTCCTTGAGGCTCATCGCCGAGCGAGCAGCTTCGGTACCGGCAATGCGCCCGAAGGCCGTACCAATGGACATGCCCACGCCGGCGGTGTAGCCCTTGCCCAGCACGTTGCCGGCCATCATCTCGCCCGCGACGAACAGGTTGGGGCTGGGTACATCACCGAAGCGCACAGCGGCGGTTTCATCGGTCTTCAGACCCAGGTAGGTGAACGTCACCCCGGGCTTGAGCGCATAGGCGTAGAACGGGGCCGTGTCGATCGGGCGTGCCCAGTGGGTCTTCGCGGGTGCAACGCCTTCGGTGTGGCAATCGTCCAGCGCGGTGTGGTCAAACGTCCCGACGCGGCAGGCGTTGTTGTAATCGGTCAAGGTTTGCATGAAGGTGTCTTTGTCCAGGCCCAGTTGCCCGGCCAACTCGGGCAGCGTGTTGGCCTTCACACCGGGGAAGACCGGTGGCATGAAGCGGCCAATGGCCTTGGCGTCGATGATGGAATAGCCCACTTGCCCGGGCTGCTGCGCCACCAGGCGACCCCAGATGGCATAGCGCTTGGGCCAGAAGTCTTCGCCCTCGTCGTAGAAGCGACGCGCATCGCGGTTGACCACCACGCCCAGCGAGACGCAGTCGATGCGGGTGCAGATGCCACCGTCGTAGAGCGGTGCGCGTGCGTCGATGGCGACCATGTGCGCCTGGGTCGGGTCGCCGATCGCATCGGCCCCGTGGTCGTCGAGCAGATGGCGCAGCAGCACGCCCTGGTTGAAGCGGGTACCACGGATCAGGAAGTTGTCGGACGGCGTCTCGCCGCGCTGATTGGTGCCCCAGGCTTCGCGCAGCCATTCGCGGTTGGACTCGAAGCCTCCTGCTGCCAGCACACAACTGCGTGCGGTGATGCGCTCGGTGCCCACGTACGCGGCAACAAAATGGCCGTCGCGCAGTTCCAGCCGGTCCACCGGTGCCTCATACCGGACCTGAACCCCCAGGCGCTCGGCGCTGCGGTAATAGGCGTTGACCAAGGCCTTGCCACCCCCCATGAAGAAGGCGTTGGTGCGGGCCGTGTGCAGCGCGCCCGAGAGCGACGGCTGGAAATGCACGCCGTGGCTGCGCATCCAGGGGCGACAGGTGCTCGAATCGCGGATCACGCGGCGCGCCAGCATCTCATTGGTCAGGCCACCGGTGACCTTGAGCAGGTCTTGCCAGAACTCTTCTTCCGGATACGCGTCCACCAGCACGTCTTGCGGGGCGTCGTGCATGCAGCGCAGGTTGCGGGTGTGGGCCGAGTTGCCGCCGCGCCATTCTTTGGGCGCGGATTCCAGCAGCAGGACGCTGGCCCCGGCCTCGCGCGCCATCAGGGCGGCGCAGAGCGCGGCGTTGCCACCGCCGATCACCAGCACATCGACCGCAGGTTGTTCGTCAGTTCTCGACATGGTGTTTCAGCGCCCCTGGCGAGCGGCCAGCACACGGTCCACCATCACACCGGCCTGGCCCAGGTGGTTCTCCGGGTTGCACAAGGCTTCGAGCTGAGTCCGGTTGACGTGGCGGTTGATTTCCGGGTGTGCTTCGAGGATGTCAATCAGCGGCCGGTTTTCGGCCAGCGCCTGGCGGCACAGGTCGTACACCAGGTCGTGAGCGTATTCGCGGCCCAGGTAGGGGCCCAGGCCCATCATCACGGCTTCCGACATGACCAACCCGTGGGTGATGTCCATGTTGGCGCGCATGCGCGTGGCGTCCACCTCCAGGCCTTGCAGCACGAACTTGGTCTGCTTCAGCGCACCCGACATGAGGCAGAAGATCTCGGGCAGTGACACCCATTCGATTTCCCAGGGACCTGTGGAACGTTCGTGGTCAGCCACCATCGCATCCATCAGGGCAGCAGCATGCTGGCGCGCCACCGAAATGTTGGCGTGGATGTAGAGGCAGGAAATCGGGTTGCGCTTCTGCGGCATCGTGCTTGATGAGCCGCGACCGGGAGCAAAGGGTTCGAACACCTCGCCCACCTCGGTCTGCATCATCAACTTCACGTCCATGGCGATCTTGCCCAGCGACCCGCCCACCAAGCCGAGGAAGGCCCCCACCTCGGCAATGGTGTCGCGCACGGTGTGCCAGGAGATCAGGGGTTGCGCCAGGCCAAGCTCTTTCATGAGCGCCGCCTGGGTTTCCATCGCACCCTTTTCCAGCGACGACAGCGTGCCCGAAGCACCACCAAACTCACCCATGAGGACGCGAGGCTTGAGTTGCTGCAGGCGTTCGCGATGGCGTTCGATGCCGGCCAGGATGCTGGCCATCTTGTAGCCGAAGGTGATCGGCGTGGCCTGCTGCAGGTTGGAGCGCCCGATGACGGCGGTATCGCGGTACTTCTGTGCCAGCGTCGCCAGTGCGTCGGATATGTCCTTGAGGTCCTGCTCGACCAGTGCCAGGCCTTCGCGCATCTGCAGCACCGCGGCGGTGTCGGTGATGTCCTGCGTGGTCGCACCCCAGTGGCAGTACTCACCGAGCCGGTCGCGGCAGTTGGCGTTGATCTGATTGACCACCGCGATGATCGGATAGCCGATCTGCTCGGTCTTGGCCTTGAGCTGGTCCCAGTCGATCATGGACAGCTCACAGTGCTGGACGATCTCGTCGGCGGCTTCCTGGGGGATGATGCCCAGTTCGCCTTGGACCTTGGCCAGGGCACGCTCGATGTCCAGGTACTTGGCGGTCCGGTTCTCGTCCGACCAGACTTGGCGCATGCGGCTGTCGCTGAAAATGTCGCCGAAGATGCGTGAGTCGATGATGGTGGCAGCCATGGTGATCCTCAAAAAGTACTGGGGGTTCAGAAAGGTAGGCCCGCCAGGGCCAGAATGCGTTGGGCGCGCAGCACCACGGGCTTGTCGACCATGCGGCCGTCGACCTGTATGGCCCCCTGGTCACTCGCGGTCTGCCAGGCACTGTTCACACGGGATGCCCATGCCAGCGTCTGGGCATCGGGTCGCAAGGCTTCGCGCACCACACCCACTTGCGTCGGGTGGATGCAAAGCTTCGCGGCGAAGCCCAGGGCGCGGGCGTGCAGGATGTCGGCATTCACGCGCTCGATGGCCAGTTCGGGGGTGACCCCAGCCACCGGTGACGGCAGCTCGGCGGCACGCGAGGCCATGGCAATGGCCGTGGCGGCCGCATCGAGCGCGAAGCCGGGACCGGGCAGGTCGAGGTCCAGCAGGTAGTCGATGGAGCCGAAGGCCAGGCGCGACACATGGTGCGCACGGGCGATGTCGTTCAGGCCCATCACGCCACGCACGGTCTCGATCAGGGGCAACACCTGAGCGCTGTGTGCCATCCGCGCATGAACCGCAGCGACCTGAACCGCTGACTCGCATTTGGACAACATCACCTCGCCAACCGGTTGGGCCGACAGCCACTCCAGATCGTCCGCGTGCCAGGGACTCAGGGCATCATTGAGGCGCACGAGGATGGCGTCGAGCGCGGCTTTGTCCAGCGTAGCGAGCCAGACGCCGATGGCTTTGCGGGCCTGCGGCTTGTCGGCGGGCAACACCGCGTCCTCCAGATCAAGAATGACCCGGTCCGCACCACTGGCGAGCGCCTTCGCAAAACGCTCAGGCCGGTTGCCCGGCACAAACAGGTAGGTGGTCGGTATCACACAGCCCCCTCTTCGCGCAAGGCCTGAAGCTGCGTGGCGCTGTAGCCGAGTCCGCTCAGGATGCTGTCGGTGTGCTGACCCAGTGCGGGCACGGCGTCCATGCGCGGTGCACCTTGGCTCCAGGAACCCGGTGGCAACAGGGCCGGCACCGTACCGACCGAGGTGTCCACCTGGGTCCAGCGCTGGCGCGCCTGCAACTGTGGGTGTGCCCAGACCTCGGCCATGGTGTTCACCTGGGCGTTGGCGATCTGCGCCGTTTCCAGACGCTGCACCACGTCGGCGGCGCTGAGGCCGGCAAAGGCGTTCACGATGATGTCGTAGAGCGCTGCGCGTGCGGCCACGCGCAGCGGGTTGCTCGCGAAGCGCTCGTCCGTGGCCAGCGCGGGCTGCAACAGCACCTGTTCGCAAAAGGCCTTCCACTCGCGTTCGTTCTGCAAGCCCAGCATCACGGTCTTGCCATCCCCGGCGGGGAAGGGGCCGTACGGGTAGATGGTGGCGTGGCTGGCGCCGGTGCGCTTGGGCGGTGCCGCGCCGTCGATGCTGTAGTACAGCGGATAGCCCATCCACTCGGTCAGGGATTCCAGCATCGAGATGTCGATGTGCTGGCCCTTCCCCGTCTGCTGGCGGTGCAGCAGCGCGGCCAGGATGTTGGTGTACGCGTACATGCCGGCGGCGATGTCGGCAATCGACGGTCCGGCCTTGGACGGCGTGTCTTCGGTGCCGGTGACCGAGACGAAACCGGCCTCGCTCTGGATCAGCAAGTCATAAGCCTTCTTGTCGCGGTAAGGGCCACTGTCGCCATAACCCGAAATGTCGCAGACGATGATGCCCGGCTTGGCGGCGCTCAGGACTTCGTAAGAAAGGCCCAGGCGAGCGGCGGCACCGGGCGCGAGGTTCTGCACCACCACGTCGGCCTCTTCTTCAATGATGCGTTTCAGAATCGCCTGCGCCTCGGGGTGCTTGACGTCCAGCGTCAGGCTTTCCTTGCTGCGGTTGGTCCAGACAAAGTGCGAGGCGATGCCCCGCACGCGGGTGTCGTAGCCGCGCGCGAAATCGCCCACGCCGGGGCGCTCGATCTTGATCACGCGCGCACCCAGGTCGGCGAGTTGGCGGGTGGCGAACGGCGCCGCGATGGCGTGTTCGAGTGTGACGACGGTGATGCCTTGAAGCGGTTGCATGGTGTGTCCTTCAGCGCAACGTGGCCACGGCGTCCATGGTCAGCCAGCCCTCGTGGTCCTGGGCCCAGAGCTTCACCGTCTTGCCGTCGGCTTGCGGCGCGCCGTTGACACGAAAAGGGTGCAGGTCGAACGTGGGCCGCACCGCTTTGAAGCTGAAGCTCGCCACGTCAGCGCCCGGCAGGTGGCGGCGAATCTGGTCCATCAGCAGCGTGGCAATCAACGGGCCGTGCACGATCAGGCCGGGGTAGCCTTCGACCTGGGTCACGTACTGGCGGTCGTAGTGGATGCGGTGGCCGTTGAACGTGAGCGCGCTGTAACGGAACAGCAGCACGTCGTCCGGCACGATCTCCAGCTGCCACGGCGCACCGGTGGGCGCAGCCACCGGCGGCGGCTCCACATCGCTCGCCTGTTTGGCCTCCCGGTAAACGATGTCGTGAAATTCGAAGACGGCGGGATCGGGCGCCCCGTTGCACCGCAGTTCGTGGCGCACCTTCACGAACACCAGCTTGCCTGTCCGCCCCGCCTTCTCGGTGACGTTGGCGATGGTCGAAGTGCGCTGCAACTCGTCGCCCACATGGACCGGCGAACGGAACTCGAACTGGCTGCCCGCCCACATGCGGCGTGGCAAAGGCACCGGCGGCAGAAAGCCGCCACGCTTGGCGTGACCATCGGCACCAATCTCGCTCTGGCGGTGCAAGGGCAGGAAGTACAGCCAGTGCCACAGCGGCGGCAGCGGGGTGCCGCTGGTCACCGCCATGTCGGGGTGGTCCAGGGTGGCGTTCAGGGCTTTGACCGGCGTGGCGCCAATGAAGTCGTTCAGGATTTCCTGACGACCGATCCAGTCGGTCAGCGGGTTGGGAATGGACATGTCAGCTCCTGATTGGGCTTTGAGACAGTGGGGGAGATTGACGCCTGTGCATCACTTCAGCGGCCAGGGGAGCTCGACAAAGCGTTGCAGGACACCCGCCGGGAAGTCCAGCGTGAGAAAGTGACCCAGGGTGACCATGAAGCCGATGCACGTCCCCGCATACACCAGGCTCTTGATCCAGCCGATCGTGGTGCGGGTGACAAGGAAGGCAGAGATAAAGATCGCCAGCGACAGAATGAAACCGATCAGCGCCGTCATCCCGAACAGGAAGGCGAACCACCCCACCGAGGGCCAGACGCTGCTGCCGTCGTGGCTGTTGCCAACCCGCGCCGCGATCTCCTGGTCACAGTGGGTTGAGTGCCCGGGTGCACCACAGACGAGCTTCCAGACGATGAAGCCGGTGAAGAGCAACATCAGCGACGAGGTGGACAGCGGAAACACAGCCCCCAGAAACGACAGCGGGTAGCTGCTGGCCACGCCATAGACAAAGAGCGCCAGCACGATCACGGCAAACACCAGTTGGGGCATGCGCTCGGACCGTGTGCGGCCACCAGCGGGTTCGGTGGGTGCCTGCGCGCCCGACTGTGCGCCGTTGGCCACGGCGCCGTCTTCCGACACCCGGCTGCGCACCGCCATCAGCAAGGAAGCCACCGCCAGCGCCCCGATGATGAGCACGCCTGGCCGCTGCAGGAAGCCCCAGCCGTAGAACTGAAGCGCCTGATAGAGGTAGCTTTCCACCTGACCGGAGAGAACGAAACCGATCAGGAAGGCGGGTCGTGGCCAGCCAAAGCGACGCAAGAAAATGCCGAGGATGCCGATGGCAAACAGCACCAGCAGGTCCGTCAGATCGCGCCTGGCCTGAAACGCGGCAAAGCAGATCAGCATGATCATGGCGGGCGCGATCAGGTTGAACGGTACAAAGGTGAGGCGCGCAATGGGTGCGGCCAGCAAGAAACAGATGAAGGCGCCCACGATGCTGGCAATGGCCAGCGTCCAGGCGATGGTGTACGTCAGGTTCAGATCGGTGGTGACCATGTTGGGGCCGGGTTGCATGCCCAGCAACACCATGCCGCCCAGGAACACCGCCATGGACCCGGAACCTGGGATGCCGAACAACAAGGTCGGCATGAGCGCGCCGCCCTGCAGCGCGTTGTTGGCCGACTCGGGTGCGATGACACCGCGGATGTCGCCCTTGCCAAACTGGCTGCTGTCTTTGCTCGACTGCACCACGTGGCCGTAGGCGATCCAGTCGACCACGCCGCCCCCCAGACCGGGAATCGCGCCAATAAAGGTGCCCAGGGCAGAACAGCGCAACACGAGAAACCAGTGCTTGAACGTGTCTTTCACGCCCTGCAGCCAACCCGATCCCAGCGTGGCCTCCGAAGCAATGGGGCGGTGCCGGCGCATGAGTTCGGCCAGCTCGGGAATCGCAAACAGCCCCAGACCGATGATCACCAAGGGAATGCCGTCTTGCAGATAGTCCAGCTTGAGGTCAAAGCGGCTTTCGCCTGTGGCTGGGGCCGCACCGATGGCGCCAAACATGATGCCCAGGCCGCACGCAGCCACACCGCGCACGATGCTGGCACCCGCCAGCACCCCGACCACCGACAACCCAAGCACGGCGAACATGAAAAGCTCTGCGGTGGAGAACATCAGGATGAGCGGCTTGGCCACCACCACGAACCCGGTCAGGAGAATGGCCCCGAACACGCCCCCCATGAGGGAAGCCGAGAACGCCGCACTCAGCGCACGCGCTGCCTGACCCTTCTTGGCCAGCGGATAGCCATCCAGCACCGTCGCCTGACTGGCACTGGAGCCCGGTATGCCCATCAGCACCGACGTGAAGGTGTCACCGGTCGGTATCACGGCCACCATGCCCACCAGCATCGCGATGGCCGACACCGGGTCCATGCCGTAGATGAAAGGCATGAGCAAAGACATGCCGGCGATACCGCCCAGGCCGGGAAGAATGCCGACGCCAAGACCCACCACGATGCCCAGCAGCATGTAGGTCAGGTGCTGCAGGCTCATGAGGCCGACGAAGGCGCTCTGCATGGTTTCGAGCATGGATGTCTCCAGACATGACCGTCGAATGCGGCCTGTTTACACAAAAAAGCACGGGGAAGGGTTCACTCCACGTCGGCGCCAAGACAGCCGACGGGTCAGGAAACCCTGTGAGAGAAAAAGCCAGCGTCAGAAGGCGACGTTGTAGTTCTTGCTCAGGTGGTAGCGCACCCAGTCGCGCGCATGCGGAGCGATGGTGGTGGCCTCGCGAAACAGGGCGTCGCCCGCCTTGTCGGTCACCTGCTCATAGCCACCCAGCGCGTCTTCCTTGCCTGCCTGGTAGGCCGGGTCCTTGATCATCTTGCGCACCGCCTCGCGGTAGGCTTCCACAACTTCCTTCGATGTCCCTTTGGGCAGAACCAACAGCTTCTGCGCCGGGAAACCGGCAATCAGAAAAGCTTTGAAGGCCTCCCATTCGCCGCCCGAGGGTGCCTTGCCCGTGGCCAACTGGATGGCCTCGCCAATGTGCGGCAGGTCGGGGAAGGCGGGATCGCGAATGATGTTGCCGTTCTCGTCGGTCACGCCCCAGCTGAACAGCGGAACGGCCTTGCCTTCCTTCACCAGCGGCAGGGCGTTCTTGATGTAGGCCGAGCTGGTCTGGTAATCGATGTTGGCCTCGCCGCGCTCGAACGCCAGGCGGCCCTCGCCGCGGCTCTTCATGCCGAAGACATGCTGGACCTCCAGGCCCAGCAGCCGGAACCCCAGCAGAGGAACCAAGTCCAGCGAGGTGGCACCCTGGCTGCCATACACCAGCTTCTGGCCTTTGAGCTTGCCCAGATCTTTAGCCGATTTCACACCAAATTTTGAGCTGAGATAAGCCACACCCCCTGTGGGGGCTGCCATGACCATCTGCCAGTCCTTGTACTCGTAGCGCACCCGCGGGTCACCCAGCAGGTAGGGAAACTGGGTCGAACCGGAGGTGCCGAGCACACTGAGTCCGTCGGGCTTGGCGTTCGAGGCAAATTGGTTGGTACCCGTGATGGAGCCCCCACCCGGCACGTTTTTCACGACCACGTTGGGATTGCCCGGCAGGTACTTGGACAGGTAAGGCGCGTTGAAGCGCGCCCACACATCGGAGCCACCGCCAACACCAAAAGGGATGACAAATTCAACCGTCTTCCCGGCGAAGCTGACGTTCTGCGCCAGGGCTGCGCTGGGCAATCCCAACGCCACAAAGGCCAACGAGGCGCTCAGCGTCAGGGCAGTGGACGCAAAGGTCCGGCGGGTGGTGTTGGATGGCATGTCTTGTCTCCTATCTCTGCGTGTGAAATCCCGAACATCGTCGGCATGGTCGGCCCGCTGTCTGTCCCATGGATCATGTAGCAGGCTGGCGAGAATGATCGGTGACTAACTCAACCCTGTAAATTGCCGATTTCCGATGGATTGATCCAAAATACACATCAATCAAAAGGGAAACCACCAATATGAATTTCGACCTGAACGATCTTCTGGCCTTCCGAGCCGTGGCGGAACTGGGCAACTTCCGCAAAGCGGCCGAATCGGTACATATCTCGCAGCCGGCCTTCAGCCGCCGCGTTGACAAACTCGAACAAGCCCTCGGTGCGCGCTTGCTGGAACGCACCACGCGGCGCGTCAGCTTGACCGCAGTGGGTAGAGACTTTGACCGCCAGTTGCGCCCAATCCTGGATGCCTTGGACACAACGCTTCTGGGCATTCGCGGCGTAGCAGCAACCCGTATGGGCGAGGTCACCGTCGCGTGCGTGCCGTCTGCGGTGAACTACTTTTTGTCTGGCGTGATTGCGCTCTACCACCAGCGCTACCCCCGCATTCGCGTCAAGATCATTGATGACAGTGCCAACGAGGTGTTGCTCGCGGTCGCTCGCGGTGAGGCCGACTTCGGCCTGAACTTCATCGGATCGCAAGAAAACGACGTGGAATTCGAACCCTTGCTGGAAGAGCAATTCGTGGCAGCTTGTCGACGCGACCATCCCCTCGCGAAAATGAAACAAGTGCGTTGGGCTGAGCTGGCCAACTACGACTACATCTCGGTGGGCAAGGCCTCGGGCAACCGCCTGCTGCTGGACCAAGCGCTTGCGGGACTCACAGGCCAACCCCAAAGCATGTACGAAACACAACACGGCACCACAATGGTGGGTTTGGTGGAGGCAGGACTGGGCGTCGCCGCTGTGCCATCCATGGCCATGCCCGGATCCGACCACCCGCTGCTGGTCAGCGTCCCGCTCGTTGATCCCGTGGTCAAAAGAAAGATGGGGTTGATCAAACGCCGTTCCACGATGCTATCCCCTGCTGCCCAACAGCTCTATGACCTGTGTTCCGAACTGCAGGTGAAATATAAGCAGGAGCCCACCACCTCCAAGCAGAATCGTGGAACCTTGTGAGTGCACGCTGAAGATGTTGGCAGTGTCAAAAACTCCCCGCGTACGCCCCGCCATCGGCCAGCACGTTTTGCCCCGTCATGTAACTGGCGTGCACGCTGCACAAAAACGCACAAATCGCGCCGAACTCTTGCGGGTTGCCGAAACGGCCGGCCGGAATCTGTGCCTGTTGGGCGCGCCGGATGTCGTCCACGCTTTTGCCGGTTTTCTCAGCCGCACCCTGGATGACGGTGGCAATGCGGTCGGTGTCGAACTTGCCGGGCAGCAGGTTGTTGATGGTCACCCCTTGTGCCGCGATGCCGCTGCGCGCCACACCGGCCACGAAGCCCGTCAAACCGCTGCGCGCGCCGTTGCTCAGACCCAAAATGTCGATGGGTGCCTTCACCGCACTGCTGGTGATGTTGACGATGCGGCCAAAGCCGCGTGCCGCCATGCCGTCCACCGTGGCCTTGATGAGTTCGATGGGGGTGAGCATGTTGGCGTCCAGCGCTTGGATCCAGGTGTCGCGGTCCCAGCTGCGAAAGTCGCCGGGGAGCGGGCCACCGGCGTTGGTGACGACGATGTCGAACGCGGTGCCAGGGCCGCCCGGGGCTGCGAATGCAGCGGCGCGCCCTTCGGCGGTGGTGATGTCTGCGGCCACAGCCAGCACCTGCACGCCGGGTGACGCCTTGCGCAGGGCGTCTGCCGAAGCGGTTAGCACGTCGGCGCGGCGGGCCACCATGACCACGTGCACCCCCTCAGCCGCCAGCGCCTGCGCGCAGCCCAGGCCCAGCCCTTTGCTGGCGCCGCACACCAGCGCCCATTTGCCTGCAATGCCCATGTCCATGTGGAAGTCTCCTGTGAAAAGTTATTTGCCTGCGCTGGCCGAACCAAAGCGCGTCACCAAAAACACGCCCGTGACCACCAGCACCGTGCCGGCCACGATCCAGCCGTTGAACGGCTCGTCCAAACTCAGCACGCCCATGGCGATGGTGGACATGGGGCCGATCATGCCGGTCTGCGCGGCCAGGCTGGCGCCAATGCGTTCAATGCCCATCATCACCATGATGACGGGCGCAAAGGTGCACAGCGTGGCGTTGAGCACCGACAACCAGATGACCTCGGGTGCCACCACCGTGGCGGCCTCCAGCGGGCGCAGCAACACGAATTGCAGCAGGCACAGCACACAGGCCACGCTGGTGGCCAGCCCCACCAACCGCATGGAGCCCAGGCGCTTGACCAGCTCACCGCTGTACACAAGGTAGATGGCGTAGCTGATGGCGCTGCCAAACACCAGCGCCGCGCCCAGCACCGCGTTGGGCCCGGCAAAGTCGGCCTCGTGGCCAAACACCAGCAGCACGCCGGCGTAGCTCACCGCCATGGCCAACGCCTGCAGATGGGTGATGCGGCGCTTGTAGACCACCCAACCGAGCACCAGCACCAGCGTGGGGTTGAGGTACAAAATGAGCCGCTCCAGGCTGGCGCTGATGTATTGCAAACCCCAGAAGTCCAGAAAGCTCGCCAGGTAATAGCCGGTGAACCCCAGGCCCAGGATGCCCAGCCAGTCTTGCCGGGTGAGCGCCGCCTTGCCCCGGCTGGCCCACCAGGCCAGCGCGAGAAACAGCGGCAGCGCAAACAGCATGCGGTACATGATGAGCGTGACCGCGTCCACCCCATGGCGGTAGGCCAGCTTGACGATGATGGCCTTGCCCGAAAAAGCGATGGAGCCGGCGCTGGCAAGCAGCAAGCCAGTGGCGAGGTGGGGCACGGGGCGCGAGGGCGTTGAGGGCATGGCGCCGATTATCGGCACAGGCGGTCTGGCCGGCTGTCACCTGGCCCCTCAGCCTCTCAGGCCTTGGGGGCAGACAGGCGCTCGGCGTCCACCACGCGGTACACCCTGCCCTGCTTGTCAAGCGGCTCAATGAGGCCTTCGCGCTCAAAGGCTGAGAGCGTGCGGCTCACGGTTTCGAGCTTCAGGTCGAGCATGGCACCCATGTCTTCGCGCGAAAACAGGTGGCACACATCGGCATCGTTTTCTGTGCGCATTTTCAAAATGAGCCCGGCCACGCGCTGGCGGGCGTTGCCAAAGTTCAGGTCGGCCAGCCAGTCGTCGGCCTCTTTCAGGCTGCGGTGCCATTTTTCCAGCAGGCGCTGGTGCAGGCGCGGGGTTTCACGGTTCAGGCGTTGAATCACTTGCAGCGGCAGGCGGCACACCTTGATGGGCGTGAGGGCGATGGCGTCGGAGTCGTAGGTGGGGCCCATGAGCGCTTCCAGACCCACCACGTCGCCCGAGCGCAGCACCCGCACGATGCGCTGGCGCCCGTCCACCGTGTTGCGCACCAGCTTGATCACGCCCACGCGCAGCGTGTAGAGCGAGGTGGCGGTTTCACCCATGCGCACCAGAGGCTGCCCAACGGCAAATTCCAGATCATCGATGGGCGCATGGATCAAGGCGAAGTCTTCTTCGCGCAGGTCGGCGAACAGCACCATGTCGCGGATGCCACAGTGGCGGCAGTCGGCGGTGCCGCGCCAGGCGGACTCGGTTTTGATGGGGATCATGCAGGCTCGGGTTGCGACAACGGAGAAACAGCGAATATAAGCGTTTGATGAATCTCAAGCCATCCCAGGGCTACCCCGCCCAGCGGTTCGATGCCGCGCCATGCACTCAATTCACCGGCGGTGTGCAGGCCAGCACCTCGTCCAGCGTGGTCAGGCCTTCGGCCACACGGACCGCACCGGCCAGGCGCAACGGGCGCATACCATCGGTGATGGCCTGTTTGTGCAGGCTCTCCAACTGGGGCTCGCGGCTGACTTTTTCCTTGAAAGCCTCGGTCACCACCAGCAACTCGTACAACCCCATGCGACCCCGAAAACCGGTCATGCGGCAGTCCACGCAGCCCACAGGCTGGTACGGCCGGTAGCTTCCGCTCACTTTCCAGGGCTTCACCAAGTCGCTCAGTGTTTGGCGCGAGGCAGTGGCTGTGGCCTCGTCTTCGCGCGTGCGGCACGCCGGACACAGGGTGCGCACCAGGCGCTGCGCCAGCACACCCAGCACGGTGGCGTTGATCAAATACGGCGGTATGCCCAGCTCCATCAGCCGCATGATCGCGGCGGGTGCGTCGTTCGTGTGCAGCGTGGTGAACACCAAGTGGCCTGTCAGCGCAGCCTGCACCGCCATTTCGGCGGTGGGCAGGTCGCGGATTTCGCCCACCATGATGATGTCCGGGTCTTGCCGCATCAGGGCGCGCAGGCCCTGGGCAAAGTCCAGGTCCAGGTGTGGCTGCACCTGAACCTGGTTGAAGGCGGGTTCGATCATCTCAATCGGGTCTTCCACCGTGCTCACGTTCACCTCTTCGGTGGCCAGGCGCTTGAGCGTGGCGTAGAGCGTGGTGGTTTTGCCCGAGCCGGTGGGGCCGGTCACCAGCACGATGCCGTGCGGCCGTTTGGTCAGACCTTCCCAACGCTGCGCGTCGTGTGGCGCAAAGCCCAGTGCGCTCAGGTCTTTCACCGTGACTTCCGGGTCAAAAATGCGCATCACCAGCTTTTCGCCAAAAGCGGTGGGCAGGGTGGACAAGCGCATTTCCACCTCGTCGCCGCGCGCGGCACCGATACCGGGGCGCAGCGTCTTGATGCGGCCGTCTTGCGGCCGGCGCTTTTCCACCACGTCCATGCGGCCCAGCAGCTTGATGCGCGCGATCATCGCGTTCATCACGCCCATGGGCATCTGGTAGACCGGGTGCAATACGCCGTCGATGCGAAAGCGGATCACGCCCTGCTCGCGCCTGGGCTCCAGGTGGATGTCGCTGGCGCGCTGGTCGAAGGCGTACTGCCAGAGCCAGTCCACCACCTGCACCACGCCCTGGTCGTTGGCGTCGAGCTGTTTGTTGGCCTTGCCCAGTTCGACCAGTTGTTCAAAACTGCCAAAGCCGCCCTGGCCAGTGCTTTTGTTGGCCGCACGGACCGACTTGGCCAGCGCAAAAAACTCGGCCGTGTAGCGCGAAATGGCCGTGGGGCTGGCCAGCACCAGACGCACCGTCTTGCGGGTCTGGCGCTCCACCTCGGGCACCCAGTCGCGGATGAACGGCTCGGCGGTGGCCACCACCACCTCGGCAGCGCTGACTTGCACCGGCAGGACCTTGTGGCGCTCGGCATAGGCCGCGCTCATCACGTCGCTCACCTTGCCCACGTCCACTTTCAGCGGATCGATGCGCAGGTAGGTCAGGCCGCAGCGCTGGGCCAGCCACTCGGTCAACTGTTCTGCATCGAGCACACTGCCGTCCACCGCGCGCGCCATGCCCACCACGGCCAAGCGCTGCAGCGGGTGCTGTGCACTGTGGGCCGAGGCGCAGCGGGTGGTGGTGCGCTCGGCTTCCTGCACGGTGATCACGCCGTCGTCGCGCAACCAGTCCACCAGCATGCGCCAGTCCAGCGGGCCCATGTCGTCCACCATCGGGTTGGGGTTGGGCATGGTTTTCATACAGCCCTCAAGCAACGGGTTTGAAAATTTTGAGCCACTTCACCGCCGGCAAGCTCCAGCGCTCTTGCACCGCCTCGGCGCGCGCCAGCAGCTCCATGCGGGTGGGCCGGGTGGCGGTGCGCTGCGCCAACACAATGGTGTTGCCCTCGCGCGTGGGTTTAAAGGCCCACACCGCATCTTCCCCAAAGGCGGCGCAGATGCTCTGCAGCGAGCGCTCGTAGCTGGTGTCGCGGCCAAACAGGTTCACCGTCATCACGCCGTCGTCGCTCAGCACCGAGCGGCAGTCGCCGTAAAAGTCGGGACTGTCCAGCACCGGGGCTGCGGCCTCGTGGTCGTACAGGTCCACCTGCAAGGCGTCGATGCGCCCGGTGTAGGCGGGGTTGCGTATTTCTTCGCCTGCGTCGGCCAGCACCACGCGCAGGCGCGGGCCGTCGTCGGGCAGTTTGAACCAGGTGCGGCACACCGCGAGCACCTGGGGGTTGATCTCAATGGCGGTGGTGTCCATGCGCAGTTTCTTGAAATGAAACTTGGTCAGCGCCGCCGATCCCAGGCCAAGCTGCAGGGCGCGGCGCTTGCTCACCGACTCGGGCGTCACAAACAACAGCCAGGCCACCATGCGCTGCACATAGTCCAGCTCAATGTCAAACGGCGCCTCCAGCAACATGGAGCCCTGAATCCATTCGGTGCCCAGGTGCAAAAAGCGCACCTCGCTGTCTTCAGAAATCGTCACCTCGGGCAGGGTCTGCTGGCCGGTGCGTTTGCGCGCGGCGGCGTTGGCACCGGCCTTCATGCGCGGGCTCCGCAACCACGTGGCTGGGCTGCTTCGGCGGGGTGGATGAAAGGCGCCGGGGAACAGGCGCAAGCGGTGGGGTACTTCATGGTTGTCTGCGATCGGCCAAAACAAGCATTATGAACAGGGCCACGGCGCAGGCTCGTTGGGGGACTTGGGCCGGGAAGGATTCAACCCAGCGCCTGCACAGCGGGTTTTTCTGCAGGAACCAGTCCATACCGCTGCAACACCTCGGCCCAGGCGGCCAGTTTCCGGTCAAAAGACCAGCTCGCGTTGGCCGGGCTGGTGGACGGCAGCCTGACCACCGGCAGACCGAATTTTTCGGTGTGCCGGGCATGGCGAAAACTCTCGCCGCCGTTGTGCGCAATGGCTCTCAATTGCGGGCACTGGCCGCGCAACCAAGCCAAATCGTTCAGCTCGGCGGCCTGGATGTTCGCGTCCAGACTGCCTTCGCGCTCGCAGGCGCCGTACACATCCCACAAGCCCAGGCCGTGTGCGTGCAGCGCGCTGATGCGTTCGGGGTACGGCATTTGCACCAGCGGCAGCGCCCACACAGCACCCAGAATTTTCCAAAACTGATTTTGCGGGTGGCCGTAATACTGCTGCGCCCGCAAAGACGCCACGCCGGGAAAACTGCCCAGCACCAGCAGCCGCGTGTGCGGCCCAAACACCGGCGCCAGACCTTGCAGGCGGCTCATGCCGCGCCTTGCGGCAGCAAACCCGCCAGCCGGGGCAGCGCCTGCACCGCGTTGGCCATGGTGGCTTGCGCCAAGTCGGCCAGCGGCAGGCCGCGCAAACCCGCCACCTCCGCCGCAATGCGCGGCAACTCGGCCGGTGAATTGATGCCCTGCGCACGCCCGTTCAGGCGCTCGGCGGCGGTGGCGTAGAGCCAGTGCGGCGGTATGTCGGGCGCGTCGGTTTCCAGCACCAGGGCCGACAGCGGCAGCGTGCTGGCCAGGCGGCGCAGGCGCTGGGCGGGCTCAAACGTGAGCGCCCCGCCAAAGCCCAGCTTGCACCCCAGGCCCAGAAACGCCTGGGCTTGCTGTTCACTGCCGCTGAAGGCGTGGGCGATGCCACCGCCGGTGGGCAGTTCGCGCAGGTGCTTGAGCACCGCGTCGGCGCTGCGGCGCACATGCAGAATCACCGGCAGGCCGTGCTTTCGGGCCAGCTTGAGTTGCTCGCGGTAAAACCCGGTCTGGCGCTCGCGCATCGCGCTCTCGCACAAGGCGGGCACAAAAAAGTCGAGGCCGATTTCTCCCACCGCCACCAGGCGCGGGTCGTTGCGGTGCTCGGTCAGCGCGGCGTCCAGCGCCTGCAAGTCGCCGTCGTGCGCTTGCGGCACAAACAGCGGGTGGATGCCCAGCGCGTAGGCGTCGCCCAGACGGTGGGCCAGCTGGCGCACGGTGTCCCAGTTGGCCCGCTCCACCGCCGGTATCACGCACAGCCCCACACCCAGGCCCGCCGCGCGATCGCGCAGTTGCAGCGCCAGCGCGTGGTCAGCGCCCAATTCGGGGGCGTCCAGGTGGCAATGGGTGTCGATCCACATGGGCGTGTTGGCGCGGCCTCAGACTGCTGTTCAACCCGCTGTCAGGTCAAGACACCGGCGGTGAGCCGCATCACCCGGCCGCAGCGGGCGGCCAGGGTTTCGTCGTGGGTGACCACAATGAAGGCCGTGCCCTGGTCGCGGGCCAGTTGCATCATGAGTTCAAACACGCCGTCGGCGGTGGCGCGGTCGAGGTTGCCGGTGGGCTCGTCGGCCAGCACGCAGGCCGGCTGGGTGACCAGCGCCCGCGCCATGGCCACGCGCTGGCGCTCGCCGCCTGAAAGCTCGGCCGGCCGGTGCGCCAGGCGCTCCGTCAGTCCCACGCGCTGCAGCATCTGCGCAGCGCGCTCGCCCGCTTGCGGGCGCGGCATGCGGCGAATCCACAGCGGCATGGCCACGTTGTCGCGTGCGCTGAATTCGGGCAACAGGTGGTGAAACTGGTACACAAAGCCCAGGTGCTGGTTGCGCAACTGGCCTTGCTGGGTGGGGCTCAGGCTGGAGAGCGTTTGCCCCATCAGCTGCACCGTGCCGCTGCTGGGTGCGTCCAGCCCACCCAGCAGGTGCAGAAGCGTGCTCTTGCCCGAGCCCGAAGCGCCGACGATGGCAATGGTCTCGCCGGCGCGCACGGTCAGGTCCACACCCTTGAGCACGGTCACGTCCAGCCGGCCTTCGGTGAAGCGTTTGGTGAGGCCGGAGGCCTGAAGAACGATGTCGGTCATACAGATGAAGTAAGTGCCGTGGTGCAGCAGCCAGAAGCAAGTTTTGCCGCCGGGCCGCCCCAAGGCAAAACGCGCCCCCTCGGGGGGCAGCGACCCGCGCAGCGGCGGAGCCCCGGATTCGCGCTGAAGGCGGGAAGACGCTTGGGGGCCACATCACTCATAGCGCAGCGCCTCCGCAGGGTTCACACGGCTCGCGCGCCAACTCGGGTAAATGGTGGCCACAAACGACAGCGCCAGCGAAATCAGCGCAATCGGCAAGATGTCGCTTTGCTGCGGGTCGCTCGGCATGCGGCTGATGAGGTAAATGTCTTGCGGCAAAAAGCTGGCACCCAGCGCGCGCTCCAGCGCGGGCACCAGGGTGTCGATGTTGAACGCCACCCCCAGGCCCAGCAGCAGGCCCAGGCCGGTGCCGATGATGCCCACCATGGCGCCCTGCACCATAAAGATGCCCATGATGCTTTGCGGGCTCGCGCCCAGCGTGCGCAGAATGGCAATGTCGGCGTGCTTGTCGGTCACCGTCTTCACCAGCGTGGAGACCAGGTTGAACGCGGCCACCGCCACGATGAGCGTGAGGATGATGAACATCATGCGTTTTTCCAGCTGCACGGCGGCAAACCAGGTGCGGTTCTGGCGCGTCCAGTCGCGCACCAGCAGGCCGGGGTCGAGGTCGGCTGCGATGGAAATAGCCACCTCGCGCGCGGCGTGCAGGTCTTTGATCTTCACGCGCACGCCGGTGGCGCCTTCCACGCGAAAGATGCGGGCCGCGTCGTCCATGTGCAGCAGCGCCAGCGCCGAGTCGTATTCAAAGTGGCCCGAGTCGAACACGCCCACCACCGTCATCTGGCGAATGCGCGGCACCACGCCCGCCGGCGTCACCTGGCCGCTGGGCGCAATCAGCGTCACCGTGTCGCCCTGGGCCACACCCAGGCTGCGCGCCAGCTCGCCACCCAAAATAACGCCAAACGCACCGGGCACCAGCCGGGGCAGCACGGTGTCGGCCAGGTCGGCCACCAGGTCGGTCACCTGGGGTTCCAGCGCCGGGTCAATGCCCCGCACCAGCGCACCCTTCATGTCTTCGCCGCGCGCAATCAGCGCCTGCGCCCCCACAAAGGGTGCTGCGCCCAGCACCTCGGGGTGGCGCTCAATGGCGGCCAGCGTGCCGGCCAGGTTGGGAATAGCCTCGCCACCGGGCTCGAACACCTCGATGTGCGAAAGCACGCCGAGCATGCGGTCGCGCACCTCCTTCTGAAAGCCGTTCATCACGCTGAGCACGATGATGAGCGCGGCCACGCCCAGCGCAATGCCCAGCATGGACACGCCCGAGATGAAGGAAATAAAGCCGTTGCGCCGCGTGGCGCGGCCCGCGCGGGTGTAGCGCCAGCCAAGAATGAGTTCGTAGGGGGTTTGCATGGGTAAAAACTTTGGCCGATTGTGGCATCCCCGACAATCAAGGCCATGTCTGCCTCCCCCATGGCCCCAGAAGCCACCCCGCACCTGCTGATTCCGTTTGCCAGCGCCAGCGCACCCGAATGCCGGGCCATCGGGCCCCAGCTGGTCACACCGCACCTGAACGCCCTGCTGGCCGAGCTGACCCCTGAAGACACCGACGCCGGCAACGACCACAGCCTGAGCCTGCCACACGAGCGCGCCCTGGCCCGGGCACTGGGCCTGGTGCAGCCCGCCGGAAACCCTTACGGCGACGGTTTGATTCCCTGGGCCGCCGCGCAAAGCGACGACCCCACCACCCCCCAGGCCTGGTTCACGCCCTGCCACTTTCAGGTGGGCATGGAGCAGGTCACCCTGCTGCCGGGCGAGCAACTGGGCCTGGACGATACCCATGCCAGGCCGCTGTTTGACGCGCTGGCGCCGTTTTGCGCCGAAGACGGCATCACCCTGCGCTATGAGAGCGCCACCCGCTGGCACGCCAGCGGCGAGGCGCTGCGCGGCATTGCCTGCGCCAGCCTGGACCGCGTGATGGGCCGCCCGGTGGACGCCTGGCTGGTGGAGAGCCCCGCCAACCCGGCGGGCGCCCAGCTGCTCAAGCGGCTGCAGAGCGAGGCGCAAATGCTGTTCTATACCCACGCGGTGAACGACGCTCGCGAAGCCGCCCGCCAGCACATCATCAACGGCATCTGGATCAGCGGTGCCGGCGCCTTGCCCGCACCCCTGGCGCCACCAACCGCACCCGACATGCCCGACACCCTGCGCCAGGCCGCGCTGCGCGCCGACTGGGCCGCCTGGCAAGCCGCCTGGGCCGCGCTCGACGCCACCGCCATCAAGCCCCTGCTGGACGCCGCCCGCCGGGGCGAAGCCGTCACCCTCAGCCTGTGTGGCGAACGCAGCGCGCAGCGCTGGGTCAACGCGCCGCGCAGTGCCGGCGCGCGTTTAGGCCATTTCTTCAAAAATCTGCGGAGCCCTGCCCCCGCCTGGAAAGTTCTCGAATCGCTATGAAAATCATCACACGCGACGTTCCCCCCCGCGCCGCCTGGGCGCTGGAGCAAAGCGGCCTGCACCCGCTGCTGGCCCGCCTGTTTGCCGCGCGCGGCATCACCAGCAAAGAGCAGCTGGACGACGCCCTCTCGCTGCTGCTGCCGCCCGCGTCCATGAAAGGCGCAGCAGAAGCCGCCCGCGCCCTGGCCGACGCCATGGCCGCCAACCAAGCCATCTGCATCGTGGCCGACTACGACTGCGACGGTGCCACCGCCTGCGCCGTGGGCCTGCGCGGCCTGCGCCTGCTGGGCGCGCCCATGGGCTACAGCCGCGTGAACTACCTGGTGCCCGATCGCGTGACCGACGGCTATGGCCTCACCCCCGCGATTGCCCGGCGCGTCAAAGCGCAAGGCGCCGACGTGCTGGTGACGGTGGACAACGGCATTGCCAGCATCGAAGGCGTACGTGCTGCGCGCGAACTGGGCCTGCAAGTCATCGTGACCGATCACCACCTGCCCGCCCTGAACAACGGCCAGGTGGTGGTGCCCGACGGCTGCGTGATCGTCAACCCCACCCAGCCCGGTTGCGATTTCGAGAGCAAGTCGATCGCCGGTGTGGGCGTCATGTTTTATGTGCTGCTGGCCTTGCGGGCCGAACTGCGCGAGCGCGGGGTCTTTGATGCGAAGTCACAGCCCAAAATCGACACGCTGTTGCCCTTGGTGGCCTTGGGTACGGTGGCTGACGTGGTCAAGCTCGACGCCAACAACCGCCGCCTGGTGGCCCAAGGGCTCAAGCGCGTGCGCGCCGGCGCCATGCCGCCGGGCATGACCGCGCTGTTCAACGTGGCCGCACGCCAAGCGCCCAAAGCCACCAGCTTCGACTTCGGCTTTGCCCTGGGCCCACGCCTGAACGCCGCCGGCCGCCTGGCCGACATGACGCTGGGCATCGAATGCCTGAGCACCGACGACGCATTACGCGCCGACGAACTGGCGCGCACGCTCGACGGCATCAACCGCGAGCGCAAGGCCATTGAGGGCGACATGCGCGATCAGGCCCTGATGCTGGCCGAAGAAATGTTTGACGAGTCCGAAGAGCCGCCGCCAGCGCTGATCGTGTTCGACCCGGACTTCCACGAGGGCGTGGTCGGCATCGTGGCCTCACGCCTGAAAGACAAGCTGCACCGCCCCACGTTTGTGTTTGCCGCCAGCGGTGCCGAGGGCAAGGAAAACGAACTCAAGGGCTCAGGCCGCTCCATCCCCGGCTTTCACCTGCGCGACGCGCTCGACCTGGTGGCCAAGCGCCACCCGGGCGTGTTGCTGCGCTTTGGCGGGCACGCCATGGCCGCCGGCTGCACCATCGACGAAGAACACCTGGAAACCTTTGAAACCGCCTTGCAGCTGGTGGCCCACGAATGGCTGGACGCCGCCACCCTGCAACGCCGGCTGGAAGCCGACGGCGTGCTGGACAAACAGTACCGCCGCACCGACCTGGTGGACACGCTGCACAAAGAGGTGTGGGGCCAGGGCTTTGCGCCGCCGGTGTTTTGCGAAGAGGTGCAAATCGTCAGCCAGCGGCTGGTGGGTGAAAAGCACCTGGCGCTGAAAATCAAGCACCAGGGCGAGCCGGTGGACGGCATCTGGTTTGGCCACACCGAGCCGTTGCCCGAACGGGTGAAACTGGCGTTTCGGCTGGACGCCGACGAGTGGCAGGGTCAGCGGCGGGTGCGGTTTCTAATTGAGGCGGCAGAATATTGATCCCCGCGCCGCCTGCGGTGTCACCCCCCGGGGACGGCACTGACGGTGCGGGGGGAGTCTGCCAGCCGGTTCAGCTCATCAGCGCTTCACGAACAGCAGCCAACTGGCGACGGGAAACCGACAAACGCTCGTCCACACCGTCCAACCGCACCGTCCAGCCCTCACCCTCCACCGGATCGTTGTGCTTCTCCACCGCCCGCACCGCGCGGCGTGCCACCAGCGCGTTGCGGTGCACACGCACAAACAGGTGGGCGTAGCGCTGCTCCAGATCGCTCAGGGCGCCATCAAAAATATGCTCTTTGTCCGCCGTGCGCACGGTGATGTACTTCAACTCCGCCTTGAGATAGACCACATCGGACAGCGCCACGCGTTCGCTGCGCCCGCGTTCCTGAATGATCAGGCTTTCGGTGCCTGCGCTGTTGGACTCGACCTGCGGACCACCATCGGCGGCCAGCCGCAGGCGCTCCACCTTTTGCAGCGCCTGCTGCAGCCGCTCGCGGCGCACCGGTTTGGTCAGGTAGTCGATAGCTTCCAGCTCAAACGCCTGCACCGCGTGCTCGGCGTGGGCGGTTACAAACACCACCGCGGGTGCAGCAGCCATCTGACGCAGCGTGGCAGCCAGCGTCATACCGTCCACGCCGGGCATGTGCACGTCCAGCAGCACCAGGTCGCAGCCCGTTCGCTGAATCTGGTCCATGGCCTGCACGGCGTTGGCAGCCTCGCCCACCACGTCCACACGCGGGTCGGTGCAATCCCCCAGCAGGGTGCGCAACCGAGACCGCGCCAGTGTTTCATCGTCAACGATCAGTACTTTGAGTGTCATGCCATGCGCCCTGCCTTGATGCGCTTATACCGGGATTTCCAGGCGTACCTGAAACACGCCATTGACCAAAGCGCTTTGAAAGCGCCCCTGCACGTCGTGCAGCAGCGTCAGGCGCTGGCGCACATTGTTCAGCGCCAGCCCGTGGCCGCGGCGTCCGCTGCCTGCTGGCACGGTGTTGGTCACCTTGATCACCACCACACTGCCCCGACGCTGGGTGCTGATGCGCACCATGGCGCCGTCCGGGCTGGGCTCCACACCGTGTTTTACCGCGTTTTCGACCAAAGGCTGAAGAATCAGCGGCGGCAGCATCGCTTTAGAGGCCGTTTCATCAATGCTCCACTCCACTTTCAGCCGTTCGCCAAAACGCAGTTGCTCAATGGCCAGGTAATGTTCGGCAAGCTCCAGCTCCTGCCGCAACGGCACCGCCTCTTGGGTATCGGCCAGCGCGTGGCGAAACAACTCGCTCAGGTCTTCCAGCAGATTTTCGGCTTTTGCCGGCTCCTCACGCACCAAGGCAATCGCTGTGTTGAGTGTGTTGAACAAAAAATGCGGGCGTATGCGTGCCTGCAACTCGGCCAACTGGGCCGTGGTGCCCGCTGGCGTGCGCGCTTTGGTGCGCCATACCAGAGCAGCCACCAGGACCGTCGCGACCAGCGCGCCAGCAGCGGCACTGCCCAACCAAGGCGCGGGATCGGCCAAGCCCATCCACACCAGCAAGCCGCAACCATAGAGTGCCGCCAGCGCACCCAGCGCAACGCCCGACGCCCATTGCGCGGGCATGGGCAGATGACCCAGGGGCTTTTTCAAGACACACACCGCCAGCAACCACAGCAGCGTGGCGGGCAACGCCGCGCCGGTGAACAGGGCCATTTGTGTCAACCAACTCAGCAGCGTAGTGGCACCAAAAAGGCCCACCACCGCAGCAATGGCCTGCACAAAAAGCACCGCTCGCAGCACGACCCCCACCTTGCAGGTGTCAAAAACCAGGTCGCGGGCACGCACAAGCTCAGGCATCTGCGCCAGCGGACGTGTGGCATCTGCGTGGGACGACTCTTCGAAGCTCGATAAAATTCGTGAATCTCTCATCGGAACACTATAGGCTGAGGCAAGCCGCAGAGCGGGCCTGGATACCACCGGCATGGCAAATGCCCCCGTTTCAAATCTGGCTACTGCCCAGCCCCTGGCAACCCACCACCCTGTTCAAACCCTTTACTCAGCCGCTGGCAACACCATGTCCACCAACCAACTTGACAAAAAATCTGAAGCCTGGTCCGCCCTATTCTCGGAGCCCATGAGCGAGTTGGTCAAGCGCTACACCGCCAGCGTGTTCTTTGACAAACGCCTCTGGCTGGCCGACATCACCGGCAGCCTGGCACACGCCGAAATGCTGGCCGCTCAGGGCATCATCGGCACCGAAGACCGGGCCGCCATCGAGCGCGGCATGGCGCAGATTCGCAGCGAAATCGAAGCCGGCAGCTTTGAATGGAAGCTGGACCTGGAAGACGTGCACCTGAACATTGAAGCCCGCCTGACCCAGCTGGTGGGCGACGCCGGCAAGCGCCTGCACACCGGGCGCAGCCGCAACGACCAGGTGGCCACCGACGTGCGCCTGTGGCTGCGCAGCGAGATTGATCTGATTGCAGATTTGCTGGCCGAGCTGCAAACCGCGCTGGTGGACGTGGCCGAGAAAAACGTGGACGTGATCATGCCGGGCTTCACCCACCTGCAGGTGGCCCAGCCGGTGAGCTTTGCCCACCACCTGCTGGCCTATGTGGAAATGTTTGCCCGTGACGCCGAGCGCATGGCCGACGTGCGCCGCCGCACCAACCGCCTGCCGCTGGGCAGCGCCGCGCTGGCCGGCACCACCTACCCGCTGGACCGCGAGCGCGTGGCCGCGAGCCTGGGCATGGTGGACGCGCAAGGCCAACCGCAGGTGTGCCAGAACAGCCTGGACGGCGTGAGCGACCGCGACTTTGCGATCGAATTCACCGCCGCCGCCAGCCTGTGCATGGTGCACATCAGCCGCTTCAGCGAAGAACTCATTTTGTGGATGAGCCAGAACTTCAACTTCGTGAAGATCGCCGACCGCTTCACCACCGGTTCGTCCATCATGCCGCAGAAGAAAAACCCCGACGTGCCCGAACTCGCGCGCGGCAAGACTGGCCGCGTGGTCGGCCACCTGATGGGCCTGATCACGCTCATGAAAGGCCAGCCCCTGGCCTACAACAAGGACAATCAGGAAGACAAGGAGCCGCTGTTTGACACCGTGGACACGCTCAAGGACACCCTGCGCATCTTTGCCGAGATGGTGGGCGGCCAACTGAACCCGGCGACCGGCACCAAGGAAGGCGGCATCACGGTCAACGCCGTGGCCATGGAAGAAGCCGCCAAGAAGGGCTACGCCACCGCCACCGACCTCGCCGACTACCTGGTGAAAAAAGGCCTGCCCTTCCGCGACGCCCACGAAACCGTGGCCCACGCCGTGAAGGCCGCCACCAGCCACGCCTGCGACCTGTCCGAGCTGCCACTGGCCGTACTGCAAAGCTTCAACGCCAGCATTGAAAAAGACGTGTACGAGTGTCTGAGCCTGCGCGGTAGCCTGAACGCCCGCAACACCCTGGGCGGCACCGCGCCGGTGCAGGTGCTGGCTCAGATTGCGCGCCACCGCAGCCGTCTAGGCTGACATCAAATACAGTTCGTGGAAAAAAGCTCGAAGACATCGGCGGCCAGTCCGTACCCTCCTCGAGCATGCGCCGATGCTGTGCTGCGATGCAGAGAGCCAGGTACAAGCGCCGTTTAAGCTTGGATTAGCCGGGATTAGTGAACAACTGACGAGACGGAATGGAACACCGATCCCAGTTCAAAGCACGTAGACAGTGCTTCTTTGCAACAGACCTTGACAAGGGGTATTCAGAGCATGAAAAACAAAAAGGGTTAGCAGATACTTACCTGCTAACCCTCGTGTTGACTGGCGGAGTGGACGGGACTCGAACCCGCGACCCCCGGCGTGACAGGCCGGTATTCTAACCAACTGAACTACCACTCCGCAGTGGTGCAGCTTTTGCCTGATGCT
This sequence comes from Hydrogenophaga sp., assembly GCF_030656115.1. GTDB lineage: Bacteria > Pseudomonadota > Gammaproteobacteria > Burkholderiales > Burkholderiaceae_C > Hydrogenophaga. Next base: position 52,680 of record NZ_JAUSOO010000052.1, read on the forward strand.
TTTCAGCTTCAGGCCAAGTGCCACAAACTTGGCGACCCTACGGGGATTCGAACCCCGGTACTCACCGTGAAAGGGTGATGTCCTAGGCCTCTAGACGATAGGGTCAAAACCTTGGAACTTACTAAGCCTTGCATTGTAGCACCGATATTTATCGGCTTTACTCTGCAGATCTAAATTTTTGGTGGAGGTAAGCGGGATCGAACCGCTGACCTCTTGCATGCCATGCAAGCGCTCTCCCAGCTGAGCTATACCCCCACAGGGTTTGCCAAATTGCACTTTTTAGTTTTCACTACTAAGTGCATCTCAGCAAGCCTCAAATTATAGGACAAATTTCAGGCTTTTTGCAATCTTTCCAAAATTGTTTGCTTTTTTTGCAGCTCAAGCACAGCGTCCAGCGACGGCGTCTGGGCTGTGCCCATCACCAGCACGCGAACCGGCATGGCCAGTTGGGGCATTTTCAAGCCGTGGGCGACCAGCACCTCTTTGATGGCTGCGGCAATCGCAGGACGCTCCCAGGCACACGAGGCCAGCTTCTCCACCAGCGCCAGCAAGGCTGGGCGTACGGTATCGGTCACATGCTGCACCCGCTCTTCGGGGCTGGGGGTGATATCGGCGTAAAAGGCCGCAGCCCAATTGGACAGCGCCACCGTGGTGTCGCAACGGTCTTTGAACAGCGCGCAAATGCGGGGCAGACGCTCGTCCACGGCGATGCCACGCTTCTCGAGTTGCGTGGCCACCAGAGAGGCCAGGGCGGTATCGTCCATGGCCTTCAGGTGCTGGGCATTGACCCAGCGCAGCTTGGCTTCGTCAAACTGCGCTGCGCTGCGACCCAGGTGGTCCAGGTTGAACCATTCAAGGAACCGGGCGCGGCTGAAAATTTCGTCGTCGCCGTGGCTCCAGCCCAGGCGGGCGAGGTAGTTCACCATGGCATCGGGCAGGTAGCCTTCGTCGCGGTACTGCGTGACGGGTTTGGCACCATTGCGCTTGCTCATCTTTTCACCCAACTCATTGAGCACGGTGGGCAGGTGGGCGTACACCGGCGGCTCTTTGCCGAGCGCCTTGAAGATATTGATCTGGCGCGGGGTGTTGTTCACATGGTCGTCACCGCGGATCACATGGGTGATGGCCATGTCGATGTCGTCCACCACCACACAAAAGTTGTAGGTGGGCGTACCGTCTGGGCGAGCAATCACCAGATCGTCCAACTCGTCGTTGCGGATTTCAATCAACCCTTTGACCTTGTCGTCCCACGCCACCACGCCGCCTTGCGGGTTCTTGAAACGCAGCACAGGCTTCACGCCCTCGGGCACCGGCGGCAGCACCTTGCCGGACTCCGGCCGCCAGGTGCCGTCGTAACGGGGTTTTTCTTTGGCGGCCATTTGGCGCTCGCGCAGCGCGTCCAGCGCTTCCATGCTCATGTAGCACGGGTACACATGGCCTGCGGCGACCATATCGGCCAGCACCGCCTTGTAGCGGTCCATGCGCTGCATTTGGTAGAACGGGCCTTCGTCGTGGTCCAGGCCCAGCCACTTCATGCCTTCAATGATCACGTCCACCGCAGCCTGCGACGAACGTTCCAGGTCGGTGTCTTCAATGCGCAGAATGAAGGTGCCACCATTGGCGCGGGCAAAGGCCCAGGGATACAGGGCTGAGCGGATGTTGCCCAGATGAATGAAGCCGGTGGGTGATGGGGCGAAACGGGTGCGAATGGGCGTGGTCATGGGTCGGTTCGGTGGCAGCGGCGGCGGGGCGAGGGCGCTGTGTCAAATGCTGGAAAGGCCGCGGTCCAGGTCGGTCTGTATGTCGGTGATGTGCTCCAGACCCACCGCCACGCGGATCAGGCCCTGGCTCACGCCGGCGAGCTGGCGTTGCGCTTCGGTGAGGCGGCCGTGCGAGGTGCTGGCCGGGTGCGCCACCAGTGTCTTGGTGTCGCCCAGGTTGGTGGACAACGACAGCATCTGCATCGAGTCCAGCACATGGAACGCACGCTGGCGCCCCTGGTCGGCATCGGCGGCCTTCACTTCGAAGGACAACACGGCACCACCGCAACCCGATTGCTGGGCCATGGCCAGCTCGTGCTGCGGGTGGCTGCTCAGGCCGGGGTAGTGCACGCGCGACACGGCTGGGTGCGCCTGCAGCCACTGCGCCAGCGCCAGCGCGCGGGCCGACTGCGCCTGCATGCGGATATCCAGCGTCTCCAGCCCCTTGAGCACGACCCAGGCGTTGAAGGGTGCCAGCGTCATGCCGGCGCTTTTCATGATCGGCAAAAAGCTTTTGCTCACCAAAGCCTGGCTGGCACACAGGGCGCCGGCCATGACGCGGCCCTGACCGTCCAGGTATTTGGTGCCGGAGTGCATGACAATGTCGGCACCCAGCGCCATGGGGCGCTGCAGGGCAGGCGTGGCGAAGCAGTTGTCCACGCACAGCAAAGCCCCGGCGTTGTGGGCCACGTCGGCCAGCGCGCGGATGTCGCACACATCGGTGAGCGGGTTGGTCGGCGTTTCGGCAAACAGCAGGCGGGTGCTGGGCCGCACCGCCGCCTTCCAGGCTTTCACGTCGGTCTGCGACACGAAGCTGGACTCGACACCGAACTTGGCCAGGTCGGTGCCGATGAGCTTGATGGTGGAGCCAAACATGGAGTGCGAGCAGATCACATGGTCGCCCGCTTTCAGCAGGCCCATGCACATCAGCAAAATGGCCGACATGCCGGAGGCGGTGGACATGCAGGCCTCGGCGCCCTCCAGCGCGGCCAGCCGTTGCTCAAAACTGGCCACCGTGGGGTTGCCGTAACGGCCATAGGTGAAGCCCTCTTCGTCGCCGGCAAAACGGCGGGCCGCGGCTTCGGCGCTGGGCTGCACGTAGCCGCTGGTGAGGTACAGCGCTTCGGAGTTTTCGCCGTACTGGCTGCGATCCACCGCCGCGCGCACGGCCAGCGTATCGCGGTGCAGGCCTTCAGGCGCCGGATGTTCTGTGTTCATGGTCAAGCTGTGTTCGGAAAAAGTTGCCGCCGATCAAGCGGTCTGGGCATTGGGCAAAGCCAGGCGCGAGCTGTCTTCTTCGCCCTCTTCGCTCTGGTCGCGGCCTGCGTTCATGCGCGCAATGTCTTCCAGCGTGATGTCGCCGGTGACGTACACACCGTCAAAACACGACGCGTCAAAGCCGGCCAGTTTGGGGTTGAGCGAGGCGATGGCCTGCTTCATGGCATCCACGTCCTGGTAAATCAGGGCGTCGCAGCCGATGCTGATGCGGATCTCGTCGACCGTGCGGTTGTGGGCCACCAGTTCGTCGGAGGTGGGCATGTCGATGCCGTAGACGTTGGGGTAACGCACCGGCGGCGCGGCGCTGGCCAGATAGACCTTGCGGGCACCGGCGTCGCGCGCCATTTGCACGATCTCGCGGCTGGTGGTGCCGCGCACAATGGAGTCGTCCACCAGCAGCACGTTGCGGCCCTTGAATTCGCTGGCGATCACGTTGAGCTTCTGGCGCACCGACTTCTTGCGCACGCCCTGCCCGGGCATGATGAAGGTGCGGCCCACATAGCGGTTTTTCACAAAACCTTCGCGGTACGGCAGGCCCAGCAACTGGGCCAACTCCATCGCGCTGGGGCGCGAGGACTCAGGGATCGGAATCACCACGTCAATTTCACTGGGCGGCACGGTGGAGACCACGCGCTTGGCCAGCGTTTCACCCATGTTCAGACGGGCCTGGTAAACAGAAATGCCGTCCAGCACCGAGTCGGGCCGCGCCAGGTACACGTACTCGAATACGCAGGGGTTGTGGCTGGTTGTCTCGGCGCACTGCTCAAATTGCATGTTGCCGTCCAGGTCCACAAACAGCGCCTCGCCGGGCATCACATCGCGGTCCAGCTCAAAGCCATTGCCCTCCAGGGTGACCGACTCGCTGGCCACCATCACGCCCGCATCGCTGTGGCCCACGCACAGGGGACGGATGCCAAACGGATCGCGAAACGCCACCAATCCGTGCCCAGCGATCAAAGCCACCACCGCATAAGAGCCGCGCACACGCTGGTGCACGCCGCGCACAGCGGCAAACACATCGGCCGGCTTCAGGGTGATGCCGCGCGTAACCTTTTCCAGCTCGTGCGCCAGCACGTTGAGCAGCACCTCGGAGTCGCTGTCGGTGTTGATATGGCGGTGGTCGGTCTGGAACAGCTCCTTTTTCAGCGCCTGGGCGTTGGTCAGGTTGCCGTTGTGCACCAGCACCAAGCCAAACGGCGCGTTCACGTAAAAAGGCTGTGCCTCTTCTTCGCTGTAAGCGTTGCCCGCGGTGGGGTAGCGCACCTGGCCCAGACCACAGTTGCCAGGCAGCGCCCGCATGTTGCGGGTACGGAACACGTCGCGCACCATGCCCTTGGCTTTGTGCATGAAAAACTTGCGCCCTTGCTGGGTGACGATGCCTGCAGCGTCCTGACCACGGTGCTGCAACAGCAGCAGCGCGTCGTATATCAGTTGATTGACCGGCGCCTGGCTGACCACGCCCACGATTCCACACATGTTTGATCCTTGACGAAAAACGAAAAAACTACAGATTCAGGACTTACGCAAAACCGCAGACAGTACACCCGGTACGGCAAGGCTTTGTAGCAACGCCATGGCGGTTTTGCGCAAGTCACAAGATTGACATTTCAGGGCGCCGCAGCGCACTTCAAGGCAAGTAGCGGGCAACCGGCTCGGGCAGCAACGGTTTGACCTCGTGCAGCGTGGCCGACAGCACGCCCGCCCCACGCGACGCCTGCCAACCGCCTTCCTGATGCAACGGCGTCATGCTCACCACCACCGCCACGCCCAGCAAGATCACGGCACCACGCACCAGCCCAAAAGCACCGCCCAACACCCGGTCCACCGGCCTCAGGCCCACAGATTCCACCCATTTTTTGACCGCCCAGGCCACCAAACCACCCACAAAGGCCGTTGCAATAAAGACCACCGCAAAACCGGCTGCAAGCTGCAGTGGCGCAGAAAAACCACCCAAAGGCAGCCAGACGGCTGCGTCGCTGGCATAAGCCTGAGCCAGCACAAACGCCGCCACCCACCCCGCCACAGACAGGACCTCGTACACCAACCCGCGCCACAAACCCAGCAAGGCCGACAAGAACAACACGGCCAGCAAGGCCCAATCGATCCATGGCATAGGCATCAGACCCGATCGACAGCAACGCGCATCACAGCGTCAGGATGGCTGCGGGCAAGCCCAGCGCCTTCACGCGCGCGGCCGCTTTGTCCGCTTCGGCCCTAGAGGAAAAAGGGCCCACACGCACCCGGATGCGCTTGCCCTCCGAGGTTTCTGCCACGTGGGTGTAGGTCTTCAGGCCGGCGCGTTCCAGCGTCAGGCGCACTTCGCGGGCGCGGACTGCGTCGGCAAAGGCGCCCACTTGCACCACGATGCGCTCGGACACGACAGGGGGCTTGCCATCCAGCAGGGCTTGGGCGCGCGCGGCTTCAGAAGCGCTGGTTTTGGGGGTATCGGTTTGAGCGGCGTCGGACTTCTGGGCTGCAGGCTTGGTCAACGGCTCGGGTTTTGTCTGGGGTTTGGGCTCCAGCTTGGCTGGCGAAGCCATTGGACGCACGGTTTGCACCACCTCTTCGCGGGCGCTCAGACTCTCGCTGGTGGTCACGCGTGCGTCGGCAACCGAGGCCGTAGGCCTGGATTCAACGGGCGCCACCGGGCTGCTGGGTGGGATTGTTTTGGCCGCTTTGAGGGGAACAACCGGGGTTTTGGCCGGAATCTCAATGGGAATGTCTATCGAAATCGGACGCGGCTGGGTGTCAAATAGCAAGGGAAAACCCAACACCCCCAACAACACCAACACCGCAGCACCGATCAGGCGGTGGCGTGCGCGACGGCGCACGGCCTCAATGCTTTGGGGCAGGTGTGTCGCCGGGTTGCCCCGGGAGCCTGAGCGGGATTTGAACATTCGCTGTAGAGACCTGAACGCCATCAAAGGCCGGCGCGGACAGTCTCAGGAAACAAGGTGTTTGGCGGACATTCGGGGTACGCCGTCCTGCAAAACGCCGCCCACGGTAAAGAACGAACCGAAGACCACGATTCTATCAGCGGGGTCTGCCGCCAACACCGCAGCGCGCAACGCATCCACGGGGTTGGCGTGGCAGCCCGCCACCCGGCTTTTGCCGCCCGGTGCGGTGCCCGGCAGGCTGTTCAGCAGTTGCGCCAGCGCTTCGGCCTTGATGGCGCGATCCAGCGGCAGGTCGGTCAGGTGCCAATGGTCCACCAGCGGCGCAATACGCTCCAGCATGGCGGCCAGGTCTTTGTCGGCCATGGCGCCCAACACGGCGTGGGTGGCGGGGTAGTAGCCCATGGCATCCAGATTTTCAGTGAGCGCCGCCACCGAATGGGGGTTGTGGGCCACATCCAATACCAGCGTAGGGGTGCCCGGCACAATCTGAAAACGCCCCGGCAGCTCCACCAACGCCAGCCCGTTGCGCACGGCTTGCGCCGTCACAGGCAGCCGGGAACGCAGCGCTTCCACCGCCGCCAACACACCCGAGGCATTGACCAACTGGTTGGCCCCGCGCAACGCCGGGTAAGCCAGACCCGCGTAACGGCGACCGCCGTGCGATGGGTGCATGGCCCAGCCCCATTGCTGTTGGTCACCCGCGAAATGAAAGTCTTTGCCCAGGCGCCACAAGTCAGCACCCACTTCCAGCGCACGGTCCAACACGCTTTGTGGAGGCACCGGGTCGCTCACCACCACGGGGCGGCCGGTGCGCATGATGCCGGCCTTCTCAAAACCAATGGCTTCGCGGGTGTTGCCCAGCAAGGCCATGTGGTCCAGCGCAATGCAGGTGATGACGGCGCAATCGGTGTCGATGATATTCACGGCATCCAGCCGACCACCCAGACCCACTTCCAGAATCACCACATCCAGCCCACTGCGCGACAGGGTGCGCAAAATGGCCAGGGTGGTGAATTCGAAATAGCTCAGGCTGACCTCTTCCTGGTCAGCGCCCTGCCCTTTGCGGGCGATTTCCACCTCGGCAAACGCAGGCAACAGGTCTTGCGTGGGCACCGGCTCGCCGGCAATGCGGCAGCGCTCTTCAAAATGCACCAGGTGCGGCGAGGTGTACACGCCGGTGCGGTAACCCGACTGGGTGTAGACCGCTTCCAGCATGGCGCAGGTGGAGCCCTTGCCGTTGGTGCCCGCCACCGTCACCACCGGGCAACCCATGGCCAGACCCATGCGCTGGGCCACCCGCTGCACACGCTCCAGGCCCATATCGATGGTGGTGGGGTGCAGGCGCTCGCAGTGGGCCAGCCATTCGGGCAGGGTTTGAGGGTGGTGGGGCAGGTCAATGTTGAGCATGGGTCTATTGTCCCATCGCCTGTGGCGGCGTCCGCTGTGTCGCTTTTTCGGGCAACCGCTCATCGGGGACAATCGGCGCCATGATCACGCTCTACGGCATCCCCAACTGCGACACCGTCAAAAAGGCCCGCCTCTGGCTGACGGAACACGGCGTGGAACACCAGTTCCACGATTTCAAAAAACAAGGCGTGCCCGAGGCCGCGCTGGACCAATGGCTGGCGGCCTTGGGCTGGGAGCCCCTGGTGAACCGCAAGGGCACCACCTGGCGCAAGCTGGACGAAGCCACGCGCGCCGCCGTGGTGGATGCCACCAGCGCCCGCGCGCTCATGCTGGCCCAGCCCAGCGTGATCAAACGCCCGGTGGTGCAGTGGTTCAATGGGGTGACCGTGGGGTTTGACGCCGAAGTCTGGCACAGCAGACGCTGAGCGCACCGAACCGCCACGAACCGCAGCAACGCCACCACGCGCCCCGGGGCGCAGGGGTATCGGACCTAAAATCCACGTTTTCGCCTTCCCATTTCATCACCCATGACCACCACCCACATCGACGGCGTGACCGTCACCACCCAGGCCAGCGTGTACTTTGACGGCAAATGTGTCAGCCACGGCATCACCTACCCCGACGGCACGAAGAAATCGGTCGGCGTGGTGCTGCCCGCCACCCTCACCTTCAACACCGGCGCGCCCGAGATCATGGAATGCGTGGCCGGCGGCTGCGAATACAAACTGGCCGGCACCGACGCCTGGCTCAAGTCCGGCCCCGGTGAGCAATTTGCCATCCCCGGCAACAGCAGCTTCGACATTCGGGTGACCGAGCCCTACCACTACATCTGCCACTTCGGCTGATCAGCGAGTCACCACCACATGGCCACCATTCTCCAAAACCTGCCCACCCAACAGAAAGTCGGCATCGCCTTTTCCGGCGGCCTGGACACCTCCGCCGCCCTGTTGTGGATGAAGCAAAAGGGCGCGATCCCCTACGCCTACACCGCCAACCTGGGCCAGCCCGACGAGCCGGACTACGACGAGATCCCGCGCAAGGCCATGCAGTACGGCGCGGAAAATGCGCGCCTGATCGACTGCCGCACCCAGTTGGCGCACGAGGGCATTGCCGCGCTGCAGTGTGGCGCCTTCCACATCAGCACGGCTGGCGTGACCTACTTCAACACCACGCCGCTGGGCCGCGCCGTGACCGGCACCATGCTCGTGGCCGCGATGAAGGAAGACGACGTCCACATCTGGGGCGACGGCAGCACCTACAAGGGCAACGACATCGAGCGCTTCTACCGCTACGGCCTGCTCACCAACCCCAGCCTGAAGATCTACAAGCCCTGGCTCGACCAGCTGTTCATCGACGAGCTGGGTGGCCGCGCCGAGATGAGCGCGTTCATGACCGCCAACGGCTTCGGCTACAAGATGAGCGCCGAAAAGGCCTACTCCACCGACAGCA
>NZ_JAUSOO010000053.1 GCF_030656115.1 Hydrogenophaga sp.
TCCTTGCCTTGCAGCGTGGTCTGGCGGTGCTGGGCCAGGTACCAGTCGGGGAACAGTTGCAGCTCGCGGCGCAACAGCGGCTCGTCGTAGGCCGGCAGCACGCCGGGTTTGGACGCCAGCTGCCAAGCCAGCAAGGTGTCCAGCGCCTGCAGGTAGCGCGCGTGGTTGGCGGCCGGGTTGTCCGGCTGTATCTGCTCCATCATGGTCTGCGTGCCCAGGTCGGGCAGCAGCATGAAGCCCTGCGGCTCGTCCCAGGCCAGAATCTGCGGTACCAGCAGGCCGGCGGCTTGCATCAGGCCGGCCACGTGCACGAAGGGTTGGCAGTTTTCTTTGTCGGGCGGGGCGTCCATCACGATACGGCTGGCGCCGTCGACCGTGTCCACCCGCAGGTAGCGGCGAAAGCTGGCATCGGCCGAGGCTGGGCGCAGCGTGGCGGGCAGCAGGCCCTGGGCGCTGGCCAGGCCTTGCAGCCAGGCGTTGAAGGCGGTTTCGCGCTGGGGGTTGGCCCACGCAACAAGGGGTTGTATCGGGGTCATGGCAGTGGGCGGGTGCACAGCGACAGCCGCTGTGTGGGCATAGGATAATCGCCGCAGATTCTACAAACCCGTTTCCAGTGGCCTGTGAGCGTTGCCACATGAAATCCCCACTGAACTTTGACAGGCTCTGCCGCTGCGGGTCCACCCACCGCGGCCCGGGCACTGACCACGAGCCCACCGCCTTGAACCGCCGCACCGCACCGCCATTCCCTGCCCCTGCCGCCGGTAACCCCCTTAAGCCCCGCTTCGAACAGGCTCCGGTGGCGCACGCCGTGCGCAGTTTGCTCGCCTGGCTGGCGCTGGGTGCCTTGGCCGTGCCGGGACTGGGGTGGGCCCAGCCAGGTGGTGGCGACGAAGCCTTGCCCTCCGGCCTTCGCTTGCAAACCAGCCCTCTGCTGCAAGAAAACCTGCCCAAGGCAGTGGAAAGCCAATTGCCCACCTTTGTGTCGGGTGATCGTCTGTCGGGCCAGACCGATGGGTTGGTGGTGATTGAAGGCATGGAGGGCGGCGCCGAGCTGCGCCGCCACGGCACCGTGATCCGTGCGGACCGGCTGGAGTTTGACCAAAGCAGCAGCGATGCGCGCGCGGTGGGCAACGTGCTCATCAACCGCAGTGGCAACCGGTTTGAGGGTCCTGAGCTGCAAATCAACGTGGAGACCAGCCGCGGCACCTTTGCGCAGCCCGCGTTTTCGCTGCTGAACAACGGCGGACAGGGCGACGCCAGCCGCATCGACTTTCTCGACGAAGATCGCATGGCCGCGCACGATGCACGCTACTCCACCTGCCCGCGCACACCGGGCCAAAAATGGATGCCCGACTGGCTGGTGCGGGCCACCCGCATCGACCTGGACAACGCCGAAGAAGTCGGCATGGCCACCGGTGGCGTGCTCGAATTCAAGGGCGTACCCATTCTGGGTGCGCCCTATCTGAGCTTTCCGCTCTCCGACAAGCGCAAGTCCGGTGTGTTGCCGCCCACCATCAACATCGACAACATCAGCGGCCTGGAACTGACGCTGCCTTACTACCTGAACCTGGCGCCCCACTTCGACGCCACGCTCTACCCCACCGTCATGAGCAAGCGCGGTGTCGACCTGGGCGGCGAGTTTCGCTACCTGGATCCGAGCTACAACGGTGAGGTGCGCGCGGCGTTCATGCCCTCGGACCGCTTGCGCGACAGCAACCGCTGGGGCTATTCGGTGCAGCACAACCACCGCCTGCAAGAGCAGACCGGTGTGCGCCTGCTGGGTCTGGACAACCCGGTGGGCTTGCGCCTGAACCTCAACCGCGTGAGCGACGACGATTACTGGCGCGATTTCCCGCGCTCCAACACCTCGCTCACCTCGCGTCTGCTGGCCAACGAAGCGGTGCTCAGCTGGGCGCGCGGCCCCTGGTCGGTGGAGGCGGGTGCGTACCAATGGCAAACCTTGCAAGATGTGGCAGCGCCCATCACGCCGCCTTACGACCGCCTGCCTTCGCTGGCTGTGCGTTATGCGCGCAACGACGCCAGCATCGGCGGTCTCGGTGGCTGGGACTGGTCTGTGCGCACCGAGACGACCCGCTTCCGGGCCGATGCTGTGGCTGCGGCACTGGACCGGCAGAACGGAACCCGGAGTTTGGCTGTGGGTGAAATCAGCCGCAATTGGCAAGCACCCGGCGGCTACGTGAAACCGCGCATGCAGTTGCATGCCGCGCACTACCAGTTGGACGATCCGCTGAGCACGGGCACGCGCAGTGCCTCGCGCGTGGTACCCACCGTCAGTGTGGACAGTGGGCTGGTGTTTGAGCGCCATGCCAACTACCTGGGTCGCAGCTTCCTCCAAACGCTGGAGCCACGGGCCTTTTTCACCTGGACGCCCTACCGCGACCAATCGCTGCTACCGAACTACGATTCGGCCGCCAACGATTTCAACTTCGCCTCAATCTACACCGAAAACGCCTTTGGCGGCAACGACCGCATCTCGGACACCCGAGCCCTCACCGTCGGCGCCAGTTCGCGCCTGCTGGACCCCCAAACCGGCGCCGAGGTGGTGCGCCTGGGCATTGCTCAGCGCTATCTGCTGCGCGATCAGAACGTCGTGCTGCCCAACGCCGCTGGGTTGCCTGGTGGCGACCCTCAGTTGGAGCGCCTGAGCGACGTGTTGGTGGGTGGGCGCATCCAGTGGGATTCGCGCTGGTCCATGGACGCCAATGTGCAGTTCAACCCGAAAGAGCGCGCGTCGGTGCGCACCACCTTGAGTGGTCGCTACACGCCCAGCAACTACCGCGTGCTCAGCGCCGCCTACCGCCTGCAGCGCGGCAGCAGCGAGCAATTCGACATCGGCTGGCAATGGCCGCTGAACGACCTGTGGAGCACCCCCGTGCGCAACGGGGCATCCGGCCAGGCGCTGGGTGCCGGGCAGTGGTACAGCGTGGGCCGCATCAATTACAGCGTGCCCGATCGCAAGATCGTCGATCTGGTGGCCGGCTTTGAGTACGATGCGGGTTGCTGGCTTGGCCGTTTGGTGGTCGAGCGGCTGCAGCGCAGCAGTGCCAGCGCGAACCAACGCATCCTGTTTCAACTCGAATTCTCGGGTTTCTCACGCATTGGGTCCAATCCGCTGAAGACACTCAAGGACAACGTGCCCCGCTACCAGTACCTGCGAGAAGAAATCAACCCGCCGAGCCGGTTCCAACACTATGACTGATCACCTCCTCTTTTCCGCCCGCCTGTCCCGCTTGGCTGCCGTGCTTCTGTGCGCGCCTTTGGTGTGGGGCGGTGTGGCCACGGCGCAGGCCTTGCGTCCGTCGACACAACTCAATTCCATGCGCAGTGTGGCGCCCTCCGGACCGCAGACCGCCGACTACATTGTCGTGTTGGTCAATTCCGAGCCGGTGACCAACAACGAGGTGCGCCAACGCATGTTGCGTGTGGAACAGCAATTGAGCCAGCAAGGCGCACCCATGCCGCAGCGCAGCGAATTGGTTCGCCAGGTTCTGGAGCAGTTGGTGGGCGAACGCGCCCAACTCCAGCACGCCACCGAACTGGGACTGCGCGTGGACGAGGCCACACTGCTGCAGGCCGAGCAATCGATTGCCGAGCAAAACCAGTTGAGCCTGGAAGAATTCCGCCGCCGCATGGCGGCCCAAGGCATGGACATCAACCGACTGCGCAGCGACCTGCGCAACCAGATATTGCTGCAGCGTGTGCGCGAACGCGAGGCCGAATCCCGCGTGAGCGTTACCGAGGCCGACATCGATGCATTCATTCTTGAAAAGCAAGCCAACATCGACCCCAGCCAGCAAGGGCTGAACCTGGCGCACGTGCTGGTCCTGGTGCCCGAAGGGGCTACCGAAGAAAGTGTGCGTGAACTGCAGGCGCGCGCTCAGGCGGTGGCCGATCGCGCCCGCAGCGGTTACGACTTTGCCGCTTTGGCACGCGACTATTCCGATGCGCCTGAACGTACCAACGGGGGGGTGTTTGGCATGCGTCCGGCCGACCGCTTGCCTGCGCTGTTTGTCGAAGCGGTTCAGCCGGTGCCGGCTGGCGGCATCGTCGGCCCATTTCGCAGCCCCGCTGGGTTCCATGTGCTCAAGGTGCTGGAAAAAAGCCAGGCCGGTTTGCCCGATGTGGTGGTCACACAGACCCGCGCACGCCACATTCTGTTGCGTACCAGCCCGCAGCTCAGCCAGGAAGCTGCTGTGGCCCGGCTCAACCAATTCCGCGAGCAAGTCACCGGCGGGCAGGCCAGCTTTCCAGCGCTCGCCCGTGAACACAGCCAGGACGGTTCTGCGCGCCAAGGCGGCGATCTCGGTTGGGCCAGTCCGGGGCAGTTTGTGCCCGAGTTCGAAGAAGCCATGAACGCACTGCGCCCTGGGGAAATCTCCCAGCCTTTGGTGTCGCGCTTTGGTGTGCACCTGATCCGTGTGGACGAGCGGCGCGACAACACCTTGAGCCCACGCGAACAGCGCGAGGTGGTGCGCGGTCTGGTGCGTGAGCAAAAGGCAGGCGATGCGCTGCAAAGCTGGGCACAGGACGTGCGCAGTCGGGCGTTTGTGGAATACCGCGAAGCACCCCAACCGTGACACGGTCCGCCACCAGCCGTGGGCGCCCCGCATGAAACACATCGCCCGCAAACGCTTCGGCCAGCACTTTCTGACCGACCACGCCATCATCGATGGGATCGTGGACGCCATCGGCCCGCAGCCCGGTGATGCCATGGTTGAAATTGGCCCCGGCCTGGCCGCCATGACGCAGCCCCTGGTGGAAAGGTTGGGTCGCCTCACGGTGATCGAACTCGACCGCGACCTTGCTGCCCGACTGCGCAGCCATGCGCAACTGGAGGTGATCGAGTCCGATGTGTTGAAGGTGGATTTCACCGCCCTGGCCGAGCGCCTGTGTGCCAGGTCAACCGGTCAGGAAACCGCTGCCGGGCGACCCAAACTCCGTGTGGTCGGCAACCTGCCGTACAACATCTCCACGCCCATTCTGTTTCACCTGCTGGACCACGTGGCGGTGGTGCAGGACCAGCATTTCATGCTGCAAAAGGAGGTGATCGACCGCATGGTGGCCCGCCCCGCCTCGTCCGATTACAGCCGCTTGTCGGTCATGCTGCAGTGGCGTTACGCCATGGACAACGTGCTGTTCGTGCCGCCCGAGAGCTTTGATCCGCCGCCGCGCGTGGACAGCGCCATCGTGCGCATGGTGCCGCTGGTCGAGCCGCCAGCGATGGACATCCGGTTGTACGGTGAATTGGTGCAGACCGCCTTCAGTCAGCGCCGCAAGATCTTGCGCAACACACTGGGCAAATGGCTGGATGCACGGGGCTTTTCAGGCACCTTTGACGTGCAACGCCGCGCCGAAGAAGTGCCGGTGCACGAATACGTGGCCCTGTGCCAGGCGGTGCAACACGCTGCCCCCAACACGCAGGCGTGAAAAAGCCGCTGCTTGCAGCGGCTTGGTATTCAAACCCAACACACCGCAGCACCGGCTTTGCCGGACCGCAGATGTTGCCCCTTAGCGGGGGAGACGACCTTGTGCGAGATACGCAAGGGGCGTTTTTTCAAGCTGCGTTCAACCAGTACCCAGCGTTGAACGGGCTGCTCATGCGCAGTGCCATGGGACTCACATCGAGCAGCTTGTCGGTGGGCATCGGCTCTTCGCTTTCCACTTCGATGTGCTCTTCGCCTTTGGGCGTACGGGCCACCGAGAACGAATAGAAGCAGCGGAACGGGATCTTGCGATCGCTCCAGTAGTCGGCGGCGTCGCGGAAGATGTCGAGCAGTTGCTCGCGTGCTTCTTTGTCGAACTTGGCATGGGCCGGGATGTGCTCCAGCACGACGATGAAACCCGTTTGCGGCCCCGACTTGTGGACCATGTCGGTCATGCAGTCGTAAAGCGCATCGAAGTTTTTGCCGAAGTGGGTGGGCAAGGTGTATTGAGCTGCGATCAACTCCAACACGTCCTGTTTGCTCTGGGCTTTCGCCAGGTTGGCATACAGAAAGTGGTGTCCCAATTGCTCGGCCGAAGCCTGCAGGTCTTTCACGCCATAGGCGCGGATCGACTGAACGATATTGGGGCGTACGTTACGAAGTGGCGTGTCCATCTCCGCGTCTCTTTCAAAGGTCAAAGTTAAAAATCCATTCACCACCCAAGCTCACTGCACAATCAGCCGGAAGCTGTTGTAGTGATCTTCGGTGTAATAACACGCATCAGGAGCCTGGGGCTTCAGCCCTCCGCACACGATCCGCCTGGCCCCTCGGTGCCTCAGGCCCGGGGTGGGTACGGTGTATTCACGGTAAAACCCCCGTTTTTGCATGGGCAGCAAACGCTCACGGTTGCCAAACACGGTGCCGTCTTTCTCGTACTGAAACGGTCCACCTTCGCGGATCTGTTCCATGACCTGTCGCCCCTGCGGGGGCAAACCGGACCACGCCACCGAAGCGGTCGCCGTGTCGGGTGATGACGGGGGCACCGGCGCCCTGGCTTGCACCAATAGGGTGCTCAGCATTCCCGTCAGCGCCACGGCCACCACGGGTCCAAGAACCCATTTGACGCGCCAGTTGGTTGCCCGGATCTGTTTCAGACCCATCAAAATCCCTGCTCCTGATGCAATCAACCCGCCACCCACACCAGTCAAAAGACGCCAAAAGCCTCTTTTAACCCCGTGTCGGAGGGCGGGTTAACCCTGAAAATCAAGTGCGCTAGTGTGCCTCAAGCGCCACAGAAATGCAAGTCGATGCTGAATAAACAGGCAGGGATGCAGGGAAAAATACGTTGAAAAGTTAGCGCTTGCTTTTTGCCAAGCGATCAGCGGGCCACGTTGGCTTCGGCCACGGTGAGGGCGGTCATGTTGACGATGCGGCGCACGGTGGCGCTGGCCGTGAGAATGTGCACGGGTTTGGCCACGCCGAGCAACATGGGGCCAATGGCAATGTTGCCGCCTGCCGCTGTTTTGAGCAGGTTGTAGGCGATGTTGGCGGCGTCTATGTTGGGCAAAACCAGCAGGTTGGCATCGCCTTGCAAGGTGGAGTTGGGCATCAGGGTATGCCGGGCGCTGGCATCCAGTGCCACGTCACCGTGCATTTCACCATCCACCTCCAGCCACGGGGCTTGCTCGCGCAGCAATACAAGGGTGTCCCGCATCTTGATGGCGCTGGGCTGGTTGCTGGAGCCAAAATTGGAGTGCGACAGCAGCGCCGCCTTGGGCGTGATGCCAAAACGCAGCATCTCTTCAGCGGCCATGACGGTGATCTCGCACAGCTGTTCGGCCGTGGGGTCGTAGTTGACGTGGGTGTCGACCAGGAACACCTGGCGCCCTGGGAGCATCAGCACGTTCATACACGCGTATATACGCACATCCTGGGCGGTGCGGGGGCTGCCGCCTTCGCGCTTGCCAATCACCTGGTCGATGTACTCCAGGTGGTTTGCGGTGGTGCCCCAGGTGCCGCAGATCATGCCGTCCACTTCGCCCTTGTGAAGCAGCATGGAGCCGATCAGGGTCAGGCGCCTGCGCATCTCGATCTTGGCGAGCTGAGCGGTCACGCCCTTGCGCTCGGTCATGCGGTGGTAGGTCTGCCAGAAATCGCGGTAGCGGTGGTCTTGCTCCACGTTGACCACGTCGTAATCCAGTTCTTCCTTCAGGCGCAGGCCGAATTTTTCAATGCGCTGAGCGATCACAGCCGGGCGACCGATCAGCGTGGGGCGGGCCAGGCCCTCGTCCACCACGATCTGGCAGGCGCGCAGCACGCGCTCTTCTTCGCCTTCGGCGTAGGCCACGCGCTTGCGGCTGGCGTTTTTCGCTGCCGCATAAATCGGCTTCATGATGGTGCCCGAGGCAAACACGAAGCTCTGCAGCTTTTCGCGGTAGGCCTCCATATCGGTCACCGGGCGCAGGGCCACGCCGCTGTCGGCCGCTGCCTGGGCCACGGCGGGGGCAATTTTCATCATCAGGCGCGGGTCAAACGGCTTGGGGATGAGGTATTCGGGACCGAAGGCCAGTTTTTCACCCGCGTAGGCGGCGGCCACCACTTCGCTTTGCTCGGCCTGTGCCAACTCGGCAATGGCGTGCACCGCTGCAATCTCCATCTCGTCGGTGATGGTGGACGCGCCCGCGTCCAGCGCGCCACGAAAGATGTAGGGAAAGCACAGGACGTTGTTGACCTGGTTCGGGTAGTCCGAACGGCCGGTGGCCATGATGGCGTCGTCGCGCACGGCCTTCACGTCTTCGGGCTGGATTTCCGGGTTGGGGTTGGCCAGCGCAAAAATCAGTGGGCGGGCGGCCATTTTGGCCACCATGTCTTTTTTCAGCACGCCGCCAGCCGACAGGCCAAGGAACACGTCCGCGCCTTCAATGGCTTCGCTCAGTGTGCGCTGGTCGGTCTTTTGGGCAAACTGGATCTTGTCCTCGTCCATCAACTCGGTACGGCCTTCATAAACCACGCCGGCCAGGTCGGTGACCCAGATGTTTTCACGCGGGATGCCCAGTTTCACCAGCAAGCCCAGGCAGGCCAATGCCGCAGCGCCAGCGCCGGAGGTGACGAGCTTGACCTGCTTGGGGTCTTTGCCGGCCACTTTCAGGCCGTTGAAGATGGCCGCGCCCACCACGATGGCGGTGCCGTGCTGGTCGTCGTGAAACACCGGAATCTTCATGCGCTCGCGCAGCTTGCGCTCGACATAAAAACAGTCGGGCGCCTTGATGTCTTCGAGGTTGATGCCGCCAAAGGTGGGTTCCAGCGAGGCAATGATGTTGACCAGCTTGTCCGGGTCTTTTTCGTTGATCTCGATGTCGAACACGTCAATGCCCGAAAACTTCTTGAACAACACCGCCTTGCCTTCCATCACCGGCTTGGCCGCCAGTGGGCCGATGTCGCCCAGGCCCAGCACGGCGGTGCCGTTGGTGATGACAGCCACCAGGTTGCCACGGCTGGTGTATTTGAAAGCGTTGTTCGGGTCTGCCACGATCTCTTCGCACGGAGCGGCCACACCAGGCGAGTAAGCCAGCGCCAGGTCGCGCTGGTTGGTGAGCTGCTTGGTGGCGGCAATGGCCAGTTTGCCGGGCGTGGGGAACTCGTGGTATTCGAGCGCAGACCGCTTGAGTTCGGCGCGTTTGTTTTCTTGGTTTTCCGGGGTCATCGGCTTGTCTCCTGACGGAATGATTTATTGCAATGTGAAAGCGAATTGCGCATTCTAAATCTTTGAACGGGGGAAACCCTAGTCAGTAGAAGTGCGTAGTGGTTGCATTGGCTGTGACATTTTGAGCGGGAATGGCTTGGCTGGCCGGTTGGGCATGGGATTCATGTCGGTTCACAGGGGGTTGTCTGGACTTGAGCAAAAAGTTGTTGCGCATCTTCTTTGCAGCACAAACCGGTGCTCACGCTCAGCAGCGCCGCCGAACCGGCCGCCACGCCCCAGGCGAAGGCTTCGGTGAGCGGGCGGTGGTGTTGCAGCGCCCAGACCATGCCGCCCACAAAGCTGTCGCCCGCGCCCACCGCGCTGGCCACCTGGATGGGCAGCGGCGGTGCGCGCCAGGCGCCGTCGCGCGTGACCAGCAGGGCACCCAGGTGCCCCAGGGTCAGCGCCACCACCTCGGCCTGGCCGTTCGACACCAGAGCACGCGCCGCCGCTTCCCATTGCTCTGGCGTCTCCAGCGCTTGCCCGCTGAGTTCAGACAGTTCGCGCAGGTTGGGCTTGACGAGGTACACGCCTTCGGCCAGCGCCGCGGCCAGCGCGGGGCCCGAGGTGTCGATCACCAAGCGAGCACCGCGCTCGCGGCACAGGCGCGCCAGTCGGGCGTCAAAGTCCGGCGGTACACCGGGCGGCAGGCTGCCGCTGGCCACCAGCACATCGGGGAAGTCGGGCAGGTGCCACAGGTGGTCCAGACAGGCCTGCCACTCGGCCTCGCTCAACGTGGGGCCGGGCATCACAAAGCGGTATTCGGCACCGGTGGCGTGCTCGTGCACTGTGAAGCTGACGCGGGTTTCACCGGCGATGGGCAAGAAAATGCCGTGCATGCCTTCCTGTGCCATGCGGGCTTGTAGCCACTGGCCGGTTGAGCCGCCTGTGGGGCACAGGGCGGTGCAGTGGCCGCCCATGCGGGCCAGCACACGCGCCACATTGATGCCGCCGCCGCCAGCGTCGTGCAGGGTGTCGCTGCAGCGCAGTTTGTGGGTGGGCACCACGCGTTCGGTTTCGGTAGCCAAGTCCACCGAGGGGTTCATGGTGAGGCAGAGGATGCGCAGGGGAGTTGTTGGCTGGGGCATGCGGTGTTTCTACCGCAAAACAGCCTCTTGCCGGGTGGATTCAGCGCAGGTGCTTCAGTCTCTTGGCAGCAAAGGCTTCCAGCACGCCCAGGCCGCGCCCGCCAGGTTCCAGCGTGAAGGCTTGTCCGGCCTCGATGCTGCCGGGCTGCACCACCGCCAGATAAAAGCCGGGGCAGGCGTGTTCCATCATCAGCCGCCCGGCCTGGGGCAGGCCCATCACGGCGTTGAACTTGTAGCAGGGTTCGCGCGGGGCCGTCACGCGCAGCACACAGTCGGGGAAATGCAGGGTGTCGCCGATCCACACCTCGCGTTCCAGCAGCCCGGCCAGGCTCAGGTTTTCGCCCATGAAGCCGGGTGGCAGGGTGTCGTCGAACAGGGTGGCGCTGTGTTCGCGCCGCTGTGTGTGCCAAAAGGCGAGGTGTTCGGTGGGGTAGGCGTACACCGCCTTGTCCAGCCCACCGTGCACGCTGGGGTCGGCCTGCTCGTCGCCGTGCAGCCCGAGCCGGCCCACGGTGACCGGCCCGGCCACCGCACTCTTGCCTATGGCCGACAGAACATTGCGGTGGCCCACCCGCAGCGGGCGGGCGGTGCCGGTGTTGACGCTGAGTACGCGCACCGCTTCAGCCGCGCATCAGCGCTTCGATCTCGTCGGCCGCCACCGGCACGCCCCGGCTGATGAGTTCGCAGCCGGTTTCGGTGACGATGGCATCGTCTTCAATGCGAATGCCGATGTTCCAGAATTCGCGCAGGATGCGGTCGCTCGGGCGCACATACAGGCCGGGCTCGATGGTGAGCGCCATGCCGGGGCGCAGGATGCGGCTGGGCCGGTCCTTGATGGTTTCGCCGCTGAGCGGGTCTTTGCGCTCGCTGACCTTACCCAGTTCGGTGGGCTCCACGTAGCTGCCGCAGTCGTGCACGTCCATGCCCAGCCAGTGGCCGGTGCGGTGCATGTAGTGGGCGAAGTAGTGGCGGTGCTCAATTGCGTCTTCCAGCGTGCCCACCTGGTGCTTGTCCAGCAAGCCCAGGTCCAGCATGCCTTGGGTCAGCACTTTCACCGTGGCTTCGTGCGGGTCCACAAAGCGGTTGCCGGGTTTTGTGGCGGCAATGGCGGCTTCCTGGCTGGCCAGAACCAGGTCGTACAGCGCACGTTGTGGGCCGGTGAAGCGACCGTTGGCCGGGAAGGTGCGGGTGATGTCGGAGGCGTAACCGTCGAGCTCGCAGCCGGCGTCGATCAGCACCAGCTCGCCGTCGCGGATGGGCGCGTTGTCGGCGCGGTAATGCAGCACGCAGGCGTTGGCACCGGCCGCCACGATGCTGCCGTAGGCCGGGTATTGCGAACCGTGCTGGCGAAATTCGTGCAGCAGCTCGGCGTCCAGGTGGTATTCGCGCACATCCTGGCCGGCGCGCAGCATGGCGGCGCTGCGCTGCATGGCGCGAATGTGGGCACGTGCGCTGATCTGCGCGGCGCGCCGCATGATGCTCTGTTCGTGCGCGTCCTTGATCAGCCGCATCTCATCAAGCACCCCGCACAGATCGCGCTGCACCTCGGGGCACAGCGCACCAAAGCGCACGCGCGAACGCACGCCATGCAGCCAACCGTCTACCCGCCCTTCCAGCCCTTTGTGGGTGGCAAACGGGTACCAGACGGTGTGGCGGTTTTCCAGCAGCCGGGGCAGGCGCTGGTCCAGTTCGGTCACCGAAAACGCCTGGCTCACGCCCAGGTGGCTGGGCGCGGCTTCGGGGCCCATGCGGATGCCGTCCCAAATCTCGCGCTCCAGGTCTTTGGGCTGGCACAACAGCGTGGTCTCACCCTCGGCGGTGATCACCAGCCAGGCGTTGGGCTCGGTGAAACCGGTGAGGTAATAAAAGTAGCTGTCGTGCCGGAACAGGAATTCGCTGTCGCGGTTGCGCGAGCGCTCGGGCGCGGTGGGCACGATGGCGATGCCGCCGGGGCCCAGCAGGGCGGCCACACGGGCGCGGCGTTCGGCGTACAGATGGAAGTGGGTGGTGGTGTCCATGGCCGCCATTGTGCGGGTTTTAGATCGCCTTTGCCCTCGCCGGGGTGTGCCCCCGATCGACCCAGGCAGCTGCCTGGGCTGCCGTTCAGCCCAGAAGGCGGTTCAGTTCTTCCAGGCGCTCAGGCGTACCCACGTCGGCCCAACGGCCGGTGTACAGCTCGGCGCTGACCCGGCCCGCTTGCATGGCGCGGCGCAGCAGCGGCGCCAGTGGCTCGGCCGTGCCTTGTGGATTGCCGGGGATGGTGTCGCACCAAGGCGCCTCAAACAACGCGCGCCGGTACAAGCCGATGGTGCTGTAGGTGAACTTTTCGTCGGCCTGGTTCAGCGCCAGGCCCGTGGCGCTCAGGCCAAAGTCACCGCTGGGGTTGTGTGGCGGGTTGGGCACCAGCCAGATGTGGGCCAGTTGCTCGCTGGCGGCGAAGCGTTCCACGCTGCCTGCGGTGAAGGCAAAGTCGGGCGCGAACACATCCCCGGCCAGCACCCAGAACACATCGCCCAACTGCGGCAGTGCGCGCGAAATACCCCCCGCCGTCTCCAGGGCATAGCCAAAGTCCTGCCCCTCGTGTGAAAACGCGATCTCGGCGCCCGGCTGTTGCTCGGGCCAGTCGGCAAAACACTGCTCAATCTGCTCGCCCAGCCAAGCGGTGTTCACCAGCACGCGCGAGAAGCCTCCTCGCAGCAGCGCTTCCATAGGCCACTGCATCAGGGGTTTGCCGCGCACGATCAGCAACGGTTTGGGGGTGTGATCGGTCAGAGGTCGCATGCGCATGCCGCGTCCGGCGGCCAGCAGCATGGCGGGAACGGAAGAGGAAGATGTGCGCAACATGGGGGTCCGGCAGTGAGGTGATCCAGTCGGTCTGGAGCATTTGAATTATGTGCGAGGGCCGCGTTTTGTGGACAGGCCCGGCACCCGACTGGGTGACGCCGCGCAACGGGCCGATAAAATCGGTGGTTTGGCGCATTTGCGCCGCCACCTCCATCCATTGGTTTCTCCCCATGTCCGACGCAGCCAGCACCCCCCCCAACACCCCTGTTGACGCCCCGATGGCCACCCCCGTGGCCGCAGCAGCCCCGAGCGTGTCGGCCCAGACCCAGGCCAACGCCATCCGCGCGCTCGCCATGGACGCGGTGCAGGCGGCCAACTCCGGCCACCCCGGCGCGCCCATGGGCATGGCCGACATGGCCGTGGCCCTGTGGGGCCACCACCTGCGCCACAACCCGACCAACCCCGCCTGGGCCAACCGCGACCGCTTCGTGCTGTCCAACGGCCACGGTTCCATGCTGATTTACGCGCTGCTGCACCTGACCGGTTACAAGCTGCCCATGCAGGAGCTGAAGAACTTCCGCCAGTTCGGCAGCAAGACCGCCGGCCACCCCGAAGTCGGCCACACGCCCGGCGTGGAAACCACCACCGGCCCGCTGGGCCAGGGCCTCACCAACGCTGTGGGCATGGCGCTGGCCGAGAAGCTGCTGGCCAGCGAGTTCAACCGCACCGTTGGCGATGTTCACCATGCCATCGTGGACCACCACACCTATGTGTTCATGGGCGACGGTTGCCTGATGGAAGGCATCAGCCACGAAGCCGTGGCCCTGGCCGGCGCCTGGAAGCTCAACAAGCTGATTGCCCTGTACGACGACAACGGCATCTCCATCGACGGCCAGGTCGCGCCCTGGTTCATCGACGACACGCCCAAGCGCTTTGAAGCCTGCGGCTGGAATGTCATTCGCGCGGTGGACGGCCACGACGCCGACGCCGTGAGCGCCGCCATTGCCGCCGCCAAAAACAGCGCCGACAAACCCACCCTGATCTGCTGCAAAACCAGTATCGGCAAGGGCAGCCCGAACCGTTCCAACACCGCCAAGGCCCACGGCGAGCCGCTGGGCGCTGAAGAAATCAAGCTCACCCGCGAAGCGCTGGACTGGCCGCACGCCCCGTTTGTGATCCCGAAAAACGTGGCCGCCGCCTGGGATGCCAAGGCCGCTGGCAAAGCCGCAGAAGCCGCCTGGAACACCCAGTTCGCCGCCTACAAAACCGCTTTCCCCGAGCTGGCCAAAGAGTTTGTGCGCCGCATGAAGGGCGAGCTGCCCAAGCAGTTCAACCAAGTGGCCGTGGATGCCGTGCTGGCGGCCCACACCAAGGCGGAAACCGTGGCCAGCCGCAAGGCCAGCCAGATCGCGCTGGAAACCTTCACCGCCGCCCTGCCCGAGCTGCTGGGTGGCAGCGCCGACCTGACCGGCTCCAACCTGACCAACACCAAGTCCACGCCCAACCTGCGTTTCGACCTGGCGGGCAACGTGGTGAAGAACGAAGCAGGTCAGGGCGGCCGCCACATCAACTACGGCGTGCGCGAATTCGGCATGGCCGCCATCATGAACGGCGTGGCCCTGCACGGTGGTTACATCCCCTACGGCGGCACCTTCCTCACGTTCAGCGACTACAGCCGCAACGCCATCCGCATGGCCGCGCTGATGAAGCAGCGCGTCATCCACGTCTTCACGCACGACTCCATTGGCTTGGGTGAAGATGGCCCGACCCACCAGTCGGTCGAACACGCCGCGAGCCTGCGCCTGATTCCCAACCTGGATGTGTGGCGTCCCGCCGACACGGCCGAGACCGCCGTGGCCTGGGCCGTGGCTCTGCAGAACAGCAACAAACCGACCGCGCTGCTGCTGAGCCGCCAGAACCTGCCCTACGCGCCCAAGCACGGTCTGGGCGACATCAGCCGGGGTGCCTATGTGCTGTCCGAACCCGCCGACGTGGGCATGAAGAAAAAAGCCAAAGCCGTCATCATCGCCACCGGTTCCGAAGTGCAGCTGGCGCTCAAGGCGCAAGAGCTGCTGGCCAAAGAGCACAAGATTGGCGTGCGCGTGGTGTCCATGCCCAGCACCACCGCCTTTGACCGCCAGGACACCGCTTACAAAACCGACGTACTGCCCAAGGGCCTGCCCCGCATTGCGGTGGAAATGGGTTCCACCGACGGTTGGTGGAAATACGGCGTGGC
>NZ_JAUSOO010000122.1 GCF_030656115.1 Hydrogenophaga sp.
TCTCCCTGACATCAAGGGCTTGTCGGCTTCCAACCGGAAGTATGGCCTGCGCTTTTTCAGGTCTACACCACGGCGCAAGACACGCACGAACCTGGCAACCCGGATGTGCCATTGGGGCAACAGCCTGTTGACCCAATTCTCTGGGGGCACAACACACAACATACAGATGGATGTGGAACGCCAACCGACCCTGCATATCACCAGCAGTGTTCATTTTGAAACGGTATGCAAGGACAAGTGAACACAGGCCGGAGCCGCTTGGTCACGCCAGCCCCCATCCCAGCCTTCCCCCAGCGGGGGAAGAGGCAAGACACCATTCGCTGCGAGGCGCCTGAGCACGCCATGTCTGACTCCCTCCCCCTCTGGGGGAGGGCTGGGGTGGGGGCTCTCCCGAACTTTTCAAAATGAGAACAGCTGCAGCGTGGCAGAGCCAGCGTCCGCGTGGCGGTTGAGGGGCGGTGGTCGGTAGGGTTGTTGGGCCGTGCGTTTTAGCTGCATCGCCGTCCCGCTACGCTACCATGCCCCGCATGGACAAATTCTTCAACACCGCAGGCCCGAACCAGCCCGACATCCACTACACGCTGAGCCCGATGCAGCGGGTGGACTGGCCTGAACTCTCCGGCCTGATGGCTGCGCGCAAGTATTTCATCCTGCACGCACCGCGCCAAACCGGCAAAACCAGCCTGCTGATCAACCTGATGCACCACCTGAATGCCGAGGGGCATTACCGGGCGTTGTACGTGAACATTGAAGCGGCACAGGCGGCGCGCAACGATGTGCAGCGGGCTGAATCGGGCATGGTGCAAGCCTTGGCCGGGGCAGCGCGCCTGTATTGGAAAGACGCCCCCGAGTTTGAGCAACTGGCCTTGCAGGTGCTGGCACAGTCCGGGGCCGGGGAGCGTGTCCGCCAGACCCTGCAAACCTGGTCGGAGCACAGCGCCAAGCCGCTGGTGGTGTTTTTTGACGAAGTGGACGCGCTGGTGGGCGACACGCTCATCTCGCTGCTGCGCCAGATTCGGGCCGGTTACGCACAGCGCCCCGACGCTTTTCCGCAAAGCATGGTGCTGTGCGGCGTGCGCGATGTGCGCGACTACCGCATCCACCGCAGCGACGGCGAAATCATCACCGGTGGCAGCGCCTTCAACATCAAGAGCGAATCCATTCGCCTGGGCGACTTCACGCAAGACGACGTGGCCGAGTTGCTGCAGCAGCACACCGACGCCACCGGGCAGACCTTCGAGGCCGGTGTGCTGGACGAAATATGGGCCGACACGCAAGGCCAGCCCTGGCTGGTGAACGCGCTGGCCTATGAAGCGTGCTTCAGAAAAACCGGCCAACTCGACCGCACCCAGCCGGTGACGGTGGAGCTGATGCGCCAATCGCGTGAGCGGCTGATTTTGCGGCGCGACACGCACCTGGACCAACTGGCCGACAAGCTGCGCGAAGACCGCGTGCGCCGGGTGGTGGAGCCCATCGTGGCGGGGCTGGGGGGCTCTGAAGACTTGCCCGACGACGATATTCAGTATTGCCGCGATCTCGGTCTGGTGGGCTTGGCGCGCCCTTTGGCCATTGCCAACCGCATTTACCGCGAAATCATTCCCCGCCAGTTGACCTGGAGCACGCAAGAAACGATGGTGCAAACCCAGGCTTGGTATGTGACGCCTGAAGGCCGTATGGACATGGACAAACTGCTGAGCGCGTTCCAGCAGTTTTTCCGGGAAAACGCGCAAAGCTGGCTGGAGCGCTACGCCTACAAAGAGGCCGGGCCGCAGCTGCTGTTGCAAGCGTTTTTGCAGCGCATCGTCAACGGCGGCGGGCGCATTGCGCGCGAATACGGGCTGGGCATGGGGCGCACCGATTTGTTTTTGCAGTGGCCGCTGACCGAGCAAGGCTTTACCGGCCCGATGCAGCAGGTGGTGCTGGAGCTGAAGATTCAGCACAAGGGCAGGGCGGCCACGCTGGCCGCAGGGCTGGAGCAAACCGCGCGTTACGCCGACCAGTGCGGTGCCGAGAGCGCGCACCTGCTGATTTTTGACCGCGACCCGGCCACCCCGTGGGACGACAAGGTGTACCGCCAGACCCACGCCCAGGGCGGGCGGCTGATTGAGGTGTGGGGCATGTGAGAGGCCGAGCATCAGGCACCCGGCGCGCTACCCCGCTGAGGAGATGGACAGGGGCTCTTCGTCGCTTTTGCGCAGGCTTTGCAGGCTGGCGATGAGTTCGGCGCTTTGGGCCTGCAGGTGGTGCCAGGCGCTGGCTGTGTCGGGGTTGTCCAGCCCGTGCTGGTGCGCGGGGTGGCCGGCTTCGGGGCCTGAGGCTGTGGCTTGCTGGAGCAGTTGGGCGCCCAGCGCATGCAGTGTGCTGTGCTGCTGGACGAGCGTCTGGAATGCGCTCAGGTGGCCGTAGCGCTGCCGGGTGGTGGGTTTGTCCAGCCAGTGCCCCAGGCGGCAGGTGTCGTGGCTGTGCGGGGTGGGGGTGCCTTGCTGGCCGGCCAGGCGCGCCTGGGTGGCTTTCATCCAGGCGCGGTGTTCCACTTCGCCCATGAGCAGGGGCACATCGCCGGCCTCCAGGGCGGACGTGGTTTGCCAACTCGGGGGCGGGTGCCACTGGGCCAGCCAGGCGGGCACGGCTTCAGCGGGCATGGGCCGGGCAATGGTGTAGCCCTGGGCCATTTCGCAGCCCAGTTCCACCAGCATCTGGCCGTGGGCTTCGGTTTCCACGCCTTCGGCCAGGGTGTGGCGGTCGAAGCTGCGGGCCAGGCCCAGCACGCTGTTGACGATGCTGGCGTGTTCGGTGTCGTCGAGCATGCCGTGCACAAAGCTCTGGTCGATCTTGATGGTCTGGGCGGCCAGTTGTTTCAGGAAGGTGAGCGACGAGTAGCCGGTGCCAAAGTCGTCGAGCGCGCAGGCCACGCCCATGCCGTGCAGCTGGGCGATCAGCCGCGAGACGTGGGCCATGTTGTCCAGCGCCCCGGTTTCCAGTATTTCCAGCTCCAGCTGGTTCGCTTCCACGCTGGGTTGGTCGGCCAGTTGGCGGGCCAGGCGGGGCACAAAGTCGGGGTCTTGCAGTTGCAGGCTTTCGATGTTGACGCTCAGGCCGGTGCGCAGGCCTTCGGCGTTCCAGCGGGCAAGTTGCGCCAGGGCGGTCTCGATCACCCAGTTGCCGACCTGAATGGCCAGCGGGTGCTGCTCCAGCAGGGGGATGAATTGCCCCGGCAGCACCAGGCCGCGCTGGGGGTGTTGCCAGCGGATGAGGGCTTCAAAGCCCACCACCTTGCCGCTGGTCAGCCAGACTTTGGGCTGGTAATACAGGCACATTTCGCCCTGCATCAGGCCCTGGCGCACTTCTTCGATGTGCATGAAGCGTTCGCGGGTGGACTCGTCCTTCATGGGGTCGAACACGTGGTGGCGGTTCTTGCCCGCCAACTTGGCCAGGTACATGGCCTGGTCGGCCTGGCGCAGCAGTTGTTCGGCTTCCATGTCATCGCTTTGTGGGTATTGCGATACCCCGATGCTGGCCGTGACTTGCGCGGTCGTGCCGTGGAGGTTCAACGGCTTGGACACCGCGGCCAGCATGCGCTGCACCGGTATCAGGTAGTCGTCGGCGTTTTTGAGTCCGGTCAGGACCACCGCAAACTCGTCGCCGCCGATGCGGGCCAGGTATTGGCGGTCCCGCACGGACTGGGCCAGGCGTTGGCCCAATTGCACGATCAGCTGGTTGCCCGCCTCGCGGCCAAACTGGGCGTTGATGGCGGCGAAGCCGTCCATGTCGATGTAGGCCACGGCCAGTTGGGTTTGCAGGGTGCTGCTGTTGGCCATGCACACGCGCAGCAGGTCCAGAAACTGGGCCCGGTTGGGCAGGCCGGTCAGCACATCGTGGTGGGTCATGAAGTCCACCTGCGCCTGGTGGGCCTTGATCTCGGAAATGTCTTGCGTCGTGCCCCAGGCGGTGTGGGGTTGGCCGTCGGTGTCAAAGGCAAACTCGGCGCGCTGGCGCACCCATGCGGCACCGGCGGGCGGCGCGATGCGGTGTTCCACGTCGTAGGGTTGGCCTTGCAGGGCCAATGTCCAGTGGTGGGCCACTTTGCCCTGGTCGTCTGGGTGCACCTTGTCCACGAAGTCGTTCAAGGTCAGCGGTGTGCCCTCGGGCACACCGAACAGGCGGTAGGTTTCGGGCGACCAGCTCAGGGCCTGGGTGCGCAAGTCGAGCTTCCAGCTGCCGATGTGGGCCACTTGCTGGGCGCGCAGCAGGTCGGCGGTGCGTTCGTTGACCAGTTGTTCCAGATCCGCTTTCTGACGGGCCTGGGCTTGCTGCATGGCGTACAGCGCGAGGTGGGTGCGCACCCGGGCCAGCACCTCGCCTTCCTGGAACGGCTTGGTCACATAGTCCATGCCGCCCTGGGCGAAGGCTTTGAGCTTGTTGTCGGTGTCGGCCAGGGCGCTGATGAAAATGACCGGAATGTCTTTGAGCGATGGGTTGGCTTTGAGCTGGCGGCAGACCTCGAAGCCGTCCATCTCGGGCATCATGATGTCGAGCAGGATGAGGCTGGGCGGGTGGGCGGCGGCGGCTTTCAGGGCCAGCGCACCGCGCGGAAACAGCCGCACCTGGTAGCCCTGCTGGCGCAGCAGCTCGTCCAGCAGCCGCAGGTTGGCGGGCGTGTCGTCCACCACCATGATGCTGGGGGAAGCGGTCGCAGGGTTCATGACGGGCTTTCGGTGACTGCGCAGGCAAGCAGCTGTTGCAGCGTATCGTATTCAAAATCGGTGGCCAGCCGTTGCAGGCCCTGCGCCAAGTCGGGCTGCTGGGTGGCCAGTGTGGCCATGTGCACGTTCAGTTGCGCCATGTCGCCTTGGTCCAGCGCCTGGCACATGCCCTGGCGCAAGGCGGGTGGCACATGGGCCTGGATGCGGGCCTGGCTCAGGTCGCCCACGGTGTGGCTGGCGGCGGGTTCTTCGGCCGGTGCCTGGTAGTTCAGGTGCAACAGCTCCTGGAGTTTGGCAAACAGGTGCAAGGGCACGATGGGCTTGCTCAAATAGGCATCGACCCCGCAGTCCATGATGGCTTGCCGGTCGTCTTGCAGTGCGCTGGCGGTGACAGCGATCACGGGGGTGTGTGCACCGTTGGGCGAGGCTTTGATGCGGCGGGTGGCTTCGTATCCGTCCATCACGGGCATGCGCATGTCCATCAGCACCGCATGGGGCGCGTGCTGCTCAAACAGGGTGAGCGCCTCGGCGCCGTTGTGGGCTTGCAGCACGGTGAAGCCGGCGGGTTGCAGCACGTCGTGCAGCAGGCGGCGGTTGTCGGGCAGGTCGTCCACCACCAGCACGCGCACGGCTGGACTGCCTTTGGCCAGTTGCACGTTGACCGCGTGCAGGCCCGGCTCGCGGGGGTGGGCCGGCTCAGTTTCTTGCGCCACGGCCAGTGGCAGGTGGGCGCGAAAGCAGCTGCCGTGGCCGGGTGCGCTGCGCAGGCTGATGCCGCCGCCCATGAGCCGCAGCAGGCGCTGGCTGATGCTCAGGCCCAAGCCGGTGCCGCCGCCCGACTTGCGCCCGGCTTCGGCTTGCTGAAAGGGCCGAAACAGCAGGGCCTGATCGGCCTCGGAGATGCCGGGGCCGGTGTCTTCCACCTCAAACCACACCTGGACCGTGCCGGTGTCGGTGCTGGCGGTGTCGGGTGGGGTGCATCCGGCCCGCAGGCTGACCGCGCCGGCGGCGGTGAACTTGATGGCGTTGCCCAGCAGGTTGATGAGCACCTGGCGCAGCTTGCCCTCGTCGCCCCGCACATGCCGGGGCACGTCTGAGGCGCGTTCCAGGTGCATGTGCAGGCCCTTGGCTTCGGCGCGCAGGCCAAACATTTTGGCCAGGTCGTCCAGCAGCAGGTGCAGGTTGAAGTCGCCCGGGTTGAGGGCCAGCCGCCCGGCTTCGATCTTGGACAGGTCGAGGATGTCGTTGATCAGCCCCAGCAGGTGCTGGCCGCTGCGGGCCACGGTAGCGATCTGTTCCTGCTGGCGTGGGTCCAGCCCGCTGTCGCGCTCCAGAATTTGCGAGAACCCGATGATGGCGTTGAGCGGCGTGCGGATCTCGTGGCTCATGTTGGTCAGAAAAATGCTCTTGGCCCGGTTGGCGGCTTCGGCGTCTTCCTTGGCCTGGGCCAGCTCGGCGGTGCGCGCCTGCACCAGTTCGGTGAGGTGGTGGCGGTGCTGCAGCAGCTCAGCCTCAGATTTTTTGCGCTCGGTGATGTCCACCACGATGCAGGCAAACTGGCGCGGTGCGGGCTGAAAGGCCTTCACTTCAAAGTACTTGCTCAGCGGGGTGGAGAAGTTTTCGTAGGCCACGGATTCGCCCGTCAGGGCCACGCGGCCAAAGGTGTCAATCCAGTGCGGATCGGTGCCGGGCAGCACCTCCATCACGGTGCGGCCCACGGTGTCCTGGGCGCGCAGCCCGGTCATGCGCTCAAAGCTGGGGTTGATGGCCAGGTAGCGGTAGTCCACCGGCACACCGGCGTCGTCGCAGATGATTTCGTGCAGCGCAAAGCCGTCGAGCATTTCGTTGAACAGCATCTGGTAGCGCCGCTCCACCTCCAGGCGCTCGGAGATGTCTTGCAAGGTGCCCACCAGCACATCGCCTTCGGGGGTGCTGACGCGGCCCGAGCAACGCAGTTCGGCCCAGAAGCTGCGGCCGGTGCGGGGGTGCATGCGGCAATGGCGCACAAAAGGCTGGTTGTGTTTCCAGGCGTTCCGGACGTCGGCGGTGATGGAGGCATGGTCGTCGGGGTCGTAATACGCCATGCTCTGCGCCATGGTGGGGGCATCGCCCAGCGGGTGCTCCACCATGCGGTAGACCTCTTCGGTCCACTTCAGCATGCCGCTCTCCGGGTTGGCTTTCCAGCCACCCACGCGGGCAATGGTCTGGGTTTCGCGCATGAACAGCATGGCTTCCTGCAGGTCTTGCTGCATCTGGCGCTGCGCCGTGATGTCGTGGCCAATGCCCAGCACGCCGATCAGCTGGGCGTCGGCCTGTTGGATGCTGACCTTGGTGGTCTCCAGCAGGATGCGCTGGCCGCTGTCAGCCAGCGTCACCCATTCCTCGTTCACCGTTGGCCGGTTGGCCGCCATCGCGGCCCGGTCGTTGGCCCGGAAAAAATCGGCCAGCTCTTTGGGCACAAAGTCGTGGTCGGTTTTGCCCAGAATATCGGCTTCGGCCGCCCCAAAAAACCGCTCAAACGCCGGGTTGCACAGCAGGTACACGCCGTTGGCATCTTTGAGCCACACCATGTCGGGCAGGGTGTTGACCAGCGTGCGCAGCCGGGCTTCGCTGTTGCCCAGGGCTTCGCTGGCCAGCACCCGCTGGGTCACATCGTGCCCGATGCCTTCGAGCCCGATCACCTGGCCCTGCTCATCGAGCATCGGGGTTTCGTTCATTTCCAGCCAGCGGGTGCTGCCGTCCTGGTGGCGGGCCTGCACGAGGTAGGTGGGTTGCTTTTCGCCGCGCAACCCGGCCTCGGTCAGCGGGGCAACCTGTGCGTTGATGGGGTGGTCGGTGAGAAAGGGTTGGTAGGGCCCCAAGGCTTCCTGGGTGCTCCAGCCCAGCATGGTGCTGGCTGATGGGCTGATATAGCTGATGTTGCCTTGGGCATCGCTGGTGTAGAAAAAGTATTCACCGCTGAGGTTTTCCACCAGGTGGCGGTATTTGACTTCGCTGGCCCTCAGCGCGCTGCTGGCCTGCTGCAGGCTGTGTTCCTGGGCCTTGCGCTCTGAAATATCGCGGAAAACGCCCACCTGAAAGTTGCGTCCGTTCACGGTGTAGCGCCGCCCGCTGCTGATTTCCACCGCGATGTCGCGCCCATCGGCGTGGCGGATCAAGGTTTCGTGCAGCCTGGGCCCGGATGCATCGGAATTGATGCGGTGTTTGAAGTTGTCGGGCTCGGTGAGGTGGAGCCCAGGAGGGTGCAGCTGCGAAAAGTGCAGGCCCACCAGCTCGTGCACCGGGCGTCCAAACAGCGCAGCGGCCTGGGCATTGGCGCTGACCACGTTGCCGCTGGCTTCGTCGGCCACCACCACCGCGTCGGCGATCGATTCAAACAGCACCTCATAGCGCTGCACGCTGGCTTGTTGCGCTTGTTCGGCCCGCTGGCGCAGCAGGCTGGCGGTGACCAGGTTGGCCATGAGGCGCAGCCAGCTCAGGTCGTCGTCGCTCCAGTGGCGCGGGGCGCGCACCGCATCGAGCGTTACAAAACCCAGCAGCTGGTCTTGCGCCAGCAGGGGCACCGAGCACACCGACAGCGTGCCGGCCTGCTGCAGCAGGCGCGAGGGGGTTTGTGCCTCGGGGGGCATCTGGTCGGTGCGGTCGATGCGGATGCACCCGGTGCTGAGCAACTGCGTGAACCACCACTGCATGTGCTCGTTCAGGGCCTGGTGGCCGATTCCTTCGGGAATGGCGGGCACCCCAGAGCGGTACCAGCCGTGGGTGCCGGACCACTGCTGCCCGTCGGTGGCCATCAGAAAAATCACGGCCCTGTCCACCCCCACGGCGTCGCCCATGCGCTCCAGCAGGGTGTGCAAGGCGGCGTCGATCTGGCCATGGGGCGTGGCCAGCAGGTGCCCGGCCAGTTCGGTGGCCAGTTGCTGGCGGTCGCGTTCTTGCTGGATACGCTCCAGTGCCTGCTCGGCCTTCAAGCGGGCATGGCGCTCGTGCATCAGGCTCAGCGCCTGGGTGGAAATCTTGCGGTACATGTCGAGCACCGTCTGGATCAGGGTGGCGGTGGCGCCGCGCATCTCGTCGTCGGCCTGCTGGTGGGCCTGGGCCAGCGGCAGGCCCGCCCGGTGCGCCAGGGCCGCCTTGGCCATGCGCTTGTCGCAGTCGAGGATGTGAAAGGCCAGCCAGCTGCTCAGGTAGCCAAACAGATCGTCCAGCACCGCCTGGAAAGGCCGTTGACCGGTTTGCAGTTCGGCAATGTGTTCAAAAAACTGCCGGTGGTACTGCTGGTGGCTCTGCAGGTGCGGGTCGTCGCCCAGGGATTCCATCCACACCGCTTCTTCGGTGCTGAAGTGGACCTGCGCGTAGTCGGCCAGTTCGGCCAGAATCTGCCGCGTTTGTGCCTCGGTGGCGCCGTCGATGTAGTGCTGCGCCATGCGGTTGAGCAGCGACACCAACACGCGGTGCTGTTCGTCCACCACGTCGATACCGGTTTCAAAATTGGCGTTCCACGGAAAAATCTCGAACGCATCGGGCTTGGCGGCGGCGGTGGAGGGTGTCATGGTGGTGTGGCGCGGTGGGTTCCAACGGTCAACGGCGGTAGCCGGGCAGCGGCCCAGCAACTGTAGTGTGCAAGCGGCGCTGCAGGTGTCAACGTGTGAATCAAGATTGCGTTATGTCAATCCTTGATGGGACGGCGCGGCGTGCAATCGGGGTGGGCGTTGCGCTGGGTGCGCTGGCGTACCAACCGGATGTGTTGCAATCGCGCGGTTCGCCGGGCCGGTTTGTCCCTTTTTAGTGGTCCGTTTTACCAAAGTCATGACATGCAACAGCGTCTTTTTTCGCCGTGGTGGGGCTGGGTTGTCGGTATGGTGCTCGGCTGGGCGGTGCAAGGGCCAGCCCTGGCGGTGCAGCCGCCCTTGCGCCTGTCGGCGGTTCCCCTGGCGGGGGCCGAGGCCATGGTGCGGGAGTTTGAGCCGCTGGCGAAATCCCTCACCCGCCTGGGTGGGCGCCCGGTCGAGTTTGTCTACATGGACAGCCACGAAAAAGTGTTGGGTGCCTTGCGCGCGGGCCGCATCGATCTGGCCGTGATAGGGGCGCTGCCCTATGCCGAGTTGGTGGGCCTGGGGCCGGGGCAGTTGTCGCCCGGCACCATTCGGCCGCTGGTTCGCTTCAGGCAGGCAGACGGTCAAGGCACCTACCGCTGTGTGCTGGTGGCTTTTCCCGATGACGGTGTGGTGCTGGCCCGGGCGCAGGGACTCACCCTGGGCATGGCCAACCGCCTGTCCACCTGCGGCCCGCTCTCCGCCCGCAAGCTGCTGAGCGCTGCGGGCGTGGACTGGGCGCGCATGCACCCGCACTACCTGGGTCACCAGGCCGATGTGGCGCTGGCCGTGGTGGCCGGGCGGATGCGGTTGGGGGCCATGAACGAGGCGGTGGCCCGCCAACATGCCGGCCTGGGTTTGCAGGTGCTGGCCCGCACCGAGCCGCTGCCCGGGTTTGCGCTGGTGGTCCATGCGCAGCGGGTGGATGCCGACACACGGGTGCTGCTGGCCCGTTTGCTCGACACGCCCGCAGCCGAATACAGCCAATGGGGCGCCACCATTCGCCATGGCTTGCTGCCCGTGACCGATGCCGATTACGCGCCTGTGCGCGACCTGATGAAAGCCCAGCGGCCATGAAGCACCACGTTGCCTCGCGTTGGTTGCGTTTGCGTTTGCGGTTGTTGGTGTGGGTGGCGTTCATCGTGGGGATGGCGGCGGGGGTGTTCGGGTATGTGCAGGCCGGTTATGAGCGCGAGGCCGCGCTGGTGGCCCAAAGCCAACAGACGGCGCTGAGCGTGGCCTACCACGCGACCGCCGGCATGCACCAGCTGGAATTGGAAACCCGCTTGCGGACCGATGTGTTGACCCCGCCGGTGCTGGCGCTGTGGGCCCGTGCCAGCCAGGCCGCACCCGAAGACCTGCCACTGTGGCGTGGCCGCCTGTACCGGCTGATGGCGCAGCCTTACCAGCGGCTGCACGCCGATGGCTTGCGCCAGGTGCATTTTCACTGGCCCGATGGCCGGTCCTGGTTGCGCATGCACAGCCCCGATCTGTCGAACGACCCGCTGTTCGAGGTGCGTGCCTCGGTGCGGCTGGCCAACACGCGCTACCTGTCTGTGCACGGTTTTGAGGGGGGGCGGGTGTTGCCGGGGTTTCGGCATGTGTACCCGGTGTGGCACCAGGGCCAGCACCTGGGCAGTGTGGAAATGTCGGTGCCGTTTGAGCAACTGCACCAGCAACTGATGGTCTTGCTGCCCAGCGCCGACATGCAGTTGCTGCTGGACAAGCGCATCAGCGCCGACACGGTGGCCCCACAGTTCCGGTCGCATTTCGTGCCTTCGGGCCTGTCCGACGCCTATGTGCGCGAAAACCCCAGCATCTCGCAGGTGACGCGCCAGTTCATGGCCTCGGCCCAGACCACCGAACTCAGCGCCTGGCTGGCCACCCAACCGGGTTTGCAAGCCGGTCTGGCCGCCCAGGCGTCGTTTGCGCTGCCGCTGCTGCACCAGGGCCAGGGCACGGTGGCCAGTTTTCATGCCCTTGACGACGTGGAGGGCCGCCACGCCGGTTATGTGGTGGCTTACACGCCCATGCCCCAGTTGGCGCAGATGGGGCTGGCCAAGCGCCAGCAGGCCTGGGCGGGTGCGGTGGGTGTGTTGGTGCTGGGGGCTGCCATGTTGATGCTGCGCCGGCAGCGCCACCGTTTGCAGCGAGAAAAGCAACGCCTGAGCGTCATCACCGAGCAAATGGCCGATGGCCTGTATGTGATGGACGCGGCCGGGCGGGCGCTCTACGTCAACCACGCCGCTTGCCAGGCCCTGGGCTACACCGAGAGCGAACTGCGCGGGCGGGAAATTCACCGCCTGATCCACCAGCATGCCCAGAACGGCCAGATGCCGTTGCAAGACTGCCCCGTGTACCAAACCACCGCCCACGGCCGCATGTATGCGGGTGAAGAACGGTTCTGCCGCCAGGACGGCACGGTGTTCGAGGCCGAGGTGCGCAGCACACCCTTGGTGTACGAGGGCCAACGCGCGCCCGCTTCGGTGACGCTGTTCCGGGATGTGACGGCCAGCAAGCAGGCCCAGACCCAGCTGCGCCAGGCCGCCAGCGTGTTCGAGCATGTGCACGAGGGCATTTGCGTGACCGATGCACAGGGCAACGTGGTGGATGCCAATGCCGCCTACGCCCGCATCACCGGCTACGGGCGCGACGAGGTGTTGGGCCGCAACCTGCGCATGCTGACCAGTGGCCGCCACGCGCCCGGTTTTTACCAGGCCATGTGGGACGCCGTGCTCAACCAGGGCCACTGGCGCGGCGAGATCTGGAACCGGCACAAGGCCGGGCACGAGTACGCCGCGGTGCTCACCGTGTCGGCCATCAAGGCCGGCGACGGCAGTGTGACCAGTTACGTGGGCATTCTGTCGGACATCACCGCCCTCAAGCTGCACGAGGCCGAACTGGAGCGCATCGCGCTGTACGACGCGCTCACCGGCGTGCCCAACCGCCGCCTGCTGCAAACCCGGCTGGAAGATGCGCTGGGGCGGGCCCGCCGCCACGGCACCCGGCTGGCCCTGGCCTACCTCGATCTGGACGGCTTCAAGGCTGTCAACGACATGCATGGCCACGAAGCCGGTGACCGGTTGTTGGTGGAGATGTGCCGCCGCCTGAGCGGCTGCCTGCGCGAGACCGACACCCTGGCCCGGCTGGGTGGCGACGAATTCGTGCTGCTGCTGGTCGATCTGAAGCAGGACGCCGAATGGCAGATCGTGGTGCAGCGCGTGCTGGATGCCGTGGCCCGCCCGGTGCCCGAGGGTGAACACCGTTTGCAGGTGTCGTGCAGCATCGGCGTGACGCTGTACCCCGACAACAACGTGGGCCCCGATGCCCTGATGCGCCACGCCGACCAGGCCATGTACCAGGCCAAGCAGGCGGGCAAGAACCGCTATGTGCTGTTCGATCCCGCGTCGGTCAACGCCACCGGTGCGTGACGTGGCGCCCGCCGGTGGGTCAGCGGTTTTGCCAGATCACCGGCCTGCCCATGGCTTCCCAGTGGTCGTAGTTCTTGGCGTACAGGTCTTCAATGCGGTTGCGCTTGACCTTGAAGGTGGGGGTGATCACGTCGTTGTCCACCGTCCACGCGGTGGTGACCACCACCAGGCATTGCAGGCGCTCGTGTGGGTCCAGCGTGGTGTTGATCTGCTTCAGGTGGTTGGCCAACGAGCTTTCCAGATCGATGCGTGCGGCGGCATCGCTCGCTCGCGCCACAAAGTCGGCGTTGAGCATCACGATGCCCAGGGGCTGGCCCAGGTTGGCGCCGGTGACCACGCAGGCCTCCACCGCTTCGTGCATCACCAGCTTGTCTTCAATGGGCGCGGGCGCCACGTATTTGCCCTTGCCGGTTTTGAACAGGTCTTTCACCCGGCCGGTGATGTGCAGGTTGCCCTGCGCGTCGATGTGGCCTTTGTCGCCGGTTTTCAGCCAGCCGTCGTCGGTGAAGGTCTCGCGGGTTTTCTCCGGTTCTTTGTAGTAACCCTGCATCAGCGCCTGGCTGGTCATTTGCACCTCGCCGGTGCTGGGGTCGATGCGGTGCTGCACACCTTCGTACACCGGGCCCACCGAGCCTTGCTGGTTCTTGCCGGGTTCGGTGATGTGCGACAAGGCCAGGTTTTCGGTCATGCCGTAGCCTTCGTTGATGTGCAGGCCGAGCTTGCTGTACCACTGCAGCAGCGCCAGCGGCATGGGCGCGGCACCGCCAGCGGCGAACTTGCACTGGTCCAGGCCCAGCGCCTTCATGACCTTCTTGCGCACGATGCCGCCCAGAATGGGAATGCCCAGCAGGCGGTTGAGCTTGGCGGGCGGCATTTTGTGGTGAATGCCTTGCTGAAACTTCACCCACAGGCGCGGCACCGAGAAGAAGATGGTGGGGCGCGCGCGCTGCAGGTCGGCGGTGAAGGTGTCCAGCGATTCGGCAAAAAACACGTGCATGCCGGTGCGCAGCCAGCCGTGTTCCACCAGCATGCGCTCCACCACGTGGGCCAGCGGCAGGTACGACAGCATGCGGTCTTCGCCGCTCATGGGAATGCGCTTGAGGCCCGAGTCCAGCGCCCAGGCAAAGTTGCCAAACGAATGCATCACGCCTTTGGGCATGCCGGTGGTGCCCGAGGTGTAGATCAGCGTGGCCAGGTCGTCGGCGTCGCGCACCGGCTGGCCTTGCAGCGGCTGGCAGCGGGCACAGATGGCGTCCCAGCCTTCGTAGGCCTTGAGCGCGTCGGGCGGTGACAGCGGGTAGCTGATGCACGGCAGGCCGGCGGGCACACCGGGTTTCATGCCCTCCCAGCCGTCGAGCTTGCCCACAAAGCAGGCCTTGGCTTCGCTGTGCTCCAGAATTTGCCGCACCGTGTCGGGCGCCAGCGTGGGGTAGAGCGGCACCGACACGTAACCCGCCATCCAGATAGCGAGGTCGCTCATCATCCACCAGGCGCAGTTTTTAGAGAGGATTGCCACCTTGGAGCCCGGCGCCCAGCCTTGCGACTGCAGGTGCGTGGCCATGCGCCGCACCTGGTCGCCAATCTGTGCCCAGGTGAAGTCTTGCACCGCACCGCCGCCCATGGGCTGGGTGAGGGCGACCTTGTTGGGTGCTGTGTTTTCCCAGTGGTAGAGGCGCTGCAGGGCCAGCAGGTCAGCAGGTATGTTTTGCATAAAGGGTGCCTTGGTCGGTGGTTGTGTGGGGTCAATCTACCAAGATCACAGCCGCGGCGGCACAGGGTTTGTCCGGCCGTGGGGTAGAGCGTCCAATCCAGTTGCAGGGTGCGTTGAGGTGGGTCAAGGCTGGCCAGCGTCCACCCAGGGGTTGGGCGGTGGCGGCTGGGCCGGTGACGGTCGGCACCCGCTATGCTGCCCCCCATGAACACCCAAACCCTTGAAATCATCGAACTCGTCACCGGTGGCGACACCGCCGCCCAGCCTGTGGCCAGCATCGTGGTGCTGCACGGCCTGGGGGCCGACGGCAGCGACTTTGTGCCCATTGCCCAAGAGCTGGACCTGAGCGCCGTGGGCCCGGTGCGCTTTGTATTCCCCAGTGCGCCGGTGCGTCCGGTGACCATCAACGGGGGTTACGAGATGCGGGCCTGGTACGACATTGAGCCGCCCGATGCGCAGGGCAAGCGGCGCGAAGACGGCCCCGGCCTGCGGGCCTCGCAAGGCATCGTGCAGCAGCTGCTGAACCGCGAAGCGGCGCGCGGTGTGCCGCCCGAGCGCACCGTGCTCATGGGTTTTTCGCAAGGCTGCGCCATGACCTTGCTGGCCGGTTTGCGGGCGCCGCAGCGGCTGGCGGGCCTGGTGGCGCTGTCGGGCTATCTGCCGCTGGCCGAGCACACCGCGGCTGAGCGCAGCGCCGCCAACCAGCAAACCCCCCTTTTTATGGCCCACGGCCAGCACGACCCGGTGGTGGTGTTGCAGCGCGGCGAAGCCGCCCGCGACGCCTTGCAGGCGCTGGGCTACCGCGTGGACTGGTTCACCTACGCCATGGAGCATTCGGTGTGCCCGCAGGAAATTGCCGACCTGAACGCTTGGTTGCTGCAGGTGCTGGCGGGGCGCTGACGGCGGGGCTGCGGTGCTGGCGCAAGTCCTATTTTGTTCATGGCACGGGCTGTTCAGCGCTGCCCCCATCCCAGCCTTCCCCCAGAGGGGGAAGGGGCCAAGCGGGGAAGGGGCGGCGGGGATGGCGTGCCCCGGTTTTGGCTCCCTCCCCCTCTGGGGGAGGGTTGGGGTGGGGGCTCTCCCGGGGCCGCTACACCCAGCCCTGGCGCCAGCGCGCGGTGTCGCGCAGCTCGCGCCAGGCGATGAGCGTGACCGTGCCCGAATACACCGCCTCCAGGTCCACCCATTCCGGGGTGGTGGCCGGGGGGTCGGGCTCATGCACCTTCACCACCATGAAATGTTTGTTGCGCGCCACGGGTTGCACGGCGGTCCATTTGCTGCGCAGCAATTTTTTGGGGTGCAAGGGGTTCATGGATGCGAGGTTGCCACACCGCCGGGCTTGGCTGGCGTGCGCCGGTGCTGCCCACGCGCGCCCGTGGGGTATGGCGCGGCAGCCCGGCCTGCGGGCGCCAGATGCGCTACCTTGGCGCCCCATGGGTCGCATCAACCGCCTTTTGATGGCCGCACGGGCCGTTCCCCAGCCGCCGCAGGCCGAGCCGCTGTGCCCGCTGTGTGGCCGCGCCATACCGGCTTCGCAGCGCGACGCGCACCACCTGGTGCCCAAGAGCAAAGGCGGGCGCGAGACCTTGTTTCTGCACCGCATTTGCCACCGCCAGGTGCACGCCTTGCTCAGCGAAACGGAGCTGGCCCGCAGCTACCACACCGCCGAAGCGCTGCTGAGCCACCCCGAGGTGGCGCGCTTTGTGGCCTGGGTCAAAACCAAGCCCGACGACTTCATGGAACGCACCCGCAAGCACCACAGCCGGCGCTGAAGCGGCCCACCTGACCAAGACCTCTGCATGATTCCCGACCACCTCCCCCACCGCATCTGGCAAGAACTGGCCCGCGCCACGCAAGACCGCCACCACGGCTGGCGCACGCCGGTGCTGGCCACGGTGGGTGCCGACCAGCAGCCCAACGCGCGCACGGTGGTGCTGCGCCAGGCGCGTGAGCCGTTGGGCGAACTGGCTTTTTTCACCGACGGGCGCAGCCCCAAGGTGGCCGAACTGCAGGCCCAGCCGCAGGCCGTGCTGGTGTTCTGGAGTGCCCGTTTGCGCTGGCAGCTGCGGGTGGCGGCGCGTTGCGAGGTGCTGACCGACGGCCCCGAGGTGGACGCGGCGTGGGCGCGGGTAGGCCAGTCGGCGGCGGCGGGCGACTACCTGACGGCGCAGCCGCCCGGCCAGCCTTGGGCCGAGGGGGAACTGGAACCGGTACCGGCGAGCTCCGGTGCGCACCATTTGGCGGTGGTGCGGGCGCGTGTGCAGACCATGGACTGGCTGGCGCTGGGCCTGGACGGCCAGCACCGGCGTGCCCGCATTGAAGGTCAGGCGCTGACTTGGCTCACGCCTTGAACAGCGTTGGCATTTTGAGCACGGCGGGTTTGTGGTCCAGGCTGTAGCCGGAGCTTCCAGCTCCGGTTCTCCTGGAGCTGGAAGCTCGCAGCACCTGTTCAGGCGCTGCGAGCAGCTTGTGCCAAGTTCAGGGCCAAGCGGTTGTGCCGTTCCACCAGCGGCCCCAGGTCCACGGTGGTGAGCTGTCCTTCGCGCACCACCACGCGCCCGTTCACCACGGTGTAAGCCGCAGGCGGGCTGGCGCACAGCAGCAGGCTGGCCACGGGGTCGTGCACCGCGCCGCCGGCAAAGGCCAGCGTGCGCAGGTCGAACAGGGCCAGGTCGGCGCACAGGCCCACCGCCAGGCGGCCGATGTCCTGCCGGCCCAGCACCTGCGCGCCGCCGCGTGTGGCGGTGTGCAGTGCGTCGCGGGCGGTCATTTCGGCGGGGCCCAGGTCGCAGCCGAAGAAGCTGCGGCCGTCGCGGGTTTCGGGCGGCATCAGTGCGCGGCCCACGCGGGCCAGCAGCATCGCCTGCCGCGCTTCGTTCACCATGTGGGCGGCGTCGTTGCTGGCGCTGCCGTCCACCCCCAGGCCCACCGGCACACCGGCGTTGAGCAGGCGGCGAATGGGCGCAATGCCGCTGGCCAGCCGCATGTTGCTGCACGGGCAGTGGGCCACGCCGGTGCGGCTGGCGGCAAAGAGCGAAATGCCCTCGTCGTCCAGCTTCACGCAGTGCGCGTGCCACACGTCGTGGCCCAGCCAGCCCAGTTCTTGCGCGTACTGCGCGGGCGTCATGTTGAATTTTTCGCGGCTGTAGGCGATGTCGTGGTCGTTCTCGGCCAGGTGGGTGTGCAGGCGCACGCCTTGGCCCTTGAAGCTGCGGGCCAGTTCGGCGCTTTGGCGCATCAGCGCCGGGCTGACGGAAAACGGTGAACACGGCGCCAGCGCCACCTGCACCATGGCCCCAAAGGCCGCGCTGTGCCAGGTTTCAATCAGCCGCTGGCTGTCTTTCAAAATCGCGTCTTCGGTTTCCACCACCCGGTCGGGCGGCAGGCCGCCTTGCGACTGGCCGACGCTCATGCTGCCGCGCGTGGCCACAAAGCGCATGCCGATCTGTTGCGCGGCTTCGATGGAATCTTCCAGCCGCACACCGTTGGGGTAGATGTAGAGGTGGTCGCTGCTCGTGGTGCAGCCGCTGAGCAGCAGCTCGGCCATGGCCACCTGGGTGGACACCTGCACCATCTCGGGCGTGAGCCCGGCCCAGATGGGGTACAGCCCGCGCAGCCAGCCGAACAGCTCGGCGTCTTGCACGCCGGGTATGGCGCGGGTGAGGCTCTGGTACATGTGGTGGTGTGTGTTCACCAGGCCGGGTGTCACCAGGTGGCCGCTGGCGTCGATGGTTTCGCCGGCCGATTCACGCAGCGCGCGCGGCAGCTCGCGGGTCAGGCCGATCCACTCGATCACGTTGTCGCGCACAAAGATCGACGCGTCTTTCAGCTCGCGCCCCCGCGCCGGGTCGGCGTGGTCAAAGGTGGCGATGCAGGTGGCGTTGTGGATCAGCAGGGTGTTCATGTCACGGCGAGGCTTCAGGGCGTGGGTGATTTGACATTGGATGATAGAGCGCTGGGTGGTGTGCCCCGACCCCAACCCGTTGGGCCGGGGGGCGGTCGCCTGCACATGGACCGCAGTGGCCATGTCACCCCCCGTTGCTTGACCCCTGGCGGGTCTGTGGGCCTGCGAATCGGACAAAGACTGCCCGGCAGCACCCGCCCGCTTCAGGCCGCCACGGTCCTGAAGCCCGAAACAATGTCGTTGCGCTCGGGCGTGAAGTAGTTGCGGTACTTCGGGTGGCGCATGCGCGGCACCGTGGCGGGGCTGGCGCCTTTGAGCACCGGGCGGCCGTCAAACCAGGGCGCCGAGTAGTCCACATACGGGTGCGGCGTGAAGCCGGGGAAGGGTGCAAACGGGCTGGCCGTCCATTCCCACGCGTCGCCCCACACAAAGCCGGGCAGCGTGTGCGCGGCCACTTCCCATTCGGCCTCGGTGGGCAGGCGCCGCCCGGCCCAGGCGCACCAGGCTTGGGCTTCAAAGGCCGTGAGGTGGCGGGCGGTGGCGCCCAGGTCCAGCGCTTGCCACTGGCCGTGGCGCAGCTGCTCCCAGCCGCTGCGGGCCGGGCGCACATAACGCGGCCAGGCGGACTGCGAGCGGCTGCGCCAGGCCCATCCGGCATCGCTCCAGAACCGGCGCTGTGCCGCTGCGCCGCTCTCCACAAACGGCAGGTACTGCGCCCAGGTCACGGCGTGCGCGTCCACCTCAAACGCGGCCACCGCCACCGGATGGGCGCCCAACTCGTTGTCAAACGCAAAACCCGACCCGCTGCGGCCCAGTTCCCACGTGGTGGCGGGCGCCTGCAGTGTGCGCGGTGGGCGCGCTGCGGTGGCTGCCGCGCCAGCGCCAGGCGTGGGGTCAAACCCCAGGTTTTGCGCCATGTACACCGCCGCTTCGGCGTGCATGTCTTCGTGAAACAGCGCCAGGCGAAAGAAATACAGGCCGGCGTCGGTGGCCTCTGCGCCGTGCAGCAGGGCCATGGTGTCTTGCAGGCTCTCAGCCAGGTCGGTGCGCAGGGCATCGGCTGCGGGCAGGTTCAGCGCCCAGCGGTGGTCGTGCGGCACCGTGCTGGAATTGAACAGGCTGTCTGCGTCCACGCCGCGCCGGGCTTGCCGGGCAGGCCGGCGCGGGGCTTGGGGGTTGGCTTGCAGGCCACGGTGGCGCTCGGGGTTGCGGGCCAGCCACCAGTCGGCAAACCAGCCCACATGGCCCAGTTCCCACAGCGGCAGGTTCAGCTCGGGGGTGCAGGGCACGCGCAAGCCGGGGCCCAGCGCGCCCTCGCAGGCGCCAAACAGCGCCAGCGTTCGCGCCCGTGCGTCGGTCAGCGCAGCGGCCAGCGCGGCCTTGCCGGCGCAGCGGGCTTGTTCGGACTCCCCGGTGGGTTCGGACACAATGTCAGACACTCGCGACTCCCATGAAAAAACCTTCGCTTTGTATCGTCACGCCGGCCCTGGCCGACGCCAACAACGGCAACTGGCAAACCGCCCGCCGCTGGGCCGGTCTGCTTCGCGGGCATTATGCGGTTCGTCTGGCCAAGGAATGGCCCGATTCAACCACCACCGACGACGGCACGAACATCCTGCTCGCGCTGCACGCCCGCCGCTCGGCCGCCAGCGTGGCCGCCTGGGCGCTGGCTCACCCGGCCCGGCCTGTGGTGCTGGCGCTCACCGGCACCGACCTCTACCGCGACATCGCCACCGACGCCAGCGCCCAGCAGTCGCTGGCCTTGGCGCACCGCCTCATCGTGTTGCAAGCGCAAGGCCCGCTGGAGCTGCCGCCCGCGCTGCGCAGCCAGTGCCGGGTGGTGTTCCAGTCGAGCACCGCGCGCCAG
This sequence comes from Hydrogenophaga sp., assembly GCF_030656115.1. Taxonomy (GTDB): domain Bacteria; phylum Pseudomonadota; class Gammaproteobacteria; order Burkholderiales; family Burkholderiaceae_C; genus Hydrogenophaga. The sequence continues at coordinate 20,212 of NZ_JAUSOO010000122.1, forward strand.
ACCCTGCCCAAAACCCGCAGCCATCTGCGTGCCCTCGCGGTGGGCCACCTGCGCGAAGAAAAGTCGCCGCAAACCGTGTTGGAAGCCGCCCGCCTGATTCGGCCCGACGAAGGCATTTTGATCGACCACGTGGGCCACGCGCTCGACCCCGCACTGGGCGAAGCCGCCCGCCAAACCATGCTCGACTGCCCGCACTACCGCTGGCTGGGCGGCCTGCCGCACGCCGCCACGCGCGCACGCATCCAGCGCGCCCACCTGCTGGTGCACCCCAGCCGCATGGAAGGCGGCGCCCACGTTGTCATGGAAGCGGTGTTGTGCGGCACGCCGGTGCTGGCCTCGCGCGTGCCGGGCAATGTGGGCATGCTGGGCAACGCTTACGCCGGTTACTTTGCGCCCGGCAACGCCGCCGAACTGGCCGAGCTGCTGCGCCACATCCGCCGCGAGCAGTCCCAGGGCAGCGGCACGCTGGCTGCGCTGCAAGCCCAGTGCGCCGCCCGGGCGCCGCTCTTTGCCCCCGCCGCCGAGCGGGCCGCGCTGCTGGGTGTGCTGGCCGAGCTGCTGTAGGCGCCGGCCCATTCACTCCACTTTCTTATCAACACGCCCACCCGATTGCCCCCTATGAACACACCCGCCACGCCCACCACCACCGCACCCACCCAACCCCGCCTCACCAGCCTGTCGCACGGCGGCGGCTGCGGCTGCAAGATTGCGCCCGGCGTGCTGAGCGAGATACTCAAGGGCACGGCCGCCATGCCCATGCCCAAAGAACTGCTGGTCGGCATCGAGACCGCGGACGACGCGGCGGTCTACCAGCTCAACGACGAGCAGGCGCTGATCGCCACCACCGACTTCTTCATGCCCATCGTGGACGATCCCTACGAGTTCGGTCGCATCGCCGCCACCAACGCCATCAGCGACGTCTACGCCATGGGCGGCACGCCCATCATGGCGCTGGCGCTGGTCGGCATGCCCATTGCCGTGCTCAGCACCGAGACCATCGGCAAGATCCTGCAGGGCGGGCAGGACGTGTGCCGCGCCGCCGGCATCCCGATCGCGGGCGGCCACACCATCGACTCGGTCGAACCCATCTACGGCCTGGTCGCCATGGGCCTGGTGCACCCGAAGCGGGTGAAGCGCAACGCTGACGCACAGGTGGGCGACCGCCTGATTCTGGGCAAGCCCATTGGCGTGGGTGTGCTCTCGGCCGCGCTGAAAAAAGACGCACTGCCCGCGGAGGGCTACGCGCAGATGATCGCCAACACCACCCAGCTGAACACGCCCGGCCCCGATCTGGCGAAGCTCGACGGCGTGCACGCGCTGACCGACATCACCGGCTTCGGCCTTGCCGGCCACGTGCTCGAAATGGCGCGCGGCTCCAACACCACCGTTCGGATTGACATGGCGAAAGTGCCGCTGATCACCGGCGTGCGCGAGCTTGCCGCGCAGGGCATGGTCACCGGCGCCAGCGGCCGCAACTGGGCGGCGTATGGCCACGAAGTGCGCCTGGGCGCAAACCTGCAGCCGGTGGACCAGGCCCTGCTGAGCGATCCGCAGACCAGCGGCGGCCTGCTCGTGGCCTGCGCGCCCGAGGCGGTGGCCGAGGTGCTGGCGATCTTTGAACGCCACGGCTTTGCCGAAGCGGCCGAGGTGGGTGAGATCGTCGCCGCCGAGGCCGGTGGTGTGCGGCTGCGCGTGGTTTGAAGCAACTTATTTGAGGAGGTTTTGATGAAAAACTGGCTCCGCGACAACCGCGGTTTTCTGGTGCTGCTGCTGTGTTTTGGCGTGTTCCGCACCGCCATCGCCGACTGGAACCCTGTGCCCTCGGGCTCCATGCGACCGACCATCCTGGAAGGCGACGTGGTGCTGGTGAACCGCCTCGCCTACGACCTCAAGATTCCGCTCACCGATGTGTCGCTGGCGCGGCTGGGTGAGCCGCAGCGCGGCGACATCGTCACCTTCAGTTCGCCGCAAGACGGCACGCGCCTGATCAAGCGCCTGGTGGCGCTGCCGGGCGATGTGGTGGCCATGCGGGCCGGGGTGCTGGTCATCAACGGCCTGGCCGCCGACTACTCGGACGTCAACGAGGTCAGCGAACCCCTGGCGCCAGGGGTGCTGGTCCCGGCCTTGCGGGCCACCGAGCGGGTGGCGGGCCACGGCCGCGTGGTGCAGAGCCTGCAGGGTGCCCACAGCCGCCACACCTTCGGGCCGCTGACGGTGCCGCCAGACCATTACTTCATGCTGGGCGACAACCGGGACAACAGCGCGGATTCGCGCTATGTGGGCTTCGTGCCGCGCGCACTGCTGATCGCACGGGCCGAGCGCGTTCTGGTGTCGGCCGACATCACCACCCACTGGATGCCTCGCTGGGAGCGGACGGTCTCGCCGTTGCGCTGACATCCCATCCCTGGCCAACGCCTTCACATCTTTCACATCTTTCACGGAGTTTTCCATGTCGTTGTCCACCTGGCTGCTCTACGTCGCGGCCGTCTTCGTTCTCACCGTCACGCCCGGTCCTTCGGTGCTCATGTGCGTGTCCACGTCGGTCAACCTGGGGCCGCGCAAGGCCCTCATCACCTCGCTCGGCAGCACCTCGGCCATCGTCGGGCTGATGGCGCTGTCGGCGCTCGGTCTGGGTGCGTTGCTGGCGGCGTCGGAGCTGCTGTTCAACGCGCTGAAGTGGGCGGGTGCGGCTTACCTGGCCTATCTCGGCGTTCGCGCGCTGCTCGCGCCGGCGTCGGACATCCGCGTGGCGGGCGGCGCGGTGGCGGGTGGGCGTCGCCTGTTTGCGCAGGGCTTTCTGGTGGGCATGAGCAACCCCAAGGCGCTGCTGTTTTTCGGCGCCCTGTTCCCGCAGTTCATCGACCCTGCCGCGCCGCAAGGGCCGCAGTTTTTGGTGCTGGGCGCCACCTTCGTATTTTTTGAAATGGGGTGGTTGATGGTGTACGCGCTCACCGCGGCGCGCGCCCAGCGCTGGCTGCAGCAGCCGCGTCGCGCGCGCCAGTTCAACCGCCTCACCGGCGTGGTGTTCCTGCTCGCGGCGGGTCTGCTGGCCACGAGCCGGCGGCAACCCGCCTGATTTTGGCAACGACTTCAAGACCTACACCATGCGGGTGCGCCGCTGGCTATGACACCATGAACAACCCATTTCCGGTTCTCGCTTTCGACATCTTCGGCACCGTGGTGGACTGGCACGGCAGCATCGTCGCCGAGGTGCAGGCGCTCTACCCGCAAGTTGACGCCAACGCCTTTGCGCTCGCCTGGCGCACGGGCTACCAGCCGGCCATGCAGCGGGTGCGATCGGGTGAGCTGGGGTGGACGCGCATCGACGGGTTGCACCGCCTGATCCTGGACGACCTGTTGCCCCGCTTCGGGCTCGCGCACCTGGGCGAGGCCGAGCGACAGCACCTCAACCGCGTGTGGCACCGGCTCAACCCCTGGCCCGACACGTTGGCCGGTCTCACCCGCCTGAAGACCCGGCACCTCATCTGCACGCTGTCCAACGGCAACATCGGCCTGCTGACCCACATGGCCAAACGCGCCGGCCTGCCGTGGGACTGCATTCTGTCGGCCGAGGTGTTCCGCGCCTACAAGCCCGACCCGCGCGCCTACCTGGGCGTGGCGCACACCTTCGACATGGCTCCCGAGCAGGTGATGCTGGTGGCCGCGCACCAGGACGACCTGGCGGCGGCCCGCGCCTGCGGCCTGGGCACGGCCTACATCGAGCGGCCGCTGGAGTTCGGCGCGCTGCAACCCAAAGACGTGTCGCCCGACCCGGCGAACACGCACCACGCGCGCGACTTGCTGCACCTGGCCGATGTGTTGGGCTGCTGAAAACACCGGTGACCGGGGGGCTTCAGGTGCCGGTCGCTTGCTTGCACAAACGATCTAATGATCGTTAGAATGTGTGCAAATCAAACATTGGCCTGAAAGCGGGCTGTATGACCCGTTGACCCGTTCTGTTTGCCGTTGAACGAAGCCGCCAACGGGCTGCAATGTCAGGGCTACCCGGCCCGCCAGGTGGCGGGCGGCGTGGGCCAGCGGCCGGCTGATCGAACGTCCACCAGGAGATCCCCATGGGTGTTGTGCTTTTCATTCTCAACAGGCGCTATGGCGCGCCACGCATCATGCAGACCGGTCTCGTGCTGCTGCTGGGGCATGTGGCCATTGCGCTTTCGGGGCTGGAGTTCCTGCACTTCGTTTCTGCGCTGGTGCTGCTCGGCGTGGGCTGGAACTTCGCCTTCGTGGGCGGGGCCGTGGTGCCGTTTCTGGTGCTGGCCTTGCTGGCGTCCGTTGGTACCGAGCTGAAAACCATCCGCTTGCGGGAGGCCCTATGAATTTTGAACAGTTTGTCCTTTCCTATGAACCGCAGATCCGCATGGGCTTCTTTGTCGGGGTGTTCGCGCTGGTGGCCCTGTGGGAGCTGGCCGCGCCGCGCCGGGTCTTGAAGCTCTCGCGCCAGCAGCGCTGGACCGCCAACCTCGGCATCGTGCTGCTCAACACGGTGATCGTGCGGGTGGCCTTTCCCGCGGCCGCGGTGGGCATGGCGGCCCTGAGCGTCGACAAGGGCTGGGGGCTGCTGAACCACTTCGATGTGCCGTTCTGGCTCGCCGTGCCGCTGGCCGTGGTGGCGATGGACTTCGTGATCTGGCTGCAGCATGTGATGGTGCACGCCGTGCCCGCGCTCTGGCGGCTGCACCGGGTGCACCACGCCGACCTCGACTACGACCTGACCACCGGCGCACGCTTCCACCCGCTGGAGATCGTGCTGTCCATGGGCATCAAGTTCGCCACCATCGTGCTGCTGGGCGCGCCGGTGCTGGCGGTGGTGGTCTTTGAGGTGCTGCTCAGCGCCTGCGCCATGTTCAACCACGGCAACATCCGCCTGCCGGCCGCGCTGGACCGCGCCTTGCGCTGGTTCCTCGTCACGCCCGACATGCACCGCGTGCACCACTCGGTGGAAGACGACGAGAGCAACTCCAACTTCGGTTTCAACCTCACCTGGTGGGACCGTCTGTTTGGCACCTACCGCGAGCAGTCGCGCGCCGGCCAGCTCGGCATGACCATCGGCATCCACGACCACACCGACCCGCACGAGGTGGCGCGCCTGCCCGGCATGTTGATGCTGCCGTTCAAGGGCAAAGTGACCGACTACGCCATCAACCGCCGCAACTGGACCCCGCCCGCTGCGGACGCCAAGCTCTGAACCCGCCCCGATGGACCCGCAACACACCGATGAACATGCCCATTTCGCCCCGACGCCCCATCTTGTCCCTCGCCGGTCTGTTGCTCTCACTGGCGGCCATTGCTGCCGTGCTGCTGGCCGGCGTTGGCTACCGGCAGGGCTGGTGGCATTTTCTGCAAGGCCTGCAGATCGCCGAGTGGGCGGTGTACGCGGCGGGGCTGGGCCTGGTGCTGTCGCTGGCGGCTGCGATCACCGCGCGCCCGGGTCGGCAACCGCGCCGGCACGGTTTCGTGACCGGTCTGCTGGGTGTGTTGCTGGCGCTGCCGGTGCTGGGCATGGCGCTGCAGTGGGAAGTGGCGACGCGGACCACGCCGCCGATCAACGACATCAGCACCGACACCGAGGACCCACCGGTGTTCTGGGACATGCCCAACCCCACGGAATACCCCGGCGAGGCATTCGCCACCTTGCAGCGCACGGGCTACCCGGACCTCGCGCCGCTGCGGGTCAAGCAGGCCCCCGACGCGGTGTACGCCCAGGCGCTGGCGCTGGTGAATCAGCGGGGCTGGGCCGTCGTGGCCAGCGACGCGGCGGAAGGCCGCATCGAGGCGGTGGCGACCAGCCGTTTGTTCGGTTTTGCCGACGAGGTGGCGGTGCGCATCTCTCCCGCTGACGGGGGTGCGCGCGTGGACATGCGCTCGCGCTCGCGCCTGGGCAAGATCGACCGCGGCACCAACGCGAAACGCATCCGCGCCTACCTGGGCGATCTGAACCAGCGCTTGAGCCCACCCTGACCGCGCACACCGGGATGGCGGAAAGCCCTATGCCCGCATGCCGTTCATTGCGCGAAAATATCAGCATTCACTTATTTTTAACGCCCATCCTTCTGAGACGCCCCATGAAACTGCAACACCTCGCCCTCGCCGCCCTCACCGCCGCCAGCCTGCTGCTGGCGCCCGCCGCCCACGCCGACAACAAAGCCGTTGCCGTGGACGAGATGGAGGCTTACCTGGAGTTCGTGGACTACGGCGGCGGCGTGATCTTTGCCGAGCAGATCCCGGCCGACGAGTGGAAAAAGATGATCGTCATTGACGCACGCGACGCCGGCCAGTTCGCCAAGGGCCACATCCCCGGCGCCATCAACATGGACTGGCGCCAGGTGCTCGCCAAGCGCAACACCATCCCCAAAGACAAGCCGGTGCTGATCTACTGCAACACCGGTTCCCTCTCGGCCCAGGCCGGTTTTGCCATGCGCGTGGCGGGCTGGGACAACCTGCGCATCCTGCAGGGCGGCATGGAAGAGTGGAAGGCCAAGGGCGGGTTCGACGCCGCCGCCAAGGCCACCGCGCCCGCCCAACACTGATCGCCGGGCGCCAACCCGCGCCCGAGGGGTCTCAAAGCCCGACGCCCGGCAGGAGTTCAATCCCCGTGCGTTGGACGAGTTCCGGGTAGCTGATGGGCGGCCCCGCCTGCGCATCGTCCCGGTTGGCATGCCAGTGCGCCCAGGCCCTGTGCCCCGCCTCGTCGTACACCAGCTTGAACAGGTAGTCCGGCACCCGCACCCGGTTCTCGCCAACCGTCTTGCTGCCTTGCGCATACACCGGGCCGGTGATCACATACACATTGCCCTTGGCGCGCTCGGCAAATTGGCGCGTGTCCTGTTCCACCTTGGCCCATGCCCCGCCGTTGTGGCGCGCGGACTGCGGAACGGTGTTGGCCAGCGAAAACGACTGCTCCATGGCGGTTGGGTTGGGCATGTCCGCCGCCGGCGCCATGTGTCCGCGCGAATAGCCCGAATTTCTGTAGTCGTCCAGCTCGGCGCGCTCGGCCCGGGGCAAACGGGCATCGGCAAAGAAGCGGTCGGTGCGTTTTTCGTTGGCATTGGCCACCGAGCGCCGGTTGAGCTTTTGCGCCACAAACACCGGGGTTTTGGTCTGTCCGCTGTGCAGAATCGCAAATGCCTCAAAACACAGCGGGCGCTGCAGCGGCTGAAAATGCAGCACAGGCGACATGCCCCCAGCAAAAAACTGGGGGCACGCGGCAAACGGCTCGGCCCCCTGCCGGGCAGCGGGGGGCGTCTTGGCCTGGACCACCGGGCGGTCTGCTGCGCCGGGGTTGAGCACCGCATCCAGTTTTTCTCTCAACACGTCCGAGGTCAGCACCGCCTGAACAAAACGCGCCAGCTCTTTGCCGGTGCCCGTGAGCGAATCGGAGCACGAGCCCAAGGCCACCCCCACGCACAGGGTGACCACGGGCAGGGCCCAGCGCGAGAAGCTGAAAGCCGGTTTGGGGGTGTTCGCGGAACGGACGCTGCGCTTGCGCTGAGTGGTTTTTTTGTGGGCAGGCACGGGTGCAATCGGGTGACTCAAGGGGAGGCTTACAGGGAGGGCAGTCTATCTGGCTTGCATCCAGCCCAACGCTTTGACGTTGCAGTGCTGCGCCGCCGCCGCACAGCAGACTGTTGTGTCAACCAGAACTGCGCACACATGTTGGGCACCCTGCCAGCGCGGTGTCGGTCGTGGTTGTGGTGGTTTTGGCTATATTCAAGCCCACACCGGCCACGGCCAGCGGAGCCCATTCGCCCTCACCAACCCCAGAAAGAAAGCCCCATGGCGCGACTGATCCCGGACCTGCACACCCTGCGGCTCCTCAATGGCGGGCACTACCGCGAGCGGGACGTTCTCGTCCAGTTGGCAGACGGCCTGCCGCCGGACTGGGTTGTGCTCCACAGCGTGGACTGGTCCAGCATCCACCCCGACGATGGGACGCAGCACTTTGGAGAAATCGACATCGTGGTCATGGCGCCCTGGGGCCATCTGGTGATCATCGAAGTCAAGGCCGGCGTGCTCCAGCAAACACAGGCAGGGCTGGTCAAGCAGTACGGCGAAAAATCCAAATCGCTCGACTGGCAGGCCCGCGTCCAGCATGCCGCCATGCGCCACAACCTGATCCGGGAATCCCTTTCGGGGGTGCGCCTGGGCCAGCTCCTGGTGCTGCCAGACCAGCGCGTGCTGGCCGGAACCCTGGCGCACCCGCGCGAGCGCATTGTGGACAGCCGCGACATGCCCGAGCTGTGCCAGCGCGTCAAGGCGGCCATGCCCGCCGACCTGGGCACCCGCCTGGACACCGAGAGCGTGCTGGCCTTCTTGCTCAACCGGTTTTCTGCGTCCATCGACGTGACCGCGCAAGCCACCCAGGCCGCCCTGGCAACCCGGCACCTGTCCAACGGCCTGGCCACCTGGGTGCCGCGCATCACCTCGCCCAGCAACACCTTTGTCATCGAAGCCACCGCCGGTTCGGGCAAAACCCAGCTGGCCCTGACGCTGATCCAGCAAGCCCTGCAACGCCAGGAGCGGGTGGCCTACGTCTGTTTCAACCGACCGCTGGCCGACCATGTGGTGACCCTGGTCAGCCACAAGGTTGACGTGTGCACCGTTCACGAATGGGCGCTGCAACGCGCTCACAAAGCCGGCATGGAGCCAGACTTCAGCGAACCCGGTGTTTTTGATGCGATCACCCGCACCTGGACCGCCCTCGCCGAAACACAAGACGCCAACCTGGACTTGCTGATCGTGGATGAGTCGCAAGACTTCGACGCCGAATGGATCGCCGCCCTGACCCTGCGCATCAAAAGCGACGGGCGGCTGTACCTGATGGGCGACGCCGAACAGGTGCTGTACGGGCGCGATGCCTTCGAACTGCCGGACGCCGTGCAGATTCACTGCGACGAAAACTTTCGCAGCCCCCGGCGCATTGTGGCCACCGTCAATGCCCTGCGCCTGACCGCCACGCCGGTGCAAGCCATGTCCGCTTTTGAGGGCGACATCCCCGAATTTGTGCGCTGTGGAGGTTCTGCAGACGGCACCGTGCAGGCCACCGAAAAAGTGCTCCATGCCCTGTGGGACGAGGGTTATGCGCCCGAGCAGGTGGTGGTGCTGAACTGGCACGGTGGCACCCAATCGCCGCTGTTGCAGCGCAACACCCTGGCCGGCCAACGGGTTTGTCGTTGGCTGGGCCGCTTTGATGCAGCCGCCAACCCGGTGTTCAGCGAAGGGCCGCTGCGCGCCGAAACCGTGCACCGCTTCAAAGGCCAATCGGCCCCGGTCATTGTGCTGAGCGGGCTGGACTTCACAGAACTCACGCCAGCCCTGCGCCGGCGCCTGTTTGTGGCCATGACCCGCGCCCAGTACAAACTGGTGTGCGTGGCCAACCAGGATGCGATGGATGCATTGGGGCGGGTGTTGGCCGAGTGATCAGTCCTGGTGAGCCGGGCAGGGCGCTCGTGCCAGTTTCCCGCATGGATAAACCGCCGTCCTGCAGCCCATGAATTTCAGCGCAACCGCCGTTTGATGGGGTTCCTCAACCGCCCCAAGTCCGACAGGTTCCCAGGCGTCACTGCGTGGCGCAGCGGTGCGGATTCAAGGGCCAAACGCAAAGCGGCTGAGAGGCTGCACCGGCCAGGCGCCGGCAGCTTGTGAATACGCCAGTGGCTTGCTGGCGGCGTGCCTGTGCAGATGCGGTGGTTTGGTGTAAAAGGTTTGTTCTTTTTAAACCCGGTCCAAGACAACCAAGGTCAACACAATGGCGGTGAATGGATCAGACGAGCCGGTGTTGCGCATGCCGCAGACAGCGGCTTATGTGGGTGCGCTTTGGGGCGGTGTGCTGGCGCTCTGTGCCTTGGCGTGGGTGTTTCGCTCGCTGTCTTGCCTGGCCGTTGCCGTTGCCGTGGCGGTTGTGGCCTATCCGGTGTGGTGCCTGCTGGTGGAGCGTGCACAGTTGCGCCGCCAAGCCATTTTGCAAACCGTTGCCGAAGACCAGAGCGCCCTGGTGCGCTGGCTGTGGCGGGGCACGCTGCTTCAGGTGGGGCTGGTCTTTGTGGCCTTGCTGAATGCGGCGCTGCTGCTGGGCGTTTTGGCGCAGCTGAGCCCGTGGCACTGGGCTGTTTTGTGGGGGGATGCGCTGGTGTTGGGCCTGGTCTTCCATCGGGTCCGGCGGTCTTTGTCCCAGCAGATTCGAGCGCCTTACCAAGGCTTGGTGGCGCGCATGTGGCCTGTCATGGCGGGCAACGTTTTGCTGCTGATGGGGGCGTTTGTCGCTCTGGACTTTTACGCGGAGCACTTGGCCACGCCGGGCCCGTGGGGGGAGGTTGTTCAAGGTGCGTTTGAGCAAGGCCGCACCGGCGTGGTGTGTTCCGTGGCAGGGGCCTGGCTGGGCGCCGTTCACGCGGTGGACCAACTGGCCTGGAGGGTGGCCATCAGCACGCTTCCGACCTTGCCCGGCATGCCGATGCGCCTGGTGGGATGGGTCCTTTTTCTGGCGTGGACGGGCGTTGGGGCGGTGCTCTTCAGCCGGTTTTTGCTGGGCGTCCTGGCCGGGGTCGACGCGCGGACAGTGAAGCCCCTCCGGACCGCGCCTCCCACGGCGCCCATGGGCAGCATGTGGCGCAGTTTTGTGGCCACCATCGTGGCACTTGCCGTGCTCTCGCTGTTCGCCGCGTGGAAACTGGCGGCCTGGGAACCCTCCAGCGAACGCGGGGTATCCGGTGTGTCCGTGGCTGACGATCCTTGTGCCCGGGTCGCTGTCGACACGGCGGGCCTTCGGTCGGCGCTGACGGACCAGATACAGCAGGCCCGGCTTGGCGCACACCGCACGGCCGACCAGCACATAGATGCTTTGCTGGACACCGCTTTTGGCCGCGCCGAGCAGGGCGTGGATGCCTACCTGGGGTGGTATTTCAGTCTTTACGGCGATTACAGCCGCCTGGCGGCGGTCATGGTGGGCGATCTGGGCCAGGTGATGCAGGAGAACCTTACCCGGCATGTGTTCGAGGACACGGGTTTTCAACACATCATGGCGTCGCAATCCCAGGTCATCCAGGCGGCGATGGCGCAGCAGATGCTCAGCGTGGCCCCGGACCTTGCGCAGGGGGTGCGCGCCACCGTGGCACAGGCGGGGTGTCCGGTTCCTTCGCTCAACCTCGATGCGCTTGCGGACCTGGGCCCCGACCGGATTCATGCGGCGGTGTCGACGGCTTCGGCGGTGACCGTGGGCACGGTCACCGCCAAGATGGTGGCTCAAAAAGCCGTGGCGGCAGCGGCAGGCAAGGCGGCGGCCAGCGGTTCGCTGAAGCTGGCGGCAAAGTTGGCCGCCAAAGCGGTGGCCAAGCCGGGTGCGGCCCTGGCCGCTGGCACGGCGGCCACGGCGGTGTGCGCCCCCACGGGGCCGGCGGCGCTGCTGTGCGGCATCGCCGCCGGGGTGGTCACGTGGATCACCGTTGACAAGGCGGCCATTGAGATAGAGGAGCATCTGAAGCGCGACGACATGCGGGCCGATTTGATGGCGGTGCTGAACGAGCAACGGGCCACCATGCGCACGGAGCTGCAGGTCATCTACCACGGGCTCGCCGACGCGTACGCAGCCGAGATCGATGCGCGGGCGCAGCGGGTGTTTGTGCCGGCGAGGGATGGGGTGTGAGAACCACCCCTCTCAAGGGGCTGCCTGCACAGCTGCCAATAACCTTCGGAGCAGACGGCTGGGCGCAGACGCTCACGCCCGCACGCTCCCGCGAATGGGGGGGAGCAAGGCCACCAGCGTGCGGTTTTTGGCGGATGAACCCAAGGTGTTTGCTGGTTTTGACTGCATAATTTTTGCCACCCCAAAGAACGACAAGCCACTGTTTTTGAGATCGGATCATTTTCGTGAAAACCACCCAGATCTTGAAACAGCGCGATCCGAACGCGTGCGTCAGCGTGCTCGGCTGCACCCCAAGCTGTGTGGCTGCCTTGTTTGTTCGGCTGGGTGCACCCCGGCGCACCTGGCCCATTCCATGGCTGGACTGACGCATGGTTGAACGTCCGGCCATGCCCGTCCGTGCCGATTCGGTCAGCAAATCTGTTCCTTCGCTGGGGGTGGGCGCATGGCTCTGGCCTGCGCTGGTGTTGTTGGCGGGTTTGACTCTGGCGGTGTTTGTGTGGTCTTTGTTGCGCGGCAAAGCGCATGAAGTTGCCGAGCAGGCCTTTCAGCAGCAGGCGCAAACGCTGCGCATCGCCATTGAGAACGACCACGAACGCCAGTTCAAATCGCTGCGCGGGCTGGTGTCGTTCATGGCTGCTTCGGAAAAGGTGGAGCCCCGCGAGTTTTCGGCGTACGTGGCGAACCTGCACCTGCCCACCGACCAACCCACGCTGCGGGCCCTGTTTTTTGTGGCTTCGCAGCCCGATCCGTCTGGGCACAACCGCTATCCGGTGATGCTGGCCGAGCCGTTTCCGCCGGACTGGGTGGGGCTGGACCTGTCGGTGTACCCGCAGGCTGCCCACGTGCTGGAGCAGTCCATGCACCGTGCCAGCGCGATGTTGTCCGATCCGTTTGATCTGGCGCAGGAGCACCTGAGCGGCAGCAAGAACATGCTGTTGGCCCTGCCGGTGTACCACGAGGCGGTGCCGCCCGACGACCTGACGGCCCGACGGCAGAGTCTGCGGGGGTGGATGGTGGCGGTGTTCGAGCCCGACTGGTTGAGTTTGGTTCATGGTCTGCAGCAAGACGCCTTGCAACTGGACATCTACGACAGCGGCCCTGACGGCGATGCGCTGATCTTCAGTCTGGATGCGCAAGAGGGGCTGTGGACGCGCAGCTACCGGCGTGCCGACTACGCGAGCCAGCGCTTTCACCGGGTGGACCTGTTGCGGCTGGGTGGACGGCAATGGAAGCTGGTCAGCAGTTCCACCCCGGTGTTTGAGGCGGCCTGGCTCAATCTGGCGCCCGCCTGGGTGGCTTTGTTCGGAGGCTTGCTGGCCAGTTTGCTGGCGGCTGGGGCGCTGCGCCTGCTGATGGTGGACCGTGCCCGCATCCGTGAGCAGGCCGACTCGGTGTCGATAGAGCGCGACACGCTGTCCGAAGTGGCGCAGTTCACCCACAGCGCGGTGATTTTGACCGGTGTGGACGGGCGCATCGGCTGGGTCAACGAAGGTTTCTGCAAGCAGACCGGTTTTTCCGCCGACGAGGCCTTGGGCGCTTTGCCCGAAGCATTGCTGGGATCACCGCAGACGACGCCTGCCGAGCTGCTGCGCATTCGCCAGGCCAAGCAAGAGCGCACAGGCGTTGAAGCCGACGTGATGAACCGGCGCAAGAACGGTGAGCACTATTGGGTGCGCCTGGAGCTGCGGCCCCGTTTTGACCGCCAGCAGAAGTTTTTGGGCTACATCGGGATTCAGACCGATATTCATGAAGAGCGCAGCAATGCCGAGTTGCTGCAAAACGCCCTGAATGAAAACGATGCCCTGATGCGCACCCTGAATGCGCACGCCATCGTGTCGGAGACCGACATCGAGGGCAACATCACCCGGGCCAACCCACTGTTTGTGGACATCAGCGGCTACAGCGCCGAGGAGCTGCGGGGTCAGAACCACCGCATTGTCAATTCTGGATACCACGACAAGGCTTTCTGGAAAGACATGTGGGACACCATTTCTCAGGGCAAGCCGTGGCGTGGCGAGGTGTGCAACCGCAACCGCCGTGGCGAGCTGTATTGGGTCAACAGCATGATGGCCCCGGTGTTCAATGTGCAGGGCGAGATTGAGAAGTACGTCTCCATCCGCTTTGACATCACCCAGCGCAAGCGCGTGGAAGAAAAACTGCGTGTCAACCGCGATTTTTTCCACCGCATGGGCGAAATTGCCAAGGTGGGGTATTGGGTGGCCGACTTCCAGACCCACACGATGGACTGGTCGCTGGAGTCTTTGCGCATCATGGACACCCCCGAGGGACTCCGGCCAACGGCGGCCGAGGTGCGCGTACGCTATGCGCCTGCGTCCATCGCGTCCATTGGCCAGGCCTGGAAAGCCGCGCGCGAACACGGCGATGGCTTCGATCTGGAGTTGCAGTTCACCACCTTTCAGGGCGAGCCCAAGTGGCTGCGCGTGGCGGCCAGCCCCGAGTTGAAAGAGGGCAAGCCCTGGCGGCTGATCGGCATCACGCAAGACATCACGGAACGTGTGCAGGCGCGCCAGCGCATTGAAGAAAACGAGCGTATTTTGCGTTCGGCCATCGACACGCTGGACGAAGCTTTTGTGCTGTACGACCCGAACGACCGGCTGCTGCTGCACAACCAGCGCTATGTGGAGCTGTTTGCCGAGTCGGCACCCGCCATTTTCCCTGGGGCCCGGTTCGAAGATGTCATTCGGTACGGGATTGCCCATGGGCAGTACCCCTCGGCCAAGGGCCGGGAAGAGGCGTTTTTGGTTGAGCGGCTGGAGTTGCACAACCGCAACCAGGTGACCTTTGAGACCCAGCTGACCAATGGCCGCTGGGTCCGCGTGGCCGAATGCCGCACCACCGACGGCTACCACGTGGGTTTCCGTATCGATGTGACCAACTTTAAGCGTGCGGTGGAGCTGGCCGAGGAAGCTTCGCGCAGCAAGAGCCAGTTTCTGGCCAACATGAGCCACGAAATTCGCACGCCCATGAACGCCATTCTGGGCATGTTGCAGTTGCTGCAGACCACACCCCTGACGCAAGGGCAGATCGATTACGTCAGCAAGACGCAGGCGGCTGCCAAGTCGCTGTTGGGCATCCTGAACGACATTCTGGATTTTTCCAAGGTGGAGGCCGGCAAGATGCAACTTGACCCTGAGCCCACCGTGCTCGACACCGCGCTGCGCGAGCTGGGTGTGATTTTGGCCGGCAGCCTGGGCAAAAAGCGGCTGGATGTGCTGTTTGACATCGACATGGACATTCCGCGCGAGCTGGTGTTTGACGCCATGCGGCTCAAGCAGGTGTTGATCAACCTGGGTGGCAACGCCATCAAGTTCACTGGCCAGGGCGAGGTGCTGCTGCAGGTCAGGCTGCTAGAGCACCTGGGCGACAAGGTGCGGCTGCTGTTTGCGGTCAAGGACACCGGAATGGGTGTGTCGTTCGAGCAGCAGGAACGTATTTTTGAAGGGTTTTCGCAGGCCGAAACCTCGACCTCGCGGCGCTTTGGAGGTACCGGCCTGGGCCTGGCCATTTCGCGCCGGTTGGTGGCGCTCATGGGGGGCACGCTCAAGCTGGAAAGCGACCCTGGTGCCGGCAGCGTGTTCTCGTTTGAACTGGTGTTGCCGGTGCACGGTGAGCCCAAGCGGACGGCACCCCATCCGGTCAACGCGGCCACGGTGCTGGTGCTGGACGAAGGGCCGGTGGCGCGTGTGGTACATGCGCGCCAGTTGAGCGGGTTGGGTTGTTTTGTGGACACGGCCGAATCGCTCGCCCAAGCCCAGGACGCCATGCGCCGGCGCGCCAAACGCGGTCAGGCTTTCAACGTTGTGCTGGTGGCCGACTGCGTGGCCGACCCCACCGGGGCTGCCACGGTGGCTGCGCTGCGCCAGTACCAGCAGAGTCTGGCCCCCGAATTGAAGTTGCCCCGCTTTGTGTTGGTGGCGTCGCATGCTCCCGATGTGCTGGAAGAAAACAGCGACCTGCCCAAGAACGGCATCAATGCCTACCTGCTCAAGCCGGTCACGCCCGAGGGCTTCATGGAGGCCATGCAACCCACGCAGGCCAGGCCCCCCGCCTGGGTGCGCCAGCCCACGGCCGCGTTGAGCGAGGAACTGGCCGGCGTGCGCATTCTGTTGGCCGAGGACAACCTCATCAACCAGCAGGTGGCCACCGAACTGCTCCAGCGCAAAGGCGCTACGGTGTTTGTGGCCAACAACGGGCAGGAGGCGCTCGACGCCATCGATGCGTTGGGTTCGCATTTCGATGCGGTGCTGATGGACATGCAAATGCCTGAAATGGACGGTCTGCAGGCCACGCAAGCCATCCGCCAGCGCCTGATGCGGACCGATCTGCCCATCATTGCCATGACCGCCAATGCCATGTCCGCCGACCGGGAGGCCTGCCTGGCCGCCGGCATGGATGACCACACCGGCAAGCCGTTCGATTTGAACAAGCTGGTGGCACAGCTGCGCTATTGGGTGTTTGAGCGGCACGGTATTGAGCCGCCAGCACCTGGGCCTGTGCCGGCGCCTGCGACAGCGCCCACCGAGCAGCCCGCGCCAGCCCACCCTCCCGCCGCACCTCAAGCGCAGCCACCATCGGCTGCACCGGCCGACCCGCAGGGTTCGTTGAGCAACGCCATGATGGGTTTTGATCCACAGGCGGCGGTTGAGCGTTTGGGTGGTGATCTTGACTTCTACCGCATCTTGCTGGTGCATTTTGTGGGCGATGTGCCCGCGCTTCAGGCCGACTTGGCGGACCGCAGCGACACCACGCTGGCGCGTTGGTCCGCAGCGTGCCATGCCCTCAAGGGCACCGCCGCCACGCTCGGGTTCACCGCATTGGCTCATGCTTCGGCCGACGTCGAGCAGGCATTCAAGCAACTGGCGCTCACATCCAACGAAACCATGAGCGCGCCTTTGTTCGATCGGATGGCGCATCTGAGCGATCTGGTCAGTCAAGCCCGCGATGCCGCCCAACGTTGGCTTGGGCAGCGGCAGGCCCTCGAAGCGTCCATGAACTTGCCGGAGTCGTTGGCTGCAGGCGCGCAGTCAGGACTCGGGGGCACTGAAGATGCCCATGCGCTGGTGAATGGGCTACAAAGCCTGATGGCTTGCCTGAAAGAGTCGGACCTTCAGGCGTTGGATCTGTATGAGCGGCTCAAAAGCCGGCGCGAATCCGCCACAGACGCGCTCTGGCAGGACCTGGACGATGCGATGCACGACCTGGACTTTGAACGTGCGGCCCAGTCCGCAGCTAAACTGCTTGAAGACGCACCAGAGAGCCCAGCGCCTTAGCTGCCCTGACCTCCAGATGACCACACATTCCGATACGCTTCCCAACCACACCGACTCGCACCGCGTTCTGGCTCCTGGTGCGGGCTTTCCCAGGCAACCGCGCCTGCTGGTGGTGGAGGACCAGCCCCTGCACATTCAGGTGTTGAACCGGGCGCTGTCGCCCGAATGCCGGGTTTTCATGGTCACCCAAGGCAAACAGGCCGTGCAATTTTGCGTGGACCGCCAGCCCGACCTGGTGTTGCTGGATGTGGAAATGCCCGACATGGACGGTTTCCAGGTGCTGGAGGCACTCAAGGCGGAGGAGGTCACGCGCAACATTCCGGTTATTTTTGTCACGGCGCACACCAGCACCGACATGGAAACCCGCTGCCTCAAGGCCGGTGCGGTGGACTTCATCTCCAAGCCCATCAACCCCAGTGTGGTGAAAGCGCGCGTGTACACCCACCTCAAACTCAAGTTCCAGTCGGACCTGATGCACCAGTGGGTCTATCTCGATGGGATGACAGGCGCCTTCAACCGCCGCTATTTCGACGACCAATTGCAAACCGAGTGGCGCCGTGCGCAGCGCACGGCCAAGCCGTTGTCGGTGATCTTGATAGACGTGGATTTTTTCAAAGCCTACAACGACCACCACGGCCATTTGTTGGGCGACGAGGCTTTGCGCACCCTGGTGAAAGCAGCCAAGCCGGTGTTGCAGCGCCCCGGCGATTTTCTGGCCCGCTACGGTGGCGAGGAGTTCGTGTGTCTGTTGCCGGACACGCCGTTGGCAGATGCCGCAACATTGGCCGAGCGCATTCGCCAAGCGGTGCTCGAACAGCGGGTGCTGCACGAACACAACCCTGGGGTGGGCGTGATGAGCATCAGCCTGGGGGTGGCCGAGAACTTCCAGCCAGGCATCGCCAACGCGGCCCAATTGCTTGGCGAGGCCGATAAACACCTGTACGTGGCCAAACACAGCGGCAAAAACCGGGTCTGCTCCCAGTAACGGGTGGCTTGACAAGGCCTGCGCGCGGGTGGGCCGCAACGCATTTTCAACCCCGGTGCGACCGCAAATGCGGTCGGAATCCTGGGCTCAAATGGGCGCAGCCGCAGGGGCCCAGTGCAGACCCGCCAGCCAGCCGGTGCTGCGGCTGGCGGTGTTGTCGCTGTCGGCGCCGATCAACACCGAGCGCACGTGGGGCAGGGGCGCACCGGTGGGCAGTTCGTCGGCAAAGAGTGTGGCGAAGTCTTGTGCCACGTCTCGGGTTTCGGTGGCCCACTGGCCCAGTGCTGCGCCCTGGCCTTGCAGGCTGATGAAGCGCACGCGTCGGGTGTAGGGGTTGGCACCTTGCAGGCCAGCGGGTGCGGCGCTGTCCCACACATAACACAGCGTGGCGGTGGGCAGGTTTTCGCCGCTCACGCTGCGGGCCAGGCGCAACACCGTGCGTTCCACAAAGGGCACGCGCTCCAGCGGGTGATCAAACATCACGCAGACCTTGAGTGCCGCATCGTCGCCGGCCTTGGTGCGCAGGTCGGGCGGGGCCTTGCCGCCTGTGAGGGGCTGGTCGAGTCGCCAGCGCCATTGCAGGCGCCCGGGCGCAGCGTCTGGGGTGTCGTGCACCAGCGTACCGTAAGACGATGCGGTGCTCACCTTGAGCGCGGCTTGGCCGTCAACGTGGGCTGCTTCGAAGCGGGTGGCGGGCAAGTCGGCGTGTTTTTTCGGAAAACCCACAAAACGCCACGCGGGGTTGAGCGCGCCATCGGCTTGAAGCAACGGGGGCAGGGCCGGCGCGGCCTGTGCCATGCCGGCCGCCGCCAGCGTGAGGGCGGCGAGCCCGCGAACAGTCAAAATACCCCAACCGGCATGGGAATAGCCCTGATGCAGCGTTGCCCCAGCGGCGCTAAGGTTCGGGTCAACCGATGAGGAGACCCGCAAGATGAAGAAGTTGTTGCTGGCTGTATGGTTGTTCATGGTGGTATCGACCTGTCAGGCCTTGTCACCTTACACGAGTGGCACGGCGCTGCCGGCGGCCGAGCTGCAGGCGTTGATGGGGGCGGTGGAAAAAAGGCTGCAGGCCGAGGGTTTCGCCCTGCTGGGTCGCCACCTGCCCAAGGGGCTGGAGTCGGGGGGCGTGGTTCTTGTGACCGACACCGCCATGCTGCAGGCCATCCAGGCTGCGGGGGGCAGCAGCATTGTGGCTGCGGCGATCCGGGTCGGTGTGCAGCGCGATGGCCGGGTGTCGTACACGACACCGGAGTACTGGTACCGGGCCTATCTGCGCCAGGCCTATCCGCAGGCCGAGGCCGCGGCGCGCTCGGTACAGGCGCGGCTGGCCAGGGCGCTGGGGCCGGGCAACGGCTTCGGTGGTGATGTACCGGCCGATCAGCTGGCGAACTACCAGTACATGACGTCCATGGAGCGGTTTGATTCGTTCCGGGCCGAACTGCGGGCCTTCGGCAGCTTTGACGAAGCCTTGCAGACGGTGCGCAAGGGCCTGAGCAATGGCGTGGGCGCCACCACCAAGGTGTACGAGGTGGTCATGGCCGACCGCAAGCTGGCGGTTTTCGGCGTGGCGTTGAACGAAGCGGCTCGTGGCGAAGGCTGGTGGGTCGGCAAGCTCGGGAAGGCCGGGCTGGAAAACATGGCCGCATTGCCTTACGAGATCTTCATAGTCGACAACAAGGTCTATTCGCTGCCGGGACGCTACCGTATCGCGCTGGCCTGGCCTTCCCTCAGCATGAGCGAATTCATGAACATCCGCTATGCGCCCGATGTGATTCTGCAAACCATGAACAAGCTGGCCGATGTCCAGGAGCAGCGTCCCGGCGACTGACGGACGACGGGCCCTGGTCGTCCGCCGGCCCACCGCTCAGCGCCCCGTGTCGTTGAGCGACCAGTCGTAGTCGAGGTGACCCACGCGCAGTGTTTTGGCTTTCAGCGCGGCCTGCTCGGCCGGCTGGTCGCTGAGCAGCTCGGCGTAGGTGGCCAACACGTCTTCCACCTGCCTGAAACCGCCGTGGCCTTTTTCAAAGTCTTCCTTGAACCACTTGAAGATGCTGCTCACTTCCACCTTGTTGCCCCGAACCCGGTTGCGGGTGCGGTCGGCCATGAAGCGGCGCATGCCGTCTTCGAGCTGGGCTTCCAACTGGTCGGCAGTGAAGGCCTCGTCGCGCAGCGCCGGGCAGCCGATGCTGGCGCAGTTGACGGCGGCGTGGATGCGCGGCTCGTGGTAGCGCGGGCGCAGCTGCTCGTGTTCGATCCAGTCCAGGTGCCGCTCTTCGCCCAGCAGGGTGAAAAACTGCTTTTTCCAGGCCGATTGCACGAACGAACCCAGGTCTTTGATGGATTTGAGGTCCGGGTACTGGGTGAGGATCAGCTCAACGGTGAAGGCGTTGTAGGCGTTGATCAGAAAGGCCATTTGCTGTGGCCGGCTCCAGCCGTCGAAGCTGGCTTTGGGCACGGCGCTCAGGGTGTCGAGCACGGCCTTGAGCGCCGTGCGGTCGGCGGCAAAGCCCTTGTAGTTGGCGCGCGACTGTTTGCCGTCGGGCAGCCAGCGCACGTGTTTCTTCAGCAGGGCGTCCCAGGCGGCGTAGCGGTGGTCGAAGGCGGTTTGCGCCTGGGCCGCCAGCGGCGCGACGGCGGCGGCCAGCAGGGCGATGAAGTGGCGGCGGGTGTTCATGGGGTGGGGACTCTGGGTATGACCTGGAGGTTCAACCGCCCGCTCAACCACGTTTCCAGTCGTGAAACTTCTTCACCCAGGCCAGCAACTGGTGCGGCTGGTGCGCGCGTTTCCATTCGCCGGCGGCGTATTTGTTGGCCTCGGCCAGGGTGGGGTAGGTGTGGATGGTGCCCAGAATTTTGTTCAGGCCCAGGCCGTGTTTCATGGCCAACACGTATTCGGCCAGCAGGTCGCCCGCGTGGGTGCCGACGATGGTCACGCCCAGAATCTTGTCTTTGCCCGGCACGGTGAGCACCTTCACGAAGCCGTGTGCTTCGCTGTCGGCAATCGCACGGTCCAGGTCGTCGATGCCGTACTTGGTGACTTCGTAGGGAATGTTCTTTTCCTTCGCTTCCTGTTCGTTCAGGCCCACGCGCGCGACCTCGGGGTCGATGAAGGTGGCCCAGGGAATGACCGAGTAGTCGGCCTTGAACTTCCTGAAATCACCGAACAGCGCATTCACCGCCGCGTACCAGGCCTGGTGCGCCGCCACGTGGGTGAACTGGTAGGGGCCGGCCACGTCGCCAGCGGCGTAGATGTTGGGGTAGATCGTCTGCAGGTATTCGTTGGTCTGCACCGTGCGGTTGGTGGGAATGCCCAGGTCTTCCAGGCCGTAACCGGTCAGGCGCGCCACGCGGCCCACGGCGCACAGCAGTTGGTCAAACGGTATGCGTTTTTCGGCACCCGCGTGTTCCACCACCAGTGTTTTCTCACCGTCCACCAGCTCGCAGCGCAGCGCCTTGTGGCCGGTGAGCACCGCCACGCCATCGGCCTCCAGCGAAGCCTGGGCGAGGGCTGAAACCTCTTCGTCTTCGCGCACCATGATGCGCGCGCCCATTTCCACCTGCGTGACCTGCGAGCCCAGGCGCGCAAAGCTCTGCGCCAGCTCCGAACCGATCGGACCACCGCCGAGCACCACCAAGCGTTTGGGTACTTCATCGAGCTTGGCGAACTCGTCCCACAGGGTGTCGCTGGTCACGTAGCCCACACCGTCCAGCCCGGGCAGCGGTGGCACAAAAGGCCGGGCACCAGCGGCGATCACGATGCTGCGCGCGGTGAGTCTTTGTGTGCCGCCACCGTTCAATGCAATCTCCACCGTCCACGGGTTCACCAGCTTGGCGTAGCCTGGCAGCACCTCCACGCCCAGACCGGTGTAGCGCGCCACGCTGTCGTGCGGCTCAATGGCTTTGATGACGTCGTGGATGCGCTGCATCACCGCCTTGAAGCTGAACGTGGGCGTGGTGTCGTTCAGGCCGTAGTTCGCGCCGTGGCGCATCTGGTGCGCGAGCTTGGCGCTTTTGATCAGCGCCTTGCTTGGCACGCAGCCGTAGTTCAGGCAGTCGCCGCCCATCTTGTGCGCTTCGATCAGCGTCACCTTGGCCTTGACGGCCGCAGCGATGTAGGCCGACACCAGGCCACCCGCACCCGCGCCAATGACGATCAGGTTGCGGTCAAAACTTGTGGGGCGCACGTTGGCCCATTGGGCGTAGACCTTGCGTTTTTGCACCGCTTCGACCACTTGGCGGGCGATCAGTGGAAACAGGCCCAGCAGCACAAAGCTGCCCAGCAGGCCGGGGCTCAAAATGCCTTGCAGCGAATCGAGTTGGCCCAGTTGTGTGCCCGCGTTCACATACACGGCCGTGCCGGCCAGCATGCCCAACTGGCTGACCCAGTAGTAGGTCCAAGTCTTCATCTTCGTCAGGCCCATCAGCAGGTTGATGACGAAGAACGGCACCACCGGAATCAGCCGCAGCGTGAACAGGTAGAACGCACCGTCTTTCTGAATGCCTTTGTCCATATCGGCCATGCGCTGGCCGAATCGGCTTTGTACCGAGTCACGCAGCAAAAAGCGGGCGGTCAAAAAAGCCAGTGTGGCACCCACGCTGGACGCAAACGACACCAGCAGCAAACCCCAGCCCAGGCCGAAGATGGCGCCGCCCGCCAGCGTGACGATGACCGCGCCCGGCAACGACAGCGCGGTGACCGCCACGTAGACCAGAAAGAAGCCCAGCGCCAATTGCAGCGGCTGCTGTTCGCGCAGCGTGGCCAGACTGGCCTGGCTTTCTTTCAAAAACGCGAGGCTGAAATAGCGGTCCAGCCCCAAGGCAAAAAACGCCACGATGCCCAGCAGCACGGCGACCAGCAGTAAGACTTTGCGAAGATTCACGACCGTTCCTTGTAGGTTCTGTTGGGCATGAGTCGCAACAGGCCACCCATTCTTACACTCGGACCCTGCCGACCCACCGCACCCAACCCATGAACCCCACGGATTCCACAGACGCAGCGCTCGCGCCTTTGCAGCCAGACCGGACGCAAGCCCTGTGCACCGCCTTGCGCGCGGCGCTGGCCGACGCGCACCACCCCGCCGCCCAGCAGCCACTGGAGCCCCTGCCCGACAAGGGCCTGGCGCACGACCACGTGCGCCTGGTGGGCACCGGGCTGCTGGCGCGCCTGCCCAAACAAAGCCAGATGGGGCTGGACGCCGCGCACAACCTGGCCTACCAGCGCGCCTGCTTCGCCCGCGCAGCGGTGGGCGGGCACACGCCCGCGTTGCACGGCTGGCTGGCGCCCAGCGCCCACCTGCCACGCGGCGCCTTGCTGGTGGAAGAGGTGGTGGGCCGGCCCGCGCAACTGCCCCTCGACCTGCCCGCCATCGCGCGCAGCCTGGCCGCTTTGCACGCGCTGGCGCTGCCCAGCACGGCGGCATGCGCGCCCTTGCTGCACGCGCCCGACCCGCTGCAAGCGCTGTACGCAGAAATTGAAGCCCAGGCCAGCCACCTGCCTGCAGCCCGGGTGGCGCCGGTCGTGGCGCAGGCGGTGGTGCAGCAGTTGCAGCAGCTCAAGGCTTTGTGCGCCGCAGCGCCGCGCCCACCGCGCAGCCTCATTGCGTTTGACGCGCACCCGGGCAATTTCATCGTGCGTGCCGATGGCCGCGCCGTGTTGGTGGACCTGGAAAAATGCTGCTACAGCCACCCCGGGCTCGACCTGGCCCACGCCACGCTCTACACCTCGACCACCTGGGACGTGGACACCCATGCCGTGCTCAGCGTGGCCGAAGTGACCCGCTTGTACCGCGACTGGGCCGCTGCCGCCGGGCCAGCCGCTGAAGCGGCTGTCGCCTGGCATGTGCCGCTGCGCAGCGCCATGGCGCTGTGGTCGCTCACCTGGTGCGCCAAGTGGCGTGTGCTCTCGCAGGCCGCCGCTCAAAAGGGTGGCGATGGCGAAGACTGGTCGGCCCAGCACAGCCAGGCTGAACTGGTGCGCCATGTGCGCGAGCGGGTCGACCACTACCTCAGCCCCGGCGTGGTGGAGCGCCTGCTGCACGAACTGCACGCGTTGAACGAGGCGCTGCGCCCATGAAGCTGGCCGTGGTGTTGCCGGTATTGAACGAGGGCGCGGCCCTGTTGCCCCGGCTGCAGGCGCTCGCACCGCTGCGCGCACGCGGTGTCTGGGTGGTGGTGGTGGACGGCGGCAGCACCGACGGCACCTGTACCACGGCACAGCCCCTGAGCGACGCCGTGCTGATGGCTCCCCGGGGACGCGCCGCGCAAATGAACGCCGGGGCAGCTGCAGCCGCACAGGCCGGTGCCGATGTGTTGCTGTTTCTGCACGCCGACACCCAGTTGCCGCCCGATGCCGACCGGCTGATCGAAACCGCGTTGGCCCGAGGCGCTGCCTGGGGTCGCTTTGACGTGCGCATCGACGGTGCGCACCCCTTGCTGCCCATGGTGGCCGCGTTCATGAACCTGCGTTCGCGCCTCAGTGGCATTGCCACCGGCGACCAGGCCCTGTTTGTGCGCCGGCGCGTGTTTGAGGCGCTGGGGGGCTTTGCGCCACTGCCGCTCATGGAAGACATTGAGCTCAGCGCCCAACTCAAGCGCTGCTCAGCGCCTGCCTGCGTGGCCCAGCGCGTCACCACATCAGGCCGGCGCTGGGACCGGCACGGTTTGTGGCGCACCATGGTGCTCATGTGGCGCCTGCGCGCTGCCTATGCCGCTGGGGCCGACCCACACGCCCTGGCTCTGCGCTACGGCTACATGCCGCGCGCCCCGGCCGCCGTGGCCGTGGTGGCCAAGGCGCCGGTGCCCGGTCTGGCCAAGACGCGGCTCATACCGCTGCTGGGTGCCGCCGGTGCCGCCCGTGCCCAGCGCGGCTTTGCGCTGCAAACCCTGGCCACCGTGCGCACCGCCAGCACCGGGCCGCTCACGCTGTGGTGCGCGCCCGATACCCGGCACCGTTTCTTTCGCACCCTGCGTGCGCGCCACGGCGTGGTGTGCCAGCCCCAGCCTGCTGGCGACCTGGGCCAACGCATGGCCGCCGCCATGGTGGCCCACTTTGCGGCGCATCCCCGCATGCCCTGGCTGGTGGTGGGCACCGACTGCCCGGCGCTCACACCCGCCCACCTGCAGCAGGCCGCTGATGCTCTGCAAACGCACGACGCCGTGTTGGTACCGGCTGAAGATGGGGGCTACGTGTTGCTGGGCTTGCGGCGCCCGCTGGTCAGCGTGTTCGATCGCATCCATTGGAGCACCGCGCAGGTGTTGGAGCAGACCCGGGAGCGGCTGCACCAGGCAGGCGCCACCTGGGTTGAGCTGCCCGCCTTGTGGGACGTGGACGAGCCCGCCGACTGGCTGCGCTGGGCCCGGGCTGGCCTTGAAGGCTGAGCGTTTTGGGGTGGTGAGCGGGCTCGAACGAAAGACTCTCCGCCTCTTTGAGGTTTGACCGGGGTCAAAGGCAGCGCCTGCTGGCCGAACCTTTTGCGGCCACAGCGTCTGATTGGGGTATGGTTTTCACTACAAATTAAATCCAAGCAAATCAAAGGTCAACGCAACCATGTCTCAGCCGCCGCCATCGATCCGCCCCGACAACCCTTCAACCGCAGCCCCGCCTTGGCACACCCGCACGCCGCATCAGGCGCTGGAGGCGTTGCAGGTCTCGCCCCAGGGACTGAGCAGCCCAGAGGCGGCCAAACGTCTGCAGCAACACGGCCCCAACCGGCTGGAGGTGGCTGAGGGCCCAGGGCTGTGGCGGCGTGTGCTGGCGCAGTTCAACAACCTGCTGATCATGGTGCTGCTGGCGGCGGTGGTGGTCACCGCACTGATTGGCCACACGCTCGACTCGGCCGTCATCCTGGCGGTGGTGCTGCTCAATGTGTTCATTGGCGTGTTGCAAGAGGGCAAGGCCGAGAAAGCGCTGCAAGCCATACGCCACCTGCTGGCTCCGCACGCCATGGTGTGGCGCGATGGCCGACTGCACGAGATCGACGCCGCCGATCTGGTGCCGGGCGATGTGGTGCAGGTCGCTTCGGGCGACAGCCTGCCCGCCGACCTGCGCTGGCTGCAGGTCAACAACCTGCGGGTCGATGAGTCGGCCCTGACCGGCGAATCGATGCCGGTAGAAAAGGCGCTGGCCCCGGTGGAGCCCGGCGCTGCGCTGGGCGACCGCCTGTGCATGGGCTACGCCGGCACCCTGGTGACCCAGGGGCAGGCGCGGGGTGTGGTGGTGGCCACCGCCGGGGGCACCGAAATGGGCCGCATTGGCCGCTTGCTGGCGTCGGTGGAGCAGGTGGTGACGCCGCTGGTGCGCAACATGAGCCAGCTGGCGCGCTGGATCACGCTGGCTGTGGTGGCCGCTGCGGCAGCCCTGTTTGCCTTTGGCACGCTGGTGCGTGGCATGCCCGGCGCTGACATGTTCATGACCGCCGTGGGTCTGGCGGTGGCGGCCATTCCCGAAGGTTTGCCGGCCATCATGTCCATCACCCTGGCCATTGGCGTGCAGCGCATGGCCGCACGCCATGCGGTGATCCGGCGCCTGCCCGCGGTTGAAACCCTGGGTTCGGTCACCGTGATCTGTTCCGACAAAACCGGCACGCTGACCCGCAACGAGATGACGGTGCAGCAGGTGGTGCTGGCCGATCGCGTCGTTGACGTTGACGGGGCCGGCTACGCGCCCGACGGTGCGCTGCGAAGCAACGGTCACCATCTGCAGCCGGCCGAACTGTTTCGCGAGGCGCCCGCACTGCTGGCGCTGGCCGAGGCCGCCGCGCTGTGCAACGACGCCAGCCTGCATCTTGAGGGCGGACATTGGCAGCTGGCCGGCGACCCGACCGAGGGTGCGCTGCTGACCCTGGCCATGAAGGTCGGCATTGATCCGCAAGAACTGGCCCGCGAGCGCCCCCGCACCGGCGCCATTCCGTTCGAGTCGGAGCACCGCTACATGGCCACCGCCCACGCGGCCGAGGCCGACGCACCCGCCGGCCACGACCTGCTGCTCAAAGGCGCGCCCGAGCGGGTGCTGGGCATGTGCAGCCACCAACTGGCCGGCGACGGCCAGGCCGTGCCCATCGACGAAGCGCACTGGCAGCAAGCGGTCAACCAGCAAGCCCGTGCCGGGCGCCGTGTGCTGGCGCTGGCGCGTGGCCATGTCGATGCGGTGTCGGCGCTGGACAGCCGCAGCGGGGTGGACGGCCTGACGTTGCTGGGCCTGGTGGCCATCATCGACCCACCGCGCCAGGAGGCCATCGAGGCCGTGGCCCAGTGCCGGGCGGCCGGTATCCGGGTGAAGATGATCACCGGCGACCACGGCGTGACCGCCAGCGCCATTGCCACCCAGCTGGGCATGGGCAATGACCTGCGGGCGGTGACAGGCCCCGACATTGAGGCCATGGACGACGCAGCCCTGCAGCAGGTGGTGCAGGACACCGATGTGTTTGCCCGCGCCAGCCCCGAACACAAGCTGCGCCTGGTGCAGGCCCTGCAGGCGCGCGGCGAAGTGGTGGCCATGACCGGTGACGGCGTGAACGACGCGCCCGCGCTCAAGCAGGCCGACGTGGGTGTGGCCATGGGCCGCAAGGGCACCGAGGCGGCCAAGCAGGCCGGCGACATTGTGCTGGCCGACGACAACTTTGCCTCCATTGCCCACGCGGTGGAAGAGGGCCGCACGGTCTACGACAACCTGCGCAAGACCGTGACCTTTCTGTTGCCCATCAACGGCGGCGAGTCCATGTCGCTGCTGGCGGCGGTGCTGTTTGGCCTGGCGCTGCCCATCATGCCGGTGCAAATTTTGTGGGTGAACATGGTCAGCTCGGTGGCGCTGGCCATGGTGCTGGCCTTCGAGCCCACCGAGCCCGACGTGATGAAGCGCGCCCCGCGCCCACCCGGCGAAGCCATGCTCAGCCCGTTCGTCATCTGGCGCATCGTGTTGGTGTCGACCCTGTTCACGCTGGGCATCTTCGGCATGTTCCAGTGGTCCTTGTCCACGGGCGCGTCTGTGGAAGAGGCCCGCACCATGGCCGTCAACACCCTGGTGGCCATGGAGGTGTTTTACCTGTTCAGCGTGCGCTACCTCAAGGCGCCTTCGTTCACCGGGGTGGGTGTGCAAGGTACCCCGCTCGTGCTTGTGGCGGTGGCCGGGGTGGTGGTGCTGCAAGCCTTGTTCACCTACGCCCCATTCATGCAAACCCTGTTCGCCACCCGTGCCCTGAGCCTGCAGCAGTTGCTGATGTGTGCCGCAGCGGGGGTGACGGTGCTGGTGGTGCTGGAACTGGAGAAAGCCGTGTTGCGCCAGCGACGCTGAGTGGGTGGGATGGTTTGAACCCAAAACCGCCATGGCGTTGTTGCAAAGCCTTGCCATACCGGGTTGTACTGTCTGCGGCTTTGCGCCTAGCCCTGACGGTTGTGCGTAAGTCCAGAAGGTGAACGGGCTCGTGGGAAAAATTCTCAGCATTCACCCTGCCAACCCGGTACTGTCCAGCGGTTAGAGCGCGGTCAACTGCCTTCAATCAAGCCGCCGTGCCTGTTGTCGGCACATGTAAACTGCTTCGCATCCCTTGACGCGAGGCCAAAACCATGATTGTGCTGCCCACCAAAATCCAGGCCATTCTGGTCGCAACCACGGCTGCGCTTGCGTTGTGGGTCGGGGTGCAAGGTGAAGTGTCCGCATTGGCCGAAACGGGCACTTCGGAACCCTTTGCCTGGGTGGACTGCAAGCCCCGCCTGCTGGACGGCACGCCCGCCGTGGCCGTGATGTTCACGCAGCCGCTGGCCCGCTCGCAAGACTGGGGCAAGCTGGTCAAAGCCAGCGAGGGCGACCAACCTGAAACCGCCACCCCCGTGTCCCCACGCTGGGTGCTGGGCGACAACCCGCGCATGCTGTTTTTGCCCAACGTCACGCCCGATCGCACCTACCGCATCACCATGGCTGAGGGCATGAAAGCCGCAGGCGGCAGCGTCCTGGGCGGTGCACACGAGTGCAGCGTGAAAAGCGAGGCCATGCCTGAGGCCTTCTACTTCGCCAGCAAAGGCTCGGTGTTGCCCGCAGGCCAGAACGGTGGCCTGCCAGTGGTCACCGTGAACACACCGGAGGTGGATGTGCAGTTTCTGCGCGTGAACGCCGAAGCATTGCCCACCTTTCTGGATCAGGTGGGCAACCGGACGGCCAGCCGACGCACCGAAACCGAGGCAAACGCTGACGGTGAAAGCGAGGACGAGTACGGTGGTGGCTGGGTAGACCCTGGCCGCAAACTCAAAGGCATGGTCAATGGCTATGTGCTGGATGAACTGCGCAGCAAAGCCACCAGCGTGTACACCTCGCGCTTTGTCACCGACACCCGGCCCAATCGCCGCAATGTGAGCTACTTGCCTGTCGAAAAGGTCAAAGAGCTGCAAGAGCCTGGCATTTACGTGGCTGTGATGACCCAGCCCGGCCGCTTCAGCGGGGACTACCAGGTGACATACTTCTACGTGACCGACATCGGGCTGCACGTGCGCCGTCACACCGCGCAGGTGGACGTGTTCACCACCTCGCTCAAGACGGGCGAAGCCATCCAGGGTGTGGAACTGACGCTGCTCGACGACCACGGCAAAAGCCTGGACCAGGCCTCCAGCCGTGACGATGGCCACGCCGTTCTGACCGCCCAACTTGGCAAAGCCCGGGCCGTCGTGGCCCGCCGGGGCAAGGAAATGTCGGTCATTGCGCTGCGCGACCCGGCGCTGGATTTGTCGGAATATGACATTGGCGGCCATCCCTCGCGCAACCAGAAACTGTTTGTGTACGCCGGGCGCGACCTGTACCGCCCTGGCGAAGAATTCACCGTGTCGGTGCTGGCGCGCGATGCCGATGGCAGGCCCCTGCCAGCGGCACCCGGTGGCGGCGCCACACCCATCATCCTGGTGCTGAAAAAGCCGGATGGTGAAAGCGTGTCTACCCAAATCGTGCAGCCCAATGCCCAAGGCACGGCCTACTATCAGCACACCCTGAGCCTGCCCGACAGCGCGCCCACGGGTCGCTGGTTGCTTGAGGCCCACCTGGACCCCACGGCGAAACGCCCCGAGGCGGCCTGGAGCTTCCAGGTGGAAGAGTTTTTGCCCGAGCGCATGAAACTGGACCTGAAGGCCCCCGATCAGGTGCTTACAGGCGGTGGCGAGTTGGGCATTCAGGTGGAGGGCAGCTACCTGTACGGTGCCCCGGCGGCAGGCAACACGCTGCAGGCCAGCGCATCGTCCGAGCGCCAGCGTTTGGCCCTGCCCCAAAGCTGGCCCGGTTTCATTTTTGGCGACGTGGCTGACGACACCGCGCGTCAACGACAAGACCTGGAGGAAACCACGCTGGACGAGGATGGCAAAGCCAGCGTCAGCGTGCCATTGCAATTTGCCGAGCGCTCGTCCCCCATGAAGCTGCGCGCTGTGTTCAGCCTGCTCGAATCGGGCGGGCGGCCTGTGGTGCGCTCGGTGGAGCGCAGCTGGTGGCCCACCAATGCCCTGGTGGGCGTGCGCCCGCTGTTCGAGCGCGATGTGGCTCAGGAAAACAGCCTGGCCAGGTTCGAGCTGGTGCGCGTCAACACCGCTGGCAAGCTGGTGCCCGCCAAAGGCCTGCAGGTGCGACTGGTGCGCGAAGACCGACAGTGGTACTGGCGCTACGACGACCAGCGCGGCTGGCACAGCGGCTATACCGAGGGCGAAGAGCTGGTGGACGCCCGCAGCCTGGACATCAGCGCCCGCACCACCCTCAGCCTGCCCGTCACCTATGGCCGTTACCGGTTGGAGGTGCTGGACCCGACCACCCGGCAAACTGCCCGTTACCGCTTTTACGCCGGCTGGAATGCCCAGGACGCCGACGACATGGGCAACCGCCCCGACCGCGTAGGGCTCAAGCTTGAAGGTGCGCCCTACCAACCCGGCGACCAAGCCCGCATCACCCTCACTCCGCCGCACGATGGCGTTGCCCTGGTGACCGTGGAAGGTGACCGCGTGCTGTATCAAAAACGCGTGAAGGTGCGCGCAAGTGGCACCACCATTGAGATTCCGGTAGATCCAACGTGGAACCGGCACGACTTGTACGTGGCTGCTGTGGTGTTCCGCCCCGGCAGCGCGGGCGACCGAATCACCCCGGCCCGCGCATTGGGTCTGGCCCACCTGCCGCTGTCCCGTGGGGCTCGGCAGCACAAGCTGACCATAACCGCCCCGGCCAAAGCCGTGCCCGGGCAAACCGTGCCTGTCACCGTCAAGCTGACCGATGCCCAGGGCCAGGTGATCAAGGGTGTGGCCGGGCAACAAACCGTGGTCACGCTGTCGGCCGTGGATGTGGGTATTTTGAACATCACCCGTTTCGCCACGCCCCAACCCAACGACTTCTTTTTTGGCAAACACCGCTACGACGCTGACTTGCTCGACATCTACGGCAAGCTGATCGAAAAGATGGACGGCAACACGGCCCGGCAGCGCTTCGGTGGCGACGCGGACAAGCGAGACACCCAAAGCCTGCCGCGCAAGGTGCGCCTGGTTGACCTGTTCAGCGGTCCCATGACGTTCAACGACGCGGGCGAAGCCATTGTTCCCCTCAACCTGCCCGACTTCAACGGCACCTTGCGCCTGATGGCCGTGGCCAGCACGCCCGACGCTTATGCCAGCGCCGATGCTGAAATGGTGGTGGCAGCCCCCCTGGTGGCCGAGTTGGCCATGCCGCGCTTTATTTCGGCGGGTGACATGGCAACCATCGCACTGGACGTGACCAATCTGTCAGGCAGCACGCAAGACGTGCGCGTGACGGTGGAATCGGGCGCGCCGCTGCGCATCACCGGTCCGCACGCGCGCTCAAAGCTGACCCAACAGGAGCGCTCGGTGATGCGCATCACGGGCCAACGCCCTCCTGTCAAGCTGGCCCACCAGCAGCGCACCGTATTCCGCTATACGGCAGAAGCCACCGATGCCTGGGGTCTGGCCCCCATCAAACTGACCGTCACGGCGGGAAAGCTGAAGGTGGTGCGAGAGGCCGCGCTGCAGGTGCAACCCGCCACGCCGCTGGTGCGCGAGGCACGGCAGGTGCGCATTGAGCCTGATGGGTCCTTCCAGCTCGACACCACGCTGACCGATGCGTTCTTTGCTGGCTCCGCCAGCGTCAACCTGACGCTGTCGAACAAGCCGCCGATTGACGTGCGTTCTGCCGTGCAAGGGCTGCTGATGTATCCCTATGGTTGCCTGGAGCAAACCACCAGCAGTGCCTACCCGCTGGTGTTCATCGACGAAGCCGGCGCCACCGCCTACGGCATGAAGCCACTGAGCCGCGAAGAGCGTGCCAAACGGCTCGATATGGCCTTTGGCCGCCTGTCAGGCATGCAGCAGCCACAGGGTGGGTTTGGCCTGTGGGCTGCCAGCAACCCGTATGAGGGCTGGCTGAGCGCCTACGTGACCGGGTTTTTGCAAGACGCACACGATGCCGGTTTTGCCGTGCCCGAACCCTTGTTGCAACGCGCCACGCAATCGTTGCTGGAACAGTTGCAAAAAGCACCCGGCCTGCAAAGCAAGCCGCCCAAAGACGTACCCCGCGACGCGAATGGCCGCGTGACGGATTACCGCTGGGTGGACAGCTTGCGCATGGCGCACCAGCGCCTGGCCGAGGCCGCACACGCGGGCTACATATTGGCGCGTGCGCAGAGGGCCCCGCTCGCCACGCTGCGCACCCTGCACGACGAGTGGCGCAGCAACGCCCGCTCGCCCTTGGCGCTGGTGCACCTGGGCCTGGCCCTGAAACTGATGGGCGACGAAGCCCGTGCCACCGTGGCGCTGGATGATGCCTTCAAGCTGGCCTACGGCATCAACCCCAGCATCGGCAGTCAGGACGGGTACGGCGAATGGCTGGGTGACTATGGCTCGGCCCTGCGCGACAACGCGCTGGCCTACGCCTTGCTGCATCGCCACCAGGTGGCACACCCCAAACGCGAGAACCTGCTGCTCGACTTGGCCGCCACGTTTGAAAAACGCCAGTACCTGTCCACCCAGGAACGCCTGTCCCTGTTCCTGGCGGCACGCGCCGCCGGTGGTTCCAGCGATGTGCCTTGGGCAGCCAGCCTTCAAATGGGGAGTGCCGCCGCCACCGCGCTGAGCAGCAAAACGGCAGAGCAACGCAGCTTCGACGCCGCGTCCATCAAACGCGGCGTGACCGTGGCCAACAAGGGCAACAACACGCTGTTTGCCGAAGTGGCCGCCGAGGGCTACCTTGTCAAACCGTTGGCACCGCGTGACGAGCGCATAGCGCTGGAGCGCAGCTGGTGGACAGTCGATGGCAAAGCCATCACCAGCCGCGAGTTCAAAACCGGTGACATGGTGGTGGTGCGCCTGACGGTGCAGGCCAAACAGCGCATCAAAGACGCCCTGGTGGTTGAGCGCGTGCCTGCCGGCATGGAGGTGGAAAACTTCAACCTCAGCCAGGGCGTTCAGGCCAGCGATTTCATGGTGGGTGGCGTGAATGTGGGCGAGGCCATGGCCGACCAACGCATCAAACACCGCGAGTTCCGCGACGACCGCTTCGTGGCCGCCGCCGACCTGCGCGACGGCCCGCTGCACCTGTTCTACGTGCTGCGCGTGGTGACCCCCGGCAAGTTCACCGTGCCCGCCCCGTTCGCCGAAGACATGTACCGACCCGACGTGCGCGGGGTGGGCAAGGCTGAGGCGGACATCACCGTGGTGGACCCGAGGGTGAAATGACCCTGGCCCGTGTCATTTACAAAATCACCTATCTGTCGAGTTCCGTGCGATTATGTACCCCGTCGCAGCTGGCCGTTGTTTCGAGCCCGTGCTGTTTTGGCGGGCAAGGGCCCAAACAACACCAGTCAGTCCCGTCTCACCTTGGATATTTTTTCCTCCAGAATTTTCGACAAAAAGTGGGTTTTTCGATCAATTGGCATGGCTTTGTTGCTGTGCCTGTTGAAATCCTTTGATCTGCTTTTTCCCCTGCCCGCCGCCGCCTTCCAGGGCGCCGCCGCCCCCGGCACGCTGGTGGTGCTGGCCGCCGACGGCACGCCCCTGCGCACCTGGGCCAGCACCGACGGGGCGCTACGGCACCCCATCCAGCCCGAGGCCGTGTCGCCGCTGTACCTGGAGGCGCTGCGCCACTACGAAGACCGCTGGTTTGACTGGCACCCCGGCATCAATCCGGTGGCCATGTTGCGTGCGCTGGGCCAGTGGGCGTGGCACGGGCGTGTGGTGTCGGGTGGATCCACGCTCACCATGCAGGTGGCGCGCATTCTGGACATGAACGACCCAGCCCGTGGTCCGGCCCCTCGCACGGTGGGTACCAAGCTGCGTCAGATGGCGCGCGCCCTCCAGCTGGAGTGGCACTTGAGCAAGCGCGACATCCTCACGCTCTACCTCAACCACGCGCCCATGGGCGGGCAGGTACAGGGCATTGAAATGGCCAGCCGCGCCTACTTGGGCAAAACGGCGGTCAGCCTGAGTCACGCCGAGGCCGCGTTGCTGGTGGCCCTGCCCCAAAGCCCCTCCCGCCTGCGACCCGACCGTGCGCCGGGGCTGGCGCAGGCCGCTCGCGACAAGGTGTTGACACGCATGACCACGCTGGGCGTGTGGCCCGCCGCCACCGTGGCCGATGCCCGGCTGGAGCGCGTGTTTGCCCCGCCGCTCAAGGCCCGTTGGCTGGCCCCTTTGGCGGCCGAGCGCTTGCGCCAAGCCGCCAAAGGGAAAGGTCCTGTGGTGCACAGCACGCTGGATGCCGCGCTGCAACTGAGGCTGGAACAGGTGCTGCTGGACCGCCTGATCCAACTGCCCCCAGCCGTGTCTGTGGCCACGCTGGTGGTGGAGAACGACAGCCTGGCGGTGCGCGGCTACGCGGGCAGCGCCGATTTTTCAGACAACCAGCGCTCAGCCCACGTGGACATGGTGCGCGGCGTGCGCTCACCGGGCTCCACGCTCAAGCCGTTTCTGTACGCCATGGCTCTGGACGAAGGGCTGATCCACTCCGAAAGCCTTCTGGTGGACGCGCCACAGAGCTTTGGGGGCTACGCGCCAGGCAACTTCCAGGCGTCGTTCAGCGGTCCGGTGAGCGTGAGCGAGGCGCTGCAACGCTCGCTCAATGTGCCTGCGGTGGACCTGCTGGAGCGCATTGGCCCCGCCCGTTTTGCTGCGCACCTGCGCAACGCAGCGCTGAAGCTGCGCCTGCCCCCCGGGGCCACACCCAACCTCAGCCTGATTCTGGGCGGTGGCAGCACCACGCTGGAAGAATTGGTGGGTGCATACACCGCCCTGGCCCGCGCAGGTGTGGCGGGCCAGCCGCGCCTGACCCCCGACGCACCGGCGGTGGACACGCGGTTGATGAGCGCGGGCGCGGCCTTCATCGTGCGCGAAATTTTGGAAAACGGGGGCCGCCCTGGCGCACCGTTCAAAGAAACGGGCACCCGCGTGGCCTGGAAAACCGGCACCAGCTTTGGGTTCAGAGATGCATGGGCCATTGGCGTGACCGACCGCTACACCCTGGGCGTGTGGGTGGGCCGCCCTGACGGCACGCCCAACCCCGGTTTTTTTGGCGCCAACACCGCCGCCCCGCTGGTGAAAGACCTGCTGGCTGCGCTCGATGCATCGGCCAGCAGCACTGCCCCGCGCGCCTTGCCCGCCAGTGTGCGTGCCCAAGACATATGCTGGCCGCTGGGGCTGGCCGCCAGCGCCACCCCACCAGAGCACTGCCGCATGCGCCGCCTGGCGTGGACGCTGGACGGCACCGCGCCGCCCACGATGCCCGACCGGCTGCAGCCCACTGGCCTGCTGGACACGGCTTGGGTGCAGAGACCCGCAGGAAACACCGTCAACCACCGCGGCAAAGCGGCAGGTGGCGGTACCCGCCCCGCCGTGCGCCTGAGGCCTGGCTGCGCTGCAGCAGCGGCAACAGACACTGCAGGGGCAGCCCAGACAGCATTCGGGTCTGGTGCAACCAAGACCGGGGTCGCGCAAGCCATCACCTACGCCCGCTGGCCCACCTTGCTGCAACCCTGGATAGAACCCGCCCAGCGCAGCGAGGTGGAGCGACTGCCCTGGGGACCACCCTGCCGGGGAGGCACACCGGCCCGCACCTTGCGCATCAGCGGGCTGGAGCCCGGCAGCGTGTTGCGGGCCGTTCCAGGCACAACCGGCATCACCGTTCAGCTGCAGGCGCTGGGGACCATCGAGGCCGTGAACTGGCTGCTCGATGGCCGACTGGTGGGGACCACGCAGCCCGATGCCGCACAGCTGCGCCTGTTGCTGCAAGGCCCCGGCCAGCACGCCCTGACCGCGATGGACGCTGCGGGGCAGTACCAACAAGTGGTGTTTTCGGTGAGGTGAGCCGGTTTGCGCCTTTTGCTTCAGACAGCAGACAGCATGGCGAATACCCTCTGGCACATCAGCCGCCCCGTGCCAGTCGGACCCCGCAAATCAGACTTTTGAGGGCCTGTAGCGCTGCGCTTTCAGTACCGAGGGCGTGCGTTTGAGGCTGCGCAACACATCGGCCAGGTGAACCCGATCGCGTACGGCCACCGTGAAGCGGATGTCGGTTGCAGTCTGTGCCGGCTCGTCGCCCATGTCCACGTGGGTGATGTCGGCCTCGGCCGAGGCAATGGCAGAAGCCACGCGCGCCAACACCCCCTTTCCATTCGTCACCGTCACCGTCACCACGGTTTCAAACGAGCGCATGGTTTCGTCGGCCCATTCCACCTCCAGAAACCGCTCGCTGTCGCGCAGCAGCAGCCGCTTGCCGGTGGGGCATTCTTCGGCGTGGACCACCAGCCCTTCGCCACGGCCGAGGTAGCCCACGATGCGGTCGCCTGGAATGGGCTTGCAACACGGTGCGTATTGCACCGACAGGCCCTCACTGCCATCGAGTGTGACCACGCCTTGAGAGGCAGAATCGTCCTGCCCGCTGGCATAGCGTTCGGTGCTGATCAGCAGAGCATCGGGTTTGAGCCCTGTTTCGGCCAGCAACACAGCCAACTTCTTGCCCACCATGTTGGCGATGCGTTTGCCCATACCAATGTCGGCCAACAGCTCATCGCGGGTTTTGTTGCCGGTGAACCGCAACAGCTTTTCCCAGGTTGTCTTGTATTCGCCGTCTTCACTCGGCAGCGTGGCAATGCCTTCGGAGCGCAGCGCCTGGCTGAGCATGCGCTCACCCAGTTCGTTGGACTTTTCTTGCGCCACCGTCTTGAGGTGGTGGCGGATTTTGGAACGCGCGCGCCCGGTTTTGACGAAAGACAGCCAGGCGGGGTTGGGTTCGGACTTTTCGTCGGTGACGATTTCCACCACGTCGCCGTTGTTCAACTCCGTGCGCAAAGGGCGCTGTTCGCCGTTGATGCGGGCCGCCACCGCGCGGTTGCCCACGCCGCTGTGGATGGCGTAGGCAAAGTCCATCACCGTGGCGCCGCGCGGCAGTGCCATGATCTTGCTCTTGGGTGTGAACACATACACCGCATCGGGGAAAAGATCGATCTTGATGTGGTCCCAGAATTCCGAGGCGTCGTGCGTTTCTTGCTGAATGTCCAACAACGATTGCAGCCACTGTGTGCCCAAGCGTTGTGAGGTGTCGCTGTTGGGCTCACTGGCTTTGTAGAGCCAATGAGCAGCCACACCCGATTCGGCCACCACGTCCATAGCGTGGGTACGCAACTGAAATTCAATGTTGGTGCCAAAAGGACCGATCAGCGTGGTGTGCAGCGACTGATAGCCGTTGACTTTGGGAATCGCCACGTAGTCGCGGAACTTGCCCGGCACCGGCTTGTACATCTGGTGCAGGATGCCCATACCGGTGTAGCAATCGGTCATCTCGGGAACGACAATGCGAAAACCATAAATATCGGTCACCTGCGAGAACGACAGATGCTTGTTGTCCATCTTGCGGTAGACCGAATACAGCGTCTTTTCTCGGCCCAGGATGCGCACAGGCATGCCATGGCGGGCGAATTCAGCCTCCACTTCAAGCTGCACCCGCGCCATCAGGTCGCGGCGTCGGTGGCGCGACTTGTTCAACGCTTTCGACAGCACCTCGTAGCGCCAGGGGTGCAAGAAACGAAAGGACAGGTCCTGCAGTTCGCGGTAGGTGAAGTTCAGGCCAAGGCGGTGTGCAATAGGGGCGTAAATCTCCAGTGTTTCACTGCTGATCCGCTCCCACTTGCTGCGCGGCATGTCGCCCATGGTGCGCATGTTGTGGGTGCGGTCGGCCAGTTTGATCAGGATCACCCGCACGTCCTTCGCCATGGCCAGCAACATCTTGCGAAACGACTCGGCCTGATTTTGTTCGCGGGTGTCAAATTCCAGCTTTTCCAATTTGGTCAAGCCGTCCACCAGATCGGCCACGGGCGCACCAAAGCGCTCGGCCAAGTCCAGTTTGGTGACGCCACAGTCTTCAATCGCGTCGTGCATCAAGGCGGCCATGAGCGCCTGTGCGTCCAGCTTCCATTCGGTGCACTGCGCGGCCACCGCAATGGGGTGGGTGATGTACGGGTCGCCATTTTTTCGCAACTGACCCAGGTGGGCTTCGTCGGCAAAACGGTAGGCCTGTCGAACGCTCTCCACATCAGCGGGCGCCAAGTAATCCAGTTTGCCCAGCAGAGCCGCAAAGCTGGCTGCAGCGGCGCTGTCCGCAGGGTGGGCTTGGGCTGTGGTGGGCTCGGGATGGGACGCGGTGATCATCCCTGTACTTTAGCGTGAGATCGTTACCTTCGCTGAGCATGTGGAGCCTCTTGCACCTCTGCGGTGCATGCGCTGTGCGAAAGGCTTTTCGATCCACGAAAAAAAACACCGCCGAGCGGTGTTTTTACTGATTCAAGCTGCAGGGCAGCGTTCAGAGAGGGACTTTCTTGAGCATTTCCAAACCAACTTTGCCTTCGGCAATCTCGCGCAGTGCGGTCACACCGGGTTTGTTTTTGCTCTCGATTTTGGGTGCATGTCCCTGGCTCAGCATGCGGGCGCGGTAGGTGGCGGCCAGCACAAGCTGAAAGCGGTTGGGGATTTTTTCCAGACAATCTTCGACGGTGATGCGTGCCATGTGCGGGCTTTCGGAAAATGTGCGGTAGGTCAGTGGATATTGAGTGCGCGGAACGTGTCGCTGCGGGCGATACGTTGGGCGGCGAACTTGAGCCGCTGGGCATGGACGATGGCCTTGAGGTCAAACAAGGCCCGCTCGAACAACTCGTTGATTATAACGAAGTCGAATTCTCGGGCGTGGCCCATTTCGGTGGCGGCATTCTGCAAGCGCACTTCTATGACC
The DNA here is from genome assembly GCF_030656115.1 of Hydrogenophaga sp. Taxonomy (GTDB): domain Bacteria; phylum Pseudomonadota; class Gammaproteobacteria; order Burkholderiales; family Burkholderiaceae_C; genus Hydrogenophaga. The sequence goes on from NZ_JAUSOO010000122.1 coordinate 59,376, forward strand.
TCGGCACTGTCCTCGGCCCGCCGCTCCAGCCGGGAGCGCAGTTCTTCCCAACTGGGAGGCAAGATGAAGATCAGCACCGCATTCGGGAAAATGCGTTTGACTTGAATGGCGCCCTGAAAGTCGATCTCTAGCACCACGTCTGCGCCCTGCGCCATGCGCTGCTCAATGGCTTGCTTGGAGGTTCCGTAGCGGTTGCCATGCACCATGGCCCATTCGAGGAACGAGCCCTGGATAACCATTTGGTCAAAGGTTTCCTTGGATACAAAGTAGTACTCACGGCCATGCAATTCCTGACCGCGGGGCGCTCGGGTGGTGTGCGATACGGACGGCACCACACGCGAGTCAAGCTCCATCAATGCCTTGACCAAGCTCGACTTGCCTGCCCCACTGGGCGCTGCAACCACGAAGAGATTTCCAGGATATTCCATAAATAGCAATTCTAAATAGTGAGGTCAATGACCCGTGCAGCGGCCAATCCGGGTTCATGCCGAGCGAGGCTCGGGACGCAAAGGGGGCCGCAGGGCCAGCAGTCGGGCCGCTCCAAGGCCGGACCAGCCCCCTCGCAGGGCAGCGACCCGCGCAGCGGTGGAGCATGGGGGTATCTTCATTCAATGTTCTGTACCTGCTCGCGCATCTGCTCAATAAGCACCTTCATATCCACCGAAATGCGTGTCAGCTCCAGGTTGGACGACTTGGAGCCCAGCGTGTTGGCCTCGCGGTGCAATTCCTGGATCAGGAAGTCCAGCCGTTTGCCGACATCAGAGCCCTTGTTGATCAGGCGCTCAATCTCACTCAGGTGCGAGTCCAGGCGGGTGAGCTCTTCCGCCACATCGATGCGAATGGCAAATGCGGTGGCTTCGGTCAGGGCGCGGTCTTTGGCCATGTCGCTGGTGATGGCGTTGCCCAGTGTGCCGCTGGATCCAGCGCCAGGCACGGCACCGGCAGACGCGCCCAGGGCTTCGTTCCAGCGGTCTATGAAGCGCTGGCGCTGCTGGGCGACCAGCAGCGGAATCAGGGGTTGCGCGTCCTGGGCCAGTTGGCGGAGTTGTTTCAGCCGGTCCAGCAGCATTTCCGCCAGGCGCTTGCCCTCGCGTTCGCGCGCGGCCAGCAGACCGCCCAGCCCGGTCTGCGCCAGTTTGAGCAGCGTTTCATGCCATTCGCTCATGTTGCCTTGCTGGCGCGAGGTCAGCTGCAGGACCTCAGCCACCGAGAGCGGCGCGGCGGTGGGCAGCCAGGCACGGATGTTGTCTTGCAGACCCAACAGCTTTTGCAGTTCCAGGGCATTCGGTGCGCGCGGCCCCACATCGGCCCGTCCTTCTACCCAGGCGCGCACTTCCACCTTGCCGCGCTTGAGTTTGGCGGTCAGCAACTCGCGAATGGCGGGTTCAGATGCACGCAGGTCGTCCGGGAGCTTGAACGTGATGTCCAGAAAACGGCTGTTGACCGAACGAATTTCGATGCCCAGCGGGTGCTTGGTTTCGCGCGCCGGCTCTGCGGCATTCGCGGCAGAAGGCCCGCCGGTTTGGGCTGTGGCGTAGCCGGTCATGCTGTAAACTGCCATTGAACTGTGTCCCATCAGGTTGATTGGGCCAAAACGAGGCGTTCCGGAACCCATCCGAATTATGTCAAAGGTCAAACCTGCCCCGCTGCCTCCCGACACCGTGATCGGTGGCTACCGTATTGTGCGCAAGCTGGCGGCTGGCGGCTTCGGTGTGGTGTATCTGGCGGTTGATGCCGAAGGCCAGCAGGTTGCCATCAAAGAGTATTTGCCGTCTTCGCTGGCCACCCGAGGGCCGGGTGAATTGCTGCCTCAGGTGCAGCCTGAAAAGCTCTCGCTGTACCGGCTTGGCCTCAAGAGCTTTTTTGAAGAGGGTCGGGCACTTGCTCAAATTTCGCATGCTTCGGTGGTGAGCGTGCTGAACTTTTTCCGTGAGAACGAAACGGTTTACATGGTCATGAATTACCTGGAGGGCGCGTCCCTGCAGGAGTTCATCATCACGGCACGCGAGCTCAAAAAGCAAAAGGTGTTTCGCGAGTCAACTATCCGCTCGCTTTACGACGAAATCCTGCGCGGTCTGCGTATCGTGCACCAGCACAAGATGCTGCACCTGGACATCAAACCGGCCAACATTTTCATCACAGACGACAACCGATCGGTGTTGATTGATTTTGGTGCAGCACGCGAGGTGCTGAGCAAAGAGGGCAACTTCATCCGTCCGATGTACACGCCAGGCTTTGCGGCCCCCGAGATGTACCGGCGTGACTCCAGCATGGGCCCCTGGACCGATATTTACGCGATTGGCGCTTGCATTTACGCCAGCATGCAAGGCTATCCGCCCAACGATGCGCCGCAGCGACTGGAAAAAGACCGCCTCTCTCTTGCGCTTTCCCGTTTGCGCGGTGTCTATTCCGACAACCTTATTGAGGTGGTGGAGTGGTGCATGTCGCTGGATCCCCTCTCTCGCCCTCAGTCGGTGTTTGCGTTGCAAAAAGAGTTGAACCGCGAAACAGAGCGCAGTTACACCAAACTCACCGTTGCCGAAAAAATGCGTCTGCAGTTTGACAACATCGTGTCAGACAACAAAAAATCGTCAGGCAAGACGGGCATAGGGACCCGTCTTCGATGAAGTTCTCGGTCTACCAGATCAGCCGCCAAGGCGGACGACCGCGCAACGAAGATCGTATTGGCTACGCTTACACCCAGGAATCGGGCCTTTTCGTGCTGGCTGATGGCATGGGTGGCCACCCCGAGGGGGCCATGGCTGCCCAGCTCGCGCTGCAAACGTTCTCAGCTTATTTCCAGAAGGCGGCCAAACCCTTCCTGGGGGATGTGCCCAAATTTTTGACCAATGCGCTGATGGCTTCACACCATCAGATTTTGCGGTACGCGGCCGAAAAAGGCATGCTTGACACGCCGCGCACGACCTTGGTTGTGGCTGTGATGGAGCACAACTGCATGCATTGGATTCACTGTGGTGATTCGCGGCTTTACATCGTGCGCGACGGCCAGCTGCTCACCCGCACCCGCGATCATTCCTATATAGAGCAGCAAGCGCATCTGGGCCAAGCCACTCAGAACATCAACCGCAACATCTTATTCACCTGCCTGGGTTCGCCGGCCAAGCCGATATTTGACCTGTCCAGTCCGCTGCAGCTGCAGGAGGGCGACCGCGTGCTGTTGTGTTCAGACGGTTTGTGGTGCACGGTGAACGACAATGAAATTGCGTCCGAGTTGGCTGCGCATCCGTTGAACCAGGCTGTGCCTGAACTGGTAGAGATGGCGTTGCGGCGCGGCGGCCCCCGTTGCGACAACGTCACCGTGCTCGCCATGGAGTGGGAAACGCCCGATGCGTTTGAAAGCACTCTGGTGTCTTCCGAAGACATGCAACAAGGGTTTTTCTCCTCCACCATTCAGTCGGGCGTGCCCGATCCGACCATCGAAGACATGGACGACGCGGCGATCGAGCGCTCGATCGCCGAAATCAATGCAGCGATACGGCGTGCTGCCGAACGCAATCCCTGAGGGTATTCCCATGAGCGACTTTATTCGACCCGGCCACCGGGCCGCCGATGCCTTGCGTCCGGTGCGCATCACGCGCGGCTTCACCATCCATGCCGAAGGCTCGGTGCTGATTGAGTTTGGCGACACCAAGGTGCTGTGCACCGCATCGGTTGAAGAGAAGGTGCCGCCGCACAAACGCGGCAGTGGCGAGGGCTGGGTCACCGCCGAGTACGGCATGCTGCCGCGCGCCACCCACACCCGCAGCGACCGTGAGGCCGCCAAGGGCAAGCAAAGCGGGCGCACGCAAGAAATTCAGCGCCTGATTGGTCGCTCGCTGCGCGCGGTGTTTGACCTGAAAGCGTTGGGCGAGCGCACCATTTCGCTGGACTGCGATGTGTTGCAGGCCGACGGCGGCACGCGCACCGCCAGCATCACCGGTGCCTTTGTGGCCGCGCACGACGCGGTGTCGCGTCTGCTGGCCGACGGCAGAATAGCCACCTCGCCCATCAAAGGCCCTGTGGCCGCCATTTCGGTGGGCATTTTGCAGGGCGTGCCTTTGCTGGACCTGGAGTACGTGGAAGACTCGGCTTGCGACACCGACATGAACGTGTTGATGACGGGTGCAGGCCATTTCGTGGAAGTGCAGGGCACGGCCGAAGGCGTGGCCTTCAGCCGCCGCGAAATGGATGCCTTGCTGGCACTGGCCGAAAAGGGCGTGAGCGAGTTGGTGATGCTGCAACGGCAGGCGCTGGGTTTGGTCTGAGCGGCTCTGATCGTTGGTTGAACCACTTGAGATCCCATGAAACTCGTTCTGGCTTCGAACAACGCGGGCAAGCTCGCTGAATTGCAGGCGCTGTTTGCTCCGCTGGGGGTGGAACTGGTGCGCCAGTCCGACCTGGGTATACCCGAGGCACCCGAACCACACTGCACATTCATTGAAAATGCGTTGGCCAAGGCGCGCCATGCGGCGCGCCTGAGTGGTTTGCCGGCCTTGGCCGACGATGCGGGCCTGTGTGTGGAAGCCTTTGGCGGCCTGCCTGGGGTGAACACGGCTTACTACGCCACCCAGTTTGGCTACGCCAAGGGCGACGACAACAACGTGCGTGCCTTGCTGGAGCAGATGGCCGGCGAGACCGACCGCCGCGCCGCGCTGGTGAGCACGCTGGTGGCGCTGCGCAGCGCCGACGATCCCGAGCCCCTGGTGGCCATGGGCCGTGCGCCGGGACTCATCACCGAGCAACCCGTGGGTGACAACGGGTTTGGCTTTGACCCGGTGATGTATCTGCCCCAGTTTGACAGGACCTTTGCCCAGCTCTCCACCGACATGAAGAACGCCAACAGCCACCGTGGCAAAGCCGCGCAGCAGATGCTGGCGCTGATGCGCGAGCGCTGGTTGTCCGAACCGCCTGCCTGCGCATGAGCCAGGGCAACGGGGTACCCATGTCGTGGCCCGGTGGCCTCGCGCCTGCTGCAGCGCCCGCCGGTGCGGTGCCGGTGAACGACATCCGCCACTGGATGCGCCCCGGCACGCTGCAGTTGCGCAGCCTGCCGCCGCTCTCGCTCTACATCCACCTGCCGTGGTGCCTGAAGAAGTGCCCTTATTGCGACTTCAATTCGCACGAATGGAGCGCCACGTCGGAGCACGGGCAGGCGCTGCCTGAGCAGAGGTACCTGGACGCCTTGCGGGCCGATCTGGAGGCCTCGCTGCCGCTGATCTGGGGTCGCCCGGTGCACAGTGTGTTCATCGGCGGCGGCACACCCAGCCTGTTTTCGCCGGCCGCCATGGACCAGCTGCTGGCCGATGTGCGTGCGCGTGTGCGGCTGGACGCCGACGCCGAGATCACGCTGGAGGCCAACCCGGGCACGTTTGAAAAAGACCGATTTCGGGCCTTTCGCCAGGCGGGGGTCACGCGGCTTTCCATTGGCGTGCAAAGCTTCAACGACGCGCACCTGAAGGCGCTGGGCCGCGTGCACGACCGGGCTCAGGCCATGGCGGCGGTGGAGGAGGCCGCGCAAGCTTTCGACACGTTCAACCTGGACATCATGTACGCGCTGCCAGGGCAGACGCTGGCCGACTGCGAGACCGACATGCGCACCGCCTTGGCGTTCAGGCCGCCGCATATCTCCATTTACCACCTCACGCTGGAGCCCAACACCTACTTTGCCAAGTACCCGCCCGCGCTGCCGCCCGACGACGATGCCTACGCGATGCTGGACCGCATCACCGAGCTCACGGCCGAAGCCGGGTTGGCGCGCTACGAAATTTCAGCCTATGCCCGCGATGGCCACCGTTGCTGGCACAACCTGAACTACTGGCAGTTTGGCGACTACCTGGGTATTGGCGCGGGGGCCCACAGCAAGCTGAGCTTTGCCCACCGCGTGGTGCGCCCGGTGCGGGTGCGCGAGCCGCGCCTGTACATGGAGCGCGCCCTGGCCGGCGATGCGGTGGTGAGCGCCGACGAAGTGGCGCGGGCCGACCTGCCGTTTGAATTCATGCTCAACAGCCTGCGGTTGAAGGCGGGCTTCGAATTGCAAGACTTCTCGGACCGGACCGGCTTGCCGCTCTCCGCCATTGAGCGGGGTTTGAGCCGCGCCGCGCAGCAGGGCCTGCTGGCGCGCGATGCGCAGCGTGTGTGGCCCACCGAGCGCGGGTTTGACTTTTTGAGCGATTTGCAGAGCCTGTTCTTGCCGGATTGAAGTTTTTCAGGGCCAGCGCCTTGGGGTGGTACCACGGATGACGTGTTCAGCGTCGCCTCAACAATCTTCCCGGGCCTCAATACACAACTGCTGTACGCGCGAGCCATCCACCGCCACCTTGGCGCGTATGCGCAGCGAGCGTCCGGTCTCCAGCCGCATGCGGCAGTGGTAGTCCAGCCCATCAGTCTGCCCCGGGCTGTGGCTGGCAGTGCGGCGCTGCCATTGTTGTTGGCCGTCCAGTTCCACGCGCAGTTCGTGCCAGGCGGGGGCTGACTCAGCGGGCACACGCACCACCAGGGTCACGTCAATGTCGAACGTGCGGTGCCGGTCCAGCGCGCCCGGAATGTCAAGCACCGCTACGGTGGTGCTGCCCGCGTCGCAGCGCCAGAGCTCGGCCTGGGGTGGCTGGTTGGCGGGGTGGTTCATGGTGCCAGCAAGCCTTTGAGTTCACCCGATACGATGAGTTGCTGCAACTCGGCGGCCCCGCCAATCAGCATGCCGCCCACAAACACCATGGGAAAGGTGGGCCAGCCGGTCCACATTTTCAGCGCGTTGCGCCGCCGCCATTGCGAGGCGTAGCCGCCAAACGCCAAGTATTCGTGGGCCACGCCAGCGGCGTCCAGGGCGCGGCGGGCCTTGCTCACAAACGGGTTGCTGTGCATACCGACCACCACCACTGGGTGGGTGTGGATGGCTGTCAGTACCTGTTGGATCAGATCGCTGTGCAGCCCCGCCACCTTTTGGCGAATGGCGGGATGCAGGTGTTTCTCGTCAAGCACAGGGCGGGTCATAAGGGGTTCCAGAGGTTTGTGGAATGCACTGTAGTTCCTTTGTGCAAATCAGGTGCTTGGGTGTGCCGGTGCTTGGGGCTTTCTGCGGGGTGAAGCTTGAGCAGACTCAGCGTGCCAGGTTGTGCATGCCTTGGCTGAGCAGCTACCTGACATGCAAAGATCTATAAACTTGCAAAGCGCCAAATTTACAATCCCGACAGGTTTTTCGTGAACCCAATGGGGACATCGACAATGTGGAACGGCCGTGAATTTATGCCTTGTTGGCTCTGGCTGGCTCTGCTAACGTACAAAAGTGTTGGGTCCAACAATGCCGTCGCTTTTGGGGCGTGAGGTCGCATCACAAAAAGGTGGCTCATGCGAGAGAAAGCTATGCAACGTTCACCCTCTGGTGGGTTTTTTAAGAAGCTGAAATCCGACGGTACCCTTGTCGTGGCGCTGGTGTTGGTCGTCGTGGCGCTGGAGGCGTTCACGGGCTTGCTGAGGTCGGTTGACAACCGGTTTTTTGACAGTGTGAGTTTGCTGACGCACCGCAACCCATCGAGCCAGATTGTGGTGCTTGCCATCGACGATGAGAGCATTGCCAACATCGGTCGCTGGCCTTGGTCGCGTGATGTGCATGCCAAGGTGGTCGAGCAATTGACCCAGGGCAAAGCCAAGACCGTGGTGCACACCTCGTTCTTTTTCGAACCTCAAATCGATCGAGGCTTGCCTCACTTGCAGCAATTGCAAAGTTTGGTGGCTTCAGCGAACCCGTCAGACCCCGTGATTCCCCGTTTGACGCAGGCCTTGGACGCTGCTGTTCGGGATTTGGACACCGACACCACCTTGGCCGGCAGTTTGCAGCAATCCCAGCGCGTTATGCTGCCCATGGTGTTTGATCTGGGAGAGCCTTTAGGGCGAGCTGAGCAACCGCTTCCCGATTTTGTGACCCGGCACGCGCTGCGACCGGAGGGAAACCTGCAACCTTTGTACGGTGTGAAGGCCTATACGCCGCTTCCGGTGCTGGGTTCCCGTGCGGCGGGTGTGGGGCACCTCAATATGCTCCCGGATCCTGCCGATGGTTCCTTGCGTGCCCAGCAACTGCTCATCGAACACGATGGATTCTGGATTGGCAGTCTGGCCATGCACACGGCTGTGCACAGCCTGAACCTCACCGCAAAAGATCTGCAGATTACCCCATCCGATCAGCTGAAAATGGGCGGTGTGGTGGTGCCCTTGGACGGGATGGGACAGTTTTACCCCCAGTTTTATCCTGGTCAAGATGGCCGTGGGGCCTTTGCTGTGGATTCGTTCTTTGACGTCTATTCGGGAAAAATTCCTGCCAGTAAATACGAGGGCAAGATCGTCATTGTTGGGGCGACGGCAACAGGTGTAGGGGACCGATTTGTGACCCCCATTTCTGCCGTCACCAGTCCCCCCGTCGTTCTGGCTCACACCACGTCCAGCCTATTGAATGGGCACTTTTTCTCTGCGCCTGACTGGGGCGCTTGGGTCAGTGTGGGTGCGGTAGTGGCTGTGTCTTTGTTGGTTGCGCTGGTGCTGCCCGCCCTGTCAGCCGGCGTGGCTGCTGCCGTGACTGGGGCCAGTTTTGTGGCCTTGCTGGTCAGCGAAGCATGGCTTATCGCGTCGAGCCACATGTGGGTGCCGTTGACCCAATCGGCGGTTGTGTTGGTTGTGGCGTATCTGGGGCTAACGACCAAAAGATTTCTGTTTGCAGAAGCAGGAAAAATCAAATCGGACGAGGAGTCGGCAGAGACCAATCGGATGATGGGTTTGGCACACCAAGGTCAAGGGCAACTGGATTTGGCATTTGACCGGTTTCGCCGCGTCCCCATGACCAGCGCGCTCATGGACAATCTGTCCAATCTGGCCCTGGATTTTGAACGCAAGCGCCAGTTCAACAAAGCACAGGCTGTTTACGAGCACATGGCGGCTCACAACCCGGCTCACCGGGATCTGAGCGCCAGACTGAAACGCGTCAAGGCCTTGTCCGAAACCGTCATGCTGGGTGGGTCGGGGAGTCACCCAGGCGGCACGCTCCTGCTGGATGGGGACCATATCGAGAAGCCGATGCTTGGCCGCTACCAAGTAGAAAAGGAGCTGGGCAAGGGTGCCATGGGTGTGGTTTACATGGGGCGAGATCCCAAAATTGGCCGGGTGGTCGCTATCAAGACCATGGCACTGTCTCAGGAGTTCGAAGGTGCTGAGCTTGACGATGCCCGCCAACGCTTCTTTCGCGAAGCGGAAACGGCTGGTCGCTTGCAGCATCAAAATATTGTGACCATTTTTGATGCCGGTGAGGACCACGAATTGGCCTACATCGCCATGGAATACCTCAAAGGCAAAGACTTGGTGGACTACACCAAACCCGGGCAACTCCTGCCGGTTGAAACGGTCGTGGGTATTTTGGTCCGGGTTGCCGAGGCGCTGGACTATGCGCATGGATTGAATGTCGTGCACAGAGACATCAAGCCCGCAAACATCATGTTTGATCCTGCGACCGGGGCTGTGAAGGTCACGGACTTTGGTATAGCACGCGTCACCGATGCGAGCCGGACACGCACAGGGATGGTTTTGGGAACCCCCAGTTTCATGTCACCAGAGCAGATCGCGGGCAAGAAGGTAGACGGCCGTTCCGACCTGTATTCTTTGGGGGTGATGGCCTACCAGTTGTTGAGTGGGAGCCTGCCGTTCCATGCCGATTCCATGACCGAATTGATGTTCAAGATTGCCAACGAACCGGCCCCCGATATTCGTTCGGTCAATCCCGCCATTCCTGCTGCACTGGCTGCCGCCGTGTCCAAAGCCTTGGCGAAAACGCTGGACATTCGTTACGAATCTGGCCGAGCGTTTGCGAGCGACTTGCAGCAATCCCTTGCCGAGATCGGGCATCCACGGCCCGTACCTGCAGGCAAAGAAACTTCTGCTTTTCCCGCCATCGAGAGCCGGACCGAACCTTTGTTCATGGCCACAGAGAAGATGGACTTTGCAGACCCTGACACATCTAGCCCAAAAGGCTACGGCACCACGGTGATCTTGCCCAAGGAAAAGTCTTTTTCAGATACGGTTACCCAACCTTTGGTGGATCAACAGCGTCGGCCATCATGAAGTTCGAGTTTGCAAATGCAAGCGACACGGGACTGGTGCGCAGCAACAATGAGGACTCTGTGGGTTGGGATGGGGAGCAGGGTGTGGCGGTTTTGGCGGATGGCATGGGTGGCTATAACGCAGGAGAAATTGCCAGTGCGATGGCGGTCACGCTCGTTCGTGATGAACTGGTTCAGGCGGTGCGCGCAATGACCGCCCGCCCGCTCTTCGCGGACACACGGCAGGCGTTGGAGGCGTGTATCAACCATGCCAATACCGCTATCTTCAATGCGGCTCAAGCCCACTCGCAGTTTTCCGGCATGGGTACCACCCTTGTTGCAGGCATCTTCCAGTCCCATCGGGTCACACTGGGTCACGTAGGCGATTCCCGTTGCTATGTATGGCGCTGTGGTGTTCTGACGCAGCTGACCAAAGACCATTCGCTGTTGCAAGAGCAAATGGACGCAGGCTATATTTCATCGGCTGAGGCCAAACTGTCTATGCAAAAAAACCTGGTGACACGGGCACTGGGGGTGGAAGCACGGGTTCGCGTAGATATTCAAGAGCATCGTCCTCTGGTTGGTGATATCTACCTCATGTGTTCGGATGGTTTGACGGACATGGTGGACGACCAAACCATTGCCCAAACGCTGAATGGGGTGCAGCCGCTGTCTGAGAAAGCCAAAGCGCTCATTCGACAAGCGAATGCAGCAGGTGGTCGAGACAACATTTCTGTTTTGCTGGCTTTTGTAAAAGAAAAAACTGGCGCCGCCCGTATGCTCCCCTGGCTGTTTCGCAAGGTAACATGACTGCCAGCCACAAGACCCCTATTGACAGGAATTGGATATGCCGAAATTGATCGTTTCATTGGATGGCGTTGTCATCAAAGAAGTGCAACTTACCAAAGACCGCACCACGTTGGGACGCAGACCGTACAACGATATCGTGATCGACAATCTGGCGCTCAGCGGTGAGCATGCCGTGTTGAAAATGAGTGGTTCAGAGGTTTATCTGGAAGACTTGGCCAGCACCAACGGTACCTATGTCAATGGAAAAGCGATCAAGCAGCAGTTGCTGGCTCACAACGACACCATCGAGGTTGGCAAGCACAAAATCCAGTTTCTGAGCGAGCCTGCTGGCGCCGTGTTCGATAAAACCATGGTCATTCGTTCACCGGTGGTGAAACCCTTGGTTCAACCAGAGCCCGTTGGTCAAGCGGCGATCAAAATTCTGTCTGGTGCGGCAGCCGGGCGGGAGGTGCCATTCGTGAAGGTCGTGACAACCATGGGCAAGCCTGGCGTGGCTGTTGTATCGATCACCCGGCGACCACATGGCTATGCCGTTGCCGTGGTGGAGGCTGTCAATCGACCCAAGCTGAACGACCAATCGCTTGGGACTGCCCCAGAAATGCTCAAACACGGCGATATTCTTGATTTGGCGGGCACAAAAATGCAGTTTGTTCTGATTTGATTTTTGACAACCGCTTGCCCACATTGCAACGCAGGTTGATGGTGTCCAACCGCCCATGGGTCAAGCTCGGCATCGCGCTGATACCGGTGTTGCTCGCGGTCATGCACGTGACCAGCGTGTGGCGAATAGGGCCGCTGGAATGGGTCGACAACCTGATCTATGACATTCGTTTGCGGGCCACCATGCCTGAAACCCTGGATGATCGAATCGCCATTGTGGATGTGGACGAGAAAAGTTTGGCCGAGGTGGGGCGATGGCCTTGGCCTCGCGACAAGCTGGCGGCCATCACCCAGCATTTGTTTGATGAGCAGCGCATTGCTGTTCTGGGATTCGATGTGGTTTTTGGTGAACCCGATCTGAGTTCTGGCTTGTCGCGTTTGGAGCAGCTTGCCCATCGGGAATTGGCACATATTCCTGAATTCACCAGCCAAGTCCAGGCACTTGCTGCCACATTGGACCATGATCGCCTGTTCGCGCAAGCCATCGCCAACCGCCCCGTGGTCCTGGGCAACTATTTCACCAGTGACCGCGAAGGGCGAACCAGTGGCCAATTGCCTGCCCCGGTGATGACCAAGGAAAGTTTTGGCCGTGTGCACAGCGGATCGATTGAATGGACAGGCTATGGGGCGAACTTACCCATATTGATGCAGGCTGCAGCAGGCGGTGGGTATTTCAATGCCATCACAGACAGCGATGGTGTGGTCCGATCCATACCACTGGTCTCCGAATTTGAGGGCGCATATTACGAGTCATTTTCTTTGGCTGTGTTTCGTGCTTTGTTGGGTCAAAGCACCATTGAGCCAGGGTTTCCCTCTGCCCGGTTTTTGCCACGTGGGTACGATGGGTTGGAAAGTATCGTTATTCGGGAAAATGGACGCGCGTTGGCTTTGCCCGTCGATCATCGCGCCGGTAGCTTGGTTCCCTACCGTGGTCGAGGCGGTCCCCAGGGAGGTTCGTTCACGTATGTGTCTGCCACCGATGTGCTTCATGGACGTCTATCTCCCGGCTTGTTGAAGGGCAAGGTGGTTTTGTTCGGTACAACGGCACCAGGACTGCTGGATTTGCGAACAACGCCAGTTGGGCCAGCTTATCCCGGCGTCGAGGCGCATGCCAATTTGATTGCTGGGTTTTTAGATGGAAATACCTTGGTTATTCCAGACTATGCCTTGGGATACGAGTTGGTCGTTATTGTGGTGTGTGGACTTTTGTTGACGCTGTTGTTGCCACGGTTGTCAGCACCCAAAGCAGTAGCTTTGAGTTTGATCATCGTGACGGTTGTCATTGCATTGAATCTGTGGCTCTATATCCAGCATGGACTTGTATTGCCATTGGCTACAGCCCTCTTCATGGTGGTGGCGTCTTTTGTTTTCAACATGAGTTATGGTTATTTTTCTGAAAGCCGTTCGAAGCGTGAGCTAGCGCAACTGTTTGGAACATACGTGCCTCCCGAACTGGTTCAGGAGATGGTAAAGGATCCGGACCGTTACACCATGCAGGCGAGGTCGTGTGAGTTGACAGTCATGTTTTGTGATATGCGAGGATTTACTCATCTGTCCGAAGGACTGACCCCGGAGCAGTTGCAGACATTGCTCAATCGATTGTTCAGTCGATTGACGCGGGTTATCCGAAAGCACCGCGGAACAATTGACAAATACATGGGTGATTGTGTCATGGCTTTTTGGGGAGCACCCATTCAAAGTGCTGACCATGCGACGCAAGCCGTTCAGGCTGCATTGGATATGATTGTCGCCATGTTCGAAATAAACCAGGAATTCATTAAAAATGGATGGCCGCAGATTGGCATTGGAATCGGACTCAACACCGGGCCTATGTTTGTCGGTGATATGGGATCCGATCTTCGTCGAAGCTACACGGTCATTGGGGATGCCGTCAATCTGGGATCCCGTCTTGAAGCGCTGTCCCGTATTTATGGGGTTGATATTGTGGTTGGTGATGCTGTTCGGCGTTTGGCTTTTGGCTTTCACTGGCAAGAGCTGGATCGCGTGGTGGTCAAGGGAAAAGAGGAGGCGGTTGCGATATACACCCCCCGTCAGGTTACAGCGGGTCAAACGGAGGCCGACCTGAGTCATGAATTGGCCGAGTGGGCTGGATTTTTGCGTGCTTATCGCCATCAGAACTGGGATGCCTGTGACACCATGCTGTTTAATCTTAATCGAATGAACCCTGACTTCGCTCTGTATCGATTCTATGCCGATCGCGTGTCTGAACGGCGGCATCTTCCTTTCGATCCGGCATGGGATGGAACAACTCATTTTCAATCAAAATAAGTTGTTTTTTGGGTGTTAAACAAATTGCGATCGTATTTCATCAATTTTTCATCGAAACACCGCTGGTATTGGTTATTCCTTTTTACCCATATCTTGTATCTTGATTTCATGGCTTTGCTTACACCGCATACGTTATTGGTTTTAGGGTGGGGTTATTTGCATTTGGACGCCCGTCTGCCTGCTTGGCAAAAAAATATGTGCCTATTCTCTGGAAAATCAGCGGCCGGCATCGCTTACACCAAGTCGGCTGGGAAAGGGCCGCTCATGCGTGAAGCAGCCGTTGGGTGGCCGCAGCACAACGTCCATGGTTTGTACCCGTCATGCGTTCATCGTTGGGTCAAAAAACAGGAGTTGACTGCATGACTGAGAACAGCAAACCTCCCGTGGGGTCGCCTTCGGTGGCACAAAATTTGGGCAGGTTTGAGGCGCTGTTCTACAAGCGCTTGCAGCAAGTGACAACCCGCATTCACGATACTGAAAATTTAACCAATTTGATGCTGGATGTCAGCCAGGATATCTGTAGCTTGTTAAATGCGGATCGATTCACGCTGTATGCAGTGAATGATGATAAATCTGCCATTGTGTCTCGTGTCAAGACGGGTCTTTATACCACCAAAGATATTAAGTTGCCGATTGGGCCGCAAAGTATAGCTGGCTTTGTTGCTCAATCCCGGCGAACGCTCAATATTGCCGATGTCTATGATGATGCTGAATTGCAGCGTATCCATCCATCCTTGAGTTTCCTGAAAGAGGTTGATCGTCGTTCAGGCTATCGAACACGCCAAATGCTGGTGGCCCCTATTGCCCGTGGTGAGGAATTGCTGGGTGTTCTTCAGGTGATCAATTCCAAGAATGACCAGCCGTTCAGTGCGTTGGAGTTGGACGGGGTGCAGCAACTTTGTGCAACCTTGGCAACGGCCATCCGACACCGCGTTGCAACTCCGGTGGCCAAGGTGCGAGGGTTGGGTTCTCGGTATGACCACCTGATCACCCTGGGTGCTCTGGACGCGCAGACGCTTGAAGAGAGTCTGTTGCAGGCCAGGGCTCAATCCGAATCGGTCGAAAAGATTTTGGTTGAGGTGCACCACGTGCCGCTGCATTTGATTGGTGCTGCTCTTGCGCAATTTTTTGATGTGCCCTACGTACCTTTTGACAAGCAGAGAATTCGCAATGAAGGGCTGCACGGTGTACTGAAGCGGGACTTTGTGCTGGCGCGACGTTGGTTGCCCATTGAAGACACGTCAGATGGGCTGTTGATCATGTCACTGGACCCGGAGGCCATACGCTCTGCCCGGTGGGTGCCACAGGTATTTCCACAGTTTTCCCGTTTTGTTTACGCCGTCACCACCGAGACTGAATTTTCCAATACCGTCAATCAGTTTTATGGCGATGGTGGTGGTGTCAGCAGTATTGACGATTTACTGGCGGATCTGCAAAGCCCACTGGAGGAGGAAGAGGGGGCTTTGGATCAGGCCATTGTGTCGGCTGCACAAGACAATGAGTTGGTGAAATTTGTCAACAAAGTGATCGTGGATGCTTACCAGCAGGGAGCTTCAGATATTCATGTTGAGCCCATGCCTGGAAAGTTGAAAACCGGTATACGGTTTCGCATTGATGGCTCTCTCATTCCTTATATTGAGGTGCCGGCAGCCTTTCGTGATGCCATGGTCGCCCGCATTAAAATCATGTGCGATCTGGATATTTCTGAAAAACGAAAGCCACAAGATGGAAAAATAAAGTTCAAAAAATTTGGCCCCTTGGATATTGAGCTTCGAGTGGCTACATTACCCTCTTCCGGCGGTGTGGAAGATGTGGTTATGCGCATTTTGGCGGCAGGTGAGCCGATTCCTTTGGAGCAGCTTGGTCTCACGCCTTACAACCATGAGCAGTTGATTGCGACAGTCAGCAAGCCCTATGGTTTGTTTTATGTCTGTGGTCCCACGGGGTCGGGGAAAACCACCACACTTCACTCTATCCTTAAACACCTGAATACGCCCGATACCAAGATATGGACGGCTGAAGACCCAGTGGAAATTACACAAAAGGGTTTGCGTCAAGTGCAAGTGAACAAAAAGGCGGGTATTGATTTTGCGCTGGTGATGCGGGCATTTTTGCGGGCCGACCCCGATATCATCATGGTCGGTGAAAGCCGTGACAAGGAGACGGTGAGTATGGGTGTCGAAGCCTCTCTCACCGGGCATCTGGTTTTCTCTACCCTCCACACCAACTCTGCGCCTGAATCCATCACCCGGTTGCTGGACATGGGTATGGATCCCTTCAACTTCGCCGATGCTTTGTTGGGCATCCTGGCTCAGCGGCTCGCCAAACGGCTTTGTCGCTGCAAAGAAACCTATACGCCTTCTTCTGCTGAACTCAAGCTTTTTATTCAGGAGTACGCGCTGGATTTGCAGCGCACCCCGGCTTGGCGCTCAAACCCGGGTGACGCAGCCCAGGAGTTGCTCAACGGATGGGTGGAGCGTTACGGTGTTGAAGGCCAACTGCGGTTCCCACGGGCGAAAGGTTGCGACACCTGTCGGGGAACTGGCTATAAAGGCCGATTGGGCTTCCATGAGTTGCTGGTGGCAAACGATCTGACCCGCCAGCTGATACAGGAGCATGCCCGTGTGGCAGAGTTGTTTGCAGCCTGCGTCGACAGTGGCATGCGGACGCTGAAAATGGACGGTATGGAAAAAGTACTGATGGGTCTGACCGACATGAAGCAGGTTCGATCGGTTTGCATCAAGTGACAGGGCGGTTCCTGCTAGACATTTCGAGCCTCCATAGGCGGTGGCGTTGGTACCCGAAGCATGGTTTTGTTGGGAGCTTGCTTCAAGCATATTGGGGCAGCTCTTGTGTGAAATCTTACAAGCACAGCCGTCTTGTGCGCCAACGGGTTCGACATCCGTTGCCGGGCCCTTCACAATAGGATCCTCGTGGGTTGGAGCGCTGGTCGGGTTTTGAAACAGGTACCTGACGGAGCAGGTTGCACAGAGGAAGGTTTTGCATGAAATCACAGATTGGGTGGCGTAGCCTGGTTTCGTTGTGGGCCGTGCTGGCGTGCATGGGCTTGGCGCAGGCACAACCTGGTGTCCCCGTTTCGGCCACCGATCCAACGCTGCCTGTGGTGGGTGAGGTGGTGTTTGCCAGAGGGGTCGGTTTTGCCCAAATGCCTGGTCAGACGCCCCGCACCCTGGGTGTCGGTCTGAATTTGCAGCAAGGTGACCGGCTTACCACCGCCGTGGGAGCCTCCGCCATTGTCAAACTCACCGACGGTACGCGTATGACGCTGCGCCCCCAGAGCGATATGGTGTTGCAGCAAGTCCGCTACACCCCCGATGCACCCGACAACAACCTGTTGCTCGAACTGTTGCGGGGAGGCTTCCGTGCCATCACGGGGTTGATTGCCAAAGGGAACGACCGTGCGGCGATGGTCAAGACGCCCACGGCAACCATTGGCATACGGGGTACCGACTTTGACGCCCGCCTGTGCGGCACCGATTGCTTCGAAGAAACCCGGACCGCAAAGGAGGTACCTCGCGCAGCCAGCTTGCGGGCCAGCGCCAAGGTCGTGGTGGCTGATGGCGAGCTGACGGCAACCTCAGATTCCGGCGACAAACGAAAACTGGTTCATGGCGGCAGCATTTACCCCGGTGATGTGCTGGAGACCGGGCCACGCACCAAGGTGGTGCTGGCCTTTCGCGACGAAACCAAGATCACCCTGGGTTCAGCGACCACCTTCAAGGTGGATGACTTCGTGTTTGACCAGCAAAACCCTTCGGATGGGCGTTTTCTGGTGTCTTTGCTCAAGGGCACCGTGCGTGCATTGACCGGTCTGATTGGCAAAGCCCAGCCACGCAACGTTGCGTTCAAAACGCCGACAGCGACGATTGGTATCCGAGGCACAGGCATTGATTTGTCGTGCGAGAGTGCCGGTTGTCAGTTCTTCACCTGGCTGGGTACCATGACCGTGACACCCGAAGGCCAAACGGCGTTGCAGGTTTTGCTGGCAGGGCAAGGGCTGTTTGTGTCGCCAACGGGCATGAGCCCTATTGATTCGTTGCCGCTGCCCGGGCTGGACCGGCCAGACCAGGTGCCGGTGGATGTGGGGCCCTTGTTCTCGACCACGGCGTTGGATGAAACTGCGCAGGGCTTGTACGTGTTCGTGCGCGACGGCCACATCCAGATCACCACCCCCAGCGGTGGTGTGGTGCATCTGGGCCGGGGCGAGGTGGGGCTGGCTGACAACGAGGGCCGGGTCTTGCGTGCGCTGCAGATGCCCCTGTTCATGGACCTGGACCCCACACCCTTGCCCAACAACACAAATCCGCTGCTGACCACCGTTCTGGAAGAGGCCGGTGTGCGCACCCAAAACCAATGCCGCCGATGAACACCGTACTGCGCACGACATTCCCTTTGCACACCATGTACCCGTCGTTGTGGGTGGTGGGCTTGTTTTCTTTGGCAGGGGGGGCGGCGCTGGCACAGCCGGTGTTGCCTGCGGTGGCACAGACCACACAAACGCCCGTTGCGGCCATGACGGAACCTTTGCGACTGCGTGGCTTCACGGTGGTGGGTGACAACCCGCTGGACGATGCGACCACCACGCAGGTCGTGGCGCCTTTTTTGCGCGCCGAGGTCAGCATGGACACGTTGCAAAAGGCCACGGCCGCATTCGAGGCCGCGCTGGCCGCGAATGGCTTTACCTTGCATCGGGTCGTGTTACCCGCACAGGAGGTGTCCGACAACTTGACCCTGAACGTGGTGCGCTTTGTCATCGGGCGCGTGGTGGTTGAAGGGGCTGGCAACTTTGGCGAGCAGAACATTCGCCGCAGCCTGCCCGAATTGCAGGAGGGCGTTACGCCCAGCATCCAAAAAATGGCGCTGCAGACCGCGCTGGCCAATGAAAACCCTGCCAAGCGTATGCAGGTGGCCTTGAGGGGTTCTGATGACAATCCCGATCTCATCGATGCCACTGTGCGGGTACAGGCGTCCGAGCCTGTGACAGGGTCGGCCAGTCTGTCCAACACGGGCAACGCGGCGTCGGGGCGTGACCGATTCAGCCTGACGCTGGGCCATGCCAACCTCTGGGGGCGTGACCACCAGTTCTATGTTGCGCTTACCACCTCGTTGGCGAGGTTGGGCGATGTGCGGCAGCTTGGACTGTCTTACCGTCTGCCTTGGTATGCCCAGGGCGGCATGTTGGATGTGAGTCTGACCGATTCAACCGTGTTGGGGCAGTTTGGTACGTTCACCAGCACGGGTGCCGGCAATACGTTGTCGGTGCTCTATACCCAGCATTTGGGGGGCGAGGGCGGTCTGACCCGTTACGCCACCGTTGGCTTGGAAGACAAGGTGTTCGATGCGACCTCGGTGGCCCCGTTGGGCGGCGGGGCCGTGACGGTACTTTCAGAGCGCCGCCGCAGCCGTCCGCTGAGTGTGGGGCTGAAGGCCAGACACCAATCCGATACCGCTTACTGGGATGCTCATCTGACGCTGGCGACCAACGTGTCCGCTGGCAGTGGCAATACATTGACCGCTTACCAGAGTGAGAACCCATTGGTAACCCGTACCCGCTGGACCGCTCTCCGGTGGGGGGGCAGTCGGGTCAGCCAGATACCTGGAGGGTGGTTGATGGGGGTCCGCTTGCAAGGGCAGTGGGCGTCGACCGTGCTGATTGCGGGTGAGCAGTTTGGCCTGGGCGGTGTGGGGAGCTTGCGCGGCGCGGGGGACCGGGTGCTGGCGGCTGACTCGGGCATCGGTACCGGCCTGGAGTTCACCACCCCGATGCTGGCCGATGGGTTGCGGGGCGTGGCCTTTGCCGACGCGGGATGGCTGCGGCGCAATCGGGTCACCAGTCCGGCCCAGTCGCGCACCGATGCCGCCGTGTCGGTGGGGGTGGGCATGCGTTACGGGCGCGGGCCGCTGGCGGTGTCTTTGGATTACGCGCGCGTGGTCAACGGCAGCCGCACGCCGTTGTCGCTGAACGCATCGGCCCCTCAAAAAGGGGAAGACAAGCTGCACCTGACGCTGAGTGCGCAGTTTTAACCAGACCTTCTGGCGACCAGATGCCTGGTTTTTCGGGCGCACCGAACAAGTCGTTGCGGTTGACGTCGCCCCGAGAAACTTCTTCGGCGTTCCTTTAGGGGCACTCCTCGGTCCCGTCGCCCACCAATCCATTCTCGTCGGCTTGTTTGCGCCGTTCCTCAGGCGTTTGCGTGGCTGAGCTACCGCCAACTGCGGCTTCTTCTTCCATCACTTTTTCAACCATGGCCACAAATGTGCGCAGCACGGTGTCCGTGGCTTCTTGTGCCTCTGGCGGAGGCGGAGGCGGAGGTGGAGGTGGAGGTGGCGGTGGCGGTGGCGGTGGCGGTGGAGGTGGAGGTGGAGGTGGAGGTGGAGGTGGCGGTGGAGGTGGCGGTGGCGGTGTTGTCACAATATCCGCCTTGACCCATGAAATTTCCGGAATTTGCTGGACGATGACGTAGGTTCCATCGGGAATGGTGGTTTTCACATTGAACGCCACCGTGATCGGTTCCGTGATGCTGACACTGGCGGTGGCCGGAAACGTCAGTTGGTCATGCTTCGTGCCATCAAAATCAATGGCCAACGTGGTACCCGTCTCCATCGTCATTTGGCCCACGTCAACCGTGGCGTTGACGATCCGGTCATGCCCACCGGGTACCCAAACGGCCGTGCTGCTGCTGGTCAGGGTTCCACCGGGGAACGACAGCTTGTCGAACTGGGTTTCACCGCTCAGCAAAACGCTGTTCCAACCTGAAAAAGACAGTTGTCCGTGTGTCTGAACCTTGGACAGCTCCACATCATGGGTGGCTGCGGCCAACGTCACATCGTGGGTGGCTGCGGCCAACGTCACACGGGTGCCGCCGGGACCCGTCAGCGTGATGTCGCTGCCCTCCAGCGGCGCGTTGCTGTCTTGTGCCAGCGTGGCACCAGCGCCTGTCAGGCTGATGTGGATAGGCGCTGGTGCATTGGGTATTCCGGACACCACGCCCGCAACACCATCGACGGTGCCGATGGTCAGGCTGGGCGCTGCGCTGGTGAAGTTGAAGCCGCTGGTACTCTTGGCCCGTCCGCTGATGACCTGGACCTGGTTGCCTTCCTGGAGATTGACGAAGCCCGCGTCGGCATTGAGACGCTCGACTTGCAGTGTCGCTCCCGTTTTTTGGGTAATGCCAGCGACCTGGTTTTGGATCAGGCTCAGCGCTTGCACTTGCGTGGCTGGGAGGGCGACGGAAGATTCCACAACCAGACCACCGGTATGGGCGCTGGAGCCCAGCACCAGCACCTTGGCCGTGATGTGACCGAATTCGTCGGTTGTCAGGTTGAGTTGACCGGATTCATCGGTGCCACCGATGGCCATGGCCCGTCCGGTGTCGTGTGGTTTGACCGTGACGCGGGCTTGGTTGCCGGCATCTACCGTGCCGTTGATCTGTACCGCATTGGCTTCCAGCAGGATGTCCGACGTTCCCCCTTGGTTGCTGATCTGCGAGTCGGCATCGATGGTCAAGCCGGTGCCGTTCCCACCGCTGGCGCTCAGGTGTGTCAGACCGTTGCCCAGGTTGTGCACGCGGCTGGCGCTCAGCAGCAACTCGCCACCCTGGGCTTGCAACATGACGGCGTCGGTTGCCTTGATGTCGGCAGACTCCAGATGCAGGCCGGAGCCACCCATCTCGGTGCGTCCATTTACCGTGATGGTGTTCCCTTTGATGACCAAGGGTGCGGACGATGCTGCTTCGCTGTTGGATATCTTGACGCCAGCATCGGTGTAGCTGGTGCCAGAAATGGTCAATGTGCCGGTGGCGGCGTCGATGCGCGAGTCGTTGTGGATATAAACCCCGGACCCCTCATAGAAACCCGTGCTGCCCCCTTGAAGGGTGATGTCACCGCCGTTGCTTTCCACAACGGCGTGGTTGAGTTCCAGCTGTCCTCCGGCTCGGACCGAAATGTCGCCGCCCGATGTCGCCAAATGGCCGGTTTGTATGTTCTGGTTGGCACCGGTTTGCAGGGTGATGGTTCCCGTGCCGCCGGTTTCCAGTGCAATGGGCGTGGGCACGGCGTTGGGCACCACCAACGAGATGCCGCCAGGCGATGTGCCTGTGGTTTCCAGGGTGATGCTCACGCCAGGCAGGCGAATGGTGCCTTCGGTGAAGCTGCCAGCCACCGCAATGCGCTCTTCGGCTTGGATGTGGATGTTGCTGGTCGCCGTCTCCAGATCGGATTCATACAGTGTGTCGGCCTCTGGAGCGGGCGGGGCGGCGCCGCCCTGCAGGGTGATGGAGATGGGGTCCAGCAACCACTGCCCAGTCTGACCCCTGGGTGCGCGTGTATCCACCTGCCCACCCAGGGTCAAGCTGTGTTGGCCTGAAGTTTCTACCCGCCCGCCGTCACCGCCCTGTTCGCCACCGCGTGCGCTGATCTGACCCTGGAAGGTGGTGGCGCCGTCGGCCCATGCCACCACCGTACCGCCGTGGCCCTCTCCGGTGGCGCTGGCGTCGATGGTGGCCCCGCGTTCCACCACAGTGCTTTGGGCGCTGGGTAGCCGGGCATCGCGCCCCTGCCAACCACCGCCGATGAGCACCTCGCCGCCGCCCGCATGGCCGCTGGCATCGATGCGGGCCTGGCCGGTGAGGTGCACAGATTGTGCGGTGGCGTGAAACTGTCCACCCAGGCCATCCAGCCCTTGGGTGCGGGCGGTGCCATCGATGGTGGCCTGGTCTTTGGCTCGGATGACGATCTTGCCCCCGCCGGCCTGCACGGCTTCGACGTTCATTTGCCCGCTGTGGCGCAACTGGCTGGCGAACATACCCACCGCGCTGCCTCGCAGCTCACCCAGATTGACGGCTTGATCGGTGGGGGCCTGAATTTCAAAGCGCAGGCCGTCCAACCCCGGTGCCATGACCTCCACTTTCTGACCCGCCGCCAGCAGCACTGCGCCGTTGGGGGCCTGTACCAGTGCGCCGGGGGCGACTTGCACGTCGGGAGCCAGCATCAGCACATCGCTGCCACGCGCCAGCACCTGGCCATGCACCTGGACCTGCGTGCCGCCCTCAAAGCGCAGGCGGGCGGACAGTGCGTCGGCATCGCTCATGTGCATGGCGGCCGCGGTGAAGCGGGCGGTATCGACCACCGCACCCGCACCCACAGCAATGCCTGCCGGATTGACCAGCACGAGGTGTCCGTTGGAGCCCAGGGTGCCGAAGATTTGCGAGGGGTTGGTGCCCACCACCCGGTTGATGCTGGTGCTGCTGGCACTCGGCTGGTTGAACCAGGCGGTGCTGCCTGCGGGCACGCTGAAACTCTGCCAGTTGATGGTGGAATGCTGGCTACCGGGGGCGTTCTGCGTGGTGACCAGCAGGTTGTTGCCCTGCTGTTGCAGGGTGGCTTGCCCAGCCACCACCTGGGCGCCGCTGGGCTGCGCGTGCGCGGTGTGCGCCAGCACGGCGAACGCGGTTGCCAGAATCCAGGCCAGTGTGGTGGGCTGAAAGCCCTGCGCCGCTGGTGTGGCTGCTGCAAGCACCGGTCTTGGCGCAGGGGGCATGGTTCGATTCAGACCGGGTGCGTCGGCGCGTGCTGACGGTGCCGAGCGGTTGCTGGTGTGTTGGCGGTGCATGGACGTTCCCCCTCAATCGCGGCGATGTGCTTCAACACGCAACTGTACTGTCTGCGGTGCCCTGCGCCTATCCACGATCACCCCATCCTCCCCAAAGGGGTGGTAAAAATCACGTCCTCCAGTGCTTTGACGGCCACAAAGCGCTTCATGGCCGTCATTGGCGCCTGATGCGTTCGTTCAGCAACTCAATACGAATCGGTACCGCGTTCGCCCATGGTCGTTTGCTTGCGACCCTGGTGGTAGGCCGTCAGCACCTGCGCGGCCACCATGTCCAGACTGGGGCGGACCATGCCTTGCTTGTCCGTCCAGACCTTGGGCGTGAGCGAGCCCGAGAGGCTGAGTGCTTCGCCATCGCCCAGCGCCAGCAGGGCGGCACACACGGCCTCGTCAAACGCAATCACGTTGACGATGAATTCTTCGTCGGCCTTGTTGCGGGCCAGTACCCGGGCCACGGTGTACCCGCGCCCCATCTTGTCGGTGCGCCGGGAGGCATCGCCCATCAGGCGGCCTGCAATCAAACCATCAATCATGTCGGTGCTTTCGGAGGGAGCGGGCTGTTGGGCTTGGGGTACTGTGGTTTTATGTTCAACGCGGCCGCTCGTAACCAGAGCTGACCCACGCTTGCGCGCTGTCCACGGTGAGCTTGAAGCTGGGCGGCACCGGTACGCGGCCCAGTGCTTCGTCGAATTCGTCCAGCGCCGTCAGGCTGGCCGTGGCACCTTCTTCGTCGGGCACGATGGCCAGCAGCACCCGCACGCGGCTGCCGTTCACCGTCACGGTCACATTTTTGTTCAGCTCGGCGTGGCGTTGCTGCTCGGACCGGCGGATCACTTCTTTGGCCGTTTTCACCAGTGTGTTGAACGCAGCGGTGTCCAGCGGCTTGGGGTTCTTCTTGTCACGACCCATGGTCCAGGGACCTACCAGGGCTGGCTCGGCTTCACCCGCCAGGTACATTGCCACCGCCCAGCCATCGTCGTTGTCGTTGTTGATGACGCGCGCGGTCCAGGTTCCATCGCTCCATAGGCGGTCTTGGTGAATGGGCTCGTCAATGTCTGGGGTCATGGTGGGGCAGGCTCAGAGTTCAGGGGCTGCAGCATGCGGGTTTGGGCGCCTTGCTGGGGCCATAAAAAAGCGCCCCAAAAGGCGCTTTTATTGTGTCTGGCGGAGACTGTGAGATTCGAACTCACGGACCCTTGCGGGTCGGCAGTTTTCAAGACTGCTGGTTTAAACCGCTCACCCAAGTCTCCGGATGCGGCTGCAAAGAGCAGTATTTTAGCCTGAGTGCGGTGGGCATCTCAAAGCGCGGCGGCTGTGGCGGGGGCTGCGGTGTCCAGCATGCCGCGGGTTTCAATGAAGCGCACCACCTCGGCCACCCCGGCCTGTGTTTTCAGATTGGTCATGACCCAGGGGCGGCGTGCGCTGTCGGGGCGCATGCGCGCGGTGTCGGCCTTCATCACCTCCAGATCGGCGCCCACGTGCGGCGCCAGGTCGGTCTTGTTGATGACGAAGAGGTCGCTCTTGGTGATGCCGGGACCGCCCTTGCGCGGGATCTTCTCGCCCGCGGCGACGTCGATCACGTAGATGGTGAGGTCGCTCAGCTCGGGGCTGAAGGTGGCGGCCAGGTTGTCGCCGCCACTTTCCACGAACACGATGTCGGCGTTGGGGTGCTCGCCCAGCATGCGGTCGATGGCTTCGAGGTTGATGGAGCAGTCTTCGCGGATGGCGGTGTGCGGGCAGCCGCCGGTTTCCACGCCCATGATGCGGTCCGCGGGCAACGCGCCGCTCACGGTCAGCAGGCGCTGGTCTTCCTTGGTGTAGATGTCGTTGGTGATGGCGATCAGGTCGTACCGCTCGCGCATCGCCTTGCAGAGCATTTCAAGCAAAGTGGTTTTGCCGGAGCCGACCGGGCCGCCGATGCCCACGCGCAGCGGGGGCAGGTGTTTGGTGCGGTTCGGGATGTGGTGCAGGGCGCTCATGGGATGTACCTTGGTGGGGGCAGCGATTCTTCGACAGGCATCGGGATGCGCGGATTTCAGTCTGGATGGGGAAAGTCAGGACCTGAAGAGTCTGGAGTATTGGGTTTCGTGGCGCGCCGAGTGGATGGCGAGCAGGGGCGTGAAGGCTTGGCGTTCGCTGTCTTTCAGCGCCATGGCGTGGGCCACGGCGGCCGGGATTTCGCGCGCCAGCCGCGCCAGCATGCGCTGGCCGGCGCTCTGGCCCAGAGGCACCGACTTGATGGCGGCCTGCACCATGTTTTCGGCCCAGCCGAAGGCAAAACCGATCAGGCTGTCGCGCACGCTGGCATCGGCGCTGGCCGCTGCGCAGGCCATGGCCACGGGGTAGCTGGCGGGGTCGAGCCGGGCCGACTGCAGGCGCTCAAACACGCCTGCTCCCAGCTCACCCAGGCAACGCGCCCACTCCAACATGGAGCGGCCCATCTGTTCGGTCTGCAGGCGGAATTCGGCGGTTTCGCGGGTCTGCAGCACCCAGGCGTTGAGCGCCTGGATGCGGGCCAGATCGTCCGCGCGCCAGGCGGGAATGGCCTGTGCCACCACCGCCAGGTCGGCGCGCGCCAGGCCCAGGTGCAGTTGGTCGATGAGCCATTGCGCGGCACTGGCTTCGTCGCTCACCAGCCCAGCGTCCACGGCGGCTTCCAGACCTTCGGAGTAGGAGAAGCCGCCCACCGGCAGGGCCGGCGAAGCCAACCACAGGATCTGCAGCAAACCCGGGGCCGAGCGCGGCGATGAGGCGGCGCCGGCCTCAGCCGTGCTCATGTCCTGCCGCGTGATCGTGTCCGTGGGCATGGTGCCCGTGCGTGTGGCTGGCGTGGCCATGGTCGTGTGTCTGAGCACCATGGGCATGGCCGTGCCCGCTGGTGTGTTGCCCGTAGGCGCCGCTCTCGGGCTCGAAGGGCTCGCGGGCGTCCACCACCGTGAGGTGCATGGCGCGCAGCATGTCGGCCAGCACGTGGTCGGGTTCGATCTTGAGGTGGTCGGGTTGCAGCTCGATGGGCACGTGGCGGTTGCCCAGGTGGTAGGCGGCGCGCATGAGGTCGAAGGCGCCGTCGTGGGCGTGGCCGTGGTGGTGGTCGGTGCAGGCGGTGATGCGCAGCACGGCTTGCGGCGCGGCCACCACGCGCAGCAGCGAGCCGTCCTGGGTGATCAGCACATCGCCGCCGCGCACCACGGTGCCGCGCGGCAGGAAAACGCCCACATTGCGGCCGTCGGACGCGGTGGCGTCAAAACGGCTTTTCTGGCGCACATCCCAGTCCAGTTCGATGTGCGCGGCACGGCGCACCAACGCAGGGGCGAGGCCCTGGGCCTGGGGGATGAGCTTGGAAGCTTGAAGCATGAATGACAGAGGTTGAGATGGTCAGAACAGGAAGTATCGCTGCGCCATCGGAAGTTGGCTGGCAGGCTCGCAGGTCAGCAGCACGCCGTCGGCCCGCACGGTGTAGCGCTGCGGGTCGATCTCCATCTTCGGCAGGTAGCTGTTGTGCACCATGTTCGCTTTGGTGACGCTGCGGCAGTTCTGCACCGCCACCGTGGTTTTCTGCAGGCCGTAGCGTTCGCCCACGCCGGCGTGCAGGCCGGCTTGAGAAACGAAGGTGAGGCTGCCGCGCGACAGCGAGCGCCCGAAGGCGCCGAATTGCGGCCGGTAGTGCACCGGCTGCGGCGTGGGGATGGATGCGTTGGGGTCGCCCATGGCGGCGAGCGAGATCGTGCCGCCCTGCACCACGAGCGCCGGTTTGACGCCAAAGAAGGCCGGCTTCCAGACCACGATGTCGGCCCACTTGCCCACCTCCAGCGATCCCACGGTGTGCGCAATGCCGTGGGCGATGGCCGGGTTGATCGTGTATTTGGCGATGTATCGCTTGACGCGGAAGTTGTCGTTGCGGCTGCTGTCTTCGGGCAGCGTGCCGCGTTGGCTTTTCATCTTGTCGGCCGTCTGCCAGGTGCGGATCACCACCTCGCCCACGCGCCCCAGGGCCTGGCTGTCGCTGCTCATGATGCTGATGGCGCCCATGTCGTGCAGCATGTCTTCGGCCGCGATGGTTTCGCGGCGGATGCGGCTCTCGGCGAAGGCCAGGTCTTCGGGGATGGACGCGTCCAGGTGGTGGCAGACCATCAGCATGTCCACATGCTCGTCGAGCGTGTTGACGGTGTAGGGCATGGTCGGGTTGGTCGAGGAGGGCAGGAAGTTGGCCTCGCCCACCACGCGGATGATGTCCGGCGCGTGGCCACCGCCCGCACCTTCGGTGTGGAAGGCGCAGAGCGTGCGGCCCTTGGTCGCGGCGATGGTGTCTTCCACGAAGCCCGACTCGTTGAGCGTGTCGCTGTGGATCGCGACCTGCACGTCCATCTCTTCGGCCACGTCCAGGCAGTTGCTGATGGCCGAGGGCGTGGTGCCCCAGTCTTCGTGCAGCTTCAGGCCGATGGCGCCCGCGTCCACTTGCTCGTGCAGGGCATCGGGCCGGCTGGCGTTGCCCTTGCCCAGGAAGCCCAGGTTCATGGACAGGCCGTCGGCCGCCTGCAGCATGCGCTCGATGTGCCAGGGGCCGGGTGTGCAGGTGGTGGCGAAGGTGCCGGTGGCCGGCCCGGTGCCGCCGCCGAGCATGGTGGTGACGCCCGAGGCCAGGGCCTCGTCCACCTGCTGCGGGCAGATGAAGTGGATGTGGCTGTCGATGCCGCCGGCGGTGACGATGTGGCCTTCGCAGCTGATGATCTCGGTGCCCGGGCCGATGACGATGTCCACGCCGGGCATGGTGTCGGGGTTGCCTGATTTGCCGATCGCCACGATGCGGCCGCCTTTGAGGCCGATGTCGGCCTTGACGATGCCCCAGTGGTCGATGATGAGCGCGTTGGTCAGCACCGTGTCCATCGCGCCCTGCGCCCGGGTTCTTTGCGACTGCGCCATGCCGTCGCGGATGGTCTTGCCGCCGCCGAACTTGGCTTCTTCGCCGTAGCCACCGGCGGCGAGCGTGAAGTCTTTTTCCACTTCCACGATCAGGCCGGTGTCGGCCAGTCGCACACGGTCGCCCACGGTGGGGCCGAACATGTCGGCGTAGGCGCTGCGGGGGATGGTTGCCATGGTCTCAGCTCTTTCTCTGTTTTCTTAGACGGCGCCCTGCACCAGGCCACGGAAGCCGATCACCACGCGGTCGCCCGCATAGTCCACCAGCTCCACGGTGCGTTGTTGTCCGGGCTCAAAGCGCACGGCGGTACCGGCTGAGATGTTCAGGCGCATGCCCTGGGCGGCTGGGCGGTCAAAGCTGAGCGCCGCGTTGGTTTCGGCAAAGTGGTAGTGCGAACCCACCTGCACCGGGCGTTCGGCGGTGTTGTGCACCACCAGTGTGGCGGTGCGTCGGCCCGGGTTCAGGGTGTGTTCGCCTGCGTCGATGAAGTATTCGCCAGGGATCATGGCTGGGTTCCTCAGTTGGCCAACAGGGACCAGCCCATGCTCAGACCCATCAGGGCGACCCCGGCCCCGGCCATGCGGGGGAGCCAGATGTTCAGGCGTTTCAACCCCAGACCCAAGCCCAGTCCGGCGCCGTGCAGCAGCGCGGTGGCCAGCACCATGCCGGCCAGTGCCCCGCTGCCGGCCAGTTCTTGTCCGTGCGCAGCACCATGGAACAGGGCAAAGGCGCCCACCAGCACCGCCCCTGCCGCCTCGGGCAGCTTCACCTGTGCGGCCAGCAACAGGCCCAACACCAGCATGGATGCCGCGATCATGGGCTCGATCGCAGGGAATACCGCACCTGCTTGCGCCAACAGTGCGCCCAGCAGCAACAACACGGCAAAAGACAGTGGCGCCAGCCACAGCCGCCGAGTGGTCAGGGCGCTCCACACGCCCACAGCCAGCATGGCGGCGAGGTGGTCCAGCCCGGTGACGGGGTGGGTGAAGCCGGTGAAAAACCCGTGGTGCGAGCCCGCGTCGGCGCCGACATGGGCCCAGGCGCTGGCGCTGGTGGCGGCCAGACCAATCAAGGCCAGGGATTTGAAGAGGGTCTGAGGTGTCATGGTTCGCTCCAGCAAGGGTCTCGATGGGGGTTTTGGGCGGTCCCGATGTCTGTGCGCCGTGGCGGCGCAGTGGCCGGTGAATCGGTGAATCAAGGAATGGGTTGGTGCACGGTCACCAGCTTGGTGCCGTCCGGGAAGGTGGCTTCGACCTGGATGTCGGGAATCATTTCGGCAATGCCGTCCATCACGTCGTCGCGCGTCAGCACGCTGCGGCCTTCGCTCATGAGCTGGGCCACGGTTTTGCCGTCGCGGGCGCCTTCCATCACGGCGGCTGAAATCAGGGCCACAGACTCGGGGTAGTTCAGCTTCAGGCCACGTGCGCGGCGCCGCTCGGCCAGCAAGGCGGCGGTGAAGATCAGCAGCTTGTCTTTTTCGCGAGGGGTGAGTTCCATGGCGTGTCGGTGTTCAAGGGTGGATGTGCTCAGCAAATTTCGTGCCCCTGCGTACCAGCAGGCCCAAGGCGTCACAGGCGGGCCAGCAGCTCGGCCTTTTTGCTGCTGTATTCGGCGTCGGTCAACACCCCTTTGGCGTGCAGGCCGGCCAGTCGTTCAATGGCGGCAAAAATGTCGGGCGAACCCGCCTCGGCGGGCGGGTAGGGCATGCTGTTTTGAACCGGTGCAGGGGCTGGCACGGCCATGCCATCGCGCGACACCACGGGCAGGCTGGCCACGTCCATCAGGCCGTACTGACTTGAAAAAGACAGGCTTCCCCCGCCCGACTGTTGCTGAGAAAAGCCGCCAATCTGGTGGTCCAGCGTGTCGTAGACCGTGACGGAACCGTGCACCTCAATGGCCAGGCGTCGGGCCTGCGCAAAGTAGGCGTAGCGCACGTTGTTTTGGGCGCCGGTGCTGTTGGGCCAGCGCAGGTCGGCGGGCCACCAGTCGCCGCTGGTGCCGGGGGCGGGCGGCACAAACAGGCTGTTTGACAGGCTGTTCTGGCCCCAGCCGTTGCTGCTGGGGTGTTGGCCTTGCGGGTCGTTGCTGTGGGCCTGTGTCTGCTGGTTCCACGGGTCGTTGCTGCCGCCTTGGCTCTGGCTTTGAAAGCTGCCGCTGCGCAGCAGGTCGGGCTGGCTGGCGATCAGGTTGGACAGCTCGCTGCACAGGTTGTCCACCCGGCCTTTCAGGTGGTTGTTGAACATGTCCGACACCATCGTCATGCCGCCGCGCATCCACTGGCCCGAACCGCTGAATTCGGGGTGGTTGAACTGGGCCATGCTGCCGTTGCCGTGGATCACGGACTCCAGCATGGACAGGGTGGCGTCGAAGCTGAAACCATGGCGCAGGGCAATGTCGTTGAGGGTCTGTTGACCCTGGGTGGAGAGTTGTCGCATGCGCAATGTCCTGGGTTGTGGTTGTGGTTGTGGTTGCACCGAAAGGGGCGCGGTGGGTGCAAGTTTCGCAGAGGCTTGCAAGAAAAAAGCCGTGGCACGAATGCTGCACAACCCCTAAGGTGAATCCCGAACCCGATCTCTCCAGCCACGCCCCTGTGGGCGATGCACCGCAGCGCATCACGCGCGTGCGCCGCGACTACAACAACTGGGTGGGCAGCGAAACCATGGAAGACTATGCGCTGCGCTACACCCCGCAGCGCTTTCGCAAGTGGAGCGAATGGCGCGTGGCCAACACCGCATTTGGCGCTGCCTCGTTCCTCATTCTGGAGGCGGTGGGTGCCACGCTGCTGGTGCAATACGGGTTCATCAATGCTTTCTGGGCCATCCTGGCCACCGGGCTCATTATCTTCGCGGCGGGCCTGCCCATCAGTGTGTACGCCGCGCGCTACGGCGTGGACATGGACCTGCTCACGCGCGGTGCGGGCTTTGGTTACATCGGATCTACCATCACCTCGCTGATCTACGCGTCGTTCACCTTCATCTTTTTTGCGCTCGAAGCGGCGGTCATGGCCTACGCGCTGGAGTTGGCGCTGGACATTCCGCCGGTCTGGGGTTACCTCATTTGCGCCGTGGTGGTCATTCCGCTGGTCACACACGGCGTGTCGGTCATCAGCCGCTTTCAGGTCTGGACCCAGCCGCTGTGGCTGGTGATGATGGTGGTGCCTTTTGTGGCCGTGCTGGTGCTCGACCCCGGTGCATTTGCCAATGTGGTGCACTACGGTGGTGAATTGGGTGCGGGTGTGGCATTTGATTGGCACCTGTTTGGTGCGGCGCTCACGGTGGGCATTGCGCTCATCACACAAATGGGGGAGCAGGCCGACTACCTGCGCTTCATGCCCGCGCAAGAGCCGGGCAAGCCGCTGCGCTGGTGGGCCGGTGTGCTGGCGGGCGGGCCGGGCTGGGTGGTGCTGGGTGTGCTGAAAATGCTGGGCGGCGCGCTCTTGGCTTACCTGGCCATCAGCCACATGGTGCCGCCCGAGCGCGCGGTGGACCCAAACCAGATGTACCTGGCGGCCTACGAATACGTGTTTCCGCATTACGGCTGGGCGGTGGCGGCCACGGCGCTGTTTGTGGTGGTGTCGCAGCTCAAGATCAACGTCACCAATGCCTACGCCGGCTCGTTGGCCTGGAGCAACTTCTTCTCGCGCCTCACCCACAGCCACCCCGGGCGCGTGGTGTGGGTGGTGTTCAACACGCTCATCGCCTTCATGCTGATGGAGATGAACGTGTTCCGCGCCTTGGGCGAGGTGCTGGGGCTGTACAGCAACATCGCCATCGCCTGGATCATGGCGGTGGTGGCCGACCTGGTGATCAACAAGCCGATGGGCTGGAGCCCCAAGGGCATCGAATTCAAGCGCGCCCATTTGTACGACATCAACCCGGTGGGTGTGGGCGCCATGGGGCTGGCCTCGGCTTTGTCGATTGCGGCCCACATGGGCCTCATGGGCGCCGGCGCGCAGGCGTTTTCAGCGGTGATCGCCATGGTGACGGCGCTGGTGGCGTCTCCGTTGCTGGCTTGGGCCACGGGTGGTCGGTATTACATTGCCCGACAAAGTGCAGCCTGCGGGGGGCGGTCGTGTGTCGGCTGCGAATCGCGAGCGGCCGTCAACCCAGAAACACCGCGGGTCGGGCTCTGCCCGTCCGCTGGTGTTGCCCCCCTTCAGGGGGGTGACGCCGAAGGCGGCGCGGGGGGTGTTATCAAGTGCGTCATCTGCGAGCGCGAATACGAAGCGCCCGACATGGCGCATTGCCCCGCCTACCAGGGACACATCTGTTCGCTCTGCTGCACGCTGGACGCGCGCTGTGGCGACCTCTGCAAACCCCACGCGCGCCTCTCAGAACAGTGGCAGGGTGCCTTGCGCACCGTGCTGCCGCAGCGGGTCTGGCCGTACCTGGCCGCGGGGCTGGCGCACTACCTGCTGATCATGCTGGTGATGGCGCCGGTGCTGGCCGCCGTGCTGGGCTTGCTGTACCAGCAGCAGGCGCAGGGCCTGGGCCAGGGGCTGCAGGCCGTGGCCGACGCCAGCGTGCTCGATGCGGCCTTGCGCTCGGGCTTCCTGCGCGTGTACGCCGTGCTCATGCTCATTGCCAGCACCGTGGCCTGGTGGCTGGTGCTGGCGCACAAAAGCCGCGAAGTGGCGCAGGAAGAAAGCAACCGCCAGACCCGTTTGCTGATGCAGGAAATCGACTCCCACCGCAAAACCGACG
Organism: Hydrogenophaga sp.; assembly: GCF_030656115.1. Lineage (GTDB taxonomy): Bacteria > Pseudomonadota > Gammaproteobacteria > Burkholderiales > Burkholderiaceae_C > Hydrogenophaga. The sequence goes on from NZ_JAUSOO010000122.1 coordinate 92,460, forward strand.
AAGCCCTGCAACACGCCCGCCGCGCCGCCGAGCAGGCCAACCAGGCCAAGACGCGCTACATCAGCACCATCAGCCACGAGTTGCGCACACCGCTCAACAGCATCCTGGGCTACGCCCAATTGCTGCAAGAAGACACCGGCATGGCGCCGCACCGCGCGCAGGCCATCCGCGTGATCCACCGGGGCGGCGAGCACCTGCTCTCGCTCATTGAAGGCACGCTGGACATTGCCCGCATCGAGTCCGGCAAGCTCAAGCTCGACGTGAAACCCATGGCCTTTGCCGACACCCTGCGCGAAGTGGCCAGCATGTTTGAACTGCAGGCCGCGGCCAAAGGCCTGCAGTTCACGTTTGAGAGCGGCAGCCGCCTGCCCGACGCCGTGCGCGCCGACGAAAAACGCCTGCGCCAGATCCTCATCAACCTGCTGGGCAACGCCGTCAAGTTCACCCGCGTGGGGCGGGTGCGGCTGCGCGTGACGCATGCGCGCGAAATGGCGCAGTTCGAGGTGCACGACACCGGCCCCGGCATGAGCACCGCCGACCTGGAGCGCGTGTTTGAGCCCTTTGCACGCGGCCAGGGCGAACCGGCCAGCGTGCCGCACAGCGCCGCTGCGGGCAGCGCCGGCACCGGCCTGGGCCTCACCATCGCCAAAATGCTCACCGACCTGATGGGCGGCGAATTGACCGTGCGCAGCACCCCCGGCGTGGGCACCGTGTTCACCGTGCGGCTGTTTTTGCCCGAGCTGCACGGTGTGGCGCTGCAGCGCGCCGCCATCGCTCCAGCCGTGTCCGGCTACGCCGGCGAGCGCCTGCGCCTGCTGGTGGTGGACAACGAAGAGGCCGACCGCGAGCTGCTGAAACGCTGGCTGGCGCCGCTGGGTTTTGACGTGATGCTGGCCACCAGCGGGCTGGACGCCTTGCGCCTGCTCGACGGCCTGCAACCCACCGACCCCGGCGCGCCCCACGCCATCTTCATGGACCTGGCCATGCCCGGCATCGACGGCTGGGAAACCGTGCGCCGCCTGCGTGCGCTGGGCTGGGGTGGTGTGCCGCTGGCCATCGTCTCGGCCAATGCGTTTGACAAAGGACTCGACAACGAACTGGGCCACCGCCCGCAAGACTTTTTTGTGAAGCCTGTGCGCCGCGAAGACCTGCTGACCTGGCTGGGCCAACGCCTGGCGCTGCAGTGGCTCACCGCTGCGCCCACGTCCCCCGCCGCCCGCGCTGTCGCACTGGCACCGCCCGCCGCCAGCAGCCCCACCGAACTGGCGCCCCTGCTGGAGCTGGTGCGCCTGGGTTACTACAAAGGCATCGTCACCTGGCTCGACGACTGGGTGCGCCAGCGCCCCGAACAGGCCGACTTTGCCCAAACCCTGCGCACCCTGGCGCGCGAATTCCGCTTTGAAGCGATCGAACAACGCCTGCTGGCCCACAGCGCCACAGCGCCAACACCATGAACCCGCCCACACCGCGCCCGCCCCCATCCCAGCCTTCCCCCAGAGGGGGAAGGGGCCAGAAACCGCCCCCGCTTTTTGCTCACGGCGTCTGGATAGGCCAGACACCTCTGCGGCTCCACTCCCTCCCCCGCTGGGGGCGGGTTGGGGTGGGGGCTCTCCCCGAACCCTTGCACGCGTCACCACCCAGCCCCCCATGAATCCCCGCTCCTCCCCCGAACACACCGCCACCCTGAGCGATGCCCTGGTCGTCCTCATCGTGGACGATGTGCCCGACAACGTCGCCCCGCTGCACGACGCGCTGGACGAAGCGGGCTACACCGTGCTGGTGGCCCTTGACGGTGAGGCCGCCATCCGCCGCGCCACCCAGGCCCTGCCCGACGTGGTGCTGCTCGACGCCGTCATGCCCGGCCTGGACGGTTTTGAGGTGGCGCGCCGCCTCAAGGCCCACCCCGCCACGGCCCACATTCCCATCATCTTCATGACCGGGCTGACCGAAACCGAGCACCTGGTGGCCGCGCTGGACGCCGGTGGCGCCGACTACGTCACCAAACCCATCAAGCCGCGTGAAGTGATGGCGCGCATGGGCGTGCACCTGCGCACCGCGCGCCATGTGCGCCAAGGCGCGGTGGAGCGCAGCCAGGCG
>NZ_JAUSOO010000131.1 GCF_030656115.1 Hydrogenophaga sp.
CGGCTCATGATTTGCGCTCCACGCTTCCTTCCCACACTCGGTCGCCCTCATGCGGTTGCGCTTCGCTTCGCTCGTCTTGGTCAACTTGCGGCGGGACTTGCACCCGCAGGAGTGCGCCCATGCTGGGCGCACATGAAAAAACCGGCCGAGTGGCCGGTTGGTTGATCCCGTTGGAGCGGGATGCCGAGGGAGCGAACGCTCAGTTGAACGGACGTGGGGGTGGCGTCTTGTCGGTGGACGGTGGCAACATCGGCAGGGCGAACTGGGGTTGCTGACCGGTCAAGGTTTTCAGGAAGGCGACGATCTTGGCGTTTTCGTCTTTCGTGTACTCACGGCCCAGTTGCAGTTTGCCCATGAGGTCCACCGCCACGGTCAGGGTGGGGGCTTCACCGTCGTGGAAGTAGGGGTAGGTCAGTTCCACGTTGCGCAAGGTGGGTACCTTGAAGTTCAGGCGGTCGGCGTCTTTGCCGGTCACTTCCTGGCGGCCTTGGGCGGTGCTGGCGGTTTTGTAGGGTTGCACCAGGCCCATTTTCTGGAACGAGGTACCGCCCAGGTTGGGGCCGTTGTGGCAGGCCACGCAGCCGCTTTCTTTGAACAGCTGGTAGCCGGCCAGTTCGTCCTTGTTCAGGGCTTTGTTGTCGCCGTCGAGCCAGCGGTCGAAGCGCGAATTGGGCGTTACCAGGGTTTCTTCAAACGCGGCGATGGCGGTGGTCACCTCGTCGATGCTCAGCTTGTCGGTCTTGAAGACGGCTTTGAACTCGTTCACGTAGCCGGGAATCGACTTCAGGGTGTCGATGGCCAGCTCGTGGGTGAAGGCCATTTCGCCCGGGTTGGCGATCGGGCCGCCGGCCTGGTCTTTCAGGGTGGCGGCGCGGCCGTCCCAGAACTGCGCCAGGTTCAGACTGGAGTTGAGCACGGTGGGCGAATTGATGGGGCCCTGTGACCAGTTGTGGCCGATGGAGGTCTTGAGGTTGTCAGAACCGCCCATGCTCAGGTTGTGGCACGAGTTGCAGGAGATGAAGCCCGACTTGGAGAGGCGGGGATCAAAGAACAGTTTTTTGCCCAACTCCACCATGGCCGGGTCCATGTTGCGCGGCGCGGGGATGGTCTGCACGGGTTCGTCGCGCTTCTGGGCCATGGCGGTGCCGGCCGACATGAAGGTGGCGGCGGCCAGTGCGCACAGAGTCCAGGTGAATATTCTTGAGGTTTTCATGATCGACTCGCTGTAAATGAATGACGCGTCAGCAAGGCAAGGGGGGCGGCATGTTTTTCCGCAAATCCATACAACTGACAGGGTCAATGTATGTGGGTCGACCCTGGTGGTTCTTGATCCGCGTCAAAGTGCTGGACGATCTGGATAGCTTTTGCCTATGGTTGAAATAGCCAATGTTCGGGCCCGGTTTGCGAAATATCAATGCGCAGACCATGCGCCGAAATCAATGCCAGCCGGGACTTTTGCGCAACAGAAACTGTAGCGGGACCATTGTCTGGGCCTGGCTTTCAGCAGGGCGTCGGGTGCCGCGTATGCTTTGGCCGCAGTCTTGCGGCACGCCTGCCCACACCGCGTCGATGGCCACGCCGTCGGCAGACTCGTCGAGGTTGAATTCACCGTCGATCACGTCGCCCGAGACCAGGGCCTGCAGGGCCACGCCCGCTGCCGTGCGCTGGATGTGGCCGCGCACGCTGCCGGGGAATTCGGGGTGGCGCTCAAACCGCACGGAGCCGGTGGACGTGGGCGCCGATGCGCTGCCCTCGGACGGCCACAGGGTGAGCTGCCACGTGCCATACAGGTGGGCAGGCGCCATGGCGGAGGCTTCGGTGCAGGCCAGGGCCGGTGCCGTGGCGGTGGGCTGCTGGGCCCAGGCGCCGGGCACCAGCAGCAGGCACAGCAACGCGCTCCATCGGGTGCCGATGTTCAGGCGTTTCATGGCGTTTCAGCCGCTTTGGCGGCGGCTGTTTCGGTGGCGCGCTGGGCAAACTCGGCGCGCAGCGCACGCAGTTTCTCGCGCGGGTCTTCTTTGACCGTGTTCTGGTCCAGCCCCATTTCTTGAATGAAACGGCTGGCCTGGCCCGGAATGCTTTCGCGGCCTTTTTTGCGGCGCTTGAGCCAGCTCACGGCCAGCGTGCGCTGCGCCCGCGTGATGCCCACGTACATCAGGCGCCGCTCTTCTTGCAGGCGCTGCGCCATGCTCTCGGTGGTGGCGTCGCTCTGGCCGGGCTCTTCTTCCATCTTGAAAGGCAGCAGCCCTTCGTTCACGCCCACCAGCATCACATGCGGCCATTCCAGGCCTTTGGACGCGTGCAGGGTGGACAGCGTCACCATATTTTGTTCTTGCTCCCGCTCGCTCAGGGTGGAAATCAGTGCGATGGTCTGCACCACTTCGAGCAGGGTTTTGCGCTCGGTTTCAGTTTTTACGCCGCCGTCGTCTTCGAGCTTGCCGCCGCAGCGCCCGGCCACCCAATCGCAGAAGTCCATCACGTTGGTCCAGCGCGCAGCCGCGACCTTTTCGTTGTCTTCGCTGTCGTACAGGTGCTTTTCGTAGTCAATGTCCTTGAGCCACTCGGTGAGAAACGCGCGCCCCGCTTCGTGGCCCACCGTGTGTTTGGCGCGGTATTCCAGGTCGTTCACGGCGCGGCCGAATTCGTGCAGCGTGGCCACGGCGCGCCCGGGCAGGGTGGCGGCCAGCGAATGCGAAAACAGCGCCTCAAACAGGCTCAGCTTGTACTGCGTGGCAAAGTTGCCCAGCTGCTGCAGGGTGGTGTGGCCAATGCCTCGCTTGGGCGTGGTGGCCGAGCGCAGAAACGCCGGGTCGTCGTTGTTGTTGACCAGCAGGCGCAGCCAGGCGCACAGGTCGCGGATCTCGGCCTTGTCAAAAAAGCTCTGCCCGCCCGACACCTTGTAGGGAATTTGTGCCCGCCGCAGCGACTGCTCAAACGGCCGCGCCATGTGGTTGGCGCGGTACAGGATGGCGAAGTCGCGCCACTCTTTGTGGGGCGACGAAGCCTGCAGGCTCTGAATGCGCGCCACCGCGCGCTCGGCCTCGTGTTCCTCGTTGTCGGCGTCCACCACCCGCACCGGCTCGCCCTCGCCCAGGTCGCTCCACAGCGTCTTGGGGAACAGCTTGGGGTTGGGGCCAATCACGTTGTTGGCCGCTCGCAAAATGGCGCTGGTGGAGCGGTAGTTTTGCTCCAGCTTGATGACCTTGAGCGCGGGGAAGTCTTGCGGCAGGCGCTTCAGGTTGTCCAGCGTGGCGCCGCGCCAGCCGTAAATGCTCTGGTCGTCGTCGCCCACGGCGGTGAAGCGGGCGCGCTCGCCCACCAGCAGCTTCAGCAGCTCGTACTGGGTGGCGTTGGTGTCCTGGTATTCGTCCACCAGCACATGGCCCATCTTCTGCTGCCAGCGTTCGCGCACGTCCAGGTGCTCGGTCAGCAGCTTCAGCGGCAGGCTGATCATGTCGTCGAAGTCCACGCTTTGGTAGGCGGTCAGGCGCTCTTCGTAGCGCGCCATGATGGTCGCGGTCACGCGCTCTTCGTCGTCTTTGGCCAGCGCCAGCGCCTGGGCCGAATTCAGGCCCGCGCTCTTCCAGGCGCTGATGGCCCACTGCCACTGGCGCGCGGCGGCCGTGTCGGTGCTGCCGCCGCAGTCTTTCAGCAGGCTGGTGATGTCGTCGCTGTCCAGAATGGAGAACTGCTTTTTCAGCCCCAGCGCTGCGCCGTCTTCGCGCAGCAGGCGCACGCCCAGCGCATGAAAGGTGCAAATGAGCACCTTGCGGGCTTCGCGCCCCACCAGCTGCTTGGCGCGCTCGCGCATTTCGCTGGCGGCCTTGTTGGTGAAGGTGATGGCGGCAATGCGGTCGGCCGCCAGGCCCGCCTGGATGAGGCGGCCGATCTTGTGCGTGATCACCCGCGTTTTCCCGGAACCGGCCCCGGCCAGCACCAGACACGGCCCGCCCAGGTGGTTCACGGCATCAAGCTGGGCAAGGTTCAGGCCGGAGGCGTTGGCAGACATGGAAATAAGAGGGCAGTGCGCAGAAACGGAGGGGTTGGGTGGTGCGCAATGACAGTGAAATACGCCCGAGGAGCGTGAATGATACCGGCGTGCCTCGCGCGGCGTGCGGGCTGCTGGGCGCGCGGTTGACCCACCGTTGGGGCTGTCGACGTGCCTTTGCCCTGAGCAACTTTTTGAAGCGCACAAGCGTCGTTGAACGCCTGGAGCCGGACTTGCAAGCGAAGCGCTGGGGCGGGGTTTTGGCGGCCTTGCACAGGCCCTTTTTTGCTGACGTGGGTCCAGGTACGGCACCTGGCCCAGCTTCAGGACGGGTTTTTGCGCGTCAGGGTGCCGTTGCGGGTCTGGGCATCGTTTTCGTAGACGCCTTCCCAGTGGTCGCCGTTGGCCCAGGTCATGCGGCCCTGGCCGTGCTTTTTGCCTTGCTGCCACTGGCCGGTGTAGTGGTCGCCGTTGGGCCAGCGAAAGCTGCCTTGGCCGTGGGGCTGCCCTTGCGACATGGAGCCTTCGTAGCGTTCGCCCGAGGCAAAGCGCAAGGTGCCTTGTCCCTCGGGGGTGCCGCGCACCAACTGGCCTTCGTAGACGTTGCCGTTGGCGAAGTGCAGTTTGCCCACGCCCTGGGGTTGCTCGTTCACCCACGGGCCTTCGTAGTGCTGGCCGTTGGCCCAATGGTAGTGGCCTTGGCCGTCGGGCTTGCCTTGGTTGAAGCGGCCTTCAAAGCGGTCGCCCGAGGCGTACAGCATGCGGCCCTGGCCGTGCGGCAGGCCGCGCGCGACCTCGCCCTCGTAGCGGTTGCCATTGGCAAACACCATCTGGCCTTTGCCTTGGGGCTCGTCGTCCACCCAACTGCCGCTGTAGCGCTGGCCGCTGGCCCACACAAATTCGCCCTGACCGTGGCGGCGGCTTTTGAGCAGATCGCCTTGGTAGTGATCGCCGTTGGCCCAACGCACCTGGCCGTTGCCGCTCAGGCCGTCGCCGTCGCGGGTGAAGTGGCCGGTGAAGCGGGTGTCGCCGGCCTGGATGTCCAGCGCTTTGGCGGGTTCGGTGGGCGCTGCGGGGGTGTCGCTGGTTGCCAGCGCACGGGGTGCCGCGGCCAGGGGGGCCGCCAGTGTGGGCGCCTTGGCCGCTGTGGCTGCGGCGCTTGCGGTTGCCGTGGTCGTCGCCACGGCTGCCACCACGGTTGTTGCGGCTTGGGTGCTCAGCGCGGGGCTGGGGGCTGCGGCCACGGGGGCACCCGGCAGCGCGGTGGCCACCCAGGGTGTGCCGCGGTCGCGGGCTTGGCTTTGGGCGTTGTTGCGCGCCACGTCCAGGGCCGGGCCTTTGCACAGCGTCTGGGCTTCGCGCCACAGGGTTTCGGCGATTTGAGATTGGGTTTGCCGCTCGGCCACGCTCAGGCTGGCGCTGGTGCTGCGCAGTTTTTGGCTCTGGTCACGGGCGCGCTCGAAGACGGGGGCGCAGAACTCGGCGTTGTGGGCGTCGGTGGCGGTTTGTTCGCGCCGCTGCAGGGCGGTGGTCTGGGCTTCGCCGGTGCAGCGTTCGGCCGCCACGTCCCACATGTTTTCGGCTTTGCGGTAGAGCACAGCAGCGTCCATCCAGCGCCGCTCGCGCACGGCTTGCTGGGCCAGATCTTGCAGGCTGGTGGCGTTTTTCTGGCCGTTGGTGCAGGCCGGGCTGGCACCGAGTGTTGCGTTCAGACTGGCGCGGCTGCGCTCGCTGTCGGCCAGGTTGCGCCGGGCACGTTCCTGCGCCCGACCTTCGCAGCGCTGGGCGGCCAGCGTCCACAGCGCAATGGCTTCGTCCACCAGCCTGGCCAGCTCGGCCGTGTCTTGTTTGTTGGATTGCGCGGTGGCCGCCTGGAGGTCCACCGCCATGGCTCGGTCGCTCAGGCTGTTGCAGGTTTCGGGTGGCGCCGTGTGGGCCACCGGGGTCGGTGGCAGGGCCTGGCCCGCGCCCAGGGTCGACAGCGGCGGCTCTGGGGTGTTCGCCGCTGCGGCCGGCGCCGGGCTGGCAGGGGCGGTGTTGCTGTCGGGCCCGGTGGGTGCTGCGGGGTTTGCTGCAGCGGCGTTACCCACCACCTGCGCGGGCGGTGTGGCGGCTGGTTGGAGCGCGTCGCTTGCGTTGCTGCTTTGTGCGCCCGCCGTGGCGCTGGCCAGCCAAAGCAGGACGCCCAAAGCCTGGTGGACGGCGGTGGGTGTGGTGCGGTGGTGTGGCAACTGGCTGGGGTGCATGGGCTTCTTTGTGGAACGGTGGGCGTGGGTACCGGCTCAGCGGCTGGAGGCCGCCGCTGGCAGGCCGGTATCGGGCATTTCCAGCATGGCTTCAATCAGGCCGCGCGCATACGGGTTGGTGCTGCGGGGTTCCAGGTCTTCGTAGCTGAAGGCCTGCTGGGCCGAGGCCAGCGGCATGTCGGCCAGGTCGAAGTTCAGCGTTTCGGGCCGAATGCCCTTCAGAATGGCCACCACCTCTTCGCCACGGCCGGCCTGGTTGGTCAGGGCTTGCATCGAGGCCATGCGCTCGGGGTCGAAGGCCAGGGCGTTGGTGAGCAGGTTGCGCTCCAGCAACTTCTGGTGCAGCGTGAAGCCGGCCAGCGGGTTGGCGCCCAACTGCTCCATGCGGGTGTAGGCCCAGGCGTCGGCGTCGTCGAACACCGTGGCCGCCACGCGGGAAATACCGCCCAGCAAACCCCGGTTGGCCGCCACCTGCTGCATGCTGGCCACCACCTGTGCCTGTGTCAGGGCTTGCACCGACTTGCCAATCTCGTCCTTGAGGCGGTTGGCGGCAAAGGTTTTGGCCTGGTCGATCAGTTGCTGTTTGAGGAGTTCGGTCGCCACGGAGGCGGCAGCTTGCTGCGCGGTTTTCACCGCCGCTTCGGCTGCCATGGCCGCGCCCTTGAGGCCCGAGGCCAGTGTGGCCACGGTGTAGAGTGTGCTCAGCAACGAGGTGCCGTAGTCGTACACCTTCATCCTTGCGCCACCTTCTTCCGACACGCCCTGTGTCCACAACACGGTCCACAGTGCTTCGTCTTCGGTCAGGTCGGCTTTGGCCAGTTCCAGCGGGTGGTAGCTCATGAGCCAGTGGTAATCCTGCAGCTCCGGGGTGTTGGGCGGGGCCAGTCGGGTGTAGCCGCGACAGACTTGAAACGGGTTGAGCTGCACGGTTTTTCCGGTGCTGGTGGTCACCGGAAAAGGCCTTCCGCGCTCGCGCATGGCACCCAGTTCCACCAGCAGTTTCTGGGCCTCGTTGCTGGTGCTGCCGTCGATGTTCGCCAGGCGTTCTCCGGGCTTCAGCGGTGCGTCGTGGGTGGCGGCTACCACGGTCAGCCGCTCGTCCACCCCCAGTGCACGGACCCAGGCCACGCGGTCGTTTTCAGACCAGCCTTGGCTGGTGGCCACCGAAATGGGCAGCTCCCACTGGCGGTCGCAGTCGTTGTCTTTGAGCCGGGCCGAGCGGGCAATGGCCGGACGCAAGGCTTGTTCGCCCTGGCCGTAGAGGCCGATGTTGGCCAGCAACGTCGGGTCCACGGCACGGCCATCGTCCACCGTGAATTTCGGGGCTGCGCAGCCGCCGAGCAGGGCTGCGCTGAGCAGCGTCAGGGCCAAGGAGCGGCGGGTGCTTGCCTGGCGTGGCGCGGTGCTGGAGCTGGGAGCGGTGGGGCGCATGGAGGACATGGCTGTGGAGTGTGTAGCGGGGTATCGCTTTGTAACAGGCAAGCTTAACGCCTGCCTTGCTGCGCGCGGGCCCAATCAGACATTCGGCGCAGGGCGTGTGCTCTGCGGCGGCGCGCCGCATGGCGCGTACACACCTGAGACAATGCCCCCGTGCTCAACATCCTGCTCGTCACCTTCCCCTTCTTTGCCCTTGTGCTGGCCGGTTTTCTCGCGGCACGTCGGCGCATGTTGCCGCTCGAAGCCATCCCGGGACTGAACGGCTTCGTGCTGTTTTTCGCCTTGCCGGCCATGCTCTACCGCTTTGGCTCCACCACGCCCATTGCGCAGCTGCTCGATGCGTCGGTGGCCGGGGTGTACCTGCTGTGCGCGCTGGTCATGGTGGGTTTTGCCATCGTCATGACGATGAACAGCCGCATCCGCTGGAACGATGCCGCCATGGGCGCGCTGGTGGCGGCGTTCCCCAACACAGGTTTCATGGGCGTGCCGCTGCTGGCCGCGCTGCTGGGGCCGCAGAGCGTGGGCCCGGTGATCGTATTGATCGTGGTGGACATGGTGATCACGAGCTCGCTGTGCGTGGCGCTCTCTCGGCTGGACGAAGGCGAGGGCCACGGCGCTGCGGCCATGCTGGACGCGGGCAAAAAGGCATTGCGCGGGGTGGTCACCAACCCCATGCCCTGGGCCATTTTGTTGGGCGCTGCGGCCTCGGCGGCCAGTTTCAGCCTGCCGGGCCCGGTCGAAAAAACCGTCTGGCTGCTGGCCGACGCAGCCTCCCCGGTGGCGCTGTTCACCATTGGGGCGGTGCTGGCGCGTTCGCAAATGCAGTCCAACCACCCCATGCCTCTGAGCGACTATGTGCCGGTGGCGCTCATGAAGCTGCTGCTGCACCCGCTGCTGGTGCTGGTGGTGGGGTTGGCGGCCATTCAGGTGGGCGTGCCGCTGGACCGCTTTGCGCTCACGGTGATGGTGCTGGTGTCGGCGCTGCCCAGCGCCAGCAACGTGTCGCTGCTGGCCGAGCGCCTGGGCGCGGACAACGGGCGCATCGCCCGCATCATCCTGGTGACCACCGTGGCCGCGTTCTTCACCTTTTCGGGCGCGGTCACGCTGATGACTTGATCTATAGATATTGGCTATTGATTGCCTAGTGACAATCAGTTTGTCAAATATTGGGGTGGGGGCTACAGTGGGACCTCGATCACTTGCTGGAGCCCTGCCATGAACCCCAACGACACCCTGGCCGCTTTGTTGGCCGACTGCGTGGAACGTTTGGCTGCTCTGGCCCTCGCAAACTGAACGAGCCCGTTCAATCCACCGGAGACCCGCCATGAGCCACCCCAACACCGAAGCCCAGTGCCCGTTCCACGCCGCCGCAGGCGCACGCGCCAAGCAAGGCGCCCAGTCCAACGCCGACTGGTGGCCCAACCAGCTGAACCTGGGCATCCTGCACCAGCACGCTCCTGCATCCAACCCGATGGACCCGGACTTTGACTACGCCGAAGCCTTCAAAACGCTGGACTACCCTGCGCTCAAGGCCGACCTGGTGGCGCTGATGACCGACAGCCAGGACTGGTGGCCCGCCGACTGGGGCCACTACGGTGGCCTGTTCATCCGCATGGCCTGGCACAGCGCTGGCACCTACCGCACGGCCGACGGCCGCGGCGGCGCGGGCACCGGCAACCAGCGCTTTGCCCCCATCAACAGCTGGCCCGACAACGGCAACCTGGACAAAGCGCGCCGCCTGCTCTGGCCCATCAAGCAGAAATACGGCAACGCCATTTCGTGGGCCGACCTGTACATCCTGGCCGGCAACGTGGCCATGGAGTCCATGGGCTTCAAAACCTTTGGCTTTGCCGGCGGCCGTGCCGACATCTGGCAGCCCGAAGAAGACATTTACTGGGGCGCCGAAGCCGAATGGCTGGCCACCAGCGACAAGGCCAACAGCCGTTATTCCGGCAACCGCGACCTGGAAAACCCGCTGGCCGCCGTGCAGATGGGCCTGATCTACGTGAACCCCGAAGGCCCGGACGGCAACCCCGACCCGCTGCTCTCGGGCCACGATGTGCGCGAAACCTTTCTGCGCATGGCCATGAACGACGTCGAGACCGTGGCGCTGGTGGCCGGCGGCCACACCTTCGGCAAGGCCCACGGCGCGGGCGACCCCAAGCTGGTCGGCCCCGAGCCCGAGGCCGCCCCCATGGAAGAAATGGGTTTTGGCTGGATCAACGCCCTGGGCAAAGGCCACAGCGAACACACCACCACCAGCGGCATTGAGGGCGCCTGGAAACCCAACCCCACCACCTGGGACATGGGTTACTTCAAGGTGCTGTTCCAGTACGACTGGGAACTGGTGAAGAGCCCATCGGGCGCGCACCAGTGGCTGGCCAAAGACGTGGCCGAGGAGGACATGATTCCCGACGCGCATGTGCCCGGCGTGAAGCACCGCCCCATGATGACCACGGCCGACCTGTCGCTCAAGTTCGACCCGGCCTACGAAAAGATCTCGCGCCACTTTGCGGCCCACCCCGACGAGTTCGCCGACGCCTACGCCCGCGCCTGGTTCAAGCTGACCCACCGCGACATGGGCCCGAAGAGCCTGTACCTGGGCCCCGAAGTGCCCGCCGAAGAGCTGATCTGGCAAGACCCGGTGCCTGCCGTGGCACACCCGCTGATCGACGCGCAGGACATCGCCACCCTCAAGGCGCAGGTGTTGGCCTCAGGCCTGTCGGTGGGGGAACTCGTGTCCACCGCCTGGGCTTCGGCTTCCAGCTTCCGGGGTAGCGACAAACGCGGTGGTGCCAACGGCGCACGCATCCGTCTGGCGCCGCAGAACAACTGGGAAGCCAACCAACCGGCCCAGTTGGCCAAGGTGTTGACCGCGCTGGAATCCATCCAGCAGGCGTTCAACGCCGCGCAAACCGGTGGCAAGCAGGTGTCGCTGGCCGATCTGATCGTGCTCGCCGGTGGCGCCGCCGTAGAAGCCGCGGCCCAGGCCGCAGGCCAGACCGTGGCCGTGCCGTTCACCCCGGGCCGCACCGATGCTTCGCAAGAGCAGACCGACGTGGAGTCCTTCAGCGTGATGGAGCCGATGGCCGATGGCTTCCGCAACTACCGCAAAAAAGCCTACAGCGTGACCCCCGAAGAGATGCTGCTCGACAAAGCGCAGCTGCTGACCCTGAGCGCGCCGGAGATGACGGTGTTGGTCGGTGGCCTGCGTGTGCTGGGTGCCAACCACGGTGGATCAGCGCACGGCGTGTTCACCCAGCGGCCTGGTCAGTTGAGCAATCACTTCTTTGTCAACCTGGTGGACATGTCCACCGCCTGGAAGCCGGTGGGCGACAACGCTTACGAGGGCCGCGACCGCAAAACCGGTGCCGTGAAGTGGAGCGCCACCCGCGTGGATTTGGTGTTTGGCTCGAACTCGCAGCTGCGCGCCCTGGCCGAGGTGTATGCCCAAAACGATGGCCAAGCCAAGTTCGTGCGCGACTTTGTGGCCGCCTGGACCAAGGTGATGAACCTGGACCGCTTTGACCTGAAGTGATGTGAAGCAAACGCCCCGCGCCGTGCGCGGGGCTGGTACGCAGGCCCCCGCAGCTTCGGCAACGGGGGCTTTTTTGCGCACTGGGCGGGAGTCGCATGCCACTGCCCGCCCCTCAAAATGGAACGACCACCCTGGGGTGGCCGTGGTGTGCCGCCTGTTATTTCGCAGGCGTTGGGCACGTGCGAATTTTGTGGGGTGCCTGTGACGGCGCCGTGACACCCGCCGCGTCAAATCGCCAGCGGGTCCACATCCACCGCAAACCGGATCAGCCCGCGCGCTTCGGGCAGGCTGCGGCACTGCAGCAGCACCGGTTGCCAGGCCGACAAAAAGCGTTGCAGCGCACCGCGCGACGCGGCTTCCACCAGCAGCTGGGCGCGCTCCACATTCGCCACGCGCTGAATGGTGAGCGGCACGGCGGGGTACAGCGTGATCTGGTCGCGGTAGGGCAGGCCCTGGCTGTGCTCGGCGGCGCGGTTCAAGAACGCCTGCGCGGCGGCTTGCGTGCGGGCGTCGGCGCGCAGCAGGGCCTGGTAGCCGTAGGGCGGCATGCCGGCCTGGGCGCGCTCGGTCAGCTGCTCGGCGGCAAAGGCCGGGTAGTCGTGCTTTTTCAGGGTGGCAAACAGGGGGTGCTGCGGGTACCAGGTTTGCACCCACATTTCGCTGGCCTCGCTGTGCGCGGCGTCGCGCCCGGCGCGGCCGGCCGCCTGCATGAGCAGGGCAAACAGGCGCTCGGGGGCGCGGTAGTCGCTGGCAAACAGGGCGCTGTCGGCGTTCACGCTGGCCACCAGGGTGATGCGTCGAAAGTCGTGCCCTTTGGCAATCATCTGGGTGCCCACCAGCACATCCACCGCACCGCTGTGCATGGTGGCCAGCTGCACTTCCAGGCTGCCTTTGAGCCGGGTGGAGTCGGCGTCCATGCGCGCCACGCGGGCGGGGCCACCGTCGGGGCGGCGCACATCGGCCAGCAGCGCGCTCAGGTGTTCTTCAATTTGTTCGGTGCCACGGCCCACGGGCGCAATGTCCAGGTTGCCGCAGTCGGGGCAGGCGCGCGGCACGCGTTCGGTAAAACCGCAGTGGTGGCAGCGCAGCGTGCGGTCGAGTTTGTGGAACACGCGGTAGGCGCTGCAGTGCGCGCAGGCGCTCTTCCAGCCGCAGTCGTGGCAGGCCAGCACCGGGGCGTAACCGCGCCGGTTCAGCAGCACCATGCACTGCTCGCCGCGCGCGATGCGCTCGGCCATGGCGGCCACCAGCGGCGGCGCCAGCACGGCGCCCTTGGGCTGGTGGTTCATGTCCACCAGACGCAAACGCGGCAACGCCCCACCGCCCACCCGCCCCGGCATGGCCAGGCGCAGATAGCGGCCCTGCTCGGCCGCGTGCCAGCTTTCCAGCGATGGCGTGGCCGAGCCCAGCACCACGTGGCAACGCACATCCGGCTCCGATCCCGTTCCCGCTTCGGCCCCCTCTCCCGCTGGCGGGAGCGGGTTGGGGTGAGGGTCCCCCGCCTGCCCAGCAGACCGCAGTGCCTCGGTTTCCACCTTCGCCCGGTACACCGCCAGGTCCCGCGCCGAATACCGCGCCCCTTCCTGGCTTTTGTAGCTGGGGTCGTGTTCCTCGTCCACCACCATCAGGCGCAGCCCTGGCAGGCTGGCCAACACGGCCATGCGGGTGCCCAGCACAATGCGCGCGGTGCCGGTGTGCGCCGCCAGCCAGCTGTTCAGGCGCTGCGGCGGCGTCATGCCGCTGTGCAGGCACACCACCGAATCGGCGCCGTACAGTGGCTCAAAGCGCTCGCGAAAGCGCGCCTCCAGCTGCGGAGTCAGGTTGATCTCGGGCACCATCACCAGCACCTGGGTGGGGCTGCTGCCTTCGGGGGTGGCGGTGTCCAGCACCTCGCGGGTGGCGCGCAGGTACACCTCGGTTTTTCCACTGCCGGTGGCGCCAAACAGCAGCACCGGCGCCTGCGCGCTGTGCAGCGCGGCCAGCGCCTGGCGCTGTTCGTCGCTCAGGTCGTGGCCGTCGCTGGCGGCAGGCGCGGGCGCGGGCGCGGCGTCGGTTGGGGTGGTGGTTTTGAGGGTGTGTGCGGCTTTGGCCTGGCGTTTCAGCCGCCGCGCCAGCTGCTCGTTGCTTAACTCGCGCAGCTGCGGCGGCAGCGCGGCCAGGGCCACCTCGCCCAGGCTGCGCTGGTAATACTGGGCGGCAAATTTCACCAGCTGGCGCCAGCGAGCGTTCAACGGCGGCAGGCCGTCCAGCACGCTCGCCACGGCTTTGGTTTGCGCTTCGGTCAGGCCCTCGGGCGGTTCGGTGGCGCATTCCCACACCACGCCCAGCACCTCGCGCTGGCCCAGCGGCACGCGCACCAAGGTGCCCGGCGCAAGCAACAACTCACTTCGGTAACTGAGGCTCGCACCCACACCGCTGTGGGCCGGGGTGGCCACCACCACATTGGGCCAAAAAGTCATGTTGAGTGGGTTTTCTTCGGTCGAACGCTCGAAAAGCGATGCAAGTGGTTGATTTGACAGGATATCCAGACATATCCAAAAAATCTGTGGATAACTTTGTTGATAGATTGTGTTGGAGCCTCTGAAGGCCTTACAAATCAAGGGCTTGCTTAAACTGCCTGATTAAAGAGCAAAAAATCAAAATCTATATAAATCAATAACTTAGCAGATTTTTATCGCCAGGGTAGGCGCACATAGGGCCAGCATGCCGGTGGTCGGGATATTGAAAAAATTTGTGCATAAGTGCGTGCTCACAAGCCGGGTTGTTGTGTTGTGTGCTAGGCACCAGGCTGCACGAGAGGTTGAAAATCACCGCGGTGCCATATGTTCGCCTGGGTCTCTGCGTGAAACACCCCGCCAACGGCCCGCGCCCCGTTGGGGGCTTGGGGTGACCGGCTGTCGGTTGGTGTTTTTACCCATCGCGTGCTGCAAATTTCGTCGGTTGGGTCGCATCGTTGCAGTCCAACCGTCAAAAAGTGCCGTAAGTCCTTGATTTGACAGCGCATCCAGACATATCCAGAAAATCTGTGGATAACTTTGTTGATAGCTTGTGTTTGGGCCCCTGGAGACCTTACAAATCAAGGGCTTGCTTAAACTGCCTTTTTAAAGAGCAAAAACACAAATCCTATATAGATCAAATACTTAGAGAGTTTCTTGGTCTTTGGCTAAACAACCTGCTGAAACGGCTTGCCTGGGTGCCCCGCTGCCAAAGTTTTGTGCATAAGTGGGGCTTGTCAAGTCCGGGTTTTGCGGCATTTTGTGTTAAAGACCGCTCAGGCCCCGCTGCAAACCCGGCCCCGCCTGCTGCGGCAGGGGCCCGGCGGGCCGTTTCAAGCCTGCGCGCGCAGGCGCCTGGAGTGGCTGTGCACCGCGTCCACCAGGGCCGACACATGCTCGGGCGGCGTGAACTGGCTGATGCCGTGGCCCAGGTTGAAGATGTGCGTGGCGCCAACGCCGGGGCCTTGGTGCGGCGGGCCAAAGCTTTCCAGCACGGCGGCCACTTCGGCGTCAATCTGCGCCGGCTGGGCAAACAACACGTTCGGGTCGATGTTGCCCTGCAGCGCCTTGCCGTGGGCGCCTTCGCCCACCTGGGCGCGGGCTTTGGTCAGGTTCACCGTCCAGTCCAGACCCAGCGCGTTGCAGTCCAGGTCTTTCATGTCGTCCAGCCACAGGCCGCCGCCCTTGGTGAACACAATGCGCGGAATGGTCACGCCGTCTTTTTCGCGCTTCAGTTGCGCCAACACCCGCTTGGTGTAGGCCAGGCTGAACTGTTGAAACTTGCCGTCTGCCAGCACACCGCCCCAGCTGTCAAACACCATCACGGCCTGCGCGCCGGCGTCAATTTGTGCGTTCAAGTAAGCCGCCACGGCGTCTGCGTTGATGGCCAGAATGCGGTGCATCAGGTCCGGGCGGCTGTACATCAGCGTCTTCACGGCGCGGTAATCGTCCGAGCCACCGCCCTCCACCATGTAGCAGGCCAGCGTCCAGGGGCTGCCCGAAAAACCAATCAGCGGCACCCGGCCGTTGAGTGCCTTGCGGATGCTGGTCACCGCGTCAAACACGTAGCGCAGCTTGTCCATGTCGGGCACGGCCAGCGCGTCCACGTCGGCTTCGGTGCGCACCGTTTTCTGAAACTTCGGGCCTTCGCCCAGCGCAAACGACAGGCCCAGACCCATCGCATCGGGCACGGTCAAGATGTCCGAAAACAAAATGGCTGCGTCCAGCGCATACCGCTCCAGCGGCTGCAGCGTCACTTCGGTGGCGTAGTCCACGTTGGTCGCCAACCCCATGAAACTGCCCGCCTGCGCGCGCGTGGCCCGGTATTCAGGCAAGTAGCGCCCCGCCTGGCGCATCAGCCACACGGGCGTGTAGTCGGTGGCCTGGCGCAGGCAGGCGCGCAAAAAGGTGTCGTTCTGCAGGGGGGCGAAGCTCATGGGGGTATCCGGTTGCGGTCGTCGATGGGAAGCGGCGATTATCCCGCCTGCGCCTGGACCGCACGTTGAGCCAGCGCAGAAAGGCGCTCAGCCGGTGTGCCACCCGCTTCCCACGGCGGTTTTAAGGGCCATGGAACCTGGGCAGGTACCGGTCGGGTCACAGGCCCGCAACGGCTACGCGCTGGCTGTGGTGGTGCCGGGATCGGTTGGGGCCTTGGGTTTGAGCGTCAGGTCACTGCTGGCATGTCTGCTGAACAGCACCGCCTGGTTGCGTCCCTGATGCTTGGCCTGGTACAGGGCTGCATCGGCCGCTTGCACCAGGCTGTTGCGTTCGTCCTGGCTTGTTGGAATTTTGACCGCCACGCCCAGGCTGACCGTGACCACCCCAGCCACCGGTGAATAGTGGTGTTCCATGCCGGTGGCCTCGATGTTGGCCCGGATGGCCTCGGCCATGGCCATGGCATGGGCCACGCTGGCGCCAGGCATGACCACCACAAATTCTTCGCCGCCGTAGCGGGCCGCCAGCTCTCCGGCCCGGCGCACCGTGGCCAGCAGCACTTCGCCAACCCGGCGCAGGCACGCGTCGCCTTGCTGGTGTCCGTAATGGTCGTTGTAGGCCTTGAAATGGTCCACGTCGAGCATGATGATGGCCAACGGTGTGCCCAGGCGCAGGGCGCGCTGCCATTCGTCGGTCCACACGGCATCGAAGCGGCGGCGGTTGGCCAGTTGGGTCAGGCCATCGGTGACGCTCAGGATTTCGAGTTGGTGGTTGACAGCCTTCAGTGCCTGGGTGCGCTGCTGTACCTTGTTCTCCAGATCGGCGTTGGACAGGGCCAAGGCCGCGCGCAGGCGCGACTGTTCGGTCAACTCAACTTGCAGGCGCGTGGAGTAACGCCAGCCTGTCCACAGCAACAAGAGCACCGCGGCCAACCTCAGCGCCAGGGTGAGCAGGCGCATCTGGTTGTGTTCCCGGATGGTGTTGGTCAATTCGATGGTCAGCGCACCCACCGCCGCTTCGCTGTTGATTTCGTAGAGCTTGAGTGCCATACCGTAGTCGCTGGCCAACAGCGCTCCGAAGGCCTCGGGCCAGCGGTCTTGGCGCATGAGTTCAAACACCTCGGTTTCCACCGCCCGCAGGGCTTTCTGCTCTTCGTTGAGGGCTTGTACATCGCTGGCCAGCATCATCGCCCGGGTCTGATTCAGGACGTCTCGCATGGTGGCCTCCAGTTCGATCAGCAGCGAGGGGTAGCTGGCCGCGCGCAAGCTGTTTTTTTCCAGCACGGCCATGGCAATGGCACTGGTGAGCCCTTGGTTGAGTCGGAGCATGCGCTCCAGTCCCAACTGGATGCGCACCGATTGGTCGTGCCGTTGTTCGGCCTTGAAGTCGGTGTAGAAGCCGCCCGCAAAAGCCACCAGCAACAAGCCAATGGCCACATGGATACTGCTGATAAAGCGCATGACGTGCGGATCCTCAATGGAACAGAGGAGGGCTGGGGCGTTATTCGATGATTTTGTCGGCCTTGGCCAGCAGCTCGGGGGCCAGGTTCACGCCCTGGGCCCGTGCGGCCCGAAGATTGATCACCAGACTGAACTTTTCGACCGGGCCCCAGGGCACGTCGCCGGGTGGAATGCCTTTGAGCACCAGCGCGGCCTTGCGGCCGGCCGAGTAGCCCACCAGAAAGTAGTCGAGTCCGTAGGCCATGACCGCACCGCGCACCACGCTGTCGATGTCGCCGGCAAACAGGGCAATTTTGCGTTCGTCGCACACGCGGGCGATGGCTTCCAGCGCGGCCACGGTGGTGTTGTCGGATGTGATGGTGAAGGCCTGTACCTTGTCGGCCAGTTGGGTGGCCACCCGTCCGACCTCGGCGCTGCTGCTCACCGTGGCTTCAATCAGGGTCAGACCCAGCCGAGCGGCCGTCACTCGCATGACCCCGACATGGGTGAGTGAGTTGATTTCCTGCGGGTTGTAGATGGTTCCCCACACTTTGGCCTGTGGCACGACCTTGGCGTAGGTCTCCAATTGCAGCTGGACCGGCCACAGGTCGCTGAGGCCGGTGACGTGGGTACCGGTTTTTTGACCGGGTGCACTGTTTCGTGGCACCAGCCCGGCGCGCACCGGATCGGTGACCGCAGAGAACACCATGGGTATGCGGCTGCCCGTGCGCATCACGGCCTGTGAGGTGGGCGTGGCAATGGTGTGGATCAAATCGACTTTGGCCTGCACCAGTTCGCGGGCAATGGCCTCGGCGCGGGCCATATCGCCATGGGCGTTGCGGCGCAGGAAGGTGACGTTCACACCTTCTTTGAAGCCAGCACCGGCCAAACCGGCCTCGAAACCCCGCTCGTCTGCATCCAGGGCAGCGTGCGAGACGATTTTGGTCACACCGATGCGCCGCATGGGGGTGCTCTGCGCCTGCACGGTCGGCAACCCAACCCAACCGAGGCCGGCGGCCAGACCCCGTTCGCACCAGCGGCGGCGAGATACCCGGACTGGCGCTGGCGTGTGTGGCGAATGTCGTGGCATCTGATCCCCTGAAACAATGTGTAAGCCTCATGTTGACACAACAAGGTGCGGTGTAGCGAGCCGTTTTTGATGCCGAAGGGTTTCGATACGGGTTCCCGATCGCGCGCTGATGCGCGCGCGGCGCAGCTGCCGGTGGCGGCTGTCGGTGAGCCGGACACGCGCACAGGTCGCTCGGCTGCTGTGCGGGCGTGGCGTGTGGCGATGGGTATTGAAAATCGATACCTGAAGTCTTGATTTGCACATCTGGATTCATTATTTGACGTCCATCGGTGGCGGTGGCCCTGAAGATTGCGTCCATGTTCAACAAATTTTCGAGGTTCCAGATGGTCCACAGCACCCGTTTATCTGTGTCGCAGGCTTGGCCTGCCTGCCATGCCCTGACGCGGACTTTTTGGACCCTCACCCTGCTCACGGCCAGTCTGGCGCTGGCCTTGGCCGCGAGCCCGGCGCGGGCGCAGAGCGAGGCTTCGCTGGTGCTGTCGGCCTTGCCGGTGGCGTCGGTGGTGGGGGTGGCGGGCAGCGCGGCGGCGGGGGCTGTGGCGGTGAGCGCGCTGCCGGTGGCGCTGTCGGTGGGTGGGGCGGTGCTGGTGGTGAAGGCGGTGGAGGTGACGGCGCGCGGCACGGTGCTGGTGCTGGAGCGGGCGTCTGACGGTGCGCGGGCCAGTGTGGCGCTGAGCGGGCGCGCGGCTTCGGAGGTGGCGGCGGGGGTGGGCACGGTGGTGGCGTTGAGCGTGATCGGTACCGGCGTGCTGCTCTCGGCGGCGGGCGAGGTGCTGTGCTTCATTCCGAACGAACTGGGCCGCGCGCTGCTGCACAACGAGCGGATCACCGATTGAGTCAATTTGGACTTGCCCAAAAAAGGAAATCACCATGAACCCCATTTTTTTAACCCGACCCGCCGTTGTGGCCCTGGCCGCAGCCCTGTTGATGACCTCCGCCGCGCACGCCGGGCGTTCCTGCGAGCAGCGGCCCCTGACGCCGCAGACACTGACCCAAGGCATGGCGCTGGCACAGCAGACGGCGCAGGCGCTGGACGCCGAATTTGCCCGCAGCGGTGCGCGTGTGGTGGTGCTGGGCCGGGCAGGGCAAGACCTGAGCAAATACCAGTTGCGCTATTCGCACCTGGGCTGGGCCTACAAGACAGACGCCGGCCCGTGGCGGGTGTTGCACAAGCTCAACGCCTGCGGCACCGGTGTGGGCGCCCTTTACCGCCAGGGCCTGGGCGAGTTTTTTCTGGACGACCTGTGGCGCCATGAAGCGGTGTGGTCGGTGCCGGCACCGCCGTTGCAGGCGCCGCTGCTGGCGCTGTTGACCGACCCGGTGCGCAGCCTGCGCCTGCACGAGCGCGCCTACAACATGGTGTCTTACGCCTGGAGCACGCGCTACCAGCAGTCCAACCAGTGGGCGCTGGAGACGATGGCCATGGCGGCCGAGCCCGGCGTGACGACCCGCGCGCAGGCGCAGGCCTGGCTGGGTTTCAAGGGCTACCAGCCGAGCACGTTGCGCCTGGGGGCGATGACGCGGTTGGGGGCAAGCGCCAGTTCCGCGCACATCCGCTTTGACGACCACCCGAGCGCCAAGCGCTTCTCGGACCGCATCGAAACCGTGACGGTGGACTCGGTGCTGGACTGGCTGGAGCGCACCGGCCTGGGCGGGCCGGCGCAACGGCTGGCGCCTTGAGCGGGTTCACAATCGCTTCGATAACGTTCTCTTGGAAGGGAAACAACATGAGCAAAACCCTGCGCCTGTCTGAAAAGTGGTTCCACCGCGGCCTGTGGCTGGTGGCGTTTCTGTTTGCCTGGTTCCTGACCGGGCTGGGCAGCACCCTCGTGGGCGATCTGCCGAAGGTGGAGCAGACCCGTTCGCTGGAAGATTTCATGGACCCGCAGCGCACGCCCGTGCTCAAGGCGTCCATCCAGGCCGCCGAGCGCAGTGCCGAAGAGGCCCAGTCCGAGCTGGATCAGGCGCAGCTCAAGCTGCAGACGGCACGCGCCGACAACCGTGCCGCGCGCGAAACCTTCGACAACTGGCTGGCCACACGCAGCGTGACACAGCGTTCGGAGCAGGACGGCGAGGTGCTCCAGCGCACCCGCGAACTTGATGGGCTGCGCCAGGCCGAACGCGCAGCATTCTCAATGGTGGAACGGCAGCAACAGGCCGCACTGAACGCACGGCAGGCGCAGGAGCGCGCGCAGTCCGAACTACAAGGACTGCAGAACGAAGCACGTGGTGCCTTTGTGCAGGCGCAGCGCGCCCAGGAATTGCGCGTGTTCGGCTACCGGCTGGCGCTCACGCTGCCCTTGCTGGTGCTGGCGGGTTACCTGTTCAAGAAGCACCGCAACGGCGCGTCGTGGCCCTTCGTCTGGGGCTTCATCTTCTTCGCGCTGTTTGCCTTCTTTGTGGAGCTGGTGCCGTACCTGCCCAGCTACGGCGGCTATGTGCGCTACACCGTCGGCATCGTGCTCACGGTGGTGGCCGGGCGCTACGCCATCCAGGCGTTGCAGCGTTACCTGGAGCGGCAAAAGCTCGCCGAGGCCCAGCCCGTGCAGACGCGCCAGCGCGAGCTGGACTACGACCAGGCACAGGCCCGCATGGCCAAGAACATCTGCCCCGGCTGCGAGCGCACGGTGGAGATGAAAGACGGCAAAACCGACTTTTGCCCGCACTGCGGCCTGTGCCTGTTTGACCGCTGCGGCCACTGCAGCACGCGCAAAAATGCGTTTGCGCGTTACTGCTTTGCGTGCGGCACGTCGGCCAAGGCGCCGGCTGTTGACGCGTCGGCAAACTGACGGGGTGGGGCGGTATCTCTATGGGCTACCGGCCGTCTTTTGTGGCGCGACCTCACCGCCCGTGGGTGCCGTCCCTGCGGTTTCTGCTGCAATAATTCTTCACGTCTAAGCGCCGTGGCCCAAGCCGTGGCCCCGATGGCTGAACCCGGTATTTTTAACGCTTCCCTATTGAGAGGATGGCCACATGGCGATGGGTACAACACATTCAGCTTCGGGAGCCACGAAAACGGTGGGCTTTCAATTGACGCCACCGGAGGTTATTGAGCCGGTGGGGCAAGAGGTGGCCAAAACGGCGGTACCTTTGCCACCCGCCGTCTCTGCGGCTGTCGAGGACCAGGTCGACCGATTTTTGGCGGGTCTTTTGACCGAAGACCTGCAAAGCGAAAGTTTTCGAGCCAAGCTTGACAGCGCCTTTGCTTTGGGCCGCGAAGAGGTTTCGGTGGCCGCCAGCCTGATGCAGGGCCGGTTCATGGAACGCAACTTCATGGGCATGGAGAGCAGCCCTGCGTTCAAGGCGATCCAGGAGATGCGCGACCATCTGGATGCCCTGAACCCTGGCAACGAGGGCGATCTGTTTCAGCCCCAAAAGCTGTTGGGTTTCATTCCGTTTGGCAACCGGCTGCAGTCCTATTTCCGCAAGTACCAAAGCGCCGGTGGGCAGCTGCAAAAGAGCATGGAGCAGTTGTATTCGGCACGCGACGACATGCAGCGCGACGTGGTCGAGATTGAAGCGACGCGCACCAAATTGTGGGACGCCATGCAAAAGCTGGCAGGGGCCATCCAGTTTGCCGAGTCGCTCGACACCCAGCTGTATTCCAAGGTGGAAGCGCTCAAGGCCACCGATCCACAACGGGCCAAGTCGCTGGAGCAGGAAGTGCTGTTTTATGCCCGGCAAAACCTGCAGGACATGCTGACCCAGCAGGCGGTGTGCACCAACGGTTATCTGGCGCTGGACGTGCTGAAAAAGACGGGCCGCGAAATGATGAACGGTTGCAGCCGCGTGGCCACCACCGGCATGAGCGCGCTGGCCGTGGCGCAGACGGTGGCACGCGCCACCGGCAACCAGATCCAGGTGATGGAGATGCTCTCGGGCGTCAACAGCACGATTGAAAACCTGATTGCTGAAACCGGCCGCCAGCTCAACACCCACGTGGACAAAACCACGCAGTTTGCGCAGGACCCGATGATCGGGATCGAAAAGCTCAAGGAAATGTTTGACCAGACCTTCAAGGCCATGGACGCCATGGACGACTTCCGTTCCAAGTCCATTGCGGTGATGGGGCAGAACAACCAGATGATGGCCGCTGAAATCAAACGGTCTGAGCAATACATCGACAAGGTGCGCATGCAGCAGGCCCGCGCGGCCACCAGTGCTCAATTCAGCGGGCCTGTCAAGCTCTGAGGCTTGGTGCGGCCCTTATCCATCCCGCTTTTTAATAGGAGTTTCAAATGGCAACCCGTTATGTGATGCAGCGAGACACCCGCGCCTGGCGCCTTCAGGTTCGTATTTCTTTTGGTTTGGCGGTGCTGTGCGCTGCGGTGGGTGTGATCCAGATGCCCGGACAAGATCTGGACCGCGCATTTCTGGCCATTGGCATGTTGTTTTGTCTGTTTGCCACGTTTGCTGTGGCCAAAACCCAGCGGGACAACCGCGATGGCCAGGTGGACACGTCGCAATGGGTGATGACGGTGTGGATCGCTTTTGCCGCTGCTGTGCTGCTGACCGGCTGGGGTCTGTGGCGCATGCAAATCGATGTCTGGCAAAAATATTACATGCTCGTCAGTTGGTTGTTCCTCGTGAGTTCCACCTTCACGTTGTCGAAAACCGTGCGAGATGCCCAGGAAGCCGACTTGATGGCGCGTCGCATGGCGGCGGTGCGTGAAGCGGACGGCGGCAAAGACGCGGCATAACGTTCAGCGGGACCGCTTGGACGCCAGGAATCGGTCTTGTTGCATCAAACCTTCGGCCGCACTGCGGCCGATTTTCTTTTCGCGCTGCGCAATCTCTTCGCGCAATGTCAACAGCTGTCGCAGCAGGGTGGCTTCTGCGGTGGTCTGGCTATCGAGCAACGCGGTGTTTCGTTGCCCCGCCGGGACGCGCAGAAAAGCCTCCAGCGTATCGGGGATGTAACGCCGCAGGCATTCACGCAGGAACAGCCGGTCTTCGGTGGTGAAGTGCTCGTCCACGCCCCGGGCATGCCGGGCGATGCTGGCGATGGATTGCTTGATGTCCATGAGCTGGTGCATGGCAGCGTCGCCGAGTTCGGCGCATGCGCTGTCCAGCACACGGTCAAAGGCGTCGAGCGTTTCAGGGTCAAAGAGCGGCTGCACGGGCAAGGTCGCATGGCTTCCGTTTCCGGAACGGCGCCGGGCCCAAAACAACCCCATCAGGCCCACCATGCCTGTCGCAACGCCGCCCCCAACGGTGGTGCCGGAGGACTGGATGACGCCCAGAAGGCCAATGACTGCGCCACACGCCACCAGCACGCCGGAACCGATGAACAACCCCGTGGGAGCCTGCTGCGCCCCGGGCCTCTCGACAGCAGCCAGTTGCTGCGCCAGTGGTGCGCCGAGCGCGTTGCGCAGGTGCGCCCTCAGGGCACGTTCAAGCGCCTCGGGGTTGACTGGGGTTGGCGTTTCTTCTCGCTGGCGCTGTTCCAACAAGGCGGTTCGGCGGTTGATCGGTCCATCGGAGCTGATCAAGTAAGGCTCTTTGTCTGGCGGATGCATCGTATGAAGGGGGCGTTGGGCGGAGCGTGCGGGTTGATCGCGTCCATTGTGCCCTCGGGTCAAGGCATTCGGGTGGTGGTCAACCCGTGCTATCACCTGTGGTGGGCACATGCCAGCGCCAACGAAATGCCGGTTTCTACGGCGTCCGTGAGGCGGTTCGCAGCTCCTCGCGCACCAGCCCCCGCATGGCCCACAGCCCCAGCGCCGGGCCCAGGGCCAGCCAGGGCAGCAGCGCACCCAGGCTCACCGTTTGGGAGAGCGACACAAACAGCAAAATGCTCACGATGGACAGCGCAAAGCCCAGGCTGTTGGTGAGGGTCAGCACACTGCCCACGGCCTGCGGCGGCGCGTTGCGTGCGGTCAGGGTAGAGAACTGCGGTGAATCGCCCGAGACGGTGATGCCCCACAGCACCAGCCAGCCATAAAACACCGGCGTGGGCGCCCCGATGGCGAACGGCGTGGCCAGACAGCACAGCCCGCTGAGACCCAGTTGTGTGCAGGCCACGCGTGCGCTGCCCCAGCGCAGCGCCACCCAGCCCCCACCAGCGCAGCCCAGTGCACCCGCGCTCAGCACCCAGAAAGCCGCCCACGACAACTCGGCGCCTTGCAGCCGCGTGGCCAGCACCAGCGGCACCATCACCCACATCGTGTACAGCTCCCACATGTGACCAAAGTAGCCCAGCACCGAGGCGCGCACACGGGTGTCGGTCCACAGCGTGCCCAGCGCCTGCCACTGCAGCGTGGTGACGCGGGCGTGGGCGTGTGGCGGGTCGCTGGTGCCGAAAAACAGCAACAAACCGCCCGCCGCTGCCAGCGCAGCCACACCCAGCATCAGCGTGGGCCAGGGCAGGCTGCCACTCAGGGCGCGCAATGCGTGCGCGCTGGCCGAACCCAGCACCAGCGCACCAATCAGCAAACCCAGCGCCGCACCCAGGCCGCTGCCGCCGGGCCGGTTGTACCACTGGGCGGCGATCTTCATGCCCACCGGGTAGATGCCCGCCAGGAAAACGCCGGTGAAAAAGCGCCAGGCCAGCAGGGCTTCATAGTGCGTCACCGTGGCCCAGGCGCCCACGGTGCAGGCCGCGCCCGCCAATGCGCAAAACAAAAACACGCGGCGCGGGGCAAAGCGGTCGGCAATGGCGAGCAGGGCAAACACCAGCGTGCCCACAATAAAGCCCAACTGCAGCGCCGACGTGAGCGGTCCCACGGCGGTAGCGGGCCAGCCCAGTTCGCGCTGCAGGTCGGGCATGACCGCATTCACCGCAAACCACAGCGAGGTGCCCGCAAACTGCGCCAGCACCAGCACGGGCAAGATGTGGCGGGGAACGGTGGGGGCGGTGGCTTTCATGGCGCGCAGCTTAAACGGGCGCCGTGGCAACCGCCTGCCGCGCAGGTGTCAACGCCTCACACGCCACGCGCCCGGTCGGCCTTGAATTGCGCCCGGAACGCGCCGAAGCGCCCCGCGTCCAGCGCTTCGCGCACCTCGCGCATGAGGTTCAGGTAGTAGTGCAGGTTGTGGATGGTGGCCAGCATGGGACCGAGCATTTCGCCGCAGCGGTCCAGGTGGTGCAGGTAGGCGCGGCTGAAACCGTCGCGTCCGCCCGCGTCCCAGCTCACGCCGGTGCGCCCGGCGGGTGTGTCCACCGGGCGGCCCGCGCAGGCGTAGCAGGTGCAGGTGGTGTCCAGCGGCTGGTGGTCGGTCTTGTGGCGGGCGTTGCGAATCTTCAGGTCGCCGTAGCGGGTGAACAGCGTGCCGTTGCGGGCGTTGCGGGTGGGCATGACGCAGTCGAACATGTCCACGCCGTCGGCCACGCCTTGCACCAGGTCTTCGGGTGTGCCCACGCCCATGAGGTAGCGCGGCTTGTGCGCGGGCAGGCGGTGTGGCGTGTGCGCCATGATCTGCAGCATTTCGGCCTTGGGCTCGCCCACGCTCACGCCGCCGATGGCATAGCCGGGGAAGTCCATTTCCACCAGCGCTTCCAGCGACTCCTGGCGCAGGTGTTCAAACATGCCGCCCTGCACGATGCCGAACAGCGCGTTGGGGTTCTCCAGCCGCGCGAATTCGTCCTGGGAGCGCACCGCCCAGCGGCGGCTCATTTCCATGCTCTTGCGGGCTTCGGCCTCGGTGGTGAGGTGGCCGTTGGTCTCGTACGGCGTGCACTCGTCGAGCTGCATCACGATGTCGGAGTTGAGCCCGGTCTGGATCTGCATGCTCACCTCGGGCGACATGAAGAGCTTGTCGCCGTTGACGGGGCTGGCAAAGGTCACGCCGTCTTCGGTGATCTTGCGCATGGCGCCCAGGCTCCAGACCTGGAAGCCGCCCGAGTCGGTGAGGATGGGCTTGTTCCACTGCTCGAAGCCGTGCAGGCCGCCGAAGCTTTTCATGACTTCTTGGCCGGGGCGCATCCAGAGGTGAAAGGTGTTGCCCAGGATGATTTGCGCGCCCATGTCTTCCAGGCTCGACGGTGCCACGCCTTTGACCGTGCCGTAGGTGCCCACGGGCATGAAGATGGGGGTTTCGACCACGCCGTGGTTGAGTGTGAGACGGCCACGGCGGGCATGGCTGCCCAGATAGTCGCCCTCGGGGGCGTCTGTTTTCAGCAGGTCAAATTTCAGCATTGGGGGCTCCAGGCAACGCGGCATTGTACGGACGGCCTGTGCGCTCGGGCTGTGGGGCGGCGCCAGCCGCCTTCTGGCGCGCTGATGCTTCGCTGCACCGTGGGTGCGCCGGTTACTGCGGGACGTCCAGCGCCAGAATCCAGGCCACCAGCCGGGCCGCATCGGCTTCGGCAATGGCTGAGCGGTGAGACGGCATGTAGGGGCCGCTCACCTTGCCTTCCCAGTGGTTTTTGTAGGGGCTGGCGCCCGCGCTGGTGGGGCTGGAGCCGGTCATGACGGTGGCGGTGAGCTGCTGTTGCGCGCCTTTCACGCTTTTGTAGCGCGCAGCCACATCGCGCCAGGCCGGACCGCTGGCGGCGGCGCTGTTCAGGCCTGTGGCGCCTGGCTCCACGTGGTGGCAGACCATGCAGCCGTGCGCGTTGGCGATGCGCAGCGCGTCGTCGTCACCGGGTGCTGCCCAGGCCGCGGGTGCCACACCGGCGACGCTCAGGGCGGTGATGGCCGTTAACAAAAATGGTTTCATGGGGCGGTGGTGTCAGGTTTGTAAAAAGCCACGTGGCCGCCAGCTTGGAGGCGCCGCTTCAGTGGGGCTGCTCCGTGTGGGTGCTGGCTTCAACCAGCATGCGTTCGGTGGATGGCAGCGGGTCGGACTGGTCCCACCCCCAGGCCAGCAGGAGGGCCAGGCTCAGCGAAAGCAGCAGGGCCAAGCCCAGACGGACACATATTTCAATCACATGGGCACCCAATTTCTGGCGGAAGGACATGGGTAGGCATTGTGAGCACCGAATGACTGAGCATCGTTGCCGATGCCGTAAGAAACGTTACGAAATGCCAGATCATTGTCAAATTGTTGGCTCGGCTGTGGTGAAACCGATGCCGTTGCATCCGTTCTTTCGCAGCAGCATGGCATCGCCATAGCTGAAAAAGCGGTAACCCTGCGCCACGGCGTGGCGGTACAGGTCCATCACCCGTTCATAGCCTGCGAAGGCGCTCACCAGCATCATCAGCGTGGACTTGGGCAGGTGGAAGTTGGTCACCAGCAGGGCCACCACACGGAACTCAAAACCCGGCGTGATGAAAATGTTGGTGTCGCCTTGTGTGTGCCCGGTGTGCGCCCAGCTCTCCAGCGTGCGCACGGTGGTGGTGCCCACCGCCACCACGCGGCCACCGCGCGCGCGGCAGTCGGCGATGGCTTGCAGGGTTTCAGGCGGAATGGCGTAGCGCTCGTGGTGCATCACGTGTTCGCTGATCTGCTCGGTTTTCATGGGCGCAAAGGTGCCCGCACCCACGTGCAGCGTCACGCTGGCGCGCTGCACGCCACGCGCCTGCAGGGCGGCCAGCACGCCTTCGTCAAAGTGCAGCGCGGCGGTGGGTGCGGCCACGGCGCCGGGCACGCGGGCAAACACGGTCTGGTAGCGGCGCTCGTCGTCGGCATCGTCGCTGTGCGTGATGTAGGGCGGCAGCGGCACATGGCCGTGGCGCGCCATCAGCTCGTAGGGCGTTTCTCCGGCGGGGCCTTGGAGGCGCAGGCGAAACAGCTGGCCGTTGTCGTCAGGCCAGCGGCCCAGAAAGGTGGCATCAAAACCGCCGCCGTGCAGCCCGCCGGCCAGGTGCAGCAGACCTCCGGGCTGCGGTTTTTTGCTCACGCGAATGTGCGCCACCGCCTCCTGGCCCGAGCCGTTCAGCGCCTCGTGCGGCAGCAGCACGCGCTCAATCAAGATTTCAAACTTGCCGCCGCTGGCTTTTTCGCCGAACAGCCGGGCCTTGACCACTTGCGTGTCGTTGAACACCAGCAGGTCGCCGGGTTGCAGCAGGCTGGGCAGGTCGCGAAAGATGCGGTCCACGGCGTGCGGTCCGGTGGCGTCGAGCAGGCGCGAGGCGCTGCGCTCAGGCGCGGGGTGCTGGGCAATCAGGTGTTCGGGCAGAGAGAAGTCGAAGTCGGCGACGACGAAGGCGCGGGCCGGGGCGGCTGTGGTGTGCATGGGGCTTGAGGGCCGAACAAGGCCCGTTCCAAGAAAAAAAGGTGAAAAAAAGGTGAAAAAACGGGAGCCCAAAGGCGGGCAGAATTGTCCCATGCCCCTTGACACCCCCAAGTCCGCCCCTCGCAAAGCGCTTTCTGCCCCGCAAAAAGCCCTGCGCAAGCTGGGGCTGGTGCGCCCCATCGACCTGGCCTTGCACCTGCCGCTGCGCTACGAGGACGAAACCCGCATCGTGCGGCTGGCCGACGCGCGCGAGGGCCAGACGGTGCAGGTGGAGGGCACGGTGACCCACAGCGAGATCAGCCTGGGCCCGCGCCGCCAGTTGCTGGTCACGCTGGACGACGGATCGGACACCTGCACGCTGCGCTTTTTCAGTTTTTACCCTTCGCACCAGAAGGCGCTGGCGGTGGGCGCATGGGTGCTGGTGCGGGGTGAGATTCGGGGCGGCTTCATGGGGCGCAGCATGATGCACCCCGCGTTTCACGCCGGCGGCGGCGAGCTGCCCAACGCGCTCACGCCGGTCTACCCCACCAGCGCGCAGCTGCCCCAGGTGTATTTGCGCAAGGTGGTGGCCAGCGGGCTGGCGCGGGCCGACCTGAGCGAAACCCTGCCGCCCGAGCTGCTGGCCAGTCTGCAAACCGTGGTGCGTGCGCCGTGGACGCTGCGCGATGCCTTGCGCTACCTGCACCAGCCGGGGCCGGATGTGTCGCTGGACGCACTGGAAGACCGCAGCCACCCGGCCTGGCAGCGCCTGAAGGCCGAAGAACTGCTGGCGCAGCAGCTGTCTCAGCTCACCGCCAAGCGCGAGCGCGATGCCCTGCGAGCGCCGGCCCTGCGTCCGCGCCCGGGTGGCCTGCACGAACAGCTGCTGGCGGTGTTGCCCTTTGCCCTCACCGAAGCCCAGCGCCGCGTGGGTGCAGAAATTGCCCACGACCTGGCCCGCCCGGTGCCCATGCACCGCCTGTTGCAGGGCGATGTGGGGTCGGGCAAAACCGTGGTGGCGGCGCTGGCGGCGGCCATTGCCATGGATTCGGGCTGGCAGTGCGCGCTGATGGCGCCCACCGAAATCCTGGCCGAACAGCACTTCGCCAAACTCATTGGCTGGCTGGAGCCGCTGCTGACCCCGCTGGGCAAACGCGTGGCCTGGCTCACCGGCAGCCAGAAGAAAAAACAGCGCACCGAGATGCTGGCGCTCATTGCCAGCGGCGAAGCGGCGCTGGTGGTGGGCACGCACGCCGTGATTCAAGACCAGGTGGTGTTCCAGAACCTGGCGCTGGCCCTCATCGACGAGCAGCACCGCTTTGGCGTGGCGCAGCGGCTGGCACTGCGCTCGAAGATGACTGCGACCCTCAAGGAGGGGGAGCCCAGTCCAGAATGCCGCGGAACCGACTTTGCCGGGCTGCAGGCGTTGCCCCCTGAGGGGCGGGGCGGCGACGCGAAGCGCGCAAGCGGCGGGTGGGAGCCCGAGCCTGACGCCGCAAGTGGGGCAGAGCCGCACCTGCTCATGATGACCGCCACGCCCATTCCGCGCACGCTGGCCATGAGCTACTACGCCGACCTGGATGTGTCCACCATCGACGAGTTGCCGCCAGGGCGCACGCCCATCGTCACCAAGGTGGTGTCGGACCAGCGCCGCCACGAGGTGATCGAGCGCATCCGCGCCCAGGTGGCGCAGGGGCGGCAGGTGTACTGGGTGTGCCCGTTGATTGAAGAGAGCGAGGCGCTGGACCTGTCCAACGCCACCGCCACCCACGCCGAGCTGAGCGAAGCGCTGAACCGCCCGCGCGCCGCCGTGGCCGCTGACCTGCTGAACGCCGAGGAACCCGTGCCCGCTGAAGACGGTGTGCTGGTCGGCCTGCTGCATTCGCGCATGCCGGTGGCCGAGAAAAAAGCCGTCATGGCCTTGTTCACGGCGGGCCACATGGGCGTGCTGGTGTCCACCACCGTGATCGAGGTGGGCGTGGACGTGCCCAACGCGTCGCTGATGGTGATCGAGCACGCCGAGCGCTTTGGCCTGAGCCAGCTGCACCAGCTGCGCGGGCGCGTGGGGCGGGGCGCGGCGGCGTCGGCCTGTGTGCTGCTGTATTCGCCACCCGACGGCGGGCGCCTGAGCGAAACGGCGCGCGAGCGCCTCAAAGCCATGGCCGAGACCAACGACGGTTTTGAAATCGCCCGGCGCGATCTGGAGATTCGCGGGCCGGGCGAATTTCTGGGCGCGCGGCAGTCCGGCGCGGCCATGCTGCGCTTCGCCGACCTGGCCACCGACGGCCACCTGCTGGACTGGGCGCGCAGCGCCGCCGCGCAGATGTTGGCGCAGCACCCGCCAGCGGCTGAACGGCACATTGCCCGTTGGTTGGGCACCAAGGCCGAATACCTCAAGGCTTGATGGGCTGCAGCGATTCGTCCGCTGGTTTGCACAGGGGATGTTCCATCAGCCCCTGCGCCAGCGCATCGAACACCACCCGAATGCGCCGAGACGTGCGCAGCTCTCGGTGGGTGACCAGCCAGATGGGGAAGCGCACCGGCGGCACATCGTCGAGCACGCGCACGATGCCGGGCGTGTCATGGGCGATCTCGTCCATCATGACGCCAATGCCCAGGCCCTCGCGCACCAGCGCCCAGTGCGCGACCGAGTGGTCGGCGTAGCAGCTGAAGTTCGCCACGGTGAGCGGCAGGCCGTGCTGGCGCAGATAGCCCAGAAACTGGCCTGAGCGATCCGACCCCACAAAGGGCAGGTGGGCCGCTTCTTCGGCGCTGCGTGGATGGCCGTGCAGCTTGACCCAGTCTTCGGACGCATAAAAGTGGGCCGTGGCCTCGCGGATCAGCCGGGCGATCAGGTCCGGCTGCTCGGGCTTGACATGGCGGATCGCAATATCGGCCTCGCGGCGCTGCAGGTCGCTCAACGCGTTGGTCGCTACGATTTCAATCGCGATACCCGGTTCTTGTTCGCGCAGCTTGCGCACCAGTGGTGGCAGCAAGACGGCAGCCACCAGGTCGCTGGCTGAGACAGAGACCACGCCGCCCACGGCCTGCGAACGGCCGGTGGCTGCCAGGCCCAGGGCCTCGGCGGCGGCACCCATGTGGCGCGCATGTTCCAGCAGGTCCAGCCCGGTGGGGGTGAGTGCCATGGTTTTGCCCACGCGCTCGAACAGCGTCACCCCCATGCTTTGCTCGATGGATGCCACTTGTCGGCTCAAGGTGGGTTGGGTCAGGCCCAGTTTTCGGGCAGCCGCCGAAAGCGACCCTGTTTCGGCGGTTTCCAAAAATGCCCTGAGCTGGTTCCAGTCGATTTTTTCCATACGTAAATGCATGAGTTGTCTGCAATTTACCGCTATT
Organism: Hydrogenophaga sp.; assembly: GCF_030656115.1. GTDB lineage: Bacteria > Pseudomonadota > Gammaproteobacteria > Burkholderiales > Burkholderiaceae_C > Hydrogenophaga. Next base: position 31,622 of record NZ_JAUSOO010000131.1, read on the forward strand.
TCATGCGGTGCTGTGCATGGATAGTATCCAAGGCTGATTCCTTGTACCACTCTTGACACAACCCTTATGCCGTTCTCTTCCATTGTTACGGGACCCAAAGCTTCTTTCTTGACCGCAGCGAGCGGCACAGACATGCGCAAGGCCATGTTCTGGGATCGCATAGCCAACAAGTACGCTGCGGACCCGATTGAAGACATCGCTGGTTATGAAGCCACGTTGAAGCGTGTACAAGACTTTCTGTCTGACGACCAAGACGTGTTGGAGATCGGCTGCGGTACCGGTACAACAGCGCTGCGACTGGCGCCGTTAACCCATCGTTGGCTGGCAACCGACCTTTCGACCAAGATGATTGCCATTGCCCGCGAGAAGCTGGCCGCTCAGCCCACACCACAATTGAGTTTCGAGGTGGCTGACGCCGACGCACCGGTTTTTGGATCGGGCGTCTTTGATGCCTTGATGGCATTCAATCTGTTGCATCTGGTGAGCGATCTCGATCATGCGCTGCAATTGGCGGTGCAGGCCTTGCGGCCGGGTGGCTTGTTGATTTCCAAAACCCCCTGCATTGCTGAGCTGAATCCACTCATTCCTCGCCTTGCGCTGCCGCTGATGCGCGCCATCGGAAAAGCACCCCATGTGTTGAGCTTCCATGCCGATCGACTGCAGTCGGCCATTTCTGAACAGGGCATGGAGATCTTGTCGGTCGAGCGCCATGGCACCCGGGGCAAGGACATGCGGGTTTTCATTGTTGCGCGCAAGTTGGGCAAGGTTCACGTGCAGCAGAAAGGCGTGTTGCTTCCTTTCAAGACAGGACGTTCGCCCCTTTGAAACGGGTTGGATGGTTCCTTTTTCCTTCCCATTCGATACAGGAGATTCCATGCTGATTTTTTCGGCTTTGTCAGGCCGTGTCCGTTTACCTGCAGGGGCGATGCTCGTTTTTGCAGGGCTGGTCTTGAGTGCCTGTGGTGGTGGCGGTGGCGACGACCCGCCGGACGGCGGCAATGTTCCGGCGCCGTCCCTGACCGCCATGGCCGGAGATTGGGTTCAAAAGGGGTGCGTAAAAATGGGCACCCAATCGTTTAAAAAATTTCTTCGCGCTCGCATCACGGGCCAAAACACGCTGGATCACGATGAAGGCGTGTTGAGCTTCAGTGGGGGTGATTGCGCGGGTGCTTCGGTATTGGTGGGCCCAACCAAGTTGGGGACCGTGACTTTCGCTCGGTCGGAGGCGACCCAAAGTTTGGCCGCCCACTGGGGTGTTTTCCTCGCCGTGACGGGTACCCGTTCTGGTGCCATTTGGACCTTGCGTTCAGGCAGCCAACTGTGCTTGCTGGGCGACGAAATTCCGTCTATTCAACCATCGCTCTCGGCGGTTTCCAGAAGCCTTGCCACTGTGCCTGCAGACAACTGCTTTGCCCGAAACATCCCATGAATCCCCTGAAGAACCTCCAACCGAACCAACAAAAACAACCTATGCGGCCATGGATACACCTGCGACGCATCGCCCCCATGGTTGCTGCAATGATGTTTCTGACCGGATGTGCCGCCACCATAGACCCGAGTGGTCTTGAGCAACGGACCGGGCAGGCCATCGGTCGGTCGGCAGGGCAGTTCACCATCGGTGATCGCACCGAGGAAACCGGTGGCCGAATCAACTACACCGTCAAAACGCGCGACGGGGCCCATTACCGCTGTTACCTGTACGGGGCCACTGGCTTTCAAAAGGCAATGAGTTTTGGTCAGATACCCCACTCCGACGCTGTCTGTACCGCCATGGTGGGTGGCCAGGGCCGCGCAAGTCCGCAAGCGCCTGCTGCTTCCGGCCAGGCTGGCAGCAACGGTGCATGCCATGTGCTGTTGCGGGCCGCAGGCCGGTGTTGAGGTTCAAGCCTTGCGTTGATCGGGACCGTTCGGGGTGTTCTTTGACATGCCGTGCGTCGATGGAGCGCGCAACTCAAGCTGGCGGCAGAAAGCCACCCGAAAGAATTTTTACATGCTGAGAATTTTCACGCGGCCCGTGCCGCTGGCCTGGCTCTTGGCGCTGTGCACCTTCATTCCAGTGGTGACGGCGGCCGTTCTGGTCGTGCAGATTCCCCTGGGTGCTTTGCCTGCCGACGCGCTGAGGCTGACAGCCGCGCCGGTCATGTATTTCCTGCACGCGCTGGGCGGGGTTGTGTTTGGTGTGCTCGGACCGGTGCAACTGGTCTCTGCGCTTCGCCATCGGTTCGGGTTTTTGCATCGCCTGTCAGGACGGGTTTTCGTCTTGGCTGGATGGACGATGGCGCTGGCAGGTCTGGGGCTGCTGTGGCAGGTTGAAAGTGTCGCAACTGCGCTGCTGGATGTCGCGCGAGGGGTCTTCAGCCTGGCTTTGATGGCGTTACTGGCGCTGGGCGTCATGGCTGCACGGAAGAGAAACATGGGCCAGCACCGAGCTTGGATGGTCCGTGCATACGTCACGGGCATGGGGACTGGACCTGTCGCGCTGGTGATGTTTCCGATTTACCTGATGACCGGTAAACCCTTGCAAGGGCTGCTGTCTGACACCGTCGTTGTCGGCATGTGGCTGATCACCATTGCGACGGGCGAGTGGGTGATTCGGCGGCGTGCAGTGCAAAAACCCTTGCAGCCGATCGTCGCATGAACCATCTTGAATGACACAAGGGACATGACAAGCTGCATCAGTTCCCCGTTGCGCTGACCTTCGCTCCAGTTCGCCGCTGGATTGGAACTGCGGACCCACTGCGGGCGTAGCGCTCGCAGAACTTGACGGGAAGCGTACGGGCGGCAGGTCGTCGAGCACGCGGACCATGTTCGGCGTGGCGAGGGCGATCTTGTTCATCATCGCGCCGATGCCCATGCCTTGTTGCACCAGCGCTCAGTGGGCCACCGTGTGGTCGGCGTAGCACCACGCCACTCACGGCCTGCGAGCGGCCGGTGGCGGTCAGGCTCAGCGCCGCGGCGGCGGCGCCCATGGCGCGTGCGTGTTCCAGCAGGTCCAGCCCCGTGGGGGTGAGTGCCATCGACTTGCCGACCCGCTCGAACAGGGTCACGCCCATGCGCTGCTCAATGGCGGCGACCTGACGGCTCAAGGTCGGCTGGGTCAGGCCCAGCTTGCGCGCAGCGGCCGACAGTGAGCCGGTTTCGGCGGTCTCCAGAAAGGCCTTGAGCTGGTTCCAGTCCAGGTTGTCCATGCTTTTATGTATATGTTCACTGCAATTTACCGCAATTCCTATCGGAGTTACGCATGAATAACATCCAGTCTTCTCAAACAACGCGCGCCTCTGCCCATGCTGTCTCCCACTCTCGCACCTCTCTTCGAGGTCTCGCCTCTCGCCCACGCGGTTGCGTCGGCCGCGCGCAACGTCCGTTTCCAAAACCGTTCTGCGGTCACGTATCACGGCCCACGAAACCCCAACCGCCATTCCCACAACCCCTTGCGCGCGGGCATTGCCATGCGAACCGTCGCGCAGGGGGCGGTGTTGGTCGGCCTGCTTCTCTTCGCCTTTGACAGCGCGACGGCCCAGACACCGCCCAACGAGGCAAAGCTGGGCCTCAGTGGCAGCATCGGTCTGGGTGTCGCATCCATGCCGTCGTACGAAGGCAGCCCGAACCGCCGTACCTTGGCTGTCCCTTATTTCACCTTGAACTACCGCACACGGGATTGGGGCGAGGTGAGCTTTGGCCAGTACGGCCTCGTCTGGCAAGCCGTCGAAGCCGGCGACTTGCGGCTGGGCCTCGTTGCCAACCCCGATGCAGGGCGCAAGGACAGCAAGCCGTCGAAGATGAATCCCTCGCCCGGGGACAAGCGTCTGGCAGGCATGGGCGCGGTCCGATCAAGTACCGAGGGCGGTGTGCTCGTCGGATATGGACCCTTCAGTCTGCAGGCACGAAAGTCGCTGGGCGATCGCGGCCACAAGGGCACGCAGGTGGACGCGAGTGTCGAGTGGCCGTTGGTGGTGACAGACAAGGTTGCCGTGAGCTTTGGGGCGGGTCTGACGTGGGCCGACAAAGACTACATGCAGACCTACTTCGGCGTGACATCTGCGCAGGCCCAGGCCTCCGGTTTCCGGGCTTACACCCCCAATTCTGGTGTTCGCAAATTCGACCTCAGCGTGAACGCTGAGTACGCGCTCGTTAAAGACTGGACGTTACAAGGAGCGGCGGTGCTGACCCGATTGACCGGCGACGCCGCTGACAGTCCCCTGGTCGCGCGCAAGTCGAACCCATCCGGGTACCTGGGCGTTGCCTATGTATTCTGAAGCTGACATGGCCCCGAGGGCATGGGTGAGCGGCTAACCCATGCCGCAGTACTCACGGTGGCAGGTGTTGGCGGTTTGGGCTGCTGCGGCGTTGCCAATGGCGCTGATGGCCTGGGTGGTGGTGCCATTGTGTGCAACGCCCGAAGAGGGCAACGTTGCATGGGTGAAATGGTTGATCGGGGGACTCACGCTTGGGTTGGTCTGGCAGGGGCTGTTGGTGGCTGCGTTGGTATGGGGCGAGCGCGGCAACCTGCGGTGGAGAACGCTCAAGGACGCACTGTGGTTGCATGCACCCACCCATCCGCGTACCGGCCGCAGGGGTGGCCTGCTGTGGCTGGTGTGTCTCCCGTTGATGGCCGGCCTTTGGCTGTCTGGGGCATTGCCCGAGCCAGACCACAGCCCCTGGCGCGACTTCGGGGTCTTTCTCCAGTCCGATGCTGGGCGTGCATTCTTTGCCGGCAACTGGATCTGGTACGGGGTGGTGGCGGTGATGTTGGTGTTCAACACGGTGCTGGGTGAAGAATTGCTCTTCCGTGGCTTTCTTCTTCCGCGCATGAATCACGCCTTCGGGCGAGTGGATTGGCTTGTCAACGGGGTGTTGTTTGCCCTGTACCACTTGCATACCCCATGGGTGATTCCTGCCGCCGTGCTGGACGCGTTCTGGTTCGCTGGGCCCTCCAAGTACTACCGCAGCGCGTGGATCGGCATCGTCGTGCACAGCACCGCCAGCGTGGCGGTACTGGTGTTGCTGTGGCCTGTCGTCTGGGCGCAGCGTGGCTGAAAATGGGGTTGCGTAAGCCGCTGGAACATGGCTTCGATACGCCAGCGCTTGCGATACCGGCGCTCAATGGTGGCTGCCCCAATGTCCTGGGGGCGATGGCGCCACAGAGCGATGTGTGTGCCTCCCGACGCTGTGGGCGATGACAGTTCGATGTCGGTGCATTCGCCCCATGGGCCGCGCTCGTTCTGGTGCGCATCCTCACCCGCCACGGTGTCGCAGACCAACGCACTGGGCCAGAACCGCCACGGACATCCCGTGCGCAGCACGGCACCGAGCGCCTCGTGTTCTTCGTCTGGTGGGGCGCTGGCAAGGCCGCTCACGGAAGGCGCGCTGTCAGCCAGTCCACCAGCGCAGGAAGGCTGCGGAATTCGTCGACCGATCGCGCGGGTATGTCGGGAAAACGTTCGCTCCACATTCTGGCCAACGCCTGTCCCGGTCCCAGTTCCAGAACGGCGTCGACACGGCGGGACTCGATGTGATCGAGGCACTCATCCCACCGCACGGTGGCGCTGAGCTGGCTTGCCAGCGCATCCAGCGCCTGCGCCGCGTCACGAATCTGGCCCATCGCGTTGCTGATGACGGGTATTCGGGGGTTCGTCAGGGAGTGGGTTGCCAGTACCGATCGAAAGTCGACCGAGGCCTGCTGCATCCATCTCGTGTGCGAAGCCAGTGCCACATTCAGTCGCGTCACACGCATACCCTGCACCTCAGCACAGGCCGCCGCTTCCACGAGCGCACCGTTTGGACCGCCGACCACGCCGCTCTCGGGTCCCAGGCGAATCGCCAGATCAAGATCAAACGCTTCGCACAGGCCACGAAGGCCTCCCAGCCTGGCGCTGCTGACCCCCATCAGGCCCGTGTCCAGATGGGCATGGGCCGCGTCCATGCAGGCCGCGCGCTGCACAGCCAGCGCCAGGACCGTATCGGGGTCCAGCACACCGGCGGCGCAGAACGCGGCCAGCTCTCCGACGCTGTAGCCTGCCACGACGGCAGGCGGTCCAGCCTCTGCAACGAGTTGCTCAAAGGCGGCCATCGCCAGGCCGGTTATCAGCACCTGGGCGTGGCGGTTGTTTCCTGCCCACACCGGATCGTCAAGACGGTCGCGCCAATCGGCGCCGAGCAGATGCTCGACCTGCTCAACCTGGCGATCACGGCGGACCCAGGACAGCATGTGGCGATGCTGTGCCCCTTGTCCGGAGAACAACAATGCGTAGCCCATGCCACCCAGCGGTCAGGGCAGCGCCCCGACCCGCTCCAGAAAACAGGTCGCCGCCAGCGTATCGGCGCACCCCCCCGGGGAGAGTCGGCGGGCGACAAAGTCGCGATGAATGGCCTGCGCATCGTCAACGGCGCCTGCGTGCGAAGCGCCCCCGTTGGCCAGAAAGGCACGCGCCAGCGAGCGTGCGTGGTGCAGACCGGCCAGCCCCCCTCGGCGGGCCAGATTGGCGTCGTCGAGCACCGCCATGATGTCAAAAAACACTTGCAGCTTGAGCTGCGCGCCGAGCAGCCCGGCCCGCCGGGCCTGGACCCAGCTGGGCACGGCCACCTCAAAAACCGCAGGAAACCCGAGGGCGGCCTCTTCAGAGGCGCTGCGCAATCCGAACCGCCGCGCGGCGATCCCTCCGGGCAGGTTGGATGTGCGCGTCCGGCGGCCATCCAGTGGCTTGCCCCAGTGCCGCATCAACGCAGCGCGGACCGCGCCAGGCGTCAAGGGCGCGCCCTCTGACTGTGCGGCGGCGACCGCAGCACACAGCAAACCCAGCATGAATATGGCGCCGCGGTGCGTGTTGACGCCGCCCGTGGCGGCGAGCATGCGCGACTCCGCCTCCAGCCCGCATTGCTCCAACGCAGAAAACGGTGCCCGGGCATGTCCCAGTTCGGCAATGCGGGTGAAGTAATGGCGCAGGGCGAACAGGCTGCGCATGAAGGTGTTCCCGTCCATGTCGTCGTGGCTGCCGCTGTCGACCAGGGACACCAGACCGGGCTTGGGCGCCAGACACAGCTCGTCATGGAGCGCCAGTGTGGCGGCACGCCCAATGCCCGTTGCACTCCAGGCCCGGTCGTGTCGGGTTGGCGCTGGCTGTATGGATCTCATGTGGCCATCTCCCATTGAAGCTGGCGTTTGTCACACACCATTGCGTCTCTCAGTTCTTGACCGAGCAGGTGCTTGACCAGCAGCCGCTGGCACCGGCCCTGCCGCCAGGCGGCCCATTCCCGCCACGCCACGGCAGAGCCATCCGGGAACACCAGTTCGCCATCGACACGCCGCTTGAGGCCCTCCACCTGCTGAAGGAAGTGGACGGCGGTATCGGCCGCGTGTGCGTCTTTCACGGCCAGCCACAGATCGATGTCGCTGTGATCGTGCAGGTAGGGCAATCCGGTGACGGTCTGCCACCCGACGCTGCCGTACACCCGCGCCTGCAGGTGGTTGGCGGCCAGCGAGGCCGCGAGATGGCGCATCGCCTTGCGTTCGAGGGCTGACAGCGCCCCAAGCGACGCGGTCAGGGGTGGGAACTCGGTGAACATGCTCAGCTGCTTGGGCATCAGTTGAAGCGCGACCCGCTGGCGCTCCCAGGTCTCGGGAAGGCACACGCCCAGAGCGATCCGCCCAGCTGTGTTCGCCCGGGCCGGCAACTGCCGGGTGACCACCACGGGCAGACCCTGCGCGGCCCAGTGAGTGAGGCCGGCCTTGATGGGCTCGCCCCATGTTCGTGCCAGCACATTCTTCCAGCCGTCGGCTGTCACGAACGCCAGTTGGTGCCGACGCAGTGGCGGCATCACCCGCTCCCTCAAGCCGCGTCCAGCACACGCTGAACGACGGACGCGGCCATGCGGCGACCGCCACGCAAAGCGCCATCGGTGGCCCGCTGGTCGTCACGCGACGCGTCACCCAGTGCCTGACGCAAGGCAGCCGCCAGATCGCCCGTCCAGATATCGCGCACGCCGCCCATCGCCCAGTAGTTCTCGACACCCGGCGCGAACACCGGGTTGTGGTGCGACAGCTCCTCCAGCAGTTCGGGAGCCAGCTTGGTGATGCGGGCCATGGCGGGCAGGCGCATGACACGAATCTCGGCCTGTGGCAGCGCATAGCAGGCATCGGCGATCAGACCCGAGGTGATGAATCCACCGGACAGCGCCTGGTCGTACACCAGCCCGATGACCCGGTGTCCACGGCGCCTGGCGAGATCGATGCACATGCCCAGGTGGGCCATCGCACGGTTGATGCCCAGCAGCTCATCGCGGCGGCGAAGTTGTTGCCCCTGGGTATCGATCAACAGCAGAATCGGCCGCCCCGGGTGCTGAACGATCGTGTCGAGCACCGCCCGCGCTTGCCGCAGTGCCAGGTTCACCCCAATGGGCGCATGCCCTGTTGTGCCGATCACGGTGAGCGTCATGCCGTCGAACACGACGGTGCCGTGAAGGAAATCGCCGTCCTGGTCGATGCCGTGCAAGCCGTGATCGCCACCAAACAGGGACACGGTCAGATGTTTCCAGTTCATTTTCCGGTCTCCTGCCTCATGGAGTGCGCAGCGCCCGCACGGCCTGCACATCCATGTCATTCACACGCGCCGCCTGGGCAACGCCCAGCCGGCCCCACAGGGTGATCGCGTCATCGGCACCCTCGGGAACCGCTTCATCCAGCAGATGCAGCCGGTTGACCAGCAAGGCATGTTCGGCCTGCAGCGCGTCCAGCGTGACCGGACGGCGCATGCCGATCAGGGCGATCGCGGCCTCGCGAAAAGCCTCGACATCGTCTTCGACCAGGGCGTCGCAGTCGCCGCTGAGCCAGCGGTGTTTGCCGCCCGTGGTGCGCCACACCAGTGCCCGGTCGCGGGCGTCGAATTCGTCCACGCCATGGGAGGCTTCAATGACCTCCGGACCCGACATGGCCAGTCGGCCGATGTCGCTCATCACCACGTGGTCACAGCAACGCGCGACGATGCCCATGCCGCCAAAACAGCCGTTGGCGCTGCCGATCAGCACGATCACCGGAACGCCGGATGCCCGCACGTCGAGCACGGCGCGCATGACCTCGGAGACTGCGATCAGCCCGGCGTTGGCCTCGTGAAGCCGCACGCCACCGGAGTCGGCCAGCAGCAGCACCGCATCCGGGCGCTCTTTGATGGCGCGTTGCAGCAGCCCGACCAGTTTGGCGCCATGGACCTCGCCCACGCCGCCTCCCATGAAGGCCCCCTCCTGCGCGGCGACGAACACGGTGCACCCGTTCAACTGCGCGCGTCCGATGGCCACGCCGTCATCGAATGCACAAGGCACGCCCAGCTGGGCCAGGTGCGGACTGGTCACACGTTCTGCCGGCGCAAGCCACTCGTGAAAGCTGCCCGCATCGAGCAGTCTGGCCAGGCGCTCACGCGCCGAACACTCGGCGTAGCTGATCATGATGCCCTCCGTGAAGACAGCTCGGCCATCGCCTGTTCGAGCCTCAGGCTGACCACGGCAGGTGTCGCGCCCATGTCGTGGATCGACAGCCTCACGCCGGCCAGTCCGTGCCGGCGGTGAAAGTCCATCAGCACGGCGGACCAGATCGACTCGAACCCGCGAGCGGATGTTTCGACATGGATCTGGCACTGCGAGGAGGTGTCGGACTCCAGCAGCACCTCCAGGTTGCCTGAGCCCACCACCCCCACCAGCACGGGGGGGAATGCGGGCACAGGGTGAAGGCCGTTGTAGGAAAAATCCAGGGCTTCTATGCCCACAGGCTGACTCATGTGATTCTCCCGTTCACCAGTTGCGAAACCGCTTGGGCGGTTGGTAGAGGCCGCCCGAAGCACGCACCAGGTCGCGCATGCTGCGGGCGGCCAGCAGGTTGCGCGTGGCCTGGCGCGGGTCGATGCCCAGGTCCTGCGGGCGACGGACCACCCCGCGGTCCCGCAGGTTCTCGACCATGCGGTGATCACGCGCCAGCCCGACAGCGGTGTAGCCGGCAACGCCGCGGATCGCCTGTTCGCGCTCCTCCGGCGAGCGGCAGAGCAGCAGGTTGGCGATGCCTTCCTCGGTGACGATGTGGCTGACGTCGTCGCCGTAGATCATGATCGGCGGCAGTTCGGCGCCCATCATTTTCTGCAGCTTCCACGCGTCGAGTTCTTCGACGAAGACCGGCGCCATGTGTTCGCGGAAGGTTTCGACCATCTGCACCACCAGCTTGCGGCCACGGATGGCGTTGGGCCCGTAGGCCTCGCGCCCGGCTTTCAGCCAGGCCGGGCTGGCGTGGCGCCGGCCGTGCGGGTCGGAACCCATGTTCGGCGCGCCGCCGAAGCCGGTGATGCGGCCCAGCGTGGCCGTCGAGCTGTTGCCGGCCAGGTCCATCTGCAGCGTCGAACCGATGAACATGTCGCAGGCGTAGAGGCCGGCGGTCTGGCAGAAGGCGCGGTTGGAACGCATGCTGCCGTCGGCGCCGGTGAAGAACACGTCGGAGCGGGCCGAGATGTAGGCGTCCATGCCGACTTCCGAACCGAAGCAGTGCACCGATTCGACGAAGCCGGCTTCGATCGCCGGAATCAGCGTCGGGTGCGGGTTGAGCGCCCAGTGCGTGCAGATCTTGCCCTTCAGGCCGAGGTCGGCGGCGTAGGTCGGCAGGAGCAGTTCGATGGCTGCCGTGTCGAAGCCGATGCCATGGTTCAGGCGCTTCACGCCGTACTCGGCGTAGATGCCCTTGATCGCCATCATCGCCATCAGCACCTGAATCTCGGTGATCTGCGCCGGGTCGCGGGTGAACAAGGGCTCGATGTGGTTCGGACGCGGCGCCAGCACCGTGAAATCCACCCAGTCGGCCGGCACATCAACGCGCGGCAGCTGGTCGAGGCGTTCATTGACCTGGGCGATGACGATGCCGCCCTTGAAGGCGGTGGCCTCCATGATCGCCGGCGTGTCCTCGGTGTTCGGCCCGAGGTAGAGGTTGCCCTGGGCATCGGCCGCCTGGGCCGCGATCAGCGCGACGTTGGGCGTCAGGTCGAGGAAGTAGCGACCGAACAGTTCGAGATAGGTGTGAATCGCCCCGATCTCGATGCGCTGCTCCTGCACCAGGCTGGCCAGCCGGGCGCCCTGCGGGCCACTGAAGGAAAAATCGAGACGGCTGGCCAGGCCGCGCTCGAACAGGTCCATGTGGCTCGGGAGCGCCAGGACCGACTGGACCATGTGGAGGTCGTGAAGGCGGGCCGGATCGCAGTCGGCCAGCGCCTGGGCCAGGAAATCGGCCTGCTTCTGGTTGTTGCCTTCCAGACAGACGCGGTCGCCGGGCTGGATGACGGCTTCCAGCAGCTCGCTGATGCGCTCGGCCGGAACCACCTGGCCGAGGCCGATGGCAGCCACTCGTTCCAGGCGATGGCTGCGGCTCTGGCGCAGGCTGTCCCACTCGCGGGATTGGGGTGCGTTCATGATGGTCTTTCCGTCACTCAAGCGCCGGCGTATTGCGATGGCAGCCAGGTGGCAATCTCCGGGAAAACACAGAGCAGCACGATGCCCAGCGCCATCAACCCGAGGAAAGGCAGGGTGCCCCACATGATCTGCTTGAGCTTGACGTCGGGCGCGATGCCGCTGATCACGAAAAGATTGAGACCAACCGGTGGCGTCACCAGGCCCATTTCCATGTTGATGGTCATGATCACGCCGAACCAGATCAGGTCGATGTCGAGGGCGACCAGCGCCGGCAGCAGCACCGGGGTGACCATCAGGATGATGGCCACCGGCGGCAGGAAGAAGCCGAGCACCAGCAGCATCACGTTCACCCAGAGCAGGAACTCCCACTTGCCCATGCCCAGCGCGACCAGCCAGGTGGCGGCCGACTGGGTGATGTGCAGGTAGCTCATCACATAGGTGTAGAGGAAGGACATGGCGATGATCAGCATGATCATGGACGACTCGCGGGCGGTGCCGGAGAGGATCACCTTCATGTCGGCCCAGCGCCAGCAACCGTAAATGGCCATGACCATCAGCATGGCGCCGAAGGCGCCGATGCCGGCGACTTCCGAGGGCGTCGCCCAGCCGTCGTAGAGGGCGATCATGACAACCAGAATCAAACCGAGGAAGGGCAGCAGGCGCGGCAGGATTTCGAGCTTTTCTTTCCAGCTGTAGAACTCCAAGGGCTCGGCGACCCTGCCGCTCGCCTTGTGGCTGGCCAGGCGTTCCGTCTTTTCCGCCCAGGCCTTGTACACCACCCACAGCGAGAACAACGCGGTCAGCAGCAGGCCGGGCCCGACACCGGCCATGAACAGCTTGCCGATCGATTGCTCGGTCGCCAGGCCATACAGGATCAGCGTCAGCGACGGCGGGATCAGGATGCCCAGCGTGCCGCCGGCGGCGATCAGGCCGGTGGCCAGGCGCTCGGAATAGCCGCGCTTGCGCATTTCCGGGATGCCGGCCGAACCGATGGCGGCACAGGTGGCCGGCGACGAACCGCACATGGCGGAAAACACCGAACAGGCCAGCGTATTGGCCAGCCCAAGACCGCCCGGCACCTTGTACAGCCAACGGTTCAGCGAGTTGTAGAGGTCAGCGCCGGCGCGCGACTTGCCGATCGCCGCGCCCATCAGGATGAACAGCGGAATGGTCAGCAGCGTGAAGCTGTTGAGTTCGGAAAAGATGGTTTCCGCAATGATCGACAACTGCGGGGCCGGCATGAAGAAATACATGAAGAGCACCGCCACCGAGCCCAGGGCGAAGGCGATCGGCATGCCGGAGAAGAGGAAGACGAAGGTGGCCAGCCCGTACATCAGGCCCATTTGTGCGACGCTCATTTGGTGGCTCCTTGTTCGTCATGCTGGATGCGTTCAATGGCCACTTGGACGGCGGCGTTGTGCTGCGCCGGCGGTTGGTGCGAGCGCATGGCTTGCGGCAACGAGTCCTCGATGAACTGGACAAAAATCTGCAGTGTCAGCGAGGTCATGCCGACGGCCATGGTGGCGAACACCGGCCACATCTTCGGCGCCCAGGAGGTGTCGCTCATGCGCCCCTCGTCCCAGGCTTCGTAGAAGAGATGCCAGCAGTTCCAGGTGATGAAGGCGCAGAACAGGAAAGACAGCAGATCGGTCAGCGCCAGACGCCACTGGGTCCAGCTTTTCGGCATGACCTCGTCGAGGATTTCGATGGTCACATGGCCACGGTTGAGCTGGGTGTGTGCGGCAGCCAGGAAGCTGGAAGCGATCAGCAACATCACACAGAACTCGATTTCCCAGTCGGTCGGCCAGGCGAAGAAATAGCGGACGGCCACCTCGAAGACGAGGACGCCACTGGAAACGACGATCAGAAAGGCCGACAGGTAGCCCGTCGCGATGTTGAAGGCCTTGACCGCGCGGCTGATGAAAACTCCGGGGCTCATGATTCACCTCGAGAAAAAGAAGGAGGGGCCGGGCCTTGCCCGGCCCTGGGGTTACTTGACCGACAGCGCCATGTCGAGCAGGGCGCGGCCATCCTTGATGTTCTCGGCGAAATCCTTGAAGGCGGTCTGTTCGGCGACGGTGCGCCAGGCGGCGAACGCTTTGTCATCCATGTCGGCCACCTTGGCCCCGGCCTTCGCATAGACCTCGGCCATGCGCAGATCGTCCTTCTTCGACTCATCGACACCGAACGGCTCCAGGCTGGCGCCAACTTCGCTGACGATCTTCTGCTGCTCCGGCGTCAGGGAGTCATAGAGGCTCTTGGAAATCAGCAACGGCTCGAACATGAACCAGAAGCTTTTTTGCCGCGCCGTCGTCACGAACTTGGTGAATTCGTGCAGACGGAAGCTGATCAGCGAAGTGCTGGAAGTCAGTGCCGCATCGAGCACGCCGGACTGCATGGCGCTGTAGATTTCCGAGGACGGCATACCGGTCACCGCGGCGCCGGTCCCCTTCAGCATCTGGTCCATTTCCTTGCTGCCGCCGCGGAACTTCAGGCCCTTGGCATCGTCAGGCAACACCACCGGCTTCTTGGTCGAGGCGATCCCACCGGCCTGCCAGACCCAGGTGAGGATCTTGATGTTCTTGTCGGCCAGGATGCGGTCCAGCTCCTTGCCGATCGGCGCGTTTTTCCAGCGCATGCCCTGCTCGTAGCTGGTCACCAGGGTCGGCATCAGGGTCAGGTTGACCGCCGGAATTTCGCCGCCACCGTAGGCCAACGGCACCAGGCTCATGTCCAGCGCGCTCTTGCGCAGGGCGCCGATCTGGCTGTTCGTTTTCATCAGCGAACTGCCCGGGTAGATCTCGAACTTCAGGCTGCCCTTGGACTGCTTCTCGACTTCGGCGGCGAAGCGGCGGACCAGGCGGTCGCGGAAGTCGCCGTCCTCACTGGTCGCCGCCGGGAACTGGTGCGAAATTTTGATGACTCTTTGCGTTTGCGCCTGGGCTGTTGGCAGGGCGCAGGCCAGTGCCGCGCTGGCGAGCGCCACGGTGAAATAGCGTTTGGTCTTGCTGATCATGGTTGTCTCCTACTCGTGAATTTCGATTCCGACCCGGAACGGGTTCCGACGTTTGCCATGCCAGGACAAGGCAGGAAACGTCTGGACGATCGAATGGTAGGAAGACCCTGATCACGCTTCAATCAACGAGAACAGCGAATGGTTTCGCTGCGTGAAAGGATCGAGGGTTAACCCGGGTGCGCGCTTCGCGGCGGTCGATCGACCTCAGCGGTGTACTGACGGCAAGCAGCGAGCAAAGACAGCAGGTTGGGATCGCGCTCGCGCGAACGCAGGAAGTTCAGCGAAATCGGCTGTTCAAGGCGGTAGTCCGTCGCCAGCGGGATGAGCCTCACCTGGGCCGGCAACACCGCGCGAATCCGCCCGGGCAACAAGGTGCAGCCGATCCCGCCGCCGACCAGGTTCATCAGCGAGAAGATGTCGCCGGTCTGCATGACGACGTTGGGCGCATACCCGGCAATTCGAAAGGCCTCGGCAAAGCGCATGGACGTGACGAACCCTTCGGTCAGGCTCACGAAAGACTCATCGCGGCAGGTCATCAGATCCACCTCTTCGAGCTTGTCGTAGGGCGTTCCGCGCGGCGCCGCAAAGAAAATCTCGTCGTTGAACAGCAGCTGGCTCTCCACGTCCTGGGCTTTGTCGGGGGTTCCCATGAGTGCGCAGTCGATCGATCCGTCGAACAGTCGCTGAAGAAGATCTGAATTGGAACCGAGGACGAGTTCCGTGTGCAGATCGGGCTTGCGCAGCTTGAGCCCCATGATGAGCGAGGGGACCACGCCGCTCGTCAGGGAATACAGCGATCCGATCCGGATGTGGTTGGCCGCGTAGCCTGCAACCTCCCGTGTGGTGCGGATGCCGTCATGCATCTTGCGCAACACCTCCCGACCCACGTCGGCCAGGTGGTGCGCTGCATCCGTGGGAATCAGGTTTCTTCCTTCGTGTCGAAACAGGCGGCATCGCACGCCCGACTCCAGCGAATGCAGCGCGCGGTGGACGGTGACCGTGCTGAAGCCAAGCCGCTCGGCTGTCCGGCTCAGATTGCCCTCTTCAAGGAAGGCCAGCAACACTTCCAGGCGTCGGAACGTGACGTCTTCGTCGAGCGAGTTGTTCATGGCGTGTGACATGTTGAACTGTTCCGGGAATGTGGGGAACTGGGTGGTTGAGGTGGAGGCCGTAGGGGCGATCTTGCGCGCGATGTGTCGGCGGTAGTGTGCCTCAGCCCCTGACCCGAGTTCATGTCGCAGATGGTGGATGGGGCGGTGAACCACCACAAGGCACCGGGGTTTCTGTCTGGGAGGGACGGCACGTCCAAGGACTTGTGGCTGCAGGTCAAGAGCGAAACGAGCGCAATTCCCTGCGGTGCTGGGCATGGGCAGCATCAAGTCCTGCCGATGGTGTCCCTCGTGCTTCCGTTCCCAACACCCCATATGCCGCCTTCTCTCCTCGCTTCAGCCTCTGATGCCGCCGGTTGCGAGGCCATGTTGCGCCGCTTGCAAGACTTTCTGTCGGACGATCAAGCGGTGTTGGCGATTGGCTGTGGCACCGGTACAACCGCGCTGCGCCTGGCGCCTCTCTGGCGCAAAATACCCCCATGACGCTCACCGAACTCAAATACATCGTGGCCGTGGCGCGCGAAAAGCACTTTGGCAAGGCGGCGGAAGCCTGTTTTGTCTCGCAGCCCACCCTGTCTGTGGCCATCAAAAAGCTGGAAGAAGAGCTGGAGGTGAAGATCTTCGAACGCAACGCCAGCGAAATTGCCGTCACGCCGCTGGGCGAAGAGATCGTCCGCCAGGCACAAACGGTGCTGGAGCAGGCGGCGAGCATCAAGGAGATCGCCAAGCGTGGCAAAGACCCGCTGACCGGCCCGCTGCGTCTGGGGGTGATCTACACCATTGGCCCGTATTTGCTGCCCGACCTGGTGCGCCACGTGATCGACCGCACGCCGCAAATGCCGCTGATGTTGCTGGAAAACTTCACCGTCAAGTTGCTGGAGCAGCTGCGCCTGGGTGAGATTGATTGCGCCATTCTGGCCGAGCCGTTTCCCGACACCAACCTGGCCATTGCCCCGCTGTACGACGAGCCTTTTCTGGCAGCGGTGCCGGTGACGCATCCGTTGTCGAAAAACAAAAATATCACCAACGAAGAGCTCAAGCGCGAGACCATGCTGCTGCTGGGCACCGGCCACTGTTTTCGCGACCACGTGCTGGAGGTGTGCCCCGAGTTTGCGCGCTTCTCCAGCGACACCGAAGGTATCCGCAAGAGCTTTGAAGGGTCGTCGCTGGAAACCATCAAACACATGGTGGCCGCTGGCATGGGCGTGACGCTGGTGCCGCGCCTGTCGGTGCCTTCTTCTGCGCTGGAAGGCTCACCCACGCCAGGACAAGACTTTGGCGATTCGTCGTATGTGCGCTACCTGCCGTTCAAAGGCGAGGCGCCCACCCGCCGCGTGGTGCTGGCCTGGCGCCGCAGCTTCACCCGCTACGAAGCCATAGCCGAACTGCGCAACGCCATTTATGCGTGCGAACTGCCGGGCGTCCAAAGACTGTCATGACTGCGATTTTTGTCTCCATGCCTTCTCGTTTCTCGCTCTACCTGGACCTGATCCGCTGGAACCGGCCCGCCGGCTGGCTGCTGCTGCTGTGGCCCTCGCTTTCGGCGCTGTGGCTGGCGGCGGGCGGCTTTCCCGGGTGGCACTTGCTGGTCGTGTTTGTGGCGGGCACCATCCTCATGCGCAGCGCGGGCTGCTGCGTCAACGACGTGGCCGACCGCGAGTTTGACAAACACGTCAAACGCACCGCCCAACGCCCGGTCACCAGTGGGCGCCTGGGTGCGCGCGAAGCACTGGGCGTGGGCGCAGCGCTGGCTGTTGCGGCCTTTGCCCTCACGCTCACCACCAATGTGGCCACGGTGGTGTGGTCGGGCCTGGGGCTGGTGCTGGCGCTGCTCTACCCCTACGCCAAGCGGGTCGTGTCCATGCCACAGGCGGTGTTGGGTGTGGCTTTCAGCTTCGGCATTCCCATGGCGTTTGCAGCTGTGCGCGGTGGCCCGGCGCTGGAGTTGTTCAGCGGCGCAGCGCCCTGGAGCGCGCCCGGCTTCTGGGCGGGCGTGTGGCACAGCGTGCCGCCGCTGGCTTGGCTGTTGATGGTGGGCAACCTGTTTTGGGTGCTGGCCTACGACACCGAATACGCCATGGTTGACCGCGACGACGACCTCAAGATCGGCATGAAGACGTCGGCCATCACCCTGGGCGACCGCGATGTGCCGCTGGTGATGACCTTCTACCTCGTCTTTCTGGCCATCTGGACCGCAGCGCTGTGGCCCAGCGTGGACCCCTGGGTGTGGAGCGCCACGCTGGTGGTGGCGTTCGCCCAGGTGGTCGCTCACCACCGCCTCATCAAGGACCGCACCCGCGAAGGCTGCTTCAAGGCCTTTCGCCTCAACCACTGGCTGGGCTTTACGGTGTTTGTGGGCGTGGTGCTGGGTGTTTGATGGGGGTTACTTGCCGAATTCGCGGCCCAGTTCGTCGGCGCGTTTCTGGGCCGCAAACAGCGCGTCTTCAAATTTCGCCTTGACCCCGGCTGCGTCCATCGACGTGATGGCCGCGTAGGTGGTGCCGCCCTTGGACGTGACGCGTTCGCGCAGGGTCTGCAGCGGTTCGCTGGAGCGCTGCGCCAGGGTGGCCGCACCAATGAAAGTGCCCACGGCCAGCCGCTGGGCCACCTCGGGCGGCAAGCCCATCTGGGCCCCTGCGTCGCGCATGGCTTCCAGGAAATAAAACACATAGGCCGGGCCTGAACCCGAGAGTGCGGTCACAGCGTCCAGCTGCGCTTCGGCCTCCACCCACACCAGGTCGCCGGTGGTTTTCACCACGGTTTCCACCAGCGCGCGCTCGGCGTCGCTCACACCCGGGCGCGCAAACAGACCGGTCATGCCCAGCCCCACCAAGGCGGGCGTGTTGGGCATGGCGCGCACGGTGCGCGACGTGCCCAGCCAGGCAGAAATGCTGTCGCTGGTGATGCCCGCTGCCACGCTGAGGTGCAGTGTGTCGCCCAGAAATGGCTGAGCCTGCGCTGCAGCTTCCTTGAAGGTTTGGGGCTTGACCGCCCACACCACCAGACTTGAGCCCTGTAGCGCCGCGCTGGCAGCCTTCAGCACGGTCATGCCGGGAAACTGCTCGGCGAGGCGGGTGCGTTGTTCGTCCCAGGGCTCGACCACTTGCAGCGCAGTGGCCGGGTGGCCCTGGCGAATCAGGCCGCCAATGATGGCGCTGGCCATGTTGCCGCCGCCGATGAAGGTGACGATGGGATGGGATGTGTTGGCAGTGCTCATGCGGTGATCCAAGGTGTGTGGTGCTGAGGCGCCGCGTGACGGCGCGCGGCTCAGACTCTCAGGTGTGCAGGCCACCATTGTCGCCCGTTGCAGAGCTGGTTGTGTCCGGACACCGCGGCTTCAGACCGCGACGGTTTGCCTCATCGCGCGTTCCCACTGCGCCATTTGCGTGGCCGCCCATTCCCGTGAGCGTTGTGGCTGAAAAACGCGTTCGGCGCGCCACTGTTGGGCCAGTTCGTCCCGTCCGGCATACAGCCCGGCGTGCAGGCCCGCCAGGTAAGCGGCGCCCAAGGCGGTGGTTTCGATCACAGCGGGCCGCACCACGGGTATGCCCAGCAGGTCGGCCTGTATCTGCATCAGCAAATCGTTGACGCAGGCACCACCGTCCACCCGGAGTTCGCTCACCGCCACGCCGCCGGCAGCCACCGCGTCGCGGCTCATGGCGTGGAGCAGGGCGGTGCTTTGAAATGCGATGCTCTCCAGCGCGGCGCGAGCGATGTGCGCCAGGGTCGTGCCGCGCGTCAGGCCGGTGATGCTGCCGCGGCTGTCGGGCTGCCAGTAGGGCGCGCCCAGCCCTGTGAAGGCGGGCACCAGCACCACGCCGCCGGCGTCGGGCACGCTCTCGGCCAGTGCTTGCACCTCGCTGCTGGACTGGATGGCCCGCAGGCCATCGCGCAGCCATTGCACCACAGCGCCGCCCATGAACACGCTGCCTTCCAGCGCGTACTGCGGCGCGCCGGCAGGCTGGGCTGCTGCGGTGGTGATGAGCCCGTTCTGGCTGATCTGGAAGCGCTCGCCGGTGTGCATCAGCATGAAGCAGCCGGTGCCGTAGGTGTTTTTCGCCATGCCGGCGCTGAAACAGGCCTGGCCAAACAGGGCGCTTTGCTGGTCGCCCGCCACGCCGCCAATTTCCAGCGCTGCGCCCAGCCACTGGGGCTGAACATGGCCAAAGTGCGCCGCCGACGGCAGCGCCTGCGGCATCAGGCTGGCGGGTATATCCAGCGCGGCCATCAGTTCGTCGTCCCAGGTGTTGGTGTGGATGTTGAACAGCATCGTGCGCGCGGCGTTGCTGAAATCGGTCACATGCCGCTGGCCACCGGTGAGCTGCCAGATCAGCCAGCTGTCCACCGTGCCAAAGGCCAGCTCGCCGCGTTCGGCCTGCGCACGCACACCGGGCACATGGTCCAGGATCCACTTGAGCTTGGTACCCGAAAAATAGGCATCGATGCGCAAGCCGGTTTTCTGCAGCACGGTGTCGGTCAATCCCTGTGCACGCAGCCCGGCGCAGGTGGCTTCGGTGCGGCGATCCTGCCAGACGATGGCGTTGTGCACCGGCTCACCGGTCTGTCGGCTCCACACCACGGTGGTCTCGCGCTGGTTGGTGATGCCCACCGCCTGAACAGCACGGGCGGCCAGACCTGCCTTCTTCAGGACTTCCCGGGCCGTTTCCAGTTGCGTGGTCCAGAGGTCGCGCGGGTCGTGCTCCACCCAACCGGGCTGCGGATATATCTGGGGAACCTCGCGTTGTGCGATGGCCACCACGCGACCATCGCAGTCAAACACCACGCTGCGCGAACTTGAGGTGCCCTGGTCCAGGGCCAGCAGGTAAGTCATGCCTGTTCCTTCTTGGTTGGTCTGCACGGGGGGCTCTCTTGGAACGCAGTGTAGAAGGTGTGATCGGCTGTTGACCCTGAAATCTGTGGCGCCTGTCAGCACCTTTCAGGTCCAAAGCCGCAAATAAGTGGTTGGAGCCTGTTGACACGCAAGGTGCTGGGTGCAATAATCCGCAGCTTCGCCCTAAAAAGGCGAAGTAATCCGCCCACCGACGCGGGTTGTGCTCAGGCCTCAGGTTCTCTGAAGCCAGGGGTGCAGCCGGCAACGACGGGCCCAAGACTGATCACTTTCTGCCGTGGTGGCTGAGAGGATTCAAGTTGGGACTTAAATCAAATGATTCAAACGCAAACTCGACTCGATGTTGCTGACAACACGGGCGCCAAGTCCGTGATGTGCATCAAGGTGCTCGGTGGCTCGAAACGTCGTTACGCCAGTGTGGGCGACGTCATCAAGGTCACTGTCAAAGAAGCAGCGCCCCGTGGCCGCGTCAAAAAAGGCGAGGTTTAGAACGCTGTGGTGGTTCGCACCGCCAAAGGTATTCGTCGTCAAGACGGTGCTCTGATCAAATTCGACGGCAATGCAGCCGTGTTGCTTAACGCCAAGCTGGAGCCTATCGGCACCCGCATCTTCGGACCGGTGACGCGCGAGCTGCGCACCGAAAAGTTCATGAAGATCGTGTCGCTGGCACCCGAGGTTCTCTGAGGAATCATCATGAACAAGATTCGTAGTGGCGATGAAGTCATCGTGATTGCCGGCCGTGACAAGGGCAAGCGCGGCAAGGTTGTTCTGCGTGCAGACGACAGCAAGCTGGTTGTTGAGGGTGTGAATACCGTCAAGAAACATGCCAAGCCCAACCCGATGAAGGGTATTACGGGCGGCATCATCGAAAAAACCATGCCCATCCACCAGTCCAATGTTGCCATCTTCAATGGCGCCACGGGCAAGGCAGATCGCGTGGGCATCAAGCTCCTGGCTGACGGCAAGAAAGTGCGCGTCTTCAAGTCCAGTGGCGAAGAAATTAAGGCGGCATAAACATGACACGCTTGCAAGAAATTTACCGCGACAAAATCACGCCTGCTTTGGTCGAGAAATTCGGCTACAAGTCGTCGATGGAAGTCCCGCGCATCACCAAGATCACGCTCAACATGGGTGTGAGCGAAGCGGTTGCTGACAAGAAGGTCATGGACAACGCTGTGGGTGATCTGACCAAGATTGCTGGCCAAAAGCCGGTGGTGACCAAGGCCAAAAAAGCTATCGCGGGCTTCAAGATCCGTGAGCAGCAACCCATTGGCTGTATGGTGACACTGCGCGGTGCCCGCATGTACGAATTCCTGGACCGTTTCGTGACCGTGGCTCTGCCTCGCGTTCGTGACTTCCGGGGCATCTCGGGCAAGGCATTTGACGGCCGTGGCAACTACAACATCGGTGTCAAAGAGCAGATCATTTTCCCTGAGATTGAGTACGACAAGGTGGATGCCTTGCGCGGCCTCAATATCAGCATCACGACGACCGCCAAGAACGATGCCGAGTGCAAAGCTCTGCTGGCTGGTTTCCGTTTTCCGTTCAAGAACTGAGGTGGCGCGTGGCTAAACAAGCACTACTGCAACGTGAACTCAAGCGCGAGAAACTCGCCGCCAAGTTTGCCAAGAAATACACCGAGTTGAAGGCTACGGCCAACGACGCGAAGCGTACCGACGAAGAGCGCGACGCAGCCCGACTGGGTCTGCAAAAGCTGCCTCGCAACGCGAACCCGACCCGCCAGCGCAACCGCTGCGAGATCACCGGTCGTCCGCGCGGTACCTTCGCCCACTTCGGCCTGGCTCGTGCCAAGGTTCGTGAAATGGCGTTTGCCGGTGAAATTCCCGGCATCACCAAAGCCAGCTGGTAAGCACTAGGAGAACCACAAATGAGCATGAGTGATCCTATTGCCGACATGTTGACCCGCATCCGCAACGCACAAATGGTTGAAAAAGCCAGCGTCACGATGCCAGCGTCCAAAGTCAAAACCGCGATTGCCCAAGTCCTGAAGGACGAGGGTTACATTGATGGGTTCCAGGTCAAAAGCAACGACGGCAAAAATGAACTTGAGATCGCTCTCAAGTACTATGCCGGTCGTCCTGTGATCGAGCGCATTGAGCGTGTCAGCCGCCCTGGTCTGCGCGTCTACCGTGGCCGCAACGCCATTCCCCAGGTTCAGAACGGTCTGGGTGTGGCCATTGTTACCACGCCCCAGGGCGTGATGACCGACCGCAAGGCCCGCGCTACCGGTGTCGGTGGTGAAGTCCTGTGTTACGTCGCCTGATGCGGGCATTGAGGAGCTACTGAATGTCACGTATTGGAAAACAACCGGTTACCGTCCCCGCAGGGGTTGAAGTGGCCGTCAACGACGGTTTGATCAACGTCAAGGGCACCTTGGGTGTCCTGGCTCTGGCGCAAAACGCCTTGGTCACCATTGAGAACAACGCCGGCTCGCTGACGTTTGTGCCTGTCAACGACTCCCGCGAAGCCAGCGCCATGTCGGGCACCATGCGTCAGCTGGTGAACAACATGGTCAACGGCGTCAGCAAGGGTTTTGAGAAAAAGTTGACGCTGATTGGTGTGGGCTACAAAGCCCAGGCGCAAGGCGCCAAGCTCAACCTGACCGTGGGCTATTCGCACCCTGTGGTGATGGACATGCCTGCTGGTATCAAGGTGGAAACCCCGACGCCGACCGAAATCCTGATCAAGGGTTCCGATCGCCAGCGCGTGGGCCAGATCGCTTCCGAGGTGCGCGCTGTGCGCCCCCCCGAGCCTTACAAGGGCAAGGGCATCCGTTATTCGGATGAAAAGGTCGTG